>JAFWLO010000003.1 GCA_017545595.1 Candidatus Saccharimonadota bacterium | reverse complement strand
GGTGACGTAATGTTATTTGGTGATAACTGTCTCGTAATCTTCTATGAATCATTCGACACAAGTTATAGCTACTCAAAAATTGGGCATATTAACAATTTGCCAAGCCTAGATGATGGAAAAATCTCAATAAGTATTGACGTGGAATAAAAATGAACGAGAATAGTCAAGTAAAAACAGTAGTAGAACACATTAAATCCGAATATGGAGCGAATCCAGAATTCTTGTGGCCAGATCGCTATCCAGGTTACGCAGTTTTTCGCCATGACAATAACAAGAAATGGTTTGCTTTAGTAGCAACTATATCCAGCAAGAGTCTGGGGCTAAAAGAAGATAAAGCAATCGACGTTATTAATCTTAAGTTCGATAAAAATCAGACTTATGATTTCGCCGAAACGAGTGACCATATCTTCCCGGCTTATCACATGAACAAAAACAATTGGATTACAATCCTTCTCGACGGAACATTACCAAACGAAATGATCTTCAACCTTATCGAGAAAAGTTTTCTACTATCAGACAACTAAAATAATTGTTTATCGAAATATAACAATACATATTACAATCGTCAGACTGAATCAAAACCTCTAGGTATTCACCAATAATATCTATGTCATATCCCACAACCTTTTGTGAGATAGTATAATAGTCTTATGAATATCTTAAATTATGCCAAAGGCGTAGAAAAGTTAGTCGACCCGATGGAAGTTGGCAAAGTCTTATACATGCAAACCAAAATGAAACACCTTCCAATATGGGCGCAAAGGAAAATCGTCACAGCTGCGTCAAAAAAGCTAGCAAAATGCCCTTCGTGGTAGAGCCTTACTGCACATTTTTGTTTTACGAAATCCCCGACCCAGACAAAATCCAAAAATACTTGCCCAACAGATTCAGACCAGCCAAAACCGCCGTATTTGAAGGTAGCCCAGAAAAATACTACGGTATCGTTACCATGTTTCGCATCCACACCAGCGTATTTTGGGGCGCACGCACCGAATTCTATCTAGTAGCAGAAAACACCGATACCGGCCTACTTTCATGGATTATGTGTGATTACATCAGTGACACAATTTCCTATGACGAAAAGCATGGGCTAAAATCACCAGACGTTAAGACAGGAGTGATGACCACCACGTGCGAAGGCAATTTTGTGTGCGACATGGTAGATGTAACTGGCCGAAAATATGCAAAATGCGAGATGAACTTGACTAGAGCAAAGATGAAACCATTAAATCAAAGGCTCTGGATAGAAGGAAACACCTCGATTGCCTACGGACGAACTTCAGGCGAGTCGGATGGCGATTTATTCTCACTCACCTTTTTCCCAGAAGAAATGAAACAAGCGCTTGAAGTTCCGCTCGGAGACGTACGACTCGCAAAAGTCTACTGTAATGTCGGGCGAGTTGGAGGCGTATTGGAACGCACAGCAAGCTTTCCGTTCGCCCAGCACATGCTTTCAGATAGTCCTGGCCAAAGAACGCATTACGGAAACGAAGCCAAACTCCGCGCCGCCGCCGAAAAAGTCAACTTCAATCAGATCAAAACCCTCGGCAACTAACCCCATCCCGCTCTACCTGAGCCGTAGAGGCAAAAAACAATACTAACAATGTCAATGACAAAAAATAGACAAAAACGAAAATCGTAGTATAATTGTAAACGTCTATTTGACACGACATCAACCAATCTTTCCATTATCGCGGTGTCGTACTGAGCTACAAATTTTAAACTTTCATATTAATAATTCATAGGAGTATTAATGAGTACTAATTTTGTTGAGCTTAGTCAAGTGAGCCGCGAATATCTTATTGGTGGGCAAGAATATAAAGCCCTAAACAAAGTCAATTTAACTATCAAGAGAGGTGAACTAGTCGTGATTCTTGGGCCTTCCGGCGCCGGCAAATCAACGCTTCTGAACATCCTTGGTGGTATGGATTCACCAACTTCTGGTAGCGTCGAAGTAGATGGTCGTGAGATTTCTAAATACACCGCTAAGCAACTCACGAAATATCGTGCCGAAAAAGTTGGCTTTATCTTTCAGTTCTACAATATTATGCCAACTTTGACAGCGGAAGAAAACGTCAAAATCGTAGAAGATGTATCGACCACAGATAAAGATGCACTCGAGGTATTAAAAAGTGTTGGGCTTGGTCGCCACGCTAAAAAATTTCCAAACGAACTTTCTGGCGGCGAACAGCAACGCGTTTCGATTGCGCGTGCAATCATGAAAGACCCAGCACTTCTACTTTGCGATGAACCGACTGGCGCGCTTGACTCTAAGACTGGCGTAGAAGTTTTAAAACTCCTTCGTCAGCAAGCAGATGAAAATACGACTGTCGTAATAGTAACGCACAACGCCCAAATCGCCGAAATTGCCGACCACGTCATCTATTTAAAAAACGGCGAAATCGAACGAGACACCATCAATAAAAAACCAAAAGCAATTGACGAAGTGAGTTGGTAGTATGATTAGACGAAATATGTTAAGGCGGAAAATGCTACGCGATATGCGTAAGAATTTCTCGCAATTTATCACAATATTTTTGATGCTTTTTATTGGCATGATGGCCTACTCTGGCATTAAAGCTTATATGACCGGTATGGAAGTATCGGCAGATAAGTATTATGCCGATAACAATTTGCAGGATTTAGATGCGTTTGGCAAGTTAAATGACGATACGGTTGCGGACATAAAGAAAATGGAACATGCCAAAAACGCTGAGGGTAAGCTAACTGTGCTTGCTGAAGTAAAGAATCTAGATTCGCGCGATCTGCAATTAAATTTTATTAAATCTAATGACATTTCGAAGTTTCATGTCGTAGATGGTGAAGCATTCGATAATAATAAATCCGGCATTTGGCTAGACGAATATTTTGCTAGGAACAATAATTTGAAAGTTGGCGATACTCTGAAATTCGACACAAATGGCGTAAAGCTTGAAGAAAAAATCGTTGGCTTAATTTATACGCCGGATCATGTCGGATACGTAAAAGATGATACGGAAATATTTCCGACGCACGACAAATACGGCTACGCATATATTAGCCAGAATGAATTGCCAGAAGCAATGCGTTTTTATTCAAGTGTTATGGTTGACGTGGAAAACGAAGATGACCGAAGCGCCGTAAAGACGGCCTTGACGGATAATGTAGATGGCGTAGTTTCGGTAGTTTATGCGAAAGATCAATATTCGGCTGCTAGTTATCAAGGTGAAATTGACGAGGGTAAGACTTATGTCGGCATCTTTTCAAGTTTATTCATTACGATTGCCCTACTCTGCGTCGTGACGACGATGGCGCGTATCGTGCGCAAAGATCGCATGCAAATCGGCGCGATGAAAGCACTTGGTTTTACAGATGGTCGTATTGCGTGGCATTACATTTCTTACGCGCTTCTGCTTGCGATTCTCGGCACGAGCGTAGGTTTACTGCTTGGCTACTTCTGGTTTGGCAACTTTTTCCTCAACATGCAAATGACTTATTTTGAAGTAGCAGAATATCATACGGTTACAAGCTGGGACGTCTGGCTAATGATGGCGCTCGTCATTGTCGCAACTTGCCTCACTTGCTATTTAGTTGTGCATAGTTATGTGCGCCAACCGGCGGCAGAGATTTTGCGTGTTGAGAGACCAAAAGTCAAAAGTCGCAATTTGCGCTTTACGACTTCTAAAATTTTTAGCAAAATGTCGTTCTCTACTCGCTGGAACATCCGCGATATTATTCGCAATAAAGTCCGTACAATTACTGGTGTAGTTGGCGTGGTCGGTTGTATGCTCCTACTTGTCTGTGGCTTCGGTATCAAAGATACAATGAATAATTATCTAGAAACCGAACTTAGCGTCATAAATAATTACAAGTACCGTCTGAACATAGCAGAAGATGCAAGTTCGAAGCGCATTAACGAGTTAATGGACGAATACTCACACAATAGTTCAAAGACGCTTGTTGTAGAAGTCAAAAAAGACGGCGAACTTAAACTTAATTCGATTCTCATTAACGATTCTGGTGACGCTGTACGTACACTAGACAAAGATTGGAAACCGATGAATATCCCGGAAGACGGCGTAATTATTACACAAAAACTAGCCGAAAATGAAGGCCTTAAACTCGGCGAAGAAATCGAATGGCACGTAATGGGCGAAAAAAAATACTACCGCACGAAAATTGTCGGCATGAGTCGCGATCCACAGAATCAAAATATCACGATGACGCGAAAATTCTATGAGTCGCTCGGCCGCGAATATTTACCTGATTCGATTTATACGGACGACGAAGTGGGTGATTTACCAAAAGGTGTAGCGTCAATTCAGAACATCGACGCTATCCGCGATGGTATGAATATGATGCTCGATACAATGATGAGCATGGTCGTACTTCTGGTTGTCTTTGCGGCGCTACTTGGCGCGATAATTGTTTACAATATGGGCATTCTTAGTTTCGCTGAAAAAGACTACCAATTCTCGACCTTGAAAGTGCTTGGGTTTTCTGACTGCAAGATTGGACGTGTATTTATTCAACAAAACTTATGGGTGGCAATTGTTGCAATTATTATTGGTTTGCCGGTAGGTTACGCTGTGACAGATTTCATCTTCAAAGAAGCGATTGAAGATTCGTATGACTTTGGCGTATTCGTGACGCTCTCGACTTGTCTAATTTCGGCTCTGGGGACATTCCTCGTTTCGTTTGTTGTATCAAGCTGGCTCACGCGCCGTGTGGCAAAAATCGACATGGTCAAAAGCCTAAAAGCGAATGAATAAAAAAGGACCCTACGGGGTCTTTTTTTGTTCGTTTGGTGATCCGGGAGGGACTCGAACCCTCGACACCAAGCTTAAGAGGCTCGTGCTCTAACCAGCTGAGCTACCGGACCAACCTTAAAATACTATATCACTTTTCTCAAAAAAAATAAACCCCACTTTCTCAAGCCCGAATCTCGTCCCACATCTAAACTCGCCTAAATCGGTCCTAGACTTCACAAACAACCATCAAAAACCATTAAATCTCAACCACCCCTCTCTCCATATCCTTCAAAATTTGCCTAGAATACCTCTCCTCCTCAGAAAACACGCAACCGCAGTATTTTTGCATATAAAGCCCCAGCTCCCGTGCCTTTTTCTGCCCCTCGCGGAACCCTTTCCGAAAATCACGATACAAAAACTCCACCCCAGTCATTTCCGCAATCTCCTCGCAAACCGCCTTGAGCTCCTCATGCTTCTGGTACGGAGAAACAAGAAGCGTCGTCGTAAAGGCGAAAAATCCTCTCCTTTTCGCCTCGAGCGCCGTCTGAGTCATTCTCGCCCGATAACAATAATTCACGCATCTGTTCGGAATATCAGAAACGACCGCTCGGCAAAAATCGTCCAACCCATATTTCTCAACAAACACCCCTCTGACTCTGACAGTTCTCAAATATTCCTTCAAGCAATCTCTTCGAGTTTTATATTCGATATACGGATGTATGTTCGGGTTGAACCAAAAACAAGTCGGCTCAATCCCTTCCGCCCGCAGGGAATCAATACAAAAAACCGAACACGGTGCACAACAAGTGTGCATAAAAACTTTTTTATGCGCCATTTGCTTCTCCCATAATTTCTACACGCTTCAGCCTTGCCTTAAATCCCGACCTTATCTCAACCTGACCTTTCGCAACCTTGAAATGTTTTGCTAAAATCTCCACAAGCGCCTTGTTGGCCTCGCCCTCTTTCGGTCGTTCATGCAAGAAAACCACAAAATCCACCCCATCTTCGCCCTTCTCGACTCTCGAAGGCGTCTTCGCTCCAGGTTTTACTTTTACGACATAATTCATATTATATAATTATATTACACCATATTCCAAAGATGTTATATAATATATATATGATAATCCGAGAAAATGTTAAACTTTCCGAGCTAACAACCATGCGCCTTGGTGGCCCCGCCGATTTCTTGATAGAAATTGAAGACCCGAACGAATGCGCTGAAGCCTTCGAGTTCGCCGAAGAAAAAAATCTCCCCGTCTATTTTCTCGGTCTCGGCGCGAACACAATCGCCCTCGACTCCGGCTTCCCCGGCGTCATCATAAAAAACAACATCAAAGGCTTTAAAATCCTTGAAGAATCCTCAGCTGACAGTCCTAAAAACTCCCCTAGAACTTCTTCAAAAAGTTCCGATAAGCAAAGCCCATCTAAAGCTTCTAAATATCCCCCCGAAACTCTCCTCATCGAGGTCGGCGGAGGAGAAATCTGGGACGATTTTGTCGAATTTGTTACGAAAAAGGGCTTTTCTGGCGTCGAAGCCATGTCAAAAATCCCCGGAACCGTCGCTGCCGCCCCCGTCCAGAATATCGGCGCTTACGGCCAAGAAGTTTCTCAAACTCTCGTCTCTGTCGAAGCTTTCGACTCCCTCCTCGACGAATATGTCGAAATCCCAGCGAGCGAAATGGACTTCGCTTATCGCCATTCTATTTTTAACTCTGGAGAAACCGCCGGTCGCTATTTTATTCTGACCTGCACTTTCCGCCTAGAGAAGAAAAACCCCGAACCGCCTTTCTATAACTCCCTCCAGTCCTACCTCGACGCGCACAAAATCACCTCCTTCACTCCCGAAGTTATCCGCCACGCCGTCTCCGAAATTCGCGCCGAGAAACTCCCCGACCCTGCCGAAATCCCCTCCGCCGGAAGTTTCTTTAAAAACATCTATCTCGACAAATCCTCCGCTCGTCTTGCCGAAGAAAAGGGAATTCCTGTCCGAAAAACTGAAAAAACCGACAAGTCCGGAAAATCTTTCATAGAATACAAAGTCAATACCGGCTGGCTTCTCGAGAATGCCGGCCTGAAAGGTAAGCTCTTCCACGGCTTCCGCGTCTCCGATAAAGCCGCGCTTATTCTCATTAACGAATCTGCCTCTTCTGAGAACGACCTCGAGCTTGCCAAACAAGAAATCTCAGCCGCCGTCCGAGAAAAGTTCGGCCTCACCCTCGAGCAAGAGCCAGTCTTTATTAAACCCCACACAGAAGAAACCTCCGAAAATCCCGAAACCACTTCCGAGAAAAAATCTTCAGAGCCAAATAAAATTTCCAAAAACTCCTCCGAAAGGAACTCCTAAATGACGAAACTCCTCGACGGCCGCGAACTTTCCGGCTATATAAAAGAGCGCCAAAGAAAAACCGTCCTCGCTCTAAAATCCCGAAAAATTTCTCCGAAGCTCCTCATTCTTCGCGATAACGATTCTCCTGTCATAGAAAAATATGTCGCCCTCAAGAAAAAATATGGTGACGACATAAAAATAAAAGTCGAAGACAAACTAGCAAAAGACGCGGACGAGCTTAAAAAACTTGTCCTCGAGGCTAACAAAGACGAGAGCGTCTCTGGAATTATTGTTCAGCTCCCGCTAAAACACGTCGAACAAACCGAAGAAGTCCTTAAACTCATATCTCCAGAAAAAGACGTTGACGGATTGTCTGGTTCCGGAAAGTTCGACAGCGCGACTGCGACCGCGATAAACTGGCTTCTTGCCGGCTACGATATCGAACTTAAAAACCAAAAAATCGCCCTTGTTGGACGTGGTCGCCTCGTCGGCGCTCCCCTCGAAAAAATGTTCAAAAACTCAAATTACGACGTAACTTCCTTCGAAAAAGGCGACTCCCTAGATTCTCTAAATACCTTCGATGTTGTCATCACGGCGACCGGCGTTCCTCATCTCTTGAACAACTCCCATATAAAATCCGGCGCCGTTGTCGTTGACGCCGGTACTGCTTCTGAAGACGGAGTTTTAAAGGGTGATCTCTCCGACGAAGTTCGCGAACGTGACGATTTGAAGGCTCTGACCCCGAAGTTTGGCGGAGTCGGCCCGATGACTGTCACGATTCTTTTCGAAAACGTCCTCCGCGCTGCCGAGAAACCTTAAAATTTTTAAGAATTTTTAAGCTTTCTTCGATATAATAAAACCATGGACATAGATACGATAGAACGAGTCGAAGAAAAATACCTCATCTCTCGTGAGGAGAAAAAGTCCCTCCTCTCCTCGATTATAAAAAATCTAGAAAGAGACGAATATTTTTCTGAACAAGTTTTAAGTCTATATCTCGACACAAAAAACTTCGACTTCGTTATAAAATCCATCGACCGTCCGCCTTTTCGCGAAAAAATCCGGGTCCGTGCTTACGAAACTCCGACAAGGTCTTCGAAAATATTTTTTGAAGTCAAGTCGAAACTTTCTAAAGGCCCCGTAAAAATCGGCAACAAACGCCGTCTTGTTCTCCCGCTAAAAGATTTTTACACTTTTCAGTCCGGGAAGTCTTCTCTAAAAGCTATTTTAGAAAAAAACAAAGTTTCAGACAGTAAACAACTCCAAATTGCAGATGAACTCGACTACCTCGTAAAAATCTACAATCTCGAGCCGAAACTTCTCATTTCTTCCGACCGAACCGCCTACGTCGCGAAAGAAAACAAAAATTTCCGCCTGACCTTCGACGAGAATTTGCGTTTCCGAGAAAAAGATTTGCGTCTAGAAAAACCCGGCGATTACGAAAAATACTTCCCCCTGACAAACGACAAAAAACATTGTATAATTATGGAAGTAAAAACCATGAACTCTATGCCTCTTTGGTTCGTCCGAGAATTGTCGAAATTAAGGGTCTTTCCTTCGCGTTTTTCTAAATACGGAAAAATTTATCAAACAATAACAGAAAGGAACAAAAATGTTTAATAGTATTTTCGACACGTCGGCGGCCGCTCTCGACATAAAGTCAATTTTAATCTGCTCGTTCGTCGCGATTCTCCTCGGCCTCGTTATCGCTTTCGCCCACCTAAAAACCTCAAAAACCTCAAAAAACTTCCTGATAACCTTGACAATCCTTCCGCTCCTCGTCGAAGTTGTTATGTTGATGGTAAACGGCTCGCTCGGCTCCTCTGTTGCAATTCTCGGCGCCTTCTCCCTCATCCGCTTCCGCTCTATCGCCGGGAACTCTAAAGAAATTTCCTCCGTTTTCTTTGCGATGGCTGTCGGTCTCGCTCTCGGCATGGGTCACATCCTCTTCGCCACTGTTGTTACCGCCGTTGTCGTTCTCGTTATCCTCGTTCTTTCGAACACTAACGTCTTCAATCTCTCCGCTCAGCCCCAAACTCTCCAGATCACCGTCCCTGAAGACCTCGACTATACCGGCGCGTTTAACGACATTTTCAAAAAATACGCCACTCATGTCGAACTCGTTAATGTGAGAACGACCAACATGGGTAGCCTCTATCAGTTAACTTACGATATAAACCTTAAAAAATCTGCGAACGAAAAAGAATTTCTCGATAAAATCCGTGTAAAAAACTCCAATCTTAAAGTTATTCTTTCTCGCTCCACGAGAGAGGAACTTATCTAATGAACGCAAAAAACTCCGTCAAAACAACTCCACCTAGAAACAAGTCAAAATCCAACAAAAAACTCATCCCCTACATTCTTCTCGTCCTTGTCCCGGTCGTTCTTATTGTTATCGCCCTGATTTTCTTCAACAAACAAAACCCCAGCGGAAGTAGCGTCCTCGACGATTCCGCCGTCTCTTGGTCAACGTATTCCGAACAAACTATTGAGCTGGAAGACTCGCTCAAAATTTCAAACCCCGGAGTTTACACTCTCTCCGGAGAAATCTCCGACGGGATGATAGAAATAAACACCTCCGGAATCGTAAAACTTATCCTAAACGGCGTTACCGTCAAGAATTCTTCCGGCCCCGCAATTCTCGTCTCAGAAGCAGAAACCGTCTTTCTAGAAACCGTTGAAGGAACAACAAACACCTTCTCCGATTCTTCCTCGTATAAAACCTCTGACGAAGACATCTGTGCGACTGTCTTCTCTAAAGATGATCTCGTTCTCCAGGGTTCCGGAACTCTAATCGTAACAGGGAATTACGAAGACGGAATCGTCTCTAAAGACGACCTCAAGATTACTTCCGGGACTTATAAACTCGACACGAAAGACGAAGGAATCCGCGGTCGCGACTCTGTTGAGATTTCTGGTGGAACCTTCGAGATTTCTGCCGGAGGCGACGCAATAAAATCCAACAACTCCGACGAAGTTGGAAAGGGAACGGTAAAAATCTCCGGTGGCGACTTCTCAATTTCTGCCGGCGACGATGGAATCCATGCCGAATCCGCCCTAGAAATCTCCGGCGGAACCATAAACATAGAAAAATCTTACGAAGGCCTCGAGGGTTCGAGCGTCACGATTTCCGGCGGAGATATAAAGGTCGTCGCCTCTGACGACGGAGTGAATGCCGCAGGTGGAAACGATGGCTCTTCGCCGAACATGGCGCGTTACCAAGCTTCTTCCTCAAACTACAAGATAGAAATCTCCGGTGGGAACCTCTACGTTAATTCTCAGGGTGACGGTCTCGATTCGAACGGAAGCCTAACGGTGAGTGGCGGAGCCGTTGTCGTTGACGGTCCGATAAATTCCGCAAACGGCGCTCTCGACGCCGAGGCGGGCGTATTTTACAATGGCGGCTCTCTCATCGCCGTCGGTGCGAGTGGTATGGCGACCGCTCCGTCCGAAGCCTCGAGCGGACATTCCCTCTCTGTTTACTTCGACTCGACCTACTCCGCCGGCACGAAACTCTCCGTAAAAGATTCCTCCGGAAACCTCGTCCTCTCCCACGTCTCCTCAAAATCCTTCTCCCATGCTTCGCTTTCTTCCGAACAGTTCAAGGAAGGAGAAACATATATAATATATATTAACGAAGCGGAAGTAAACTCTGTAACAATCTCCGGAAAGACCTCTCGGGTCGGTTCCGGCGCTCAAGAAATGATGATGGGGCCGGGCGGCGGAGGAGCTCCCGCGGGAGCAGGAGGAAACCAACGCCGTGGCTGGAACAACCCATAAACGAGAAACAATCATAATCCACAACCCTCAAAAAACACCCCATAAAAACCCAAACAAAAGCCGAGAAAAGGTTCGAGTCGCTGCCTATGCGCGCGTCTCGACCGAACTCGACGCCCAGACAAACAGTTATTCTGCCCAAATATCTTATTATCTCGAGCATATCTCCTCGAACCCAAACTGGCAACTTGTCGAGATTTATGCCGACTCCGGACTGACTGGAACGAATCTTAAAAAACGCAACAACTTTTCTCGCATGGTCGAAGACGCCCTTTCCGGAAAAATCGACCTCATCCTCACGAAGTCGATTTCTCGCTTCGCACGTAACACCGTCGACGCTCTGATTGTGACGCGCGAGCTAAAGTCGAAGGGAATTGAGGTATATTTCGAGAAAGAAAACATCAGCTCCCTTGACCCGACTGCGGAGCTAATTTTTACGATAATGTCGTCCATCGCTCAAGAAGAAAGCCGTTCAATTTCCGAGAATGTTCGCTGGGGAATACAGCGTCGGATGGAATCCGGCAAAATCACCCTCCCCTACAAAGGTTTTCTCGGCTACGACCGCGGGAGTGACGGTCTCCCCGTCATAAACGAGAAGGAGGCTCATATAGTTCGGCGGA
This sequence comes from Candidatus Saccharimonadota bacterium, assembly GCA_017545595.1. GTDB lineage: Bacteria > Patescibacteriota > Saccharimonadia > Saccharimonadales > Saccharimonadaceae > Nanosyncoccus. The sequence continues at coordinate 37,144 of JAFWLO010000003.1, read as the reverse complement.
TTTACGCCGAATTTCTGTCCGGAGAGTCGTTCCGCGGAATCGCGAAAACCCTAACTCTCGACGGCGTTCCGACTCCGCGCGGAAAGGCCAGATGGTCTCCTGAGACAGTTCGAAGCATCCTCTCTAACGAAAAATACAAGGGCGACGCTCTCCTCCAAAAGACCTACACGGTCGATTTTTTGTCTCACGAAACCCGAAAGAACTTCGGCGAAAGAAAACAATGGTACATAAAAGATTCTCACGATGCTATTATTCCTCCTCGAGAGTTCGATAGGGTCCAGAAAGAAATCTCTCGTCGCTCGCGAATGCGAAAACTCTCCAAAAACAGGAAGTTTTCGCGTTGCGCCGGAAAATCTCTCTTAAGCTAAGAATGCAAAAGAAAAATCCCTAGGCGCCTAGGGATTCCATCGGAGGCATAATTTTTGGAAGAAAATATATAAATCCGATGTCGGAAGAAAGCGAAGCTCTAAAATGTCCAAACTTAAGTATAGGTCAAACAAAAATTTAACATGTTAATAATTGACCTTTGTATTTCCTATTTTACGCTTATGTCTTTTTCGTGTCAATAGTTTTTATGCTAAAATTAAGAAAATAACAGAGGTAGGAACAAGAAAAATTCGAAAAAATATCTCTTCTTTTCTCCTTTTATTGTGTTATAATGAAAGCACGGAAGTTTAGTGTCAGCTTTAGACAATAAAAAAGGACACTAAAACATATGTCTAAAAAACTCATTGCTAGCGCCGGCGTTGTCGCCTCATTTGCAGTTGCGTTAGCTCCGCTAGCAACATTCGCAACGCAAGCGACAGATCCAAGCGATTCTCATGTCGACCAACTCGTCGTAAACGTTCTTCCGTCTTGTACGTTCGGCTCTGCCGTTAAAAACACCACTCCTTATCCTAGTGGCATCACGCACGACAATAGCCAAGGAGATTATGGTGCAAACGCCGCAGACACAACATATTCTGCTGGTGGTAAAATTTCCGCTACAGCATGGGACACTACTGGCGCTACCGAAGCAGCTTCCGGAACGGATGAAGGTGGCCACAATGACACTGACGTGGCTTCCACTGGCTACGGTATAAACAATGAAGGTGGGATTATAGCTGCTAAGAACAATCCTTCTCAACACACTGTTCATCGTTCCATGCTCGCTGGAACAACAACAGATACATTCGCTCAGACCACTATGTGGGTTGTCTGTAACGATGGTGAAGGATATTCTATCACCGCTCAAGGCACAGCTCTCAGTAATGGCGCTGATACAGATCCATTAACTATCCCTCTCGCGGCGACATATTCCGAGGCAGTTTCTGGCTATAATCTAAAAGCCCTCACTTCTGCTTCTGCTGGGACTGCTATGACTATTCCTACCGCAGCTAACGTCGCTCCGACTACTGAAACCGTTATCGCGACACATGCTGGCGTTTCCGATGAAGCAGGTGATTCTTTGACTGTCACCTACGGTATGGGTATCGCTGCATCTCAAGAAGCCGACACCTATGCTGGTACTGTTACATACAAACTTTATCGTGGCATCGGAAGCTAATCAATTAAATAGCAGAGCTATTTTACCCCTCCCCCTAGCGGGAGGGGGTTTCCTGTAAAACTGCTTAGGAGAAAAAATGGAAGAAAAGCTGTATTTTAAGCCGGAACCATCAAAAAAGAAGCAAACAGGGCAAAGGGTGGAAAAAGCGAAAGTAAAAAGCTCTCATCGCATAATAAAACTAGTCTGCCTCTTGCTCTTTTTACTCATTATAATTTTAATCATCATCTGGCTTCTCAGGGGAAAGACGACTACAATCGGCGAATACCCAGCGAACATAAAAAACGAGTCTCTCGAATGTATCTCGAATGAATTAATCTATGACAAACTCGGAAGCTTTGAGCCAAAGCCTCAAGAAACTAAGCTTACTGTTACGGCCGTATTCACTAGTGATGACGAACTAAAGTCTATTAGCTTAAAAAATCTTTTAACATTTTCAGATAATTCAGAAGCAATTGTGGCAGAAGCGCGCACTCATGCGAATTTTAATATTGGACTACGAGCTTATAATTACAGTACGAGTAAATTTAATAATAAATTTTCGATTATGAATGATAGGCTACTGATTAATCTTTCCGCAAAATCAAAAGAATATGATGAATTCAGCAAAGATTATTTCTTGATTCCACACGAGAGCTACCCTAAAACGCTATCTGATTTTAAAACAGTTTTTGAATCTCAGAAGTTCGTCTGTAAAAATAGTTCGGAACAAAACAATAATTCATAAAGGAATAATATGTCTACAAAAATCAAATCATTCTTACTAGCAAGTTTATCCTTAGTAATCGCGATAATTAGCACCTTTAGTATCGGGAATAATCCAGTTTTTGCCGCGGAGGCTTTTTCTCTATCACCAATGTACGACATGGTTAGCCTAACACCGGGAGAAACTTTTGAATCTTCCTTCACTATTGTTAATCCCGCAAGCAGTACAACAAATTTTTATTACGAGCTCCATGTCGAGCCTTTCACTCAGGATAACGAACAGAATATTACTGCCACCGCTAACGGACATTATACCGATATCACCGAATGGATTGAACTTTCTAAAACCGAAGGTGTTGTTCCGCCGAACTCATCTGAGATAGTCGGATACAAAATAAACGTCCCATCCGATGCTCCTGCCGGCGGTCAATATGGCTCAATCTCCGTTAGTTCAAAGAAAGATGAAGAATCGAAAGAGGGCTTTAGTATTCACGAAGTTTTTGAGATGGGCTACCTTATTTACGCTGAAGTTGCCGGAGAGACCGTCAGAAAAGGAGATATTACCGACGTTACTGTCCCTAGTTTTATGTTTACCGGAGAAATATACGGCTCTGCCATGACGAAAAACGAGGGAAATGTCCATTCTGCATCAACTCAGACCCTTCAAATTTTTCCTCTATTTTCTAAAGAAGAAGTCTATACAAATGAGGAAGATCCAAAAACTGTTTGGATAATGCCAGGAAATACGACCCTTTCGAAAGTTTCGTGGAAAGAAACTCCGTCTATGGGCGTGTTCCATGTGATCTATAACGTAGAGTATGAAGGCGTCGAATCCAAAGTCGATAAATACGTCATCGTTTGTCCAATCTGGCTCCTCATTATCATCATCGCCTGTGTCTTCCTAATCATCTTCTCCATCGTCTTCACAAAGAAAAAATCCTCAAAAAAATAACCCACCGTCGAGATATATTCCTAATCTTGGCATAATAGAGGTTTTATAGATAGTATCCGGCTTTCAGCCTTTCGACCGAATCTCTAACCCAAAATAGCTCCCCCGGGGCTATTTTTCTGGAAAAATGTGTAAACACCCCCTCAAAAAAGCCGGAAAAATGTGTAAAATCTCTTGAAAAAAGCCGGAAAAATGTGTAAAATAACAGTATGAATGATGATAGACTCGCGCGAAAAATCGATTTTTTTCTCCTTAATTGGAAGAAAAACCCCTCTAGAAAACCGCTAATCATCAAGGGCGCTCGTCAGATTGGAAAAACTCGAGCGGTTGAGTTTTTCGCTAAAAACAACTATAAAAATTTCATCGAGATAAATTTTGTCGAACAGTCTCAGTTTAAGGCTATTTTCGATGACGGCTTCGAAGTTGACTCCGTTATTCGCGCTATGAGCCTCATAAACCCGAGTCTTAAATTCCTCCCCGGAGAAACTCTTATCTTCTTTGACGAACTCCAAGATTGCCCGAACTGCGCGACCTCATTGAAGTTTTTTCACCAAGACGGTCGTTTTGACGTCATTTGCTCCGGTTCTCTCATGGGAATTAATTATAAAACAATCGAATCGAACAGCGTCGGAAATAAAGAAGATTACGAAATGTCATCTCTCGACTTTGAAGAATTCCTCTGGGCGAAGGGTTACACTTCCGCCCAAATTGAAAATCTTTTTTCTCACATGCTTTCGCTCGAGCCTTTTTCTGAACTTGAGCTGAAAGTCATGTTCGACGCTTTTCACGAATATATGATTCTCGGCGGAATGCCGGAAATCGTTTTTTCTTTCATAAAAAACCGCACTTTCGAAGGGACTCTCGAACTCCAGCGCCAGATTCTTAGAGATTACGAAGAAGACATCACGAAATATGCGACAGGAGTCGACAAAAGTCGTATCATGAACGCCTATAAAAAAATCCCCGTCTTCCTCGGGAACGAAAATAAAAAATTCCGCATCTCGAAAATCGATGAAAATGCTCGCAGTCGCGAATATCTCGGAGCGATTGATTGGCTCGAAACGGCTGGGATTGTGAATATTTCTTATTGCATGGAGTCGCCCTCTCTTCCTCTTCGAGGAAACTTTAACCCCGACAATTATCGAGTTTATTTCCGCGACACCGGGCTTCTTGTCGGGAGTCTCGATGACGAGGTTCAGTCCGATCTTCGCGCTAACAAGAATTTCGGGACTTATAAAGGTGCTTTGTACGAAAATCTTGCTGCCGACATGCTCAAAAAAGCTGGGTACGACCTCTTCTTTTACAAGAACGAAAAAAGCACAATTGAACTCGATTTTATCGTCCGCGACAGGGAATCGCTCGTTCCTCTAGAAATCAAGGCAACGGACGGCTCCTCAGTCTCCCTCAAACACGCAATAAAAAACACGAACACATTCTCCGACATAAAATACGGCATCAAATTCGCCGAAAAAAACCTCGGTTTTAACGGCGAATTCTACACTTTCCCCTTCTTTCTTATCTTCCTGCTAAAACGATATCTTAAAGAAAAATAACAATCTTTCTCCCCCTTGTCTTTACGCCTCCAGCCTATAAAACTTCTTCTCCCCGCTTGTTCCGAGCTTTCGCCAAAGCAGAAAATCTATCACCCCGCACCCTCCGACGAGAATTGCCATCCCCGCCGTCTGTCCCAGGACGAACGCGAGACTAACTCCCAAGCTAACCGTAAGCACCGTAAGAAACAACCCCGAGAACGATGCGACCATAATCCCTGCGCTCTGTTTGACGACTTCCGTTTCGCTTTCGGCGTCAAACTTCGTATATTTAAGGTCAATAAAAATCCCAACCGTTTCGGTCAAAAGCGGAAAAACCAGCGTCCCCGCCAATATTAGCCCCATATCAACGAGTTTCATCGGAAAAACAACAAACATTGCAACCTCCCCGAGGAGAAGCGCCGGAACTATCAGCGCGACCGAAGCGAGAACTTTCGCCTCGAGTATATCTTTCGGTCTCATCGGCAAGGTTTTTAGGATATTAAACGCCTTCCCCTCTAAAGAAATCATCGTCGCCGAGATAAACGTCATCATGCTCGTAAAAATCACGAGACAAAACAGCGCTGTCGGCACAAAACTTCGTATCTGTTCCACGCTAAAAATCTCCGTCCCCTCCGCTAAACTCCCAGCTATCTCATCAAACTTCAAACAAACCGCCCCAATCGCGAAGAGATAAAGAATCAACCCAATCGCCGTGTTAGAAACAAGCACGGGTGTAGAAAAATATTTTCTAATTTCTTTCCGGATGATTGCAACTTTTTTCCCGCTCTGTGTAAACTTCAATCTCCCCCGTCTCTCGACGCCCTCTCCTGTATTCACTCTCGTCACAATTTTGAAATATATTTTACTTATAAATAAAACCACCGCCCCAAACACCGCTAAGTTTATCGCGATAAAAATTACCATCGTAATAATGTCGAACTCTGTCGCCATTTTCACGAACGCTCTCGCGGGATAATAAACTCGCATAAATTTCTCCCCAACCACTCCTACGCTCGTCCCCGCGTCTCCGAAAAAGTCCAAAATATACGCCAGTGCAAAGCACCCTCCAATCCAAAGAAAAGAAAACATAATCTGAAGTAAATTTTTCTTCCTAAACTTCGAAGAGAGAATCGAAGTTAGTGCTCCCGCGACGCAAGAAATCGCGACAGGAATAACTGGCAAAAGCAAGAACGCGAGGAGCGCCACAAAATAATAACTTGCACTCACCTCTGCGACAATCGCATATGCCAGCACTCCCGGCCCGAGAAAAATCGCATTATAAATCATCTGAAACAGATAAAACTTAAATATTCTAAGAAACACAATTTCCGACTTTTTTATCGGCATCGAAAGAAGCATATCATTGTCCTTGCAGTTGAACAAAAGGCTACTCGACTTATAAATCCCTTCCGCGATAATCAGAACGAATGTCGCGAGAGTAAACAGGGAAAGAATCATCGCCTCCGTCCCGCTCTGTTTCATGTCCCACGCCAGCCCAAGCGCCGAGGAAAAAATCGACCCAAACGCTAAAAATATCAAAACAAAGGGAACAATCCTGCTTGCACCCCTGTTTTTTGTTTTATACTCGAACAGCCCCATCCCTTCGGATAGGCTTGCTCGAATAAGCGAAGACATCCGCTTCGCGTTCTGTTTTAGTCTCGTCCCAAACCCTCCACTCTCTCTCATTTTTCTTCAAGCTCCAAAAACACTTTCTCGAGCGACGCGTCGCCTCGGACTTCCTTCATCTTCCCGAGTTTAACCAGTTTTCCTTTCTTAACGATAGCGACCCTCGAACAGAGTTTTTCCGCGACGTCAAGAATGTGCGTCGAGAAGAAAATTGTTTTGCCTTCCCTCGCCATCTCTTTCATAACTTCCTTCATATCAAAAATCGCCTTCGGGTCGAGTCCGACGAATGGCTCATCCATCACGAGCACATCTGGCTCATGAGAAAGCGCTGAAATTAGCGCGACTTTCTGCTTCATTCCGTGAGAAAAAGATTTTATAACTCCGTTCAATTCATGCTTTATTTCGAACATTTCCGCGTATCTCTCAATATTCTTCTTTCGAGTTTTCTCGTCGATTTCGTACATATCACAAACGAAATTTATAAAGTCAATCGCCTTCATTTCTTCGTAAAGCTCCGGGTCGTCCGGAACATACGCGAGTTTTTTCTTGCACTCTATCGGTTCGGTTTTTATTGACTTTCCGTCGATAAGAATATCCCCGTGGTCGAACTCATGAATCCCGACAATCGCCTTGATAAGCGTCGTTTTCCCCGCTCCGTTATGCCCAATAAATGCGAAAATCTCCCCCTGGTCAACAGTAAAAGAAATTTTATCAAGCGCCTTTTTGTTTCCATAAAACTTCGTGACGTTTTTAATCTCAATCATAATAACATTATATACCCTCTTGATTTTTCTGTATATATGGTGTATAATAAAAACATACCCTTATTGTCCGACCTGAAGAAGGTCGGCGTTTTTAGTATAGAAATAGAAAATAGAAAGGAAAAAATGGAAGGTTTAGACCTCAAACAAATGTCCTCGATGGTGAAAATCATCGCCGAGGAAAAAAATCTCCCTGAAGAAGTCGTTCTCGACGTTATTCAAATGGCGATTGCTGCCGCTTGGCGCCGAGATAACGGCGACAAAGACATGAACGTTCGCGCTGTTTTGAACGTAAATACCGGCGAAGCTGACGTGTTTGTCGAAAGAACCGTCATCGAATCCGGTCTCGCCTACAATCCTTCAACGGAAATCCCTCAAGACGAAGCCGAAGGCAAAGAAATTGGAGAAATTGTCGAAGAAAAACACAAAGTCACGGACATTTCTCTCGTCGGGGCTCAAACCGCGAAGCAAGTCATCTTCCAACGCCTTCGCGAAGCTGAACGTGACGCCGTTTTGAATATGTTCGAAGACAAAATCGGAACCGTCATGACCGGCATGGTCTCTCGAGTCGAACGTAATATCGTTCGCATCGACCTCGGTCGAACAACCGGCATTATGCCTCGTAGTGAACAGATTGACGGAGAATATTACACTGTTGGTTCTCGCCTCAAGGTTTATATCAAGGGAATCGACCGCGACGAACGTGGCGCTCAGCTCATTCTCTCGAGGGGTTGCGCCGAATTTGTCGAATATCTCTTCCGTCAAGAGGTTCCCGAGATAGAAAACAGAACCGTAGAAATCCGTGCCATCGCTCGCGAAGCTGGCCGAAGAACAAAAATCGCCGTCATGTCCTCTGTTCCTGGGGTTGACCCCGTCGGGACTTTCGTCGGAAGCCGTGGCGTCCGCGTCCAAGCCGTCATGAACGAAATCGGCGAACGTGAAAAAATCGACATTATAACCTGGAGCGATAACGCCTCCGAATATATCCGCGAAGCTCTTTCGCCCGCCGAGGTCGTTAAAGTCGAAATCAACGGAAAGAACGCTAAAGTTTACGTCACCGAGGATCAACAGTCTATCGCAATTGGTCGCCAGGGCCAAAACGTCCGTCTCGCCTCGAAGTTAACCGGCTACGAGCTCGACATCGAACTTGCGAAAGCTCCCGAGAAGAAGAAAAAAACTAACGTCGAAGATTCTCTCCTCTCCGCAATCGAAGAAGAAGAGTCCGAAGAAGCCCCCGAAGCCTCGGAAAGCCTCGAAAAATCCGAAGAAGCCCCTGAAGCCTCGGATGATTCCTCCGAAGAAACCGAAGCTCCTTCTAAAGAACAGGAAACTCCTGAGGAACCCGAAGCCTCAAGAGACGACGCTAAAAAAGAAGCCTAGCCTAGAAAAAAGCCCCGCTATCTCTGCGGGACTTTTTGTTAAGTCGAAATCACCTCACTCTCCGCAAGCTCAATCCAATGCCCATCCTTGTTGAGCTCAAGAAGGTCGGGAATAATAATTCCGGGCTGATTATAGTGCATTAAAACAACATGGAACCTCTTCCCGATAAACTGATGAAGAAGCGAAAGCTCCAATCGGATTTTCTCCCACTGAAGATGTCTCTTCGAATCGTTCACTCGCGTCTCGACATAAAACCAAACTTCCTTGTTCATTGCGGTGTCGCAGTATTCCTGAATTCTCGGAGAAAACGGCTCGAGCGTATTTGTGTCGCCCGAATAAAACACTGTCGTTTTCCAAAAATCAAACCTAAATCCGCAAGCCCCCGTGAGTCGAGCGTCGTGCCTCGTCGGAATTATCTCTCCGTGGAACCACGGATACTTAAACCTCAGCGATTCTGCCTCAACATCGACCCCTTCAAAGTAGCAGAAAGCCCCCTTATCGGTTATCGAATAAAACCTAAGAACCTCGTCCATCTTCTTCGTTTCCGAGTCGAATGTCATTTTTCCGCCCTCTAACGTGAGTGCGATCGAAGCCGCTCTTGCGACCTCTGGCGAAGAAATGACTTCGAGGAGAATCTTGTTTTTGAACAGATTTTTGATATAAATTGCCAACGGAACGACCCCTGAAGCATGATCTGCGTGCAGATGTGTAAGATAAAGTATAACTCGATTTATCTTATCTTTTCTACCCTTAAGTAGTGTTTTCGCCTTCGGAATGTTAAGAAGCGACATATCTACAAACACCATCGTATCTGGGGTTGGGAAAAAATATGCGTTGTTATGAGAGGTCGTCGAACCAGTTCTGACCCCTAAAAAATGCAACAGTTCGTGATTTTGACTTTTTGAAAGAACTTTTTCGCTACCCATCTATTGCCCTCCTCTCTAGAAAGATGCTTAAAACTCTATTATTATACCATTTTTTCGCGAAAATTCCTAATTTTTATGGTTTGAAGCTCCAAAACATTGACTTAACATTGACTTTTTAAGTTATTTTTGATATAATAGAGATATAATCATTTTTACTTGTTTTTATTAACCTCTATAAATAAAAAGGAAAACTTATGAATCTAAAGGAGCAAGAGCGCCGTGCTCGTCTCTTAAAACAGGGCGCAGAGCGACTTCCTGACATCAGAAAACGTTTTGAAGAGTCTCAAAAACGCAATTTTAACTCAAATTTTGCCCCAGGAGGCAAGGACGAGAAATTAGTGCGATCTAATGCCTCTTCGAAGAAAAACGCCTCAAAACCCTCAAAAACCGCCTCAAACGCGAAATCTGCGAAACCTAAGACCTCAAAATCCCCCAAAAAGGCCCAAAAACCCGTTAAATCCGAGGCAGAAAAGCGCAAGGTTAACCTTTCCGTCTCGACGCGCAAGGGCGAGATGGTTCACCATCAAAAAATGCTCTCTCAAGACGTCAACGCTCAGGCGACCCAACATATCATCGGCGTCCCTGTTAATAAATCCCGTTATAACGGTTATAACGGTTCTCAGGTGACGAACTCCATGCTTAAATCTGCTCGTCCAAACCCCGACGCTGTTCGCATCATTCCTATCGGCGGTCTCGGAGAAATCGGAATCGGAAAAAACATGACCGTCATAGAATACAAAAACGAGATGATTGTTGTCGATATGGGCGTTCTTTTTGCCGACGGAGACTACCCCGGCGTAAACTACCTCATTCCCGACATAAAATACCTAGAGGACAACCGCGACCACGTCAAGGCTATCTGTTTCACTCACGCCCACCTCGACCACATCGGCGCCTGTCGCCATCTCCTGCCGAAGTTTAATCTCACGACCCCTATCTATGGAACCGAATTTACTCTCGGCATGATCAAAAAACAGATGTCCGAACTCTCCGACGTTCCCGATTTAAATTACATCGCTGTTGACCCTTTTAAGCACGAAAAAATCTCAGTCTCAGAACATTTTTCTGTCGAATTTATCCATACCCTCCACTCCATCCCCGGTAACACCGCCATCGTCATCCGCACCCCTAACGGCGTGATTTACCTCTCCGGAGACTGGCGTCACGAAGCGAATCCTGTCGGCGTCCAAACCGATTACGAACGCATTGACGAAATTGCAAACAAAGAGGGAATCGCCCTCATGTTGAACGAATCGACTAACATCGACTCTCCAGGGAAGCATCCTCACTCCGAATTTGACGTCGGAGAAAACCTCGGAAAAGTCATGGATAACTACGCCTCCGGTCGTGTTATCGTCTCCTGCTTCTCCTCCCAGATTGGCCGTATCGAACTCATCTTAAAGGAAGCCGCGAAACGAGGCAGAAAAGTCGCTTTCTCAGGCTTCTCCATGATTAACAACGTCGAAGTCGCCCTCCGCGCTCACTCTATAAAAGTCCCGAAAGACACCATCGTAAAGATGGAGGACATCATAAAACTCCCCGACGAAAGAATCACTATTGTCTGCACCGGTTCTCAGGGCGAGTTGAACGCCGTTTTGAACCGCATGATTTCCGGCTCTCATAAATTCATCAAGATCAAACCAACCGACACTATCGTTTTTTCGTCTAATCCTATTCCAGGGAACGAGCCCCACGTCGTCTCAACTGTCGGCGGACTTCTCCGCGAAGGTGCAACCGTCATCCAAAACGGAAAAGGCCACCTAACAAATCTCGGCCCGCTCCACCTCTCCGGTCATGCCTACTACGAAGATCACGTCGAATTTGTTACTCGTCTCCACCCCAAGAACTATGTCCCTTACCACGGTGAGTTTTATATGCTCGAACATAACGCCGAGATGGCAGAAAATGTCGTCGGTATCCCTAAAGACAACATTATTCTCGCAGACAATGGCGACGTTATTGAGCTTCTTCCGAACCAGACCATCAAGAAAACCGGCCGAATTCACGTCGGAAACAAACTCTATGACGACGCTGATCAGCCCGTCCACGAAGCTGTCGTTAAAGACCGTATTCACATCTCTCGCGAAGGTATCTTCGTTATCGTCTTGACCCTCTCGAAAAAGACCGGTCGCCTGATAAAAACCCCAGACATCGTCTCTCGAGCTTTCATCTATCTCGATAACTCCGAAGAACTGATTGGAAAAATCCGTCATTACCTCCGCGCAAAAACCGATAAGTCCATCTCGACCGACCCCGAGCTTAAAGTTCTCAAAGAAGAGATTAAAGAGGACATTGCTCACATTCTTTTCGACGCAACCGGCCACACTCCGATTGTTATCCCCGTTATCAACAAAGTCTAAAAAATCTTACAATCTTTCCGCTTCCGTTATATAATAAACATAAATACGTTAAATAAGGAAACGGAAATGTTCACAAACGAAAACCAAACTCCTCCAAGCGCCCAAGGAGGTGGTCAACCTCCCTCCGGCGGCTCAGGAGGAGGTTCTTCAGACAACATCACATATTCCGCGGTCACGGAATACTCTTCCTCTGCTAGTATTAGCGAAGAAGAATACTCCAGCACCGTTGGCGGAGAAAACGCCATTCTCGTCTCTGACGGAGAACTCACTCTCTCCTCCCCGACCGTCACTAAATCCGGCGACGAAACCTCGGAAAACTCCGATTTTTATGGCACAAACGCCGCAGTTCTCGCGACGGGAGGAAGATTAGTTCTCGAGAATGCCTCCGTAACGACCTCTGGTGCGCACGCGAATGCTGTTTTTGCTTACGGTTCAGGAATCATCGACATTTCCGAATCCACTATAAAAACCTCCGGAAACAACTCGGGCGGAATTATGGTGACCGGAGGCGGCTCTCTGACCGCGACCAATCTCGCCGTTGAAACCTCTGGAAATTCCTCCGCAGCTATCCGTTCCGACCGAGGTGGCGGAAACATCTCCGTCCAAGGCGGCTCCTTCTCGACCTCTGGTCAAGGTTCCCCAGCGATTTATTCGACAGCAAGCATCCGCGTTTCTGGCGCTACGTTAAAATCTTCCTCGTCAGAAGGTGTTGTCGTTGAAGGCGCAAACGATGTTTATTTAGAAAATTCCACCCTTTCCGACACCAACAACACTCTAAACGGCAATTCCGAAACCTATAAAAACATTTTCATCTACCAGTCTATGTCTGGCGATGCGACCGTCGGCTCCGGTAGCTTCATGGCCGTAAACTCCCTGTTAGAGACCAACCAAGGCGACACTTTTTATGTCACGAACACGACCGCGAAGATTGCTCTCTCGGGTAACAAAATCATAAACAACGACAATTCCGGCGTCTTTCTCCGTGCTGAGTCCGCGAAATGGGGAGAAACAGGGAACAACGGCGGTCATGTCGAACTTAACTTCGACGGCCAAGTTGCCGAAGGTGACATTATTCTCGATAATCTCTCTTCCCTTCAGTTCAGCCTTATGAAATCTAGCTTCTTCAAGGGCGCAATAAACTCCGACAACGCCGCCTCGAACGTCCAAATGTCCCTCGAACGGGAAGCGACCGTCGTTCTAACCGCCGACACATATCTAAGCGAGCTCCTAAATGACGACGCCTCGAACACAAATATCTACTCGAACGGCTATAAACTCTTCGTTGCTGGCTCCGAGGTCGAAGTTAACACTTCCGAAGCTCCCGCCGTCCCTGAAGTTACCCTCGCGTCTTCTTCAGAAACGTCTCAAATTGAAGAAACCGCCGCGACGACAACCTCCTCCGCCTCAGAAGAAACGAATTATCTTCCCTATATCGTTGGCGGATCTTCGATTATTGTAATTCTCCTCGCTGTCCTGATTCTCCTTATTCACGGCCGAAGAAAGCGCGCAAAGCTCGCCTCTTCTGACGCTTCTATGCCTTCCCCCGCTTCCCCGATTCAGCCCGTCCCGACTAATCCCTTCGCCCCAGACAGCTCCTCGGCCCCGGAAAGCCCATCTGTTCCAGAGTCCCCTTCCGCCCCAGATAGTCCCTCGGCCCGAAACGATTCTTCGGCTTTAGATAGCCCATCCGCTCCAGAGTCCCCCTCTACCTCAGATAGCTCCTCTACTCCAGACAATCCACCCGCTCCAGAAACCCCCTCTACTCCTCCTGCTCCTTAGCTTTAAAAATCCCCCAGTCAGGGGGATTTTTAAGCTTCTCGGCAATGTATTGACAATGTATTAACATTGTCAATACATTTTACATATTAAGCCGTCTTTTTAGTTCTCTCTGTTTCTTCTTGGCGAGTTTTTTCGCCTGCTTTATCTTTCGCTCGGCAAAAGTCTTCCCAGTCAATAATTTCAAAACGAACCTCCTCGCGAGTTTTTTAATCTCGTTTGTCTGGTCTCCTTTTCCGAATTTCAGCGACAAATTACTCTTGACTTCACTAACAACAAACGCGGAAAACACCGTGTCTAAAAGAACGAGCACAAGTAAAAAAATCGCCACATGACATTGATATGGCTCTAAAGAAAAATAAAACTTATCGACAATCGGTTGGATTTGTTTAACAATCAAACATCCTGCAATCCCGAACAAAAGGGAATTATGCAGACAAATCCGTCCGTTCAAGTTAAATTTTGTATCTTCGCTATAGTCCCACCACTTAACTTGAAATAAAGTTTCCATCAGCCAGCTCGTAAAGTATTCTATCGTCGAGCAAACTAGCATAGAAACAAGAAAAGTTAAAACAAGATCATCTCGGACGGTTTTTGTCGCGAGCAGAACCGCGACCATTCCAAATCCATAAACAGGCAAAATCGGCCCAAACAAGAACCCCCTACTAACGATTCTTTTTTCTGCAATCGAACAATATATTATTTCTATTATGTAACCAATAAAAGAATAAACAAAAAAATAAATAATATATGGAACAAGTTTTTCCATGTGCTAATTATATCACAACCATTTAACGTTTTATAAAAAATAATGTATAATATTTTTATCTTCCCCGGATGGCGGAATTGGCAGACGCGCTAGCTTCAGGTGCTAGTTCGAGCAATCGAGTGCAGGTTCAACCCCTGTTCCGGGGACCATTTTAAGAAATTCGATTTTTTGTAAAACTTTTTATCGTTCTTATGCTATCATAAATACATGAGAAACGATATTGATTTAGATTATGATTTGGCCGCCGAAATCATAGAAGATTTAAGAGAAGATCCGATGGGGGAATGGTTCGACCTCCCGGATAAAACCCTCGCTTCAACCCTCGGCGACATTTCTTCGGTCGCGAAAGAAGTCCAAGAATCCTCCGATTATCTCGTTTGTGTCGGAATCGGCGGGTCTTACCTCGGGACTCGCGCCGTTTACGAAGCCCTTGATTTAGAAAACTCCGAAAAATCCCGCACAAAACTCCTCTTCGCTGGAAATAGCCTTTCTTCCTTCGAACTGAAAAAAATCCTTAAAAAACTCGAAGGAAAAGACTTCTCTCTGAACGTCATCTCTAAATCCGGAACGACCCTTGAGCCCGCTCTGGCTTACCGAATTCTTAAAAAGGAACTTATTTCTCGTTACGGCGCCGAAAAAGCGAAATCCCGAATCATCTTAACGACCGACCCCGAAAAGGGCGCTCTTCGCGAAGAAGCCGAGAAAAACGGATATAAAACCTTCGATATTCCTCTCGGAGTCGGCGGCCGTTACTCTGTTTTGTCGCCCGTCGGCCTCTTTCCGCTCGCCGTCGCCGGCTGCGATATTGGTCAGCTTCTAAACGGCGCGCTCGAGTGTAAAAACTCTCAAGTTTCCTCCGATTCTCTCGAAACATCCATGCTTGTTTCCTACGCTTTCTCCCGTTTTTATCTTTACGACGAATGTGGTTGCGATGTTGAAGTCCTCGCAAGCTTCGAGCCGAGGCTTCTCTATTTTAACGAATGGTGGAAACAACTTTTTGGAGAGTCCGAAGGAAAGAACAAACAAGGCATCTTCCCCGCCTCAGTTATTTACTCCACCGACCTCCATTCTCTCGGTCAATATCTTCAAGACGGTCGCCGAAATATCTTCGAAACCTTCCTGAGAGTTTCCTCAGAGAAAAACCCCCTTACCGTCCCCGCAGAGAAAGATTCTCATGACGGCCTAGATTATCTCGAAGGCGTTCCTCTGACCGAAATCTCTGAAAAAGCCCTCCAGGCCACGATGAAAGCTCATGATTCTGGCGGAATCTCCACCTTCGAAATCGAAGTTCTCGACGAAGACGCCGAAAACGGCATCTCCGAGCGCTCTCTTGGCTTCCTTATTTTCTTCTTTGAGGTCGCTTGCGCTATCTCTGCCACTCTTCAAGGAGTAGATCCTTTTGATCAACCCGGTGTCGAAAAATACAAAAAAGAAATGTATAAATTGTTAGGAAAATAAATGCCAAAAAAACGAATCGTCATCGCTCTCGGCGGAAACGCTCTCCAGAAAAACGGGGAAGTCTCTGCCGAAGCTCAAAAATCCGTCGCAAAAAAGGTCGGCGAACTTATCGCAAAATTATCGAAGTCCTTTGACATCGTCGTTGCTCACGGGAACGGACCTCAAGTAGGGAACATTCTAATCCACGAAGAACAAGCTGCGACCGACAAGGCTCCTGCTATGCCGCTCGAAACCGCCGTCGCTATGTCTCAAGGTCAAATTGGTTATTGGCTCGCACAATCAATATACAACGCTTATGCAAAAGAGGGAAGAAATAAGAAAGTCGCGACCGTCATCACTCAAGTCGAAGTCGACAAAAACGACCCCGCATTTAAGAATCCAACAAAGCCCGTCGGTCAGTTCTATTCCGAAAAGGAAGCTCTAAAACTCGCGAAAGAAAAAGGCTGGATCGTGAAGGAGGATTCCGGCCGAGGTTATCGTCGTGTCGTTCCTTCTCCAAAACCCAAGGGAATTATTGAAAAACGTGAGATTCTCGATCTCTTAAAGACCGGCTCGACAGTCATTGCCGCTGGCGGGGGCGGTGTTCCAGTTTATAGAACAAAGGTCCTCCGCGTCCTTAAAGGTGTCGATGCTGTTATCGACAAAGATTTTGCTGCCGAAAAACTCGCCGAAATGATAAAAGCCGACGCATTTTTGTCTGTGACTGCTGTCGATTACGCTTATCTAAATTTCGGAAAACCAAATCAGCTCGCACTTAGTCGCCTAACCTCGAAAGAGGCCGAATATTACGCCCGTCAAGGCTTTTTCGGAGCTGGTTCAATGCTCCCGAAGGTTCTCGCGGCGACAGAATTCGCAAAAAAAGGAAAAATTGGTATAATTTGTTCCCTAAAAAACCTCGAAGACGCCCTGAAACTCAAAAGTGGCACAATTATCACGAAATAAGCTTTCTGCTTGTGCTTTTTTGTATTTTATTATAGAATCAAACTATGGATGATAGCATTTACACTTTAACGAACAAGTCCCCATCCCGGAAGGACTTCATCGACACGACGGATTTCGACCAGTCTGAAATCCTCGACATCATAAAAACCTCGGTTATTGTCCGTGATTTTATAAAATCCGGACACACCTTCAACCCTCTTTACCATAAAAACCTCGCAATGCTCTTCGAGCAGAAGTCAACGCGAACTCGTGTTTCCTTCGAAGTTGCTATGTCTCAGCTCGGTGGTCATGCGCTCAATCTTGCCCCCGGCGCTATCCAACTCGGTGCTCACGAAACAATCGAAGATACCGCTCAGGTTCTCGGCCGAATGTGCGATCTCATCATGGCGCGCGTTGATCGTCACGAATCAGTGAAAGCTCTCGCAAAATACGCGAAAGTTCCCGTTTTGAACGGTATGTCCGACTACAACCATCCGACCCAAGAAATCGGCGACATTATCACCATCCTCGATAATCTCCCCCCGGAAAAAGACTGGAACGATGTTAAAGTTGTCTTTGTTGGCGATTGCACGCAAGTTTGCGCGAGTTTAATGATGATTACAACAAAGCTCGGTATGAATTACGTTCATTACGCTCCCGAAAACAAGTTTCTCTCTGAAGATTTCCAGAAAATCGGTCGAGAAAATGCCGAAAAATACGGCGGTTCCGTTAAGGTTACTTCAGATCGAGCCTGTCTCGAAGGCGCCGACTTTGTCTATACCGATGTTTGGTATGGTCTTTACGACAAGGAGACTCCGAAAGAGGTCTATATGAAAGATTTCTACCCGACTTTCCAAGTCAACGACGACCTTATGTCTGCGACGAAGAATGAAAACGCAAAATTCATGCATTGTCTCCCTGCGAACCGAAACGAAGAAGCCTCCGACTCTGTTATGGATGGAAAAAACTCTATCTGTTTCGACCAAGCCGAAAACCGTCTGACCGCCCAACGTGGACTTTGCTTATATTTTGGTGGCGTTGCGCAAACAGCGCTTGATGAAATTAAAAACAAAAAGGAGGGCAACAACTAAAATGCCAACAAAAAAACCTAAATTCAGACTGTTTTCGGCAGTTCTCGCCACGGTCTGTATCGTTCTCGTGATTGACGCCGTCGCGCCGACCGCTTCGATTGGGAACTCTCAATATCTCTGGTGGGTCATCATGATCCTCGGATTCTTTATTCCTTACGCTCTTATTTCTGCCGAACTCGGAACTCAATACCCTTCCGAAGGCGGAATGTACACCTGGGTCAAAAAGGCCCTCGGAAAGAAATGGGCTGGCCGTGTCGCCTGGTTCTATTGGGTGAACTTCCCGCTCTGGATCGCCTCTCTTGCCGACCTTCTTACGACTCTCATCATGCAATCGTTCGGCGTTGAGCTATCTTTGACGGCCGTTCTTCTGATTCAAGTCGGCTATATCGTCTTGATTACCATCCTCGGAATGCTCCGCATCTCCCAATCTGCTTGGGTTGCGAACGTCGGCGCAATCGCGAAGTTTATCGTTCTTGCCGGGATCGGCTTTATCGGAATTTACGTCTTCGCAAAACATGGTTCTGCGAATCCGATTGAGTCCTGGCACGATCTCATGCCTCTCGTTTCTAGCGAAGGCGGGATAGATTGGACAGGCGTCTCCTTCGTATCTTTGATTATCTTCAATATGCTCGGCTTTGAAGTTGTTGGAACCTTCATTGACGACATGGATAATCCAAAGAAACAAATTCCTCAAGCTATCATTCTCGGCGGCATTCTTATCGCCGTGTTCTACCTTCTCCCGAGCTTTGCGATGGGCGTCGCAATTCCTCTGGAAGAAATCGCCACGAACTCTGGACTTCTCGAATCCTATGAAGTTTTGCTTAATGCTGTTGGGCTTTCCGCGGGTGCAGTCAGCGCAATTATCACTGTCGTCGGCTGTATGTTTATTTATACTCTTATCGCGAATATTGCTTCCTGGCAATTTGGCGTTTACTCCGTCACGGCTTACGCCGCAAAAGACGGCGTCTTTCCAAAACCCTGGAAAAAACTCAACAAAGACGGCGTTCCCTATATGGTTTCTATTTATACCAGTATCGTCGCTACGATTCTTGCAGTCGCCGGTATCCTTCTCGCCTATCTCTTCCCCGAAGCCGAAGAACTCACAAACATGTTCTGGGCCTTCTTCGACCTCTCGCTTGTGTGTCTCTTGGTCGGCTACATCCCGATGTTCTTCGCCTTCATGAAACTCCACAAAAAGGGAATCCAAGACAAGAAGGGGTACTGGATTTCTGGAAGTGGCCTAAAAATCTCTCTGTTCGGAATTGTTCCTGTCATTATGCTCTTTATTTCTCTATTCTTTACGCTTGTTCCGGAGTTCAGCTTTGAAGCTATTATGGATAACAAAGTTCTTATCATCTCAACAGTTGTTTGTGTAGTTATCGGAGAAGTTCTGGTTTATAACGCTTCGCTAAAAGACGAACGCAGAAAGGCTTTACGTCGTGCGAATAGAAAATAGAACCCCAAAACAAGATGGCTATTATATGCCATCCGAGCTGAGCGAGCATAGCGCAACATACATTCTTTGGCCCGAGCGTCCAGACAACTGGCGTCTCGGCGCCAAGCCGGCGCAAAAAGCTTTCAGGCAAGTTATTGAAACAATCGCGAAATACGAACCTGTTAATGTCGGTGTCAGCCCCGCTCAATATCCTCATGTTCTCGGAATGAATATGAGAAATGTTCACGTTGTAGAAATCTCTAACAACGATTCCTGGGTCCGCGATACTGGCCCGACCTTCGTTGTTGACGGAAAGGGCGGCCTTCGTGCTGTTGACTGGAAATTTAACGGCTACGGTGGCCTTTATAACGGAATCTACTTCCCATGGGATCAAGACGACGAAATCGGTTCAAAAATCTGTGGAATCGAAGCCGTCGATCGTTATCGCCCTGACTTTATTCTCGAAGGCGGTTCTGTTCATTCCGACGGAGAAGGCACTCTCCTGGTAACCGAAGAAACCCTCCTCGACAAAGGTCGAAACCCCGATCTTTCTCGGGAAGAAATCGAAAAATATCTGCTAGATTACTGTGGCGCCGAGAAAGTTCTGTGGCTCCCGTTCGGGATTTATAAAGACGAAGACACGAACGGTCACGTCGATAACATCTGCCAGTTTGTCGCTCCGGGGAAGGTTGTTCTCGCTTGGGAAGACAACGAACAAGACCCTCAGCACGAACGCTCAAAAAAGGATCTCGAATATCTCGAATCCGTCACGGACGCAAAAGGCCGAAAGTTAGAAATCACGAAGATTCATGTCCCGAACCCAATCACCATCACGAAAGAAGAATCCGAAGGCGTTGATGTCGTAGAAGGGACTTTCCCTCGCAACGAAGGCGATCGTCTCCCTGCTAGCTATATCAACTACTACAACTGCAACGGCGCGATTATCCTTCCGACATTCAACGATGAGCACGATCAAGCCGCAATCAACATCCTTCAAGATTTATTCCCAGACAGAAAAATCGAACCGATTTTCGCCCGAGAGATTCTTCTTGGGGGTGGAAATATCCACTGTATAACCCAACAGGTTCCAAAAGCTTAAAACATGAAAACTCTATCCTATTCCGGTCCTATCGTTCTAGCAATTCTCGACGGCGTCGGCCTCGCCCCAGACGGGCCTGGCAACGCCGTCACTCAGGCGCACACCGAATTTCTCGACTATGCTCTAAAAGACTATCTCAACATCCCTCTTGAAGCCTCCGGCGAAGCTGTCGGAGTTTTAAAGGGGGATATGGGAAACTCCGAAGTCGGCCATAATGCCATTGGCTCTGGCCAAATTGCAAAACAGGGAATCGCTAAAGTTGAAGACGCTTTCGATTCTCGCGAGGTCTTCAACTCCGAAGCTTGGCACGAAATTATCTCAAATCTAAAAGCTTCAAGCGGAAAAACCCTTCATTTTTCCGGGATTTTCTCTGACGGAAACGTCCATAGCTCAATTTCCCACCTCGAAAAAATGATTTCTGAAGCCGATAAAGAAGGTATCGAAAAAATCCGCATTCATCTCGTCCTCGATGGTCGCGATGTCCCCCCTCAGAGTGAGCCAAAATACATTAACCGCCTCGAGTCTTTCCTCGCTCCGTTCAAAAAATCCGGACGCGATTATAAGATAGCTTCCGGCGCTGGCCGCATGGTTGCTGTCGCCGACCGCTACGAAAGCAACTGGAATATGGTTAAACTCGGTTGGGATATGATTGTTCATGGCGTCGCCGAACATAAATTCTCCTCCGCCGTCGAGGCGATAAAATTCTTCCGAGAGAAAGACCCCGAAGTTCAGGATCAATATCTTCCGCCTTTTGTCGTCGTCGACGAATCCGACGCCCCTGTTGGACGCGTAGAAAACGGCGATTCTTTTATCTATTTCGATTTCCGTGCCGACCGCGCAATAGAAATCGCAATGGCTTTCACATACAACGACTTTCCATATTTCGACCGCAGTTTCCCCGGCCAAGAAATCTCAAACGGAAATTCCTGCCCGAACGTCTGTTTCGCTGGCATGACCGAATATAATTCCGACACTCACGTCCCGCATCTTACCATGGTCTCTCCCGTCGAAATTAAAAACACCCTCAACGTTCTCCTCGGAAAGCACAATATTCCTCAACTCGCCATCTCCGAAGCTGTTAAATTCGGCCACATAACTTATTATTTTAACGGCAACAGCTACGAAAAACAGCCGGGCGAAGACCATATTCGTCTCGAGTCCGATACTCTCCCCTTTGACACTCGCCCCTGGATGAAATCCGCAGAAATAGCCGATGTTGTCCTAGAAAATCTAGAAAAATACAAGTTTATCCGCCTGAATTTCCCCGGAGGCGACATGGTAGGCCACTTTGCCGAGCTCGAACCGACAATTTCCGCCCTTGAAGCGATTGACATTTCTCTTGCCCGAATTGCGAAAAAGGTTGATGAGCTCGGAGGAATGATGATTATAACCGGCGACCACGGAAACGCCGAAGAACTCCTCGATTCCTCCGGAAATCCGAAGACTTCCCATTCAACCAACAAGGTCCCCTGTATTTTTTACGATAACACTAAAAACCGCGATTTGTATTCCTCTAATCCTTCCATAAAATCCCCAGGTCTCTCGAACATCGCCGCCTCTATTGCGACTCTCCTCGACCTCTCCGACATTCCTGAAGAGTGGAATCCTTCACTCCTGAGCCTAAAACCACCCACCGCGTGATATAATGTAAAAAACTAAACAGGACAACATCATGGCTATCACGAAAGCTATTATTCCTGTCGCGGGTTGGGGAACGCGACGTCTTCCAATCACGAAAATTATCGAAAAATCCATGCTTCCTGTCGGGAATCGCCCTCTCGTCGATTATTCCGTCCAAGAACTCATCTCCGCTGGCGTTAAAGATATCTACATGGTCATTTCTAACGTCGAACCGTGCCAAGTCCGAGAATTCTACAAAGACAACCTCGCCTTAAATCTTTATCTCGAAGCTCGCGGAAAGGACGATCGTCTAAAGCTCGCAAAAACCCTCCCCGACGGAGTGAAAATCCATTACGTTTCTCAAGACCCCTCCGCAAAATACGGCACCGCTGTCCCCGTCGCCATGGTTGTCGAAGAATACGGAATTGACGAGCCAGTCTTTGTTTATATGGGCGACGATTTCATCTGGAACCCTGGTGGCGAATCTGCCGCAGAGTCCCTTCTTAAGGCCCAAAAATCCCCCGACGAATCTGTCCTTCTCGGCGTAACTCGCCCTGAATCTGCCCTGTTAAACGGCGGCGCCCTCACGATTGAAAATGAGCGCGTCACAAAAATCACCGAAAAACCCCGCCCTGAAGAAGTCACTGGCCTCGCGAGCGTCAGTAAATATATCATCTCTCCCGCTCTCCTTAAAGAAATCGTCGAATATGTGAACACTCATGATTTCGGCCCGACCGACCAAGAATATATGATAACCGACCCCTTTGAGACTTTCATCGAAAAGGGCGGAATCATGCGCGCCGCAAAGACCGAAGGCGAATATCTCGACGGTGGCTCTCTCGAAGGCTGGGTTCACGCGAACAACGTCGTTTGCGGAACCTTAAAATAACCTTAAAGAAAGCTTAAAAATACCTTAAAATTAGCTTAAAACAACCTTAAAATCTCAGAAAGGAGGTCTAAGATGGCGAAAGTCCATGCAGAATTCACCTGTTCCGAGTGTGGAATGACTTTTTCGAAGTGGGCAGGGAAATGTTCAAACTGTGGTCAGTGGAACACGCTTATCGAAACGACCCCCTCTAATCTTGGCGCAGAAATCGGAAAAAACGCCCTCGCAAAGAGCCAAATCTCCGGGAAAAAGCTCGAATACGTCAATATAAATTCCATCACCCCCTCTGAGTCGAAGCTCCGCCTAAAAACCGGTTTTCCTGACCTTAACGAAGTCCTCGGAGGTGGAATCCTGAAGGGTTCGGTCATTCTCCTAACTGGTCAACCAGGCATCGGAAAATCCACTCTCCTCATGCAAATCTGCACAGAAATCGCAAAATACCGCCCAGTTTTATACATTTCTGGCGAGGAATCCGCCGGTCAGGTCAAGCTCCGCGCTGAACGCCTCGGAGCTGAGTCCGAAAAGCTATCTTTCGCCTCGAGCACCTCCGGAAACGACATCGCAAAAACCATCGAATCTGGCGATTTTGATTTTGTCGTTGTCGATTCAATCCAAACTCTCTCAATTGCAGAAATCTCCTCCGCCCCCGGAGGTGTCTCTCAAGTTACGAATTGCGGAAACCTTATTATTCGCGCGGCGAAAGCCTCCGACACCGCAGTTGTTATTGTTGGCCACGTTACAAAAGAGGGAACTCTCGCCGGTCCGAAGGTTCTCGAGCATCTTGTTGATGTCGTCGTAAACTTCGAAGGCGACCGCTATGGCGGGTTCAAGACCGTTCGCGCCATAAAAAACCGCTTTGGTTCAACTTCCGAAGTTGCGATTTTTGAAATGGTCGAGTCGGGATTGAAAGAGGTCAAAAATCCTTCCGCCGCCCTTCTCGCCGAGCGTCAAAACACTGACGGCTCAATTATTCTCGCGACCCTCGAAGGGACTCGTCCGATTCTTGTAGAAATCCAGGCTCTCGCCTCTAAAACCAGCTTCGGCTACCCTAACCGCACTGCCTCTGGCTACGACCTAAACCGTCTTAAACTCCTTATCGCCGTCCTTGAACGTCGCACTAAGCTCAATCTTTACGACCAAGACATTTTCATTAACGTCGTCGGCGGAATAAAACTAAACGATTCCGGAGCCGATCTAGCAATCTGCCTCGCCATCGCCTCTGCTGTTGCTAAGAGAAAACTGAACGAAGATTATGTCGTCTTCGGGGAAGTCGGTCTCGGGGGAGAAATCCGTTCTGCCTTCCGCCCCGATCAAAGAATCGCTGAAGCGAAAAAGCTCGGCTTCACTCACGCAATCGCCCCCCGAACAATAAAAGATAGCTTTGTTATTCCTGTTCGCGACCTTCGAGAAACTTTAATCCACCACGTAAAATAAATGAAAATCCTAGGCGTCGACCCCGGGACGGGTATTTGTGGCTTCGGAGTAATAGACTTCCCGAAAAAAGGCCCCCTTAGACTCCTTGATTCGGGCGTTATTGCTACTCCTCCTCATACTCCCCTTCCCGAACGTCTCCTCGATATTTTTAATTCACTTCATGATATAATTTCCGAAGATAAGCCCGATTGCGTGTCGATTGAGAAGCTTTTTTTCATGCAAAATATCACCACAGGCATATCCGTCGCCGAAGCCCGCGGAGTCGTTTTGCTCGTCGCTGGCCAAGAAAAACTACCGATTTTTGAATATTCTCCGAACGAAATTAAAAAAGCTATGACCGGCTATGGCCATGCCGACAAAAAGCAAATGCAAGAAATGGTTCGCCTCCATCTAAAGCTCCCCGAAATTATTAAGCCCGACGACGCCTCTGACGCTGTCGCTGCCGCTATCGTCCACTCCATGTTCTCCCGAAACGGCGATACGGAGCACGAAACGCGCTATAATTAACCTATGATTGCACACATAAAAGGCGTTCTTGCCGAAAAATTCAACAACTCCGTCATTGTCGACGTCTCTGGGGTCGGATACGAAATTACTATCACTTCTCTCGATTACGAATCCGTAAATCTCGGTGACGAAATAAAATTCTACACCTACCATCAAGTCCGCGAGCAGGACGAATCTCTCTTTGGTTTCACCTCCCTCGCTGCGAAAAAACTTTTTGAGCTCCTCATAACCGTAAACGGAATCGGTCCGAAGGCAGCAATTTCTATTTTGTCCCTCGCCGCTCCCGAAGAAGTCCGAAATGCTATCGCAAACGCCGACTCTGCTTTTGTTTCGAAAGCTGCTGGAGTAGGGAAGAAGTCTGCCGAGCGTGTTATCGTCGATCTCCGCGACAAGGTTGGTATTCCGTCTCATTATGGCGCAACTATCGCGAATGTTCCGAACCAAAAGCCCGAAAACGACGAAGCTCTTGACGCACTTATTGCTCTCGGTTTCCCTCTAAAAGAAGCTACTTCCGCTCTCGAAAACGTCGATTCTTCGCTCCCGGTTGACGAACGTATCCGTCTCGCCCTTAAAAATCGTTGATTTCTCTCTTTTCCTCTTTTCTTTTTCGGGAAAATATGATAAAATGTTTGTAATTGTCTAAAAATAAAGGTTATAAAATGAGTTTTTCTATATTACAAAAAATTGGCGAAGCCCAGAAAAAGAAAGCCGTCGTCGATGTTCGCTCCGGTGACACTGTGAAGGTCACTCAAAAAATCAAAGAAGGCGAAAAATTCCGTCTCCAAGTTTTTGAAGGCATCGTTATTCGTGTCGAGAGAAAAGAGTCTCATACTGCCCGAATCGTCGTCCGAAAAATCGCTTCTGGAGTTGGTGTTGAAAAATCCTTCCTCCTTCACTCTCCTCTTGTTGAGAAGGTAGAAATTGTCAAGCGCGCAAAAGTCCGCCGAAACAACCTTTCTTACCTCCGCGAACGCTCCGGAAAGTCCGCTCGTCTCGTTGCGAAGGACTTCGACCGTGTCGCCGTGAACACCCTTGCCCCTGAAAAAGAAGCAGAAAAAGTTCTCGAGTCCGAAGAAAACTCCACAGAAACCCTCGAGGAAGCGAAAAACCCTAAAGGTTCCGCCGAACCCGAAGAATAGAAAACTCAAACCAGCCTTATAAATCCGGGACTAAGTTCCGGATTTTTTAATCTCCTTGTTTCTTATCTTGGCTCCTTAAAAACGCCCTAAACAACGCCCCAACTTCTCGGCTTCCCTCGACCTACCCCTGTCCTCGACATCTATTCCCCCAGCTCCTCTCCGCTCGCAACAAGCTGATTTATCATATAAATTCTATGAGAAATATCCTTCACGATTGTTGTGCTATTTTTTCTCCACCCCTCCGTTGACAAAATCGCAACCTCATACGGACTATCCGCGAACATAATCCCGACCTCATGATAATTATTCCCATAAAGTCCGTTTTTATACATATGCGTCGGACTCCCAGAAAAACTCAAATTATCCCAATAATTATTTATAAAATATCGACTAAGCTCTCCGCCTCGTGGATTTGTATTTATGAGCTCCCAGAGATGACTCCATTCTGCAAGCTGGTCATCGACCGTTGTGTCGCAGAAATAATAAGTGTCTCCATAAATCGCCGACCCCCGAAGATGATGTTTCATCCCAATCTCGCTCGCATAGTTTCGGAGATTTTCCGCCCCATATTTATCAACCAACGTTTTGTGCGAGCCATTGTTGCTATAAGTGATAGCTCCCCTGATTATCGCCGCTGTCCCTGAATCGACATCCGTCTTCTCATAAGCATACATCGCGTCGATTGTCTTCACTAAACTCGCCCCATAATAAACCTTATCCCCCTGGAATGTGTAGGACTTCCCATTCTCAAAATTTTTATACCCAAAGCTCATATCCCACCCCATATTCTGGATATAATTCACAAGATCGTCGAAGCTTTTTGTCGGCGTCGGACTCGCCGTGTACCACCTCTTATATACGAACACATATCTGTTCGCTTCTGTTCGGTTCCCGGCTCTATCTGTGACGGCATAATTAACTTTATAAACTCCAGGCGTCCCAGAATCGACCCCTCCGCTCGTCTCGACCTTGCTTGTCAAATCTCCGTCGCCTTCGTCTTCAGCCGAGAATCCAGGCTCCTCATACCCGTCCCCCTCATAAATCCCAATCACTGTGTCCCCGGCTAAGTTGATTTTTGGCGGGATATCATCATAAATCGCGACCGTCCGAGCCTCGTTCAAGTTCCAATTCTTTACCCAGTTTTGGTATTGTAACTCGTAAAAAACTGCGTATTCTCCCGCTCTGCTCTCGCTAAAATCTCCAGCGTTGTTTATGACGTAGCTGACATACCCCGAGATATCGTAGCATCCGAGTCTCGTGCAATATTCCGCAGAATAACCCGGTTCCTCGAATTTTTCGCCGGTTTTCATCTCTATGTTCCGATCCCCGACAAGCTCAAAATGAATCTCGGCATTCTCCATGAGATAAAACTCAAAAATCCAAAACCCTGCAAGCCCTCCGAAAAGAACAAGGTCAAAAATAACCAGCACAGACTTCAAAAACAGCTCAAATTTCGATGCTTTTGCTCGTACTTTTTGCGATTTTTTTGAAGTTTTTTTGCTAGAAACCGATTTTTTAGGCTTTCCCGCGTCTTTTCTTGCTTTTCTGACCATTTAGCTTATGCTAATTATAATCTAATTTTTCTAAAAAATCCATTGTATAATTCAATCATGAAACTTATTCTAGGCATTGACGAAGTCGGGCGAGGTCCCTGGGCAGGTCCTCTTGTTATTGGCGCCTGTGTTCTCCCGCGCGACGAAAACTCCGAACTTCCTGCCTGGACCGAAAAATTGACCGATTCTAAAAAGCTCACCCCTAAAAAGCGCAAAGAATATTCCTCTGAAATTCTCGAAAAATCCCTCGCGACCGGCCTAGGCTGGGTCTCGAGTCGAGAAATTGACGCCCTCGGTCTTTCAGCCTCCTTAAAACTAGCCACTCGTCGCGCCGTTTCCGAAATAAAGCTCAAAAAAGTCCCCTTCTCGGAGATTATTATCGACGGAACGATAAATTTCCTCGCCGGAACTCCTCTAGAAAACTATGTAGAAAACCTTAAAAAAGCCGATTTTCTTATTAAAGAAGTCTCCGCCGCCTCAATTATAGCGAAAGTCGCCCGTGACGAATATATGGAGTCTCTATCCGAAATCTACCCCGGCTATGGTTTTGAAAAACACGTCGGTTACGGCACCTCTGCTCATAAATCCGCTCTGATTAACCTCGGCCCTTGCCCTGAACATCGTTTTTCTTTCGCTCCGATAAAAGCTCTTGTTGGCGAATCGAGCTCCGATTCTCCTCAAGATTCATCCAAAAAGCTTTCTCTAAAAACCTCAAAATCCGTCGGAGATCGAGCCGAATCCGTCGTCGCTGACTTCTTAGAAAAATCCGGCCACGTTATTGTCTCTAGAAATCATCGCACAAAATTTTACGAAATCGATATTATTTCGACTTTTGAGGATAAAATATATTTCACGGAAGTAAAATATCGCAAAACTTTTGAACGGGGAACTGCTCTCGAGATGATTACAGATAAAAAACTCAACCAAATGACTTTTGCGGCTGAATCTTTCCTTAAATACTCCCCAGCTCTCAAAGCAAATTTCTCTCCTCTCCTCGCTGGCGCCGCCGTAACCGGCTCAGACTTCCATCTCGTCGAATGGCTCCCGTTGAAATAACTCTAGAAAACGCTAAAATTCCATGATAAAATAATCCTAATGAACAAGAAAAAATGGCTTTTTCTCTCTGTTTTTCTCTTTGTTGCGTCTGTCGTCTTCACTTTTCTTGTCAAGACTTTTGACGTTCGCCCCGTCGGGCCGGAAGGCTCTCTCGTTGGCTTTGCCTCATTAAATTCCTCCGTCCATGAATTTCTCGGAGAAAACCCTGCTTTCGGGACTGTGACCGACGTCTTCCTTGGTATGGCTTTTCTCTCCGTTCCGATTTTTCTCTTTATTGGCCTCTATCAGCTTTTTAAGGAAAAATCCCTAAAAAAGGTAGAAAAAAGCCTCTTCGTTCTCGGGGCGTTCTACTGTCTCGTCGCTCTGGTTTTTGTCCTCTTCGAGCATTTTGTCGTAAACTTCCGCCCGATTCTCATGGATGGAGTCCTTGAACCCTCTTATCCTTCGTCTCATACCCTTCTTTCGATTTGTCTCGCTTTTTCTGCCTCGATTGAGGCCTCCCTCCTTCTTGAAGATTCAAGAAAAAAGTCCCTTGTCTGGACTTTTTCGTGGGTTGTCGCGCTGATTATTGTCGTCGGCCGCCTTATCTCTGGTGTCCACTGGACGACCGACATTCTCGGCGGCGTCCTGATTTCCGCGACGCTCCTCTCTTTCTTCAAGTTTGCTCTCGCCTTCCTTCCCGAAAAGTCTTAGGCTTCTCGCATCGCTTCGTTCAAAACTCTCATCGTCGTCGCAACGGTATTCTTTCCGAACTCCTTCGCAGAAACTTCGTACCCCTGTCTTTCGTAACTGACGTGGTTTCGTTTTGCTGCGACGTATTCTTGTTTTCCGCGAACATACGCAGCCGCCGCCACCGCGTCTCCAAAATCATCTGGCGGAATTTTCTGACCGACCTTGCTGTTTTGATATGCGTGAAAACATTCGTGCGCAAGCGTCCCAAACACCACTTCCGGACTCAAATCCTCCCCGAAGTTCGGCAGAAAGATGTCGATTCGTCCGTTTTCTTTCTCGAGCTGGTTTCTTGCCTTTTTTGCGTCGGGCTCTAAAAATCTCCCTCTCGGCCTCCCCGAGAATTTGAATTTTTGGAGCTCCCGTTCGCTAGAAATAATCCGAACCGGCGGTAAGTTTTCTTCCGGAACTCCGAGCGTTTTTAGGATTCCGTCCGAGACACTCTGATAAATCCCCCTGGTATAGAGCAATTCCGCCCCCTCGCTAAAAATCTCTTTAAGTTGCTCTTTCGTCTCTCTAAAAACCTTACCTTTTTCGAACGTCATTTCTCTCTGATATTTTTCCGTTTGTTTTCTAGAATCAAACAACATAACTTCTCGCCGAGGTATTTCGTGTTTCATTTGCGCTTTGACGGCCTCAATTTCCTCGCGATTTCTCGTCTGGTATCCTCTAGTAAATTTGTCCGCAAACGATAGTTCCGTATTCCTCGCCGTCTCCTCGGCTCTGTTGTTGTCTTTTACGCTATAATTACTAAACATATGCTCTAAGTATATCATAAACATCCGCCTAGACTTAGTCATCTCATGCAGGGAATTATTTAAGCAGTTTTTCTATAAAAGCCACACAACGAACTGTAAAGCCGTAGCCCTTGCGGTACCCATCCTGAGGATAGAAGCCCGTAGAATAGAAGACCTGGTAGTGGGAGCCCGTGGTAGAGTAAGTATGCGAAGACCAGTAGTTGCCGCTCGAACTCCTACCGTGAAGGGCAGTAGAGTGCCAGATATAGGCGCCACTACTAGAAAACGCAAACGGTTCAGAGAGAATACCGGAATCGGCTCTGGTTAAGTTGCTTCCTACATTCATAGATAGCGTTGAGTCGAAGAGGTTAAAGAAGCGTAGAATTATCGTAAAGAGAGAAGAAAATCTGGAAGATATACAGCAGAAATTCCGTTTTTTGAAGCAGGAATGGAAGATTTATCGCCGACGAGGACGTATTTTGGGAAATTGTCATTTATACCCTCGAATGCGGAAAACTCTCGTTCGCGCGTAGATTCACCCTTTAAAGTTTCGCATATTTGAAGATAAAGCTTCTCGCCTTGCCGCTCGGCAACAAAGTCGATTTCCTTATCTCCATTTTTGCCGATTTTAACGTCATATCCTTTAGAAACCAAATCGCAGAAGACGATATTTTCTAGAACGCCAGAGGAGTACGACCTGTTACGACCGTTGACGGCATAAAGAAAACCGATATCTCCGAGATAGAATTTTTCCTGCATTTTTAGAATGCTCTTACCTCGAAGATCAGTGCGCGGAACGCGGAAAATAACAAAGACTTCCTCGAGCCATTTGAGATAATTATAGATAGTTTCGATGGACAGGGTTCGTTGTTCGGATTTAAGAAAGTCAGCGACAGACTTAGCGGAAAATAGATTCCCGATATTGTCAAAAATATATTTAACAATGCGCGTAAGGAGTTCTGTATTGCGGATTTTGTGTCGCTCGACGAGGTCACGGAAGATGATGGTAGAATAAACGTCACGAATATATTCGTCACATTCGGAAAGGCTTCTCTCGGAGGTGTGGAGCGCCGGAAAACCGCCACGCTCCATAAACGCCTTGAACTCTTCACTGAGAGTTTTTAGCTCAGCTCCGGAAGCGCGTCGGAAATCGAGATATTCAGAGAAGTTAAGGGGGAAAACTTGAGTATTGATAAAACGACCAGTGAGATAGGTCGAGAGTTCCTTCGAGAGAAGTTTAGAGTTCGACCCGGTAAGATAGACATCGGCTCCAGCTACGCGAAGACCGTTGACGACTTCATCCCAACCGTCGATACGCTGAACTTCGTCGAGAAGAAAATATTTTTTTTCGGTCCTGTCTCCAACAAAGGGTCGCACAAGCTTAAGAAAATCAGACTTCGTGGAAATATCGAGATAATCGAGATCTTCGAAGTTGATTTTTATAATGTTATTCTTAGCGACATGACGACCGCGAAGAAGGGCGTTCTCCACTCCGGTTAGGATAGAAGATTTGCCGGCGCGACGAATGCCAACCAAGATTTTTATCAAATCGGCATCAGCGAAGGCCATAACTCTATCTAAATAAGTTTTTCTCTTAATCATCTTGTTTATATTTTACCTCTATGGAAGAAAACCGTCAAGGAAACTTAGAATAGTTTTCTTATATAGAAGAAAACTAACGAACTGTAAAACCATAGCCCTTGTGGTACCCAGACTGAGGATTGAAGTACATAGAGCTGAAGAGCTGGTTGCGAGAAAGCGTGGTAGAGTAAGCATGTGAAGACCAGTAGTAGCCGTACGAGCTCCTAGTGTTAAGGCCAGTAGAGCCCCAGATATAGCGACCACTACGAGGAAACGCAAACGGTTCGGAGATAATACCGGAGTCGGCTCTGGTTAAGTTTTTGCCTTCTTCAGCTCAGCCTCTTTTCTGCCCGAAAGTGCTGACTACAAGGGGGCTGGACTCGCAATTCGTTGTGTCATCGTTCTGCGATAATTAGAAATAGTACAACGAACTGCGACGCCGTAACCCTTGTTGTTCCCATTCTGAGGGCCAAAGATGGTAGAGCCGAATGCCTGGTAGTGAGAGCGCGTGGTAGAGTAAGCATGCGAAGTCCAGTAGTTGCCGTATGAACTCCTATTGCCGAGGCTAGTAGAGTTCCAGTTATAGGCGCCACTATGAGGAAACGCAAACGGTTCGGATAGAATACCGGAATCGGCTCTGGTTAAGTTGGTTCCTGTATTCATAGATAGCGTTGAACTGAAAAGGGAGAAGTCGCTTTGTAAAACTGCAAGAACTTCATAATTTTTGAAGCTTGACAACGAACCGTAAAGCCGTAGCCCTTGCTTCGCCCAGCCTGAGGGCCGAAGTACGAAGAGTAGAAGCCATGGTAACGAGAGTCCGCGGTATGGTAAGTACGCGAAGACCAGTGGAAACCGTACGAACTCCTATAGTAAAAGCCAGCAGTGCCCCAGCTATAGTAGCCACTACGAGGAAACGCAAACGGTTCGGAGACAATACCGGAGTCGGCTCTGGCGAGGTTGCTTCCTACATTCATAGAAAGCGTTGAGTCGAAGAGGTTGGAGAAGAGCGACACACCGCACTGTAATGCCACTGCCCTTGTTGCTCCCATGCTGAGGACTGAAGTTTGTAGAAGCGAAGAGCTGTTCGTGGGAGTACGTGGTAGCGTAAGTATTCGAAGACCAGTAGTAGCCGTACGAACTCCTACTGCTAAGGCTAGTAGAGACCCAGCCATAGTAGCCGCTACGGGGAAGCGCAAACGGTTCGGATAGAATACCGGAGTCAGCTCTGGTTAAGCCACTTCCTACATTCATAGATAGCGTTGAGTCGAAGAGGGTGGAGAATATTTTTCTTCAACGCGTAACAAACTAGTTTCTTCTCGACGACGTTCTGACATTTATCCCGCAACACCTCTGAAGGATAACTCGCCCATAAAACCGCCTTCCGAGGCGGTTTTATGATTTACTCATGAATCTAAAAATCGGAATCTTCAATTTTTAAACCAATCTGATTTCTAATTACCCTTTAATCTAAAATGTATTTAACGACATAACCATCTTCAAAGACAGGCTTTATAGCATAAATCTCTCCAGATTTTGATCGAACAAAACCTGCGATATCTTTGTTATAGTAGTTCCCATAATTGTTATAGTAGTTTCCATAAAGGTGAGCTATTTCTTGTGTATCCTCTATATATGCAATTGGTTGGTTGCTATCCTTAACCAATTCAAGATCATGTATCCATGCAACTTTTCCATCGTCTTGAAGAAAGAATAGTGTCGAAATAGCACCATTGCGAAGATGCCCTTCAGCCAAATCAATGACTTTGCTATTAAATCTAGATGTTAAATCATCTTCTTTTCTTTGGTCTGTAGGAAGATCCGTGTCGTTGTATCGTGTCCAATCGTGGCGAACAATGACTTTTCCGTCAGGATATAAATAATATTTATTTTTGCCATAAGATGCAGGAACAAGCTCCATAGGGATATCTTTATAATTCACCATAAATCCAAGATTAGACATTACTGAGTCAGCGATAGTCACCGTTGCACCATTCTTATCAGTAGTTTCAATTTTCTCAGTTTCTAAGGAGGTAATCTTACCATTAGAATCCTCAACCTGAACTTTCAAATCAGAAATCTGATTGTCTTTTTGAGAACTCTGCAACATGCCATAGATGCCAAATCCAACGCCACAAACAGCCACAACTAAAGCGATTGTTGTAGCAACTTTCCATCCTTTTCCATTCTTTTGCTCACCACTATTCATGACGGGCGTTGTGGCGGTTGTGTTTTGTTCCATCTCATTCCTTAAAACCATATTCTTTAATTAGTATATAAAATTCTTTCACCACAATTTGTACAGAAAAACGTTGCCATAAGATTATTATAACACCATCTTGTGATATAATTACAGATATGGAAGAAAGGAATTTGCCGCCGTATGCCAAGCGAGAGTTATGAGTGTTTCTAGACTACACTCCAAACTAGGACGTGTTCCTGAATCAGATTTAGAAAAAGTAAAGAAAGCATTTCGTGAATTATATAAGTAAAAAATGTGCCCCCCAACTTTTCAGGAGGGGGGATTGCGAGTAGCCTCGAATATATTTCCATTATATCAAACATTAAGCATTTTGTCAATAGGGACAAGAAAACGGTAGAAAGGACAGGTTGGTTATGAATCTAAAAATCGGCATTGTCGGCCTTCCGAACGTCGGAAAATCGACACTTTTTAACGCATTAACGAACGCTGGCGCTCTCGCCGCGAACTACCCCTTCGCAACGATCGAACCGAACGTCGGCATCGTCCCTGTCCCCGACGAACGTCTCGAGGTTCTCGGGAAAATTTTTGATACCGACAAAATTGTCCCCGCGACCGTCGAATTCGTGGATATTGCCGGCCTCGTTGCTGGCGCCTCGAAGGGCGAAGGCCTCGGCAACAAATTCCTCGCCCATATCCGCGAATGTCACGCAATCTGCCATGTTGTCCGCGCCTTCAAAGACGGCGATATTGTCCGCGCCGACAATAAGCCCGAATCTGATGTCCTTGCCCTTGCAAAAAACGACATAGATGTTATAAAAACCGAACTAGAACTCGCCGACCTAGAAACAAGAGAAAAAATCGAGGCGAAGTCTAAGAAAAACCCGAAGTTCGCTGAAGAAAACCAAATCCCCTTCCTGATGGAAAAACCTGTTATTTATATGTTTAACGTCGACGAATCTGGCCTAACCGACAAGGCTCTTAAGTCCTCTCTCCGTGCCCTCGTAGCTCCCGAATCATCAAAAGCCCCAGATTCTAATTCATCTTCTCAAAATCAAAAATCAGAAAACTCCTCCAAAAACCCAGCTAACGGTCAAGAAAAGCATTCTCTAGAGAACAACGCGGTCTTCGTCAACGCGAAGCTCGAGGAGGAAATGTCGGGCATGTCTCGCGCCGAACGCAAGGAATTCCTTGAAAGCTACGGCGTCGAAGAAGACGCCCTCGGCGAGCTCATCAAGGCCGCCTATTCCACCCTCGGCCTCCAGAGCTTCCTTACG
This sequence comes from Candidatus Saccharimonadota bacterium, assembly GCA_017545595.1. Lineage (GTDB taxonomy): Bacteria > Patescibacteriota > Saccharimonadia > Saccharimonadales > Saccharimonadaceae > Nanosyncoccus. Next base: position 2,097 of record JAFWLO010000003.1, on the reverse strand, counting down.
GCCGGAAAGAAAGAATGCCGTGCCTGGACGATAAAACAGGGAGCAACTGCCCCCGAAGCTGCCGGCGCCATCCATTCCGACTTCGAACGCGGCTTTATCTCCGCCCAAATCTGCAATTTCTCCGACCTCAGTCGTCTCGGAAGCGAAAAAGCCGTCCGCGAAGCCGGCCTCATGCGTACCGAAGGGAAGACCTACGTTATGCAAGACGGCGACGTTGTCGAATTTCGCTTTAATGTCTAAAACTTCGTTCGCTTGGCCCCCTCTCCCGACCCATAGAGTCTAAACCAAAAATATCCGGCGCACCGTCTTTACGCCCTCTTAAAACTCCTCAAAAACCACCCCGCACACCCCTGTAAACCCCCCCGATAAGCTTAAAAACTATTGACTTTTTTCACGAAGTGTGCTATAATAAAGACGATTGGGTCAATTCCCAAAATAGCTCTTTAGGAGGAGAAAAGAAGTATGAGAAAAGAAGTAACTGAAACTATCAACCAGCAGAGAGGGAAAGGTCTCGAGTTTGATGCGGACTTGAAGAAGAAAATCGCAAAAATCGCAGATTTTCTCACCCCTGAAGAGCTCTTTGAACTCTTCAGTAATCTGTCTCGGGTCTTCCGCTTTACGCGGGCGGATCAGTTCGCTTGTCTTCTGTCGGAAAAAGGAAACCGCAAAGTCCTTGCAGAATTTTATGACACCTGCCTCGCCGACTTTGGCGAACGTTCCTTTGTCGGGAATCGGCTCCTTATGAGCTGTTTCCGGAACGACAAGTTCGAGATTGCTTACCCGAACTATCGGGCCTCTGGCATTATCGACCTGACCGAGCGGGAACCGAAGCTCCATCACCGCGCATTCAACCCGCGCTTCGCAACGGTCTAAAGGCAGAATAAAAAGCTCAAGCTTTAGCCGAAGCGGAAACATCACTTCCTCAAAACACATCTTATCTCAGCCAAATCTCCTAACGCCCCTTCGCGGGGCGTTTTTTCTTATCTAGCGCAACCCCGACCTAGCCAGGGGTTCAATTATTTCTCATTTTCAACAAAAAAAGACCTAACGGCCTAAAACTATAAAAATCGTTATAAAATTTGGTGAACCTTGTCCAATCGAATTGGAATATCCTCGTAGAGGACTTCTACCGAGTGAGGGGTATTATCAATGTTTTATATCCTACAAACTATATCCCTGGCCTCAGTAGAATTAATGAATACAACCCAAAGCATTAGCAACCCGGTCAAGTAGTAGAGCTACCAACGTCAATGCAAAAGCTCTACTTAAGAGCTTACAATGTTAATGTAGGGTACTCGCCATAGAGCTTACGTGACTATTTCGCAAAAATGAAAAATAAAAATTGCGGAATATATGGTATAATAAATATGAAAAGTATAACTAATCATACCAATATAGGAAAATTATGAAAGACAAGTTCGTAGGTATTTCTAAAGTCGGAGAAAAAGGACAAATCGTTATCCCAAAAGAAGCTAGAGAGATGTTTAGTATTAATCCTGGTGATTCCGTGGTCGTCTTGTGCGACAAAAAACGCGGAATGGCGATTGTGAAATCTGAAGTTTTAGAAGACAAAATCGAGAAGATAATACCGAGATAAAAATGTATTCGATAGAAACCGATAACTTAACGAAAAAATACAAGAACAAAACCGTCGTTGACAATTTGAATCTTAAAATTAAAGACGGCGAACTTTTTGCCCTACTCGGAACGAATGGCGCCGGCAAAACCACGACGATTAAAATGCTGACTGGACTAGTCAAACCCACGAAAGGCAAGATTAAAATCCTAAACTTGAATTTGGAAAATAACTCGCAAAAGATAAAAACCATGCTTAATATCTCCCCGCAAGAAACTGCCATCGCACCGAACCTGACCGTGAAAGAAAATCTTGAATTCTTCGCTGGTGTTTATCAAATTAAAGATAGAAACGAAAAAATTGAAAAACTCGTCAAAGACTTCAAACTAGAAAAAGTTATTGATGAAAAGGCGAAAAAACTTTCAGGCGGTTGGCAACGCAGACTATCTATCGCTATAGCGCTTATTAACTACCCAAAAATCCTTTTTCTCGATGAACCTACCCTTGGACTTGATGTAATT
>JAFWLO010000002.1 GCA_017545595.1 Candidatus Saccharimonadota bacterium | reverse complement strand
TAAAAGCACTACCCTTTTCGACTATATGGCACACTCCCTCTTTTTCTCCCCTCCACCCCTATAATTTTCTCCAAATCTCCCATTTTCTCACACTTTCCCTTCTCTTTCAACCCTAAGTACTCCAAATAATTTCCTCTATCTTATGTTATGATGTGTTTTTTCTCAATACAATCCCACATGCTACAATAAAAACATGACCAAACAACTAGTTTTCATCGACGACTCAGGAGATCCAGGCTTCAAAGAAGGTGCGAGTAGTAGCAATTTCATTATGGCTTCCGCAGTTTTCATTGAGCCAAAGACGGCATCCGAAGTAAACCATGCAATTTCCGACTTTAGGCGTTCTCTAGGTTGGAGAGAAAACGCAGAGTTCAAATTTAGAAAAACCAACAAACGCATTATAAAACAGCTTTTAGAAATTATCTCCCGCTACAATTTCCAGATTTATGCTGTATATGTCGACAAAACTGGTTATAAAACAATCTTTCCGCTCTTCGACAAAGAAAAGTTATACAACTGGACCATAAAAGAACTTCTAAAAATCATTCCATTAAGCGACGCGTCTATAAAAATCGATGGCCGTTCCACTAAAGAACATAAACGGCGAGTCTCGTCATATCTTCGTCACGAAATAAACACCAAAACACGGAAAATCAAAGAAATAAAAACCGAAGATTCCGTAAAAGATAATCTAATCCAACTCGCCGACCTCATAGCCGGCTCAATCAACCGTTCAATGCAACCTGAAAAAACCGACGCAAAAACTTATCTGAAAATCCTCAACAAAAAAGTCGTTCAGATAAAACGACTAGACTTAAATAACGAATAAGGCGAAACTGGCTCTATCCCGTTTCATGGGGCAGGCATCCATCCGGACGCTTTTTGAGCCAGTCTCTTTCAATAAATATTATACCGCTAAGTCGCCCAAAAGGCAATAGTGTTTTCTTCAAGGCGCGACGCAGTAACTCTTGCTCGGGAATGTCCGGAGCTGGCGAGCGGGAAGACAGATTTTTACAGGATGTCCGGAGGTTACGACCGAGGATGAAGGTGCCGAAGCCCCGTAACGACGGGCGCGAAGGACACCGGTCCTGTAAAAAACCTGTCGACCGCAAGCGAGCCTCCTTATAGATACGAAAGAAGTCGTAATAAGTGCAACCCCTGAAAAACCAATCCGAAGAAAATTATGATAAAATATCTTCATGAACATCTGGTCCGAGCTAAAAAAGCCTATTCTCTGCCTCGCCCCTATGGAAGGCGTCACCGACGTCATTTTTCGCCAGGTCGTTGCCTCTGCCTCTCGCCCCGACCTCTTTTTTACCGAATTCACGAACGTCTCCAGTTTCGCCTCTGAAAAAGGTCGCCACGACGCCCTCTCGCGCTTAAAAATCGCCCCCTCTGACCCGCCAATTATCGCCCAAATCTGGGGGAAAAACCCTGAACATTTCTCCGAACTCTCGGGAAATCTAAAATCCCTCGGCTTTTCCGGAATCGACCTAAACTTCGGCTGTCCCGACCGCCATGTCAACCGTGCCGGCGGTGGCGCTGCCATGATAAAAACTCCCGACCTCGCCGTCGAATGTATTCGTCGTGCAAAAGCCTCCGCAAACGGTCTCCCCGTCTCTGTTAAAACACGTCTTGGCTTCTCTTTTATCGACGAATGGAAGCCTTGGCTATCAACCATTCTCGCCGAATCCCCCTCCGCCCTTACCGTCCACCTCCGAACTAGGAAAGAAATGTCGAAAGTCCCCGCCCATTTCGAACTCATCCCCGACCTCCTCGCCCTCCGCGACGAGCTCTCCCCCGAAACCAAACTCCTCATAAACGGCGACATAAAATCCCGCGCGGAAGCTCTTCGTCTTCACGAAGATTTCCCCAGACTCGACGGCTTCATGATTGGTCGAGGTGTCTTCTTAAACCCTTATTGTTTCAAAAAAACCGAGAACAACTCTCCTTATTCTCCCTCTAAATCCGAGCTCATCTCCCTTCTTCAAACTCATCTCAACCTCTTCGACAAAGAAAACGCCGAACGTCTCGAGGAAGGGAATCGTCCCCTCTCTTTCGAACCTCTAAAACACTATTTCAAGATTTACATCAAAGATTTTCCAGGCGCTTCCGAACTCCGCGCCGAAATGATGAACGCCCACTCCACCTCCGAAATCCGTAAAATCCTAGAAAAATCTCCTTTTATAAATAAATCTGAAGAACCCTAGCTTCTCTAAAACCAAATCCGTAAAATCCTAAAAAACTCCCCCTCTTTACAAATCTCCGAATATTTGATATAATAGAAGAAGTTACCAAAGACAGCGACGGGGTCTCTCTTGAGATAAGAGAACACCCTTAATCCGTGAAAAACCTCAAACTTCCACGAAAATCCGGAAAAACTCCGTAAATTTCCGTGAAATTCGCGATTTCACGCCGTCGCCGAGGAAAATTCTCTATTTTTATGGGGTTGGTAACGAATTTTAACAGTTCGCTATAAAAAAGGAAACTAAATGGCTATCTCAAAAGATAAAAAATCCACTTTAGTTGCTGATTTGACTGAACTTTTGACAAATGCGAAAGCTACGGTTTTTGCCCGCTATCAAGGTTTGACGGTTGCTGAGCTCCAAGAACTCCGTGCCTCCGCCCGAGAAGCCGGTGTAAAAATCAAAGTCGTAAAAAACCGCCTTGTTCGCGTTGCGATGAACGAAATCGCCGTCTATAAAGACACCGACACGACCGGCTTGACCGGCCAACTCCTCTATGCGATTTCCGATTCCGACGAAATCATGCCCGCGAAAGTCCTCGCGAACTTCGCGAAGACCCACGAAGCTCTTCAGCTCGCCGGCGGGTTTAGCGACCTCGGCGCCGCTCTTTCTTCCGAAGAAGTCACTGCGCTCTCCGCAATGCCGTCGAAGAACGAGATGATTGCCCAAGTCGTCGCGACTTTGCTTTCCCCGATGGGCGACGTTGTCTCTGCGACCGCCGGTTCTCTTTCTGGAATCGTCTCTGGCCTCGAACAACACGCCGAGTCGAAATAGAGTCTAAAGTCCCTAGTCAAACACGACTAATCCTAACAAATTTAATTTTTTCTAAAAGGAATAATCATGGCTGATATTAAAAAATTGGCTGAAGAACTCGTCAACTTGACCGTTCTTGAAGTCAACGAACTTAAAAACACCCTCAAAGACGAATACGGAATCGAACCTGCCGCCGCTGCCGTCGCTGTTGCCGCCGCTCCTGCTGAAGGCGCCGCCTCTGCCGACGAAGGCAAATCCGAATTCGACGTCGTCCTTAAAGACGCCGGTTCTCAGAAAATCGCCGTCATCAAAGCCGTCAAAGAAGCTACCGGTCTCGGTCTCGGCGAAGCTAAAGCTATCGTCGATGGCGCTCCTGCGACAGTCAAAGAAAAGGTTAAGAAAGACGAAGCCGAAGCTCTCAAGAAATCCCTCGAAGAAGCTGGCGCTACTGTCGAACTCGCCTAAAAACTCTAAAAGTCAAACTCTAGCGAACTGTGCAAAACTCTCCCGAAAGGGAGTTTTTTGTTGAACAATTTTTTTATACAAAAAACCATAACAATTTTATGTATTTTTTACAACATTTTGTTATCCACCTCTGTTATTTTTGTGGAAAACTCCTCTGTTTTGAAAGTAAAAAATCATTGACTTTGAATTATAAAAAGCGTATTATAATAATAGTACTACAACAAAAATAGACAGGATGCGAGGTGATGTCTGAACTACCCGAAAAACAAATAAAAAGACTCCGAAGCCTTATTCAAGAGGCTGAAACGAATCTTTCCGCCGCGAAAGAGCTTCTTAATTCTGTCCTTGGCGATGGAGACATTATTTCCGCTCCACGCAATTCTATCGTTTCTGACCCCGACGGGAAGATAATCGAAGGTGTCTTCGACGGCCAAATCATGATTGGTCCCGACGGAAAGAACTATCCCGTCCCCGCGAACTACGCTTCTAAGTCCAAACTCGTTGAAGGCGACCTCATGAAGCTGACAATCACCCCCGACGGGAAATTCCTCTACAAACAAATCGGCCCTGTCGAACGCCGCTCCGTCATCGGAACTCTTATTCATCACGACGACAAATACTACGTCGAAGTCGCTGGTCGCGAATACGAAATCCTCTACGCTTCCGTCACCTATTTCCATCTCAAGGAAGGCTCTCAAGTTTCCGTAGTCATCCCCGCTTCAAACGACGACGCAACGTGGGCTGCTGTCGAAGCCGCCCTTTAATACTCTCAGTCAAGCCGGACAACTTCAAACGATATATTCAAAAAAAATCCGAACAATGTGTCCGGAAAATCCGGACAGTTGTCAAAAACGGAAAAACGAAGAAATTTAATTTTCCCTCAAGCTATTTTTCACACCGCAAACTCCGCAATTTTGCGGTTTTTTGTTTATAATAGATTTATGAAAGCTCTCTATCGAAAATATCGCCCAAAATCCCTCGACGAAGTTGTCGCCGAGCCTCAAGTCGTCACCCCGCTTAAAAACGCTATAAAATCCGGAAAAATCAACCATTCCTACCTCTTCACCGGCCCTCGCGGTTGCGGAAAAACCTCCGTCGCTCGCATTCTCGCTCACGAAATCAACAAATTCCCCTATTCTCTCGAAGATTCTTATCTCGACATCATAGAAATCGATGCCGCCTCGAACACAGGTGTCGACAACATCCGCGACCTTCGAGAAAAAGCTCTCGTCGCTCCCTCAGAAGGGAAATATAAGGTTTATATCATCGACGAAGTCCACATGCTCTCAAAATCCGCCTTTAACGCTCTCTTAAAAACCCTTGAAGAACCCCCCGAGCACGTCGTTTTTATCCTCGCAACGACCGATTTAGAAAAAGTCCCCGTTACGATAACTTCCCGCTCCCAAGTCTTCACCTTCCGTCTCGCCTTCGAAGAAGAAATGCTCCCACATCTAAAAACAATTTGCGAAAAAGAAAAAATCAACATAGAAGAAGATGCTCTTAAACTTCTTATTTCTCGAGGCGGAGGCTCTTTTCGCGACACACTCTCTCTCCTCGACCAAATTTCCTCTCTCTCTTCCAACTCCGAACCGATTTCCGAAGTTCTCGTCGCATCTGTTCTTGGACTTCCCCTCGACAAAAAACTCTCCGACCTCCTCTCGGCCTATTCTTCTGGCGATTTCGTCGCCGTCTCCGCTCAGCTCAAATCTCTCTTGAGCGAAGGCTTGAAGCCCGAATCTATCGCCGAGTCCATCCTGAAAAAAATCATCGCTCGCCCCTCCCCGGAATTTCTCCCTCTCCTCGGCTCCCTCCCTTCCGTCTCTGCCCCCTTCCCCGAAGCCAAACTCCTCCTCGCCCTCCTAAAAGACTGCAAACCGACTCAAAGTTTTCCACTCAAGAACGCAAGCGAGCGGGGAGACAGATCTTCGCAGGATGTCCGGAGGTCACGACCGATCCCTCAAGGAATCGAGCGTAAATCCGTAACAAGTTACGGATTTACCGAGATGACGCAGAGGAGTCAGCGAAGCGATTGGATGGAGGCCGACACCCGCGACGGCGGGCTGGCGGAACTCCGGTCGTCGAAAGGAACTAGGAGCGAAAGCCCTGAAGAACAAAAAAGTCCTAAAAACCTTCTCGACTCCCTCAAAGCCACAAATCCCGCTCTCTTCGAACAACTCTCCCGCTGCGAACTCCACTTCTCCGAAAACTCCCTAAAAATCTACCCTCTTAAAAAAATCACCAAAATCATCCTCGAAAAGCCCCAAAACATCGGAATTTTACGCGACAATCTCCCCGAAGGTTTTGAAATCTCTATTCTCGACATCTCCGAATTAGCCTCAAAAGACCCAAAGCTCTCGAAAATCTCCGACATCATGGGCGGAGCTCAACCTCTTTCTGCCTCCGACTCCCCATTTTAAGCTATTCCTAACAGAGAAAAACCACTCCCCATTTTAAGCTACTCCTAACAGAAAAAACCGAACAAAACCTTAAAATTTCCTTAAAATAACCTTAAAAGCTTAAAATGCGTCTTTTATAAACTTTCAGAATGTCAATTCTTTTTTAACGTCCTCGCACGTGCTAAAATATACTAGCTATGGAGGAACCAATCTTTGAAACAGAAACACGAGCTCATGCGTCCGGCGGCCGCGTCCCGCCTCAAGATCTTATTGCCGAAAAATCCCTGCTCGGCGCGATTCTTCTCTCCGATTCATCTTTTCCCGACATTCTCGAAGTCGTAAAATTCCGCGATTTCTACGACGAACGCCACGCAAAAATCTTCCAGGCTATGACCTCCCTCTACCAAAAACACAGCCCAATCGACCTCCTGACCGTCACGGCCGAACTCCGCGCAAAAAAGGAAATCCGCGCCGTCGGTGGCGCCGCCTATCTGACCGAGCTCACAAATTTCGTTCCGACCGCCTCTCACGCCAAAGCTTACGCCGACCTCATTAAAAACTGCGCAATCCGCCGCCGTCTTATCGACGCCGGAACAAAAATCACCGAAAACGCCTACGAAGAAGGCGCCCGAATCGACGACCTCCTCGGCCTCGCCGAAAGGGAATTGTTTGAAGTCTCGAACACAACTATAAAAACCGAATACGTCGCCCTCGAGTCGCTCCTCGCCGACGCCTTCGAGCGCATGGAAGAACTCCACCGCAACAAAGGCGCTCTCCGCGGCCTAAAAACCGGTTTCCACGACCTCGATCAAAAAACCGCCGGCTTCCAAAAAGGCGACCTCATCATCATCGGCGCTCGCCCCGCCATGGGAAAGACCACCTTCGCGGAAAATCTTTCCTATAACACCGCGACGATAAATAACAAAGGTGTTCTCTTCTTCTCGATGGAGATGGCAAACAACGAAATCGTTGACCGTATGATTTCCGACGTCTCCGGAGTTAAGGCATGGAATATCCGAACAGGGAACATCTCCGACGAAGAATTCGGCCGAATCGGCGACGCCCTCGGAGAAATGGACTCTGTCCCGCTCTATCTCGACGATTCTTCCTCGATGACCATCCTCGAACTCCGCAACAAAGCCCGCCGAGCCGCCCACGAACACGACCTCGGCATGATAGTCGTAGATTACCTCCAGCTTCTCCAAGGAACCGACCGCTACGCCGGAAACCGCGTCCAAGAAGTTACAGAAATCTCCCGTGGTCTAAAACAACTCGCCCGTGAGCTAGAAATCCCCGTCATTGCCCTCGCTCAGCTCTCCCGTAACGTCACCGGCCGCGACGACCCCCGCCCTGTTCTCTCCGACCTTCGCGAATCCGGCTCCATCGAGCAGGATGCTGATATGGTCATGTTCCTCCATCGCGTCGATTATTACAACCAAAACAAACCCGACTTCGTCCCGACGAACATAACCGAGCTCATCATCGCGAAGCACCGCCACGGCCCCGTCGGGAAAATTGAACTCTATTTCCACCCTGAGCTTCTCCGTTTTATGTCCCTCGACAAGGAACATTCTTCTGAAAATTAGCTCCACCCCGGCTCTAAACCTCAAAATTCAACCTCATACCCCTCTAAAACCTCAGCTATCCTCTTAAATCCTATCCTCTCGAATTCTATCCTCTCAAACCCCATCCTAACAGAGAGAAACTTGACAATTTTCTCCGCTTGTGCTATAATGAAAGGATAGACCTTTTTATCTATTCTTGTTATAATAGTTATGTGCAAAAATTACCAGTCTCACGACTCTTTCTTTATCGCCATCGCTTCGTAATCGGCTATGTTTTGCTCGCTCTAGCTTTTTTGAGCCTAGTTTTTCTTCTTCCGCTCCGCAGTCCGAACGGCCTCTCCGAAGCCGAACGCGAGTCCGTCGCCCTAAGCTACAACCTCCATTTTTCCTCGATAACCTCCGGCGACCTCGTCGATCTCCCTTATCATATGCTTCAAAAGGTCTGCATCCTCCTCTTCGGCTTCTCGACCTACTCTATTAAACTCCCCTCTATTCTCCTCGGCCTCTGCCTTGGCCTTCTCCTGATTTTACTTTTGAACCGCTGGTTCAAAAACAACGTCGCCCTCCTCGCCTCTGTTCTGACCGTCCTCTCGACCCCTTTTCTCTACCTTGCAGGTTCCGGGACTCCGCTCATCATGCTCGTTTTCTGGCCGACCTTCCTCCTCTGGCTAGGCTCAAAAATCCAAGGAGAAAAGTCCCCAAACCCCGTTATCTCTTACGTTTTTGCCCTTTCTCTCCTCCTCTCTATTTACACCCCCCATCTTATCTATCTCGTCGTCTTCATCTTTATCTATGCCCTCTGGAACCCCCACCTCCGCTACACTCTTAAAACCCTCCCTAGAATCCCCGTCGTCGCCATCGCCGTCGTCTTCCTTGCAGGTCTCGCTATCTGGGTCACGAACATTGCGACGAGCCCCTCCGTTTTCGCCTCCTTGTTTTTCGCAAAAGACTTTAAACTCTCTAGCCTCATTCCGAACATCCGCCTCGGTTTCGCTCCATTTTTCTCCTGGCTCGCTCCCCTCGAAGGCGTTTATCTCTCCCCGATGATTGGATTGGCCAGTTTTACCTTGGCCTTAGCCGGTTTGTTTTCGACGACAAAGGGCTTTTTCGCTTCGAGAAACTCCCTCGCGAGTTGCTTTATCGTATTCTCAATCATACTTGCCGGTTTCACTCCCGATTCAGCCCTTTTAATCATCCTTCCGTTCGCTATCTTGACCGCTCACGGGCTTCGCTATCTCTTAGAGAAATGGTATGGACTGTTTCCAGAAAATCCTTATGCCCGCATCTTTGCAATTTTTCCGCTTGGCCTTCTTCTTGCCTTCATGACTCTGCCAGCATTAAATCACTACGTTTATGGATACCAATACACCCCCGCTGTCGCGAACGAATTTGACACAACTCTCGATTTAGTTAAGAAAAACCTAGACCCCGAAACCTATCTTTTCGCAGAAGAAAAAACCTTAAATGACGCTTTTTACCGAGTTTACGAAGACAGGGAACATAAAATCACCGTAATAAACAGCTTAGAAGATATAAAAGCCATGAAAAACCCCGTCGCCACCCTCGGAAAGCTCGAGCTTGCACTTCCTGAGAGCTATGTCCTAGACAAAATCATAACCTCGCCAAATTCCTCCAATTCTGATAAAATATACATATATAAATTCAAAAACTGATTTTAATTTATCTAGGAGATTGTTATGGGTCAAACTATGGACCAAATGAAAATGCTCAACCAATTGCGTAAGGCGCAAAAAGACCTTAAAAACGAAATCGTCGAAGTCGAAGCCGGAGACGGTGCCGTCGTCGTCCAAATTAACGGAGAACTGAAAATCAAAAAAGTCACGATAGACCCCGAAAAGATCGATCTTGATGACATTCACGAACTCGAACGCTGGATAGAAAACTGCCTCCGCGACGGCTACGCCAAGGCTCAAGAAATCGCCGCCGATAAAATGAAACCCCTTATGGGCCAACTCGGAAATTTCGGCCTCTAAATGCTCCCGAAAGCTCTTCTCGACGTCATAGACGCCCTCGGACACCTCCCAGGCGTCGGCTCTCGAACCGCCGAACGCTACGCTTACTTTTTGTTCCGCTCGAACCCCAAGATTTCCGAATCTATTTCAGAAACCCTCAAAAACCTCCACTCTGGCGTAAAATCCTGCCCTAAGACTTTCGCACTTATCGACGCCGAACGCGAAATTTCCGAATTCTACGACGATCCCGCCCGAGATAAGTCCTCTATTCTTGTCGTCGAAGAACCCCTCGACATCTACGCAATCGAATCTACTAAACAATACACCGGAACCTATCACGTCCTCGGCGGAGCCGTCTCCCCAATCGACGGAATCACCCCCGACCAACTCCATATCAAAGAACTCATCGACCGCGTTCCCGAAGATTCCGTAAAAGAAGTTATTATCGCCACTAATCCTTCCGTCGAAGGCGAATCGACCGCTCTTCTCCTCCAAAAACTCCTCTCCGAACGTTTTCCCGAGCTCAAAATCACCCGCCTTGCTCGCGGCCTCCCGCTCGGAGTCGATCTTTCCTATGCCGACCAAATCACCCTCTCCGCCGCCCTCTCGAACCGCACTTCACTCTAAAAAAGGATATTCATGACATCTTCCAAGAAACTTTCAAAAGAAAAACCCGAACAAAACCTTAAAAAAACCTTAAAATCACCCTCTTCTCAAAAACCCAAAACAACAGAGAAAAACCCGAACAAAACCTTAAAAACCGAACAGAAAAAACCTCGCCATCTCGACAAAATCACCATACCCCGCTACTCCAAGGGCGAAGAAATCCTGAGTTCAATCACCCACGGAATCGGCGCCGGCCTTTCCATAGCCGGTCTTGTCCTCCTCGTTTTGAAGGCTAAAACCCCGAACGCCGTCGTCTCCGTCGCGCTCTACGCCTCCATTATGATTGTCTTGTTCACGATTTCCTGCATCTACCACGCCCTCTCTCCGAACCTTTCTCGCGGGAAAAAAGTCCTCCGCATCATCGACCACATCAACGTCATTCTCATGGTCGCCGGGACATATCTCCCAATCTGCCTCTCGCTTCTCTATGGCGAGCTCGGCTGGATTATTTTCGGTCTTGTTTGGGGTGTCACCCTCCCCGCCGTCGTCTTAAACGCCATCAACGTCGACAAATACCAAGTCGTCTCGACCTTCCACAGCCTCCTTCTCGGCTGGGGCTCGCTCTTCCTTTTGAACCCCCTTCGTGCCGTCTGCCCCGTCGAAGGAATCTGGCTCCTTATCGGAGGTGGTGTCGCCTACACAGTCGGCTCAATCCTCTATGGAATCGGCTCCGCAAAAAAATGGTTCCACTCCATCTTCCACTTCTTCGTTGTTCTCGGGGCGCTCCTCCACTTCTTCTTTATCTATTTCTACTGTATTTAATAACTGATTTTCTACACTCCTGTAGCCCCCTCTCTCTAAAATATCAAAATCCGCCGTCTTTACGAAGCACCTCTAAAACTATATCTACCCCTCAATCCCCCTAGCCTCCCCCTCCGGAAGCACCTCAACTTCGCTCATTTCTTTCTCGATTCTTCTGCTTTGTTTTCTCGCGTCTTCGATTTTATTCGCGCTCTCATGCAACTTCTTCTCGACCCCCTCGAGAATATCCCCAAATTTTCCAAACTGCGCCTTAACTCCCCCGAGAAGCTTCCAAACTTCCGCACTCCTCTTCTCAATCGCAACGCTCCTATACCCCATAAGCAGCCCATTAAGCACGACCGGCAACGTGTTCGGACTAGTTATGGAGATTTGATATTTTGTCCTAACTTCCTCATCCAACCCCGGAATCCTAAGTATTTCTGCATAAAGACTTTCTGTCGGAACAAACATCATCCCAAATTCAGTAGTTTTTGGAACTTCAATATATTTATCTCGGATTTTCTTGGCTTGGGTCTTCACGTCCTTAGCTAACTCTTTTCTATATTTTTCAACTTCAATCTTGCTCCCCTCCTCATATGCTTTCACTAGTCTCTGATAATTCTCGATAGGGAACTTCGAATCGATAGGAAGCAGAACATCCTTGTCTTTCCCAGGCATTTTAACGGCAAATTCCACTCTATCCGAACTCCCCCTCTTTATCAACGTATTCGTCAGATATTGCGTTGGATTCAAAACATCCTCAACAATCGCCCCGAGTTGAACCTCCCCGTAAATCCCTCTCGTTTTCACCCCTTCCATAACTTTTTTAAGGTCTCCGACCCCCGACGCGAGATTTTTCATCTCCCCAAGCCCTTGATACACCTGGCTAAGTTGCCCCGAAATCTGCTTAAAACTTTCGTTAAACCTCCTCTCGACGCTCCTCTGGAGTTTTTCGTCAACAGTCTCACGCATTTCCTCAAGTTTCTTCTCGTTCGAATTTTGGATTTTTTCAAAATTTTTTCCGAGCTCATCGCGATTTTTCCTAAACTCATCAGAAATCACCGGACTCAGCCCATCTATTTTCCTCCCTAGCATTTCGACTTTTGCCTCAGTTTTTGTCATTTTTTCTTCCAGCTTTTCCGTTCCTCCGCGCCTTCCACCCGCCCTCGAAACAACAAAAAATCCCGAAAAGATAATCGCTAAAAGATTTAGAACTAACAAAATAACAATAAGCATTTCCATACGCTAATTATAACATATTTTTATGCTATAATTATCTCATGTACGATTCTTTTCTTAAATTCTTAGACGGGCATTCTCATTTTTCCATCATCCAAGCCGAAAACCCCGACGGCGATTCTCTCGGCTCCGCTATTGCCCTCGACTATCTAATCTCCCTTAGAAACCCCTCGACCGAAGTCTCCCTTTTCTGCCCCGTCGACATCCCTAAATACCTCCGATATTTCTCCGACTGGTCTCGCATCTCGAACGAATTCGACTGGAAAGCCGAAGCCTATATTATCGTTGACACCGCCGCCGAAATCCTCCTCTCGAAACTTCTCGAAGACCCCGCTATCGCTCAAAAACTCTCCGAAAAACCCGTCTTCGTCCTCGATCACCACGAAACCGAAGACGATTTAAGTTTCCCCCACGAAAAAATCATCGAACCTCTCCCCGCCTGTTGCGACCTCATCTTCAAGATTTGCGAAGAAAAATCCTTAAAACTCGACGAAAACGTCGCGAAAAACCTCATCTACGGCATCCTTTCCGACACTCTCGGTCTAACCTCCGCTTCGACCTCCCCCGAAACCTTCCGCCACGTCGCCTCTCTCCTCGAATCCTCCAGTCTTAACATCTCCGACCTAGAAGAAGCTCGTCGCGAGTTCATGAAAAAATCCCCCCGCATTCTCGACTACAAAGCCGACCTCATCAAACGCGTCGAATACTTCCTCTCCGGCTCCCTCGCGACCGTCCACATTCCCTGGGAAGACATCCGCGAATTCTCCGACGAATACAACCCTAACGTTCTCATCCTCGAAGAGCTTCGTCTTGTCGAAGGCGTCGAAGTTGCCGTCGCCATAAAAACCTACCCCGACGGAAAATTGACCGGAAAAATCCGCTCCTCTAAGCCTATCGCCGACAAAATCGCCGGCTTCTACGGCGGAGGTGGCCATCCATACGCCGCCGGCTTCCGAACCTACGACATTTCTTATGACAACGCCGTAAGAGATCTGATAAAAATCGTTCCCGAACTTCTAGCCGAAGCCGAAAAAACCGAAAACCAACTCCTCTCCAAGTCCGTCTAATTCCTAAAATTCCAGAAAAAAGTCAAAAAAATAAAAACCGAACAAACCGCCTCCGACCCCTATAAAACCGAACAATACCTTAAAGAAACCTTAAAATAACCTTAAAGAAAGCTTAAAATGCTCAAACTCTACAACACCGCCACAAAGTCCCTCGAAACCTTCTCCCCGAAGGACCCTAAAAACGTAAAAATCTACACCTGCGGTCCGACCGTCTATTCCTCCCCTCACCTCGGAAATTTCTCCGCCTACATCTATTGGGACCTCCTCCTCCGCGTCCTGAAAGCGAACGGTTTTTCTCTTCGTCGCGTCCTTAACTTAACCGACGTCGGTCACCTCACTTCCGACGAAGATTCCGGCGAGGACAAACTCGAAAAAGGCGCAAAGAGGGAAGGGAAGACCGTCTGGGAAATTGCCGATTATTATATCAGCAGTTTCAAATCCGACTTTAAAAAACTTAACCTCTTAGAACCCGCCGTCTGGGCCCGCGCAACCGATTATATCGAAGAATCAAAATCCCTTGTCGAAAAGCTGAACAAAAACGGCTTTCTCTACGAAACCTCCGATGGTCTTTATTTCGACACGTCCAAATTCCCAACTTACGCCGACTTCGCTCGCCTCGACCTTAAAAACCAAAAGGCCGGCGCGCGTGTTGATTTTTCTTCTGAAAAAAGAAATAGTTCCGACTTTGCTGTCTGGAAATTCATCAAACCCGGCGAAACCCACGCCATGCGCTGGGATTTCCTCGGTCGTCCAGGCTACCCAGGTTGGCATCTCGAATGTTCCGCCATCATCCACAAAGAGCTCGGCGAGCCAATCGACATCCACGCTGGCGGAATCGACCACATCCCCGTCCACCACACAAACGAAATCGCCCAAACTTCCGGCGCTTTCTCTAAAAAACTTGCCCATTTCTGGCTCCATTGCAACTTCCTTAAAATCAACGGCGAAAAAATCTCAAAGTCCCTCGGAAACATCATCACCTTGAAAGACCTCGAAGAAAAAGGCTTTTCTCCCTTTGATTTCAAACTCTGGCTTTTCCAGGGCCACTACCGTTCCGAGCGCAACTTCACCATCTCCGACCTCGAGTCCGCAAAAGTTCGCCGAAAAAACTGGATTAACAAGCTCGTCCTCCTCTATCAGCTCCCCGAATCCGAGCTTCCCGCCCCCCTCGAAGGTTTCCAAGATTCCGTCCTCTCTCTCTTGAACAACGACCTAAATTCCTCCTCCGCCTTCGCTCTTATCGACGAAAAATCCCCTCTCCTCTCTCTCGACGATTGGAAATTCCTCGATTCGCTCTTCGCCCTCGATTTATTCGTTAAGGACAGAACACCCGCTCTCCTCCTAAAAATCCGACAGCGAAACACCGCCCGCGAGAAAAAAAATTTCGCCACAGCCGACAAAATTCGCGACGAACTCCTCTCCGAAGGCGTCTCCCTCCTCGACTCCTCCGACAAAACCTTCTGGCAACTCGCCTAACTCAAACTCCTCTTAAAACCCACTTATTCCTCCCAAAATCCAACTCCGTCTTGAACTCCGTCAAATGCCAAAACTTGTGGACCTTTTCTACTTATGTTAAAATAACCATAAGTTAAACAAGGATTTTTCATGCCAAAATCTTCAAAATCTTCAAAAAAGTCTAAAACCCCGAGCTCTAAAGCCTCGAAGCCAACACGCACTTCGAACTACAAGTCCGCCTGCAACTGCCCGAGCTACCTCTGTCTCTCAATTTTCCTCGGCCTTCTTCTCGTCCTGAGCCTTCTTTTTAACATCTGCCTCTCTAAAGATCGAAAAACCTACGAAGAACAAAAACGCCTTATCGCTTTCGAACCTCTAGCTTCCTCTTATATTTATAATCTGTATGAGAACGACCCCTCGAAAGTCGCGACTGCGACCGGCGTCGGCATCACTGAAGACGACGACCTCTATATCGATTTCTATGTCACTGAATACGACAATCACGTCCCTCTCTCGACTAAAAAGGCTCGTCTCCATTTCCAATGCGACGACCACTCCGGAAAAGTTTTCGGGACAGATTCTCCTGACGGTTGCGCCTTCGCCTACTGGTATGACGAGCCGAAAGCCCTCCCCGAAGAATACCAAGAAAAATCCCGCGCCTTCTACGAAAAGGCCGAAGAATACACTTCCCGCGTAAATTCCGCCGAAACCGAAGAAGAAAAACAAGCTATCCGCGAAGAAATGGGCGCCTGGTACGAAGGACAAAGACCTTTCCTCGAAGAAATGAACAACTATTTCTCCTCGCTATAATATCTCCCCAAGAATTCCTGTTTATACCCCTGAATCGCTATAATATCTCCCCAAGAATTCCTGTTTATACCCCTGAAACTCTCCGCTCTGGAGAGTTTCTCTTATCTTATCAACCGTCGAGACTACGAAATGTTCATTATGTATCGACGCGAGCACCTTCGCCGTTATCTCGTCCGCCTTGAACAAATGATGAAGATATGCCCTCGTATGGTTTTTACAACATTCACAGTCGCACCCCTCGAGAACTGGAGAAAAATCCTCCTTAAACTTCGCGTTTTTAATGTTTATCCTCCCGTCGAGTGTATAAAGCGACCCATTTCTCGCCATCCTCGTCGGCCCAACACAGTCAAAAGTATCAATTCCAAACTCCGCCCCAATAAACAAATCTCTCGGTTCCTGCCCCATCCCAAGCAGATGTCTCGGTTTCCCCTCCGGAAGAATCGAATCGACCGTCTCGAGCATCTCCCCCATTCCGTCCGCAACAAACACCCCTCCAATTCCAAATCCATCAACCTCCTGCTTCGCACAAAACTCCGCCGACTCGCGCCTGAGGTCCAAGAACGTCCCGCCCTGAACGACCGCGTAGAGAAACTGCTCATTTTCACCTCGGTTAGCTGCCTCTTCTCGAAGTTTTTTGTTTTCCAAGACGCATCTCTCGAGCCACCTATGCGTCCTCTCCATCGCTTTTCTCATCTCCCCCTTATCTTCCGACTTAGCAAGATGATCAAACGCCATATGAATATCCGCCCCAATCCCCCACTGCGCCCTCATCGAACTCTCTGGCGTCATCTCAAATTTATCTCCGTTCAAAACCGAACGGAATTTTGCCCCCTCTTCCGTAATCTTTACATCCGGAAGTGAAAAAATCTGAAAACCTCCCGAATCCGAAAAAGTAGGAAAGGGAAAGTTGGAAAAATTCGACAACCCTCCAGCTTGTCTTAAAAGTTCCACCCCAGGCGCAAGCAAAAGATGATAAGTGTTCGCGAGAATCGCCTGCGATCCAAGCTCCCTCATTTCCTTCATCGTCAGCGCCTTAACCGTCCCTTTCGTTGCCGCCCCAACAAACGCTGGAGTCTTTATCTCTCCGTGCGGAGTAATAATTTTCCCGACTCTAGCGAGCCCCTCTTTCTTAGAAATTTCGAACTTTAGCATCTCTTTCCTTTTTCCCGTCCGACCCCTGTAAAACCGAACAAAACCTTAAAATTAGCTTAAAATAACCTTAAAGAAACCTTAAAAAATCAGCATCGAATCTCCATAGCTTAAAAACATATATTTTTCATCCAAAGCATGTTGATATGCTCTCTCCAGATTCTTCCAACCCGCAAACGCCCCCGCAAGCATCAAAACCGTCGATTTCGGCGCATGGAAGTTCGTAAGTAGCCCATCCACAATCCTAAACTCAAATCCAGGATAAATAAATATATCATCCTCACCTTCTCTTAGCCCTGTCTTCGCGTAAAATTCCAACGTCCTCGCGACCGTCGTTCCGACCGAAAAAACTCTCTTGCCCTCCGCTTTTGCATTCTGGATAGCCTCTATTGTGTCTTCTGGAACCGAAAACCATTCCGAATGCATTTTATGTTCCTCGACTTTATCCGTCCGAATCGGCAAAAACGTCCCAAGCCCAACGTGAAGCGTGAGATATTTCACGATAACACCTTTTCTCTTGAGTCTTTCGATAAGCTCCTCAGTCATGTTTAGCGACGCCGTCGGAGCCGCCGCACTCCCCATGTTCTTCGCCCAAACTGTCTGGTACCTTTTCGTGTCCGCTTCAGTCGCCTCGCGTTTTAAGTAAGGCGGAAGCGGAACTTCGCCGACTTCCTCCGCAATTTTCGAAAGCTCCGTCTCCGACTCAACCTCCGCAATCCCTCCTCCAAGAATCTTAGAAACTCTAATTTTATAAAATCCAGCCCCGTCATTATCCGCCAAACCCGTCTCCTTCGTATCGACCTCCTCGAGGCTCCTACCTTCAATATCTGTTCCTTCCGCGCTTCGAGAATTACCCTTTCGAACTCTCAACTCATCTCCCTCGTGCAACTTCCCTCGATACATCACCCTCTCGCTTCCGTCCCCATGATTCTCGAGCACAACCAGCTCCCGCTCTCGCCCGTCCGGAAGCTCTGCTCTGAGCCGGCTCTTCATAACCTTCGTATCGTTCAAAACGATAACATCCCCCGGCTCTAAAAACTCATCTAAGTTTCGATAAAACGAATCTCGAACCTCGCCTGTTTTCTTGTCGAGAACGAGCAGTCTCGTCGAACCTCTCTCCTCAGGAGGGAACTTTGCAATCCTCTCGTCTGGCAATTCATAACTATAATCAGAAACTAACATTATCCAACTATTATATCATCAAACCCCCAACTCATCAAATCCGTCTAGCCGCTTCCCAAATCCGTCTCAAAATGCCAATCAAACCTCCTCAGAACCTCAAATCCACCCCTGTTTTTCACTCTTTTAGAAAATTCCGCTAAAACTTCTGTTTTTCATCCCTCTCCGTGTTATAATTATTCCATAAGGAGTTCATATGTCTCACCAAATCATCGAAGTTGAAACAAAAACCTTCATTCGTTTCTGGCTTGTTCTTTTAGGCTTTGTTCTTGCTGGCCTCTTTATTGCCCGCGCCGGGGAAGCCCTCGCTATGACCGGAATCGCTGCCCTCCTTGCGATTGCGATTCGTCCCTTTGCGCTCCGCGTAGAAAAACTCTTCCATACTTTCTTCAAGAAAAAATCCCCTCTCCCTGCGATTTTCGCCTATCTTATCGTCCTCATTTTCCTTGCCTCCATCGTCGCTATTGTCGGCCCCGTTATCGTCCAGGAAATCGTCCGCTTCGTCTCCTCCCTCCCGAACATGATTCTAAATTCCGACCTTGCTGCCCTAAGCGAAATCGGCGAACGTTTCGGCGTTCATAACCTCCCCGAACAAATTTCCTCCGCCGTCGAAGGCTTCTCTAAAGATTTCCTCGGCGCCTACGGTTCTCTCGTTGTTTCCGGAATTAGCTCCGTCGGAAGCGTCGTCACGAAAGTTGTCGTCACACTCATCATGTCTCTCTTCTTCCTCCTCGAAGGTCCGAGCATGATGAACGATTTCTGGACAAAGCTCGGCGCCCGCCGAACCGCCTCCGAAGCGAAAGATCGCGAAACGAAAGCCCTCTCCGAAGCCCGTTATATTGTCTCTAAAATGGCCTGGGTCGTCTCGACCTTCGTCGACAAAAAGGTCCTCGTCGCCCTCATAAACGGCTGTGTCTCCGCGACCTTCATCTTTATCCTTTCTCTTATTTTCAAAATCAACAACAGTCTCGCTCTCCCGATGGGTATGGTCGCCTTCATTTGTTGCTGTATCCCTATGTTCGGTCAGTTTATCGGGGGAGTTACAATTTCTTTAATTATCCTACTCAACAATCCTTTCGCTGCGCTCATTTGGATCGTGTTTTATTCTATTTATAGCGTAATCGAATCGAACGTCTTTGAGCCGAAGATTCAAGGCGACGCGCTCAATCTCCGCCCGCTAATTGTCCTTATCGCCATTACTATCGGAACCTACATGATGGGTTTCCTCGGAACTATCATTGCCATCCCTATCGCCGGATGCATCAAAATCCTCATCGACGAATACCCTAAAATCCGCGAAATCTCCCGAAAGCCGGCCTAGTCTCAAAAGACGCCAAAAAGGCTCAAATCTTCCGAAAATCACCCAAAAACCACAAAAATCAAAACCGAACAAACCGCTTCACAACCCCTGTAAAACCGAACAAAACCTTAAAATTAGCTTAAAATAACCTTAAAAAATCCAACACAAACTCCGAATTTTAAGGTTCATTTTAAGCTTTCGTTCTATAATAAAATCATAAACAAGGAACGAAAAAATGAGAATATTATACATAGAAGATGAAAAACTTTTAGCCGACGCCGTAAAACACCTTTTGGAGAAGTCCGATATCGCCGTCGATTGGACCGACGACGGGGAAGAGGGTCTCCGCCTCGCGAAAAAGCCTCTCTACGACGCAATAGTCCTCGACATCATGCTCCCGAAAATGTCCGGTCTCGAAATCCTCGAAATCCTCCGAAAAAGTGGAAACAAAACTCCAATCATCATGCTCTCCGCTCTCTCCGAAATCGAAGACAAGGTCAAAGGTCTCGAACTCGGCGCTGACGACTATCTCGCAAAACCGTTTAAGACCTCCGAGCTCGTCGCCCGCTTGAACGCTCTCAATCGCCGTCCTCCTCTTCGCGAAGAAAAGCTCCTCAAATTCGCCGATTTAAGATACAATCCCGAAAACCGCACTTTAAACGGCGAACCTCTGACAGAAAAAGAAGGAGAGATTATCAAAATGCTTCTCGAGTCAAAGGACAAAACCGTCCAGAAAGACTACATTCTCGGCCGAGTTTGGGGTGGAGATATGGTCAGCGAAGACAACTACGTTGAAGTTTATGTCTCCTATCTCCGAAAAAAGCTTAAAAAGATTAATTCCCGCGTCATCATAAAAACCGTTCGCGGTCTCGGTTATAAACTAATCGACCCCGAAGCCGAATAAAATGTTCAAAAACCTCCGCAACAAATTCATCCTCATAAATCTTGCTTTAACGACCTTTGTTCTCGCCGTCTCTTATTCTGCCATTTATCTTATCGTCCGAAACTCCGCCGACAATCGAAAGCCCATCCCCGCCGAAATCACTATCTCGGAAAGTTCCGGCGAAAACGAGGTCTATTTCCGCCAACTTATCGAAGAGCGCGTCATGGCCGACCGTAAGCTCGCCATGCGCAACCTCCTCATCGTTCTCATCATCACCGGAATTTCCGTCGAAGCCTGTATCTTTGTCTTCTCCTTTTTCTTCGCCGAAGAAGCCATAAAGCCCGTCAAAAACGCCTACGAAACCCAAAAAATCTTCATCGCAAACGCCTCTCACGAGATAAAAACCCCTGTCGCCGCCATAAAGGCCAATCTCGAAGCCGTCGACCTCTCCGAAGAAAACCACTGGATAAAAAACATCGAAATCGAAGCCGACAAAATCGAGTCCCTAAACCTCGCCCTTTTAAAGCTCGCAAAAACCGATGCTATCTCCGAACCAATCACTCAAAAAACCGTCAAACTCCGCCCTCTCGTCGAAAAAAATATAAAATCCTTCGAATCCCGCCTTCGCCAGGGAAGCATCGCCTTAAAAACCGATTATAAAATCGATAAAGATTCCTCTCTAAAGCTCAATTCTGACGATTTTCAAGAAATTTTCAGCATCCTTTTCGACAACGCCATAAAATACTGCAAAAAATCCATAGAGATAAAGCTAACAGGAAAGACTCTCCGGGTCAAAAACGACGGTGCGACCATTCCGAAAGAAAAACTCCCCCACGTTTTCGACCGTTTTTACCAAGTCGACAAATCTGCCTCCGGCTCCGGTCTCGGCCTTGCTATCGCCGCCTCCCTTTCAAAGCGCAACAACTGGCACCTCTCCGCCGACTCCGACTCCTCCTCGACCTCATTTACCTTAACCTTCTAATCTGCTATAATTCTCTCATGATAAAAGTTTTTACCACCCCTTCTTGTGTTTATTGTCACGCGCTTCTCGACTGGTTCGACGATCTTGGCCTCGATTATTCCGAGATGAACGCCCTAGATTTTCCCGAAGTCCAGTCCGTCCCGCTAACAATCTTCGTCGATGAAAACGGAACTGAAACTTCCGTCCAAGGTTTTGACCGTCCGAAAATAAAAAAGCTCTTAAAATCCGGAAATTTCTAGCCCGCTTGACCTCCCGCCTGTTTCTATCTTCTACTCGCCCCACTGCTTTCAACTAAAATCAGAACAATCCAGCCATCAAAACGCCTCTCTGCGCAGAATTTCAATTCTCCAACTCTCCAAGCGCCTCAAAGGGAGAAAACTGCTTCGCTCTCTGTTCGCGAGGCATTTTTTTATGCTTCGACGCCGGCCTCTCTGAGTCCAAAATATCAAAATACGGAAAATCCTCTTCTTTCTCTGATTTTTCAACATTTTTCACATTTTTCCGCTCTTTTTCACCCTCATTTTTCACATTTTTCCGAGCAATTTCATCCATATTTTTCACATTTTTCCCGATTTCACGCATTGTGTCCTCCTATCATTCTATTTCTCTTTCTCGCATTCGCCCCTTTCTCAAAACTCATCGCCTTAGAAATCGAATTCGACCCATACCTCTGTTTAATTTTATCGACTGCTCGCGACAAGTTCGCTTCCTTCAAATTTTTCTTAAAAATTTCTTCCTCACTCTCCCTCTTCCCGAAAAGATCGAGTTGTTTATCCTTAGATTTTCGCTTAACATCCCCAGTTTTTATCAAATTCCCGAACGAGAGATAAATCCACTTCACCTTCCGTCTCGAATCCGTTATTCTATCATAAAGATCCGTTGTTCGATGAATCAGTAATTTCGAAGAACAGGTAAACACGACTTTTCCGTCTCTATCGAGCGGATGATTCGACCCATGCGTCCGCATTTCTCCATACTCTCTATCTTCATAAATCACATCAAGCGTAATCAAGTTCGTCAGAAAATTCCCGCGAACAACCTCAAGCGCCAACCCATCCGCCATTTCCGCCGTAAGCAATCTTCCTATCCTATGCGGAACCGCTTCTCCAAGCACCTGCCCTTGAGAAAGGGAATTAGTCGATGGCTTGAACCTCTTCACGTCCTTCAACTCTGTCGGCTCAATCCCCCAAATATGATCAATAAACAACTCCGCGTCCACCCCAAACATCTTATAAAAGAACTCCTCATCTTTAAGAGCCACTCTTGCAAGGTCCCCCATCGTGAACAAACTAAATTTCTCCAGTTTCTTCGCCGTCGCTCTCCCAATCCGCCAAAAATCAGTAAGCGGTCTATGGTTCCAAAGTTCTCTCTTAAACTTCTCCTCGTCGAGAGAGGCTAATCTCACCCCATGCGAATCCGGCTCCACTTTCTTCGCGAGAATATCCATCGCCACCTTCGCAAGATATAAATTTGTTCCAATCCCCGCCGTCGCAACCAGCCCAGTCTCACGATAAATCCGCTTTAGAACATCCCGAACAAACTCCTCCGGACTTTTCCCAGAAAACTTCAAATAAGAAGAAATGTCTAAAAACACCTCGTCAATAGAATATCTAAAAATATCCTCCTCTGCGACATAACTTAAAAACACTTTCCGATAAACTTTCTTCGAATAATCGAGATATTTTTTCATCCTCGGCGGAGCAACGATATATTCCAAATCCTCTCCGGTCTCAAACTTATATTCTCTCGCCTTCGCCTTGACCTCGAACAACCGACATCTCCCCGGAAGCCCCAATTTCTTCAAACTCGGAGAAACCGCGAGACAAATCGTTCCGTCTGTTCGTGTAAAATCCGCAACAACCAGATTGGTCGTCATCGGGTCGAGTTTTCTCTCGACACATTCAACCGAAGCATAAAACGACTTAAAATCAATCGCAGCGAAATATTTCTGTCTTCTCCTCGAAGGTTTCGTTACCTTATCAACATTATCTCCTCTACTGCTTTTCATCTATTCTATCTCTCTCCTCCCCCCTAATTTTTTCCACTTTTTCTATTTCTATCATTATCCTCCACTTCTGAGCCCACCCCTGTGAAATTTTATTTTCACGGTTCAAAACTTAAAATTCGCGAAAAAGCTCCCGAAAGGGGAGCTTTTGGAACGCTAGGCAGTTGTGAGGTGCCAAGAAAGATCATTCGAGTTAAACTCGAGCGAATATTTTCTTTGGCCAGCCATAATATCGAAGATATGATGAGCCGTTGTTCCGATGAATTTGATATGAGTGCGGAGAAGTTCCGTAACCTCAATCTCAGATTCACCCTGCTTCTTGAAAGAAAGCGGCTGACAAGGCGTCATCTCGTACCCAAAAAGGGCCATAACTTCGACGCGTTCCGACCTAGTTTTATTATTTATCATAACTAACTCCTTGAAATTATTTTTCTTAGAGTCATTTATGTGAGCCTAAACCTCAGCTCAAAGCTACCGGTATAAATGACAATGCCGACAGCCAATTGTCTTTTGTCTAATCAGTGACCGAGGTATAACTAGACATATTTATTATAGGATATTCACGTTTTTTGAACCAGTCTTGACTTTCAAGATTTTTGATTTTTATAGTATAGCCTTCGGCTGATTTTTATCTTATCCTACGACTAGCTCGACCTTCGGCTGTTTTTTCTTATCTTACAACCATAACTAAAAGGTTCTAAACCTACTAAACGGAAATATCCTTAAGCTAACCGGCCCAGCAATCCTACAATAAGGAATCGTCCCGAGCCCATTTCTCGAATCCATACTATTTCCACCCTCCCTGTTATCTCCGCTCACAAACAGCTCCCCTTCCGGAACAATCACATCAACCTCTCCGCTAGTGTGCACCTTCGGCCCATCATATTCCGACTTTCTCCAAGCTTCATCGTAATTATGCCCCTCAGGATATTCGTCATTATATACAGTCATCACACCATCTTTAACCTGAACTCTTTCACCAGGAAAAGCTATCACACGCTTAATAATATATTGATTATCCGTATCAGGCGAAGGCCCGCAGGTCAATTCTCCGCTCGAGCTCCCGTTCGCGAAAACAATAATCTCTCCACGTTCCGGGACATATTCCTTCCCGAGAAAATGTTCCCAAGAAACCGCAAGCCGATTAACAATAACTCTGTCATCATTCAAGAGAGTATTCTCCATGCTTTCTCCAACAACATTATACGAACGAAAGATAAACGCATTCAAAAGAAACGTCCCGAGCGCAACAGTCCCAACAAACAAAACAAGCGACAAGAAATCTTTAAAAAGAGGGTGTCGTTGCATAAAAGAGGCTTCATTATAAGTATGTTCCATATACCCCCATTATATCACGAAACTTAATTTCGTAAACAATTCGCTCATGTTTTTAATTTTAAATTTTTAAGTTTTAATTTAAGTTTCTGGTATAATATAAGTATATGACAAAAAGCGAAACAGATTACGTCCTTATAAGAAAATCCAGAAACTCCCTCTCGAACTTTCTCCACGTCACGATGAATATTCTCCTCGGCGTTGGAACGATTTACGTCGGAGTTGTCAGCGGAAGCTGGCTCATCGGTGCGATTCTTGTCCTCGCCTCAAAATGGCGTATGTTCGCTGTCCGCCCACATTACCTCTTCTTAAACTTAAAGTCCAACCTCGTCGACCTTATCGTCGGCTTCTCCTTCGTTCTTTTGACATATTTCTCTGGGAACGAACTTCTCCCTGTCCATCACCTCCTAGCTGTCGGCTACGTCCTCTGGCTTCTCGTCATAAAACCTAAAACGACCGAAGCCTGGACTCTCGTCCAAGCCATTTTTGCCGTCTTTCTCGGAACTTGCGCCGCCTCTATTTTCTGTGCACGTTTTAACTCCGCCGTCCTGGTCGTTCTCGAATTTATCATTGGCTACGCCGCCACTCGTCACGTCCTCGTCCAGAACAACAATTCCTTAGACGACGGTTTCCCCGCCTTCATCTTCGCAACAATCTTCGCAGAAATCGCTCTTCTCGCCCACTCCTGGCTGATAGTTTACACCTTTACAGATTTTGGGATAATGATTCCTCAACTCGCCATCATCCTGTCGATTATCGCTTTCATGAGCGCAAAAGTCTATTCCAGCGTCGAAGATCGCGACGGAAAGTTAAAACTCAAAGAAGTTGCCATGCCCGTTATTTTTAGCGTAGTTGTTCTAGCCGTCCTTTTGCTCGGCTTCAGCAAACCAATTTTTAACGTATAACATAAAAAGGAGAAACCAATGGAAGAAGAAAACATTATTAACCATGCAAAAAATTCAGAAGATACCCACGTAGGAAGCATCCAAGAAGCAAAAATAAAAGAGAAAGAGATAGAATCAACATCAGAACAAGAAAAAAAACCGGAGCCAGCAACTAACGAACAGCCGAAATCAAAATCCGATAAAAACGGCCTTAAAGTCGCCGCTTTCATCCTTGCTCTGTTTGCTATTATCCTCTCAGTCGCGAACTGTGGTTTGCTCGGAATAGTTCTAAGTCAAAAATCCTTAACTCCGACAACTTTCGTAAACGAATTTTCCTCTAGCCCCGACGGAAACAGCCAACAATTTGCCGAAGGTAGCATCGCTGAAGTCTCAAATTCCGTCTCCGATTCAGTCGTCTCAATTCTCACAGAAGTCAAAACAACCAGTATGAACTTCTGGGGACAAACTCAAACTTCAACGGGTGCCGCTGCCGGGACAGGCATCATCGTTTCCTCCGATGGATATGTTCTGACGAACAAACACGTCATCGAATCTGCCACAAAAATCTACGTCGTCCTCGACGATGGAACGGTTTATAAAGACGTTACGCTCATCGCAACCGACCCCTTAAACGACGTTGCCTTTCTTAAAGTCAACAACGTCTCCGATCTCAAACCCGCGACCCTCGGCGACTCAAAAACCATCACAACCGGCCAACAAGTTATCGCAATCGGAAACGCCCTCGGTCAATATCAAAACACCGTCACCTCCGGAATCATCTCCGGAACCGGCCGTTCTCTCGTCGCAACCGACTCAAATTATCAAAACGCCGAATCCCTAACCGACATGATTCAGACCGACGCCGCAATAAACTCCGGAAATTCCGGTGGCCCACTTGTGAACGCCGCCGGCGAAGTTATCGGAATCAATACCGCCGTCTCCGACGGAAACGGTATCGGCTTTGCTATTCCAATTTCCTGCGTAAAGGGAATGCTTCGCACTCTTCTAGAAACCGGCTCCGCCAAACGCGCATATATCGGAGTAGAATACACCAATATCGACGCTTCAATCGCCCTAGAAAACAATCTTGACTCGACTTTCGGAGCATACGTCTCTAACGTTGTTTCTGGTTCTCCTGCCGAAAAAGCCGGTCTAAAGTCCGGAGATATAATCCTCGCTGTTGACGGCATAAAAATCGGCGCAAACTCCTCTCTCGCGACTCTCCTAGGAGAACATTCCGTTGATGACACGATTACCCTCGTCATCAAACGAGGCGGAGAAGAACAACAACTCTCGCTAAAACTCGTCGAATATAAATCCTAAACCATAGAATCTCTAAAACACAGCCCAAACCCCTGTCCTCGAACAAATTTCCATCCAATTTTAGAATAAAAATCAATTATCCGTTCATGTTGACAGGGGTCTGCCTCAAGAATAACGAATTTTGTCCGATTCTTCGCCTGCCTCCCAAGCTCAAAAATAAGTCTAAGTCCTCCGTCTTCCGCAAACAGCGCCAACTCTGGCTCGTATTTAATTCCTAGCGACTCCGGCTCATTTAGCCACTCCCAGTTTTTGTCAACATACGGCAAGTTAGCGACAACAATATCAAAGTCTCCCTTGACTCCCTCAAGAAGATTGCTCTCAAAAAACTCAATCTCCGCCCCAAGCTTCTTCGCATTTTTCTTTGCGACCTCGAGCGCAGGAAGGGAAACATCCGAACAAAAAATTCTCGCCTCAGGAATTAAGAGTTTTAGAGTTATCCCGATAACTCCTGAACCCGTCCCGACGTCGAGAATTTTCAGTTTTTCTCCCTTATTCTTCTCTAAAATCCGCTCTTTTTCTCTCGGCTTCACCCCCGGAAGCGTATTTTTCCCAAGAATCGACAAGACAAGGTCAACAATTTGCTCCGTCTCCGGCCTCGGAATTAAAACATCCTTAGTCACGAAAAACTCTCGCCCATAAAACTCTTTAACCCCGTCTTTATAGGCTTGCGGGAAAAATTTTTCGTCATCCATCTATTACTTTTGAGAGCTAAGTTCTCTTTCGTGCTTAACTAATTCTTCAACAATATCTAAAATATCTCCGTCCATCGCCGCTCCAATATTCGACCTAGAATAATGGATTCTATGGTCAGTTATTCTATCTTGAGGAAAATTATACGTTCGAATCTTCTCGCTTCTATCCCCCGTCCCGATAAGCGACTTTCTAGCGTCGCTCGCATTTTTTCTCTCCTCTTCCTTCTGCTTTTCCATCAACCGTGAGCGCAAAATCGACATCGCCTTTATTCTATTTTGTTGTTGACTTCGCTCATCCTGCATCGCGACAACAATCCCCGTTGGAAGATGCGTAATCCGAACCGCCGAATCCGTCGTATTTACCCCCTGCCCGCCATGTCCGCCCGAGCGATAAATATCAATACGCAAATCTTCTTCCTTTATCTCGAGATCTTTTTCCTCCGCCTCCGGAAGAACCGCTACCGTCGCTGTCGAAGTATGAATCCTCCCCTGACTCTCCGTAACCGGAACTCTCTGAACGCGATGTACCCCGCCCTCAAATTTCATTTTTCCGTACGCGCCCTCGCCTTTCACCTTAAAAATTACTTCTTTAACTCCCCCTGCATCATTTTCATTCTGAGAAATCAACTCAGTTTTAAGCCCCACTCTTTCAGAAAATCTAACATACATTCGATAAAGCTCACCAGCGAACAGAGACGCCTCGTCTCCTCCCGCCCCTGCACGAATTTCAACAATTGCCGGTTTATCGTCGGTCGGATCTTTCGGAATTAACATCTCCTCGAGCGCATTTTTATCCTTTTCGATTTCAGAAGTCAATCTCTCAACATCTTCCTTCGCTAGCTCCCCGAGCTCAGCATCGAGAACAAGTTCTTTCGCCTCAAGAAGCGCTTTCTCCTCCGAATCAATTTTCTTCTTAAGCTCCAAAATCCCCGAAACCTCCGAAGCCCTCTTCGACTTCTCCGCAAAATCCGGATCTTGGTAAGCCTCCGCACCGCCAAGAAACTTCTCGAGTTCCTCTAATTCTTTTTCTAACTTCTGGAAATCAATATTCATATATGTTATTATACCATACATGGAGCTTTAGCTCAGCTGGCTAGAGCGCGCGATTCACATTCGCGAGGTCAGAGGTTCAAGCCCTCTAAGCTCCACCATTCAGAATATAAACGACTTTTTTCGTCATTTTTCCCCTATAAATCGCGGTTAAATCCCTTCACTACATACATCCCAAACATAAGTATTTTGTGCTATAATTATAATAACGCAGGTAAAATTTTATTTAAGGAGATTTATGAGCCAAGTTAGACAAAAGGACAAATTTTTAAGAATAATAACATGCTTTGCAGTGGCAATTCTAGCGTTGTCAAATATTTACGTTCCTAAGGCATCCGCCGCCGAAAGCTATTTCACCGCAGAAGGCGACACACTCAATCTTGACGAAATCGACCCAACCGAACCAGATCAACGCTTAGTCGGAGTAACAATAAAAGCAGCACGCGAAATGACCATCCATTCCATGCACGGATACTTCACGCCCATTAGCGGCGAAGATGAAGAATTGGATCACTATATGAGCTGGATGGACTATTCATCCGGCATCAGCTACCTCTGCTATTCCATGTCAACCGGTGAATTTGATTGGAACATCCCAGACTGCATCGATGATGTCGTCGGCGACGAAGGCATCCATGTTCAAGCCGGCGACCCCCTCATCTATGTTACCTTCGAAGTGAAAGACGGTATCGACGTATTGAAACGACACATGCCAGTCACCCTCGACCTCGCCGTTATCGACGATGACACCGAAACTGGCAAAGAGATCCGAGACATCACCATGGACGCCTACGTGAGAGCCGGCCACGATATTAGTGTGCATAAATACATAAATGGCCACGGAACTCTTGATGTGCCAGATATAGTAATTGGCGGTACTGATGTAGAAGTTGGAATTGTACCAGATCCTGGCAATGAGCTAGTATATCTAGAATTGAACGGCCAAGAAGTCACCGATCAGATACAAGACAACATTTTCAGAGTAACCCCCGGTACAGAATCTTTGACTTTCAATGCAAACTTCCTCCGAGTTTACAAAGTACTAGAAGGTGACGGCGGTAAGCATGTTAAAGACAGCGATGAAACATTATCCTTTAAAATCGACAACGATGTAACAACATTCTGCGATACAGGTGTTCTCACAATTGATGGCGAGTACCTAGATATGCGTACAGATTGTGAAGTAGATCCAGACAACCAGACTATTTTTCTTTCAGCTAATATCCTGAATGCACTTGGAATAGGCGAACACTCCTTTGAGGCATGGTTCTCAGAGCCAGAATCGGGAACCGCTAGAGCTAGCTTCAAAATAGTAGAAGAGAGCGATGACGAGGAAGAGAATATTCCGGTTCCTAATACCGGTATGTTTACTGGCGAACGTGGTAGCGCAGAGATCGCCAACAATTATGTGGCTACCGTTGCGGTTGTCGGGATTGTCGTAGTGGCAGGCGTTTTGATGAAAAAAGCGAAACGGGAATAATCGTAATAGATAACAATTGTCATGAATATACTCATAGTTCTGTAGTTTTTCTCGTATGTTGTTATTTACGTGAATATGCAAAAAAATAAATGATTATTTTACACTTTTTTGCAAAGTGTGTTATAATGTAAACACAAATGGTTCGCCTCTCGAATTGGCGTCGTTATGGCGATACTTTCCAGATGAGAAATCTGCTGGATAGAAGGCGAACCGGCCCAAACGCCTTCATGGCGTTTTTTAGCATCTAGAGCGAGGTCTCAAAACTTACAATACGTTTGTTAATAATCTTGAGATAGCTCGAATCCTTGTCTCTCTCTACCGAACGTCTCGCCGCACCAACAATCATGTCGGCCAGTTGGATTAAATTATCGCCTCCGGAGTCTTTATGACGAAGGTCCTTCATCGCATTCTTTGGCAAATTCTTCCGGAAAAAAGTTTTAACATTCCGCCGATAGGCTATTCCGCTCTCACCATCAATGTGAATGTATGCCGATTTTAGCCTTTCCCGAAAGGGCTGAATCGATTTGAGTATAACCAAATTATAAAGCTTGCTAGAATCGTTCTTAAACTCTTTGTTCGAAGCGATGTCGTTTTTATTTAGTACAACCAAAGAGATTTCTAGCTTACAATTCCTAATTTCCGATAAAAACATTTTTCTGATTTCTGGCGATGTCTTCCGAAACTTAAACTCGTGTTTTGGTTGCCACTTAAGCTTTTGACGAAGGCGCTTGATTTTGAGCGCAGTCTCTTCTGCGTCCAAATCATCCACAAAAAAACACCGAGGCAATAACAAAATAATTACTTGAGCCCTTGCCCAGTTTTACCCCGGGATCTCCAGAATCATCAACGGTTATCAGCATACGTCAATCATAACACAAATTCACTAGATATCCCGAAAGACGACAGATTAACACATTCGATAAAAATCTGGTGCAATAATAAAAACGATTTGTAAGAACACCGAGAAACGGTAAAAAATGTTAAAACTGACAAGGACTCGCCACCGACCTCAAGTCACAAACTAGCCAATCAAATCCGCCACTCTTCCGAGGAGCGGATTTTTATCTCAAGCTCCGAAATTCTTACCCTTGAAGCTCAAAACGATACTTCTGCTTCACTTCAGGATATTTCTTATGATCGACCTCAGAAACAAACATATCATAAGGCCGACACCATAAACGAGCCTCCCCATACAGCGCCCGATACGCCACCATCTTTTCCCCTATCTCCGAACGATAAATTATGTCCTCAACCAAATACATTTTCCCCTTAAAATGTCTATAAATCCCGTGGATTTTGACTTCCCGCTTATTTTATTCTCCTATCACAAATCTCTACTCACCCACCACATTCCGACCGCCCCAACAAAATTCCCCAAAATCGCCAAAAGAAGCGACCAATCAAACATAACTCTCGCCGCCCCCATCGTAATCACATTTGCAATACAATGTTGGAATCCACAAAAAATAAACAACGGAATCCCAAAAAGAATCCCAAGAGGCGTCCCCTTTCGGTACATCGCTACCGCAATATACATCACCACTCCACACATTATCGATTTTCCTAGAAACGCCCAAGAAAATTCCCATCCATGCACTTTCGTTAACGCTACTTCCATCACGTCCGTATCGAGCGTAGAAAACATCAGCCCAATCAAAAACCCTGCAACAAGATTCACCCCTAAAATCACCAACAAATCAAGCGCTCGTATCTTATCCTTGAACAAAAACCCGCATTTCCCCGTAAACAAATTTTGTCCTAAATAACAAACTCCCAAAAGCCCCAAAGAAAAAATCACTGGTCCAATCGGACTCCCAAGCTTCAAAAGCGCATAATCTCCGAGCCCAATCAAAACCGCCGCCCCGACACTCTTCCGAACCAGCCCTCCTGCTTCCGTCTTGACCCGAACTTTCGTCTTAGTTTTCATATCACCTCCTTTTTCTTTATTATATAACATTTACTCTTCCTCGCAAAACGGCCAAAAAATCAAAAAACAAAACATAAAACAAATCAGCCACAAATCAAGACAGCCAAAAAAATCAAAACATAAAACAAACCAACAAACCAAATTCAAAACTTTCCCAAGAAATACTATCCCAAGAAAAAAGCGGAACCTTTCGGCTCCGCAAAGCTATTTGCTGTAATAAAAAACTAGTATCTCGCTTCAATCGTTAAAAACAATCGTTAAAAAACAATTCTCTAGAACAAATCCTCAGAAAATCCGACCTCAAACGATATCTATCCCAACAGGGAATCACGTACCTCAATACCCAAGGTCAAGCGGACTTCCATTTGGCGACGGCTCCCCTCCGATAGCTGCCATTCCGAGATATTCTTCAAGAGAAAGCCCCTTGTCCATAATCTCGTGTGCGATTTTCGAAGAACCAACAAACCGAATCGAGAACGGTTCCGGCACAATTCCGGTATACTGCGCTTTTCCTTCCGGGTATCTAATGATAAACCCATAGTCCGCCATTTTCTCTTTCAGAATGTCATAAGTACTCGGTCCATCTCCGTCGGTTTTCTCATCATCGACGAACACCCAACCATCATCGGTATAAACAACAACACTTAAAACCAGCCCGGTGTGATATTCCGAATATCCGGCGTCCATAAGATCAGAGTTGAAGTTCTCTTTGAGATATTCTTCCTGCTCTGCCGACCGATACCCTTCATAAATTCCGATAACAACCCCTTCAGCAACCAACTCCTTCTGGAGTTGTGTAAACGCATAGAGAGTTGCGGCTTCAACCTTAATCTCTCCCCCATCGACAGGATTGTTCGTAGTTACGAGATTATCCTGAATTGCTTTATCGTAGTCGCTCCCGAACTCATACGGATGTTCCGGATTAACCACCATAAGATAATCGATGTCCTTGCTGAGCCCCTCAAATTCCGCATCTTCTGACGCAGAAACCGGGCTCGCAAAATAGAGCATCAGACCAATCAGCAGAAAGATCCCGAAAGTAATCATAACCGACAGAAAGAACAGACTTTTCATTTTTTCCATTTTTTTACCCCCATAAAAAAATTAATTTAAAAGAACAACGCAAATAGCCTATCCTTCCATTATAGCACACTTAAGCTTTTTTGTCAACAATAACAGAGGTAGAATCGCCTACACCAGAGAAGAGCCGCTCCCCAAATCTCCCTATTTTCGATCCACAAAAACTCCCTAAAAACCCTCCAAACCCCTATCAAACTTCAACCCCCCCCGAGGGACACAAAAACCACAAAAATACGCCCTCGAGCAGGCGTATTTTCTCTAAAACCCTA
This sequence comes from Candidatus Saccharimonadota bacterium, assembly GCA_017545595.1. GTDB lineage: Bacteria > Patescibacteriota > Saccharimonadia > Saccharimonadales > Saccharimonadaceae > Nanosyncoccus. The sequence goes on along the minus strand of JAFWLO010000002.1, from coordinate 23,527 downwards.
TTTCGCGGATTTTTCGGCTTTTTTCTTAGCCTCTTTTTCAGCCTTCTTAGTCTTGTTTCCGAGAGAAGAACGTAGTTCTTGAGCCTTCTTCGCGCGAGCTTTAAACCTATCGACGCGTCCTTCGGTATCGATGATTTTCTCTTCGCCTGTGAAGAAAGGATGGCTCTTCGAAGAAATCTGGATTTTAACGAGAGGATATTCTTTCCCATCCGTCCATTTTATCGTTTCGTCGGTTTTCGCTGTCGAACGAGTCAAAAATGAGAATTTAGCCGCCTCATCAGAAAAGACCACGAATCTATAATCTTTAGGTTGTAATTCAGTTTTACTCATAATTACTCCGCATTATAACAAATTTCTCTAAATCTGTAAAGTCTCAAAGTCTTAACCTTCTCAAAACTCCGGTCTGAGCCAACAACACATAAAAAAGCCTCCCGAAGGAGGCCTAATCGCTAAACTAGTGTCAAAATACCCAAAAATCAATAAATCTTAAAATTCTCTCTAAACATCACTTCCAATCGTTACTATCTGTCATATACTCCCGCTTATAATCACAAACAAAGCACCTGATTTCATCATCCTGTTCGGATTTCCATACGAAATCATACGCCGGAGAAATCGCAGACGTAAATGCCTTAAAAATCTGCTTGCTAACAAACCGGAAATCCTCATAATCCCGGAGAAGAGTCTCGAGTTTTATCATTCTTGCCGAAGCATTGTTTTTGATAAACTTATCTCTAAGCAGCCCCTTAACAAGTGGTCTAAACCGGAAAAAGATTTTCCGAACAACCTCAGGCGACGCCTCAAGATCCTTTTTGAACGACTCCTGAATGTCAACGAGTAACTTCGTCGGGACATCATCAATGACACCCTCTTTGAGTTTACTGTAAAGAAGTCTCCGTCTTAACGGCCCGTAGTCCGGAAAAACATACTCATTCCCGTCTCTGAGGGGGATTCCGTTTTCGTCAAGAAGCGGATCGAGAAGAGTAAGCCTTCTCCAGAAAGAAACTCCAGTCTCCTCATCAGTATCCTTGATTGTTATGTAGCCTACACTAGTCAACAACATAAGGTGCACCTCCTAATCTTACCCACCTTGATTTAGAGTATCCTCATGATTTTATCACTTTTCTCGCTCTTTGTCAAGTCTATGCCTAGAATCCGGTTCGACGCTCCTTATCTGCTCTCGTATCGGCTCATCGACCCCTACTAACAACAGCCTCTTCCTGCCTCTCTTGATTTTTTCTAAAAAGTGTGCTATAATGGAATTATATTAATTTTAACGAATCACCCGAGAGAGATTTCCTGATAAAACTCTCGGCGAAGGAAAGGAAATCATATGACCGTAGAAGTCGATATGAAAGCCCTGCTCGAATCTGGCGCTCATTTTGGGCACAAAACGAGCCGTTGGCACCCTAAAATGGCCCCTTACATCCACTCAAAACGTCAAGAGGCTCACATCATCAACCTCGAGAAAACCGTCGAAGGCCTCGAAAAAGCCCTCGCGTTCGCGACCGAGCTCTCGAAAAACAACAAAAAAATCCTCTTTGTTGGCACTAAAAAACAGCTTAAATCCCTCGTGAAAGAAGCTGCCGAAGCCTCAGAGATGCCTTACGTCACCGTTCGTTGGGTAGGCGGAACCCTAACAAACGTCGAAACCGTCAATCGCCAAATCCGCAAGCTTAAAGACCTCGAGAAAAAGATGAACTCTGGCGAGCTCGAATCTCGCTACTCTAAACTCGAAGTTCAGCGCTTCCAAGAAGAAATCGACCTCTTGAACGAACGCTATGGCGGAATTAAAGACATGACCGAACAACCCGCCGCCGTCCTTATCACCGACGCCGTCGAAGACAAAAACGCCGTCCGCGAAGCTAAAACCCTCAACATCCCCGTCATCGCTGTCTGCGACACAAACGTCGATCCGACCGGAATTGACTATGTTATTCCAATGAATGACGACGCTCCTAAGGCGGAAAAACTTCTCCTCGACTACTTCGTCGAAGCCATCAAAGAAGGCAAAAACTAAAAGAAAGGGTAAAATATGGCAAACGTCTCAATCGAAGACATCAAAAAACTTAAAGAGCTTTCCGGCGCCGGTCTAACCGACGCTAAAAACGCCCTCGTCGAAGCAAACGGAGATTTCGACAAGGCTCTCGAAGCCATGCGCAAAAAGGGTTTGACAAAAGCCGAAAAACGTGGCGACCGTGAAACCCGCGAAGGCCTAATCGACGCCTATATTCACGATGGTCGCATCGGCGCTATCGTCGAACTAAACTGCGAAACTTCCTTCGTCGCAAAAACCGACGAATTTAAGGACCTCGCCCACAAAATCGCCATGCAGGTTGCCTCTATGGCTCCTCTTTACGTTTCCGAAGAAGACATTCCCGAAGACGTCCGCGAGAAAAAGCTCAAAGAACTCGAAGAAAACTTCAAAGGTCCCGAAAAGATGAAGGAAAAAATCCTCGAAGGCCAGCTCAAAAAAGCTTTCTCCGACAAAGTCCTCATGAATCAGCCTTACATCCTCGACGATTCGAAAACAGTCGAAGCCTTCATCAAGGAAAGCATCGCTAAAACCGGAGAAAACATCACCGTTCGCCAATTCAAACGCATCGAACTCGGCGTCACGGAATAAATTTCATAGGAGCAGTTTTAGTCTAAAACCCAAAAGTAGCCTTCAAAAAGGCTACTTTTTTAATCGGCGCGACAACACCTTATTCTCCCCTTGCCTTTCCATCTCAGATATGATATAATCTCCGAGATATTATTAACCTAAGGAAAAAAATGAGTCGTATCGGAAAACAACCTATCCAAATTCCGGCAGGAGTGACAATCACGGTCGGCGACAAAGAAATCACCGTCGCTGGACCTAAGGGTTCGCTCATCGTTCCGGTTCAACAAAATACGAAAACAAAGGTCGAAGGCGACCAAATCATCGTGACTCGCGACAATGACGAGCCCGAATCTCGTGCCTGGCACGGCCTTCAACGCGCCCTCCTAAACAACGCCGTAATCGGCGTTACAAAAGGCTTCGAGAAAAAGCTCGAAATCAACGGCGTTGGCTTCCGTCTCCAAGGTGGAGGAAAACAAATTGAGATGGCTCTCGGCTTTTCTCACCCAGTCAAATATTCCGCCCCTGATGGAATCGAACTAAAAGTCGATAAAATGACCATCACGGTCGTCGGAATCGACAAACAAAAAGTCGGACAAGTTGCCGCAGAAATCAGAAGCCTGAAAAAACCTGAACCTTACAAGGGTAAAGGAATTAAATACGTTGACGAGGTTATCCTCCGCAAGGCTGGAAAGGCAGGAAAGAAATAATATGAAAGCTATCTTCCGCGCAAAGCGCACTCGCTCTAAAATCCACGGGACTGCCGAACGCCCGCGCCTAACCATCAACATCAGCAACAAACACATCATTGCTCAACTTATTGATGATGATAAAGGCGCCACTCTTGCGTATGCGACAACCGTCGGTTCAAAAATAAAGGGAACAAAAACCGAAAAATGCGCCCAAGTCGGCACAGAGCTCGGCAAAAAGGCCAAAAAAGCCGGCATATCTAAAGCTGTCTTTGATCGTGGCTCCCTCGCTTACGCAAATCGCGCATCCGCCCTCGCCGATGCGGCAAGAAAAGAAGGATTGGAGTTTTAACTATGCCAGAAAATCAACCTAAAGTCATCAACAAATCCGGCACTTTAAGAATGACCGACCAAGCTGCCGCAAAGCGCGAAACTCGCGACATTTCCGGCCGTCGAATGAATCGCGGAAACCGTCGAGATCGCGTTCGTGGCGAAGTCACTCCTAAAGAATTTGACGAAACCACAATCCATATCTATCGCGTTTCAAGAACCGTCGCTGGTGGACGCAGAATGCGTTTTAAAGCCCTCGTCGCCGTCGGGAATCATAAAAACAAAATCGGTGTCGGCGTCGCAAAGGGAAACGACGTTACTTCCGCCGTCCAAAAAGCAACCGCAAAAGCCAAGAAAACCATGATCACCTTCGACATGGACAAAGAAACTATCTGGCACGAAGTTGAAACCAAGGTTACCGGCGCTCACGTTCTTATGAAACCAGCCGCCCCAGGTACCGGTATTATCGCTGGTGGCGTCGTTCGTTCAATCATCGGTCTCACCGGTGTCAAAAACCTCATCTCTAAAAGCCTCGGCTCGACAAACAAAGTCAATATCGCCTACGCCGTCGTAGAAGGCCTCAAACAACAGGTTCCAAGAAAAGACTGGGATACCACGGCTCTAAAAGCCAAAACCGCTGAAAAAGCCGAAAAAACGGCAAAAACAGCCAAATCCGCCGAAAAGAAGGCCGAAAAAACCGACGAAAAAGCTAAAAAACCGGCTAAAACCGTCAAAAAATCAGCCTCTAAGAAAGAGGAGAAATAATCATGAAATATAACAATCTAACCGTCGAGAAAAACACTCGCCCCTCCCGAAAAGGTCGCGGAATCTCCGCTGGGCAGGGAAAGACCGCTGGTCGCGGAACTAAGGGTCAAAAAGCTCGAACCGGCCACAGAAAAATGCCCACAGGATTCATGGGCGGTCAACGTGCCATCATGCAGGCCATTCCTAAGCTCAAAGGCTTTAAGTCTATCCACCCTAAAGCCGAAGTCATCTACACCGACACTCTCTCTGAGCTCTCAGGGAACGTTGACAACTTCGTCCTCGCCGATAATAGCTTCATTTCTAGCCCTTACGTTAAGGTTAAAGTTATCACTCGCGGCGAGCTTAAATCAAAAATCACTCTCGAAACCCAATTCGCCTCAAAATCCGCAGTCGAAATGATTAAAAAGGCCGGTGGCTCCTTCAAAAAAGTCTCCGTCCCGAAACGAGAGAAAAAATCCGAAGAATAGTCCGCCTATCTCTTCAACTTAAAACTAGAAAGTGGAAGCTTTCTAGTTTTTTGTCTCCTTAAACTATTTGTTCTGTGTTATAATAGAAAAAGAAAATTTTACCAGAGGTCCACGATGCATTTCAAAACCATTTTCAAATCCCTAAAGAACAAAGACATGCTGAAACGTTTCCTGATTATTCTCGGAATTCTTTTCGTCTATCGCTTTCTCGCGCACATCCCTATCCCCGTCGGCGACGTTTCGACTTTCCGCGATGCCGTCCATAACCTGATAAACTCCACCGATTTCGGCTCCTTCTTGAATATGATTTCCGGTGGCGGCCTGACTTCCTTCTCTATTATCCTCGTTGGCCTCTCCCCCTATATCACCTCTTCTATCGTCGTCCAGCTCTTAACAAAGGCCATTCCTTCTCTTGAAGAAATCTCTCAAGACGGCGAAACCGGTCGCCGAAAAATCAATCAGTGGACCCGCATCTTCGCCGTCCCTCTCGCCATTCTTCAAGGCGTCGTCTACATCCACCTCATCTACCAATCCATCGTAGGCTCCGCAACTGCCGTCCTTCCAGAATTAACCCCGCTCCAGTGGATTATTGCGACAACATCCATGGTTGCTGGCTCTATTCTCCTTATGTGGCTCGGTGAACTTATGACCGAACAAGGAATCGGAAACGGAATTTCCATGCTCATCTTCGCTTCAATCGTATCCGGCTTCCCGACTCTCTTCTCTCAGCTTGTCGCCGCTCTTCTAAACACCTCCGCCGGAACATTATCTCTCTTCGGCTGGCTCAACCTCCCAGTTAACCCGACTTGGTTCTGGATTGATCTCGCTTTCGTCGGCGCCATCATCCTCATCGTCTATATCCTAGTTAAGCTAAATGAAGCGCAAAGAATCATCCCTATAAATTACGCAAAGCGCGTCCGTGGCAACTCCGCCTACGGAGGAATTCGCTCTATTCTCCCTCTTAAACTCATCTCTGCCGGTGTCATCCCCGTCATCTTTGCGACAGCTTTCTTATCTTTGCCTGCGCTCGTTGGTCAGTTCATTTTATCGAGAAACGCCGATAGCGTCTTTGCGCAGAATTTAGTATCATTATTCACGAGTCCAAACGCCGACAACTTCGCAACCTTCTACCCCCTCGGCATAACCTGGAAATGGTACATCTATCCAGCCGCTTATTTTCTCCTAGTCTTCACCTTCACTTACTTTTATACAAGTATCATTTTTAACACCAAGGAAATCGCCGACAATCTTCAAAAACAAGGAGGCTTCATCGAAGGCGTCCGCCCAGGGATAAAAACCGCCGAATACTTAGAAAAAATCATCAACCGCCTAAATCTCTTCGGCGCTCTTTCGCTCGGGTTCATTGCTCTCCTTCCGTTTATTTCTGATTATATTTTCATCATCTTAAATGGCGCCCCGCTTGGGTTATCCTTGTCCGGAACGGGACTTCTTATCGTCGTTACGGTAGCTCTAGAAAACCTACGAGCAATTGACTCCAAGGCTCTCATGGTGACTTACGACGATTATGGAAAAGAAACAAATTATTAACGCGATAAATCTCGCAAAATAAACTAACCTAAGAAAGGGTGGAAATGCAAGAAAAAACCAAAAAACCAGCACAAAAACGCGCCGAAGCCACAAAAAAACGCTCCGATGCCTCAAAATCCCGAATTTCTAGGTCCGAAAGACCAAAATCTCCCGAAACCCCTCTAAAGTCCGAGAAGTCTAAGAGCGAAAAATCCTTAGAAATCGGTTTTTCTAAAAGCACCGTCGAAAAAATCATTATCGCCGTTCTCGTCTTCATTTTGACTGTTTTCTTCGTCAAAACCGCAATCTGGGAACGAAAATACTACTCCGAAAAAGAAGGCTCCGAACGCTACGATGCGACCGTCGTCGATTCTAGCTCTGACATAGAAGTCGACGAAACTCCCGTAACCGAAGAACAAATGCGAGCCCACACCGTCCCCGCCGAAGATCCTCGTTACCTCTCCATCGAAAAACTCGGAATCTCTAACGCCCGCGTCCTAAACATCAGTACAAAGTCAAACGGCGAACTCGATACCCCTCTCGGAATTTTCGACGTCGGCTGGTATAACGGCTCTTCTCGCCCAGGAAAAGGTGGAACTATTGTCATCGACGGACATAACGGAGGTCCGAACGTCGTCGGTGTTTTTAAATACCTAGACAAACTCTTCGCCGGAGATCGTATAAAAATCGAACGTGGCGACGGAGAAATCTTCGAATACGAAGTCGTCGATAACGTGGAAATCCCCCTCGACGAAGCCGACGCATACATGAAAACCGCCTTCGTCTCGCCGACTCCAGGAAAAGAATCCCTCTCCCTCATCACTTGCACTGGCGAGTGGTCTCAACTTCGTCAAACCTACCTTTCTCGCCAATTTGTTCGCGCCGTAAAAATCTAGTCCCCACCCCTATAAAACCAAACAAAACCTTAAAATTAGCTTAAAAAAACCTTAAAATAACCTTAAAAATCGAACAAGAAAATTTCTTTCTAAAATAATTAAAATTCCTCTTGTATTTATGGAAATTTTTTGGTATAATACTCTCGTAATTTATGGCTAGTCGAAAGGAAGTGATCAAACTTACCGGCAAAGTTGTTGAGGCTTTGCCTAATACCCAGTTTCGAGTCGAACTCGAGAATGGCCATGTTATCATTGCGCACATGAGCGGAAAAATGCGCAAAAACTTTATCCGTCTTGTGCCTGGTGATGCGGTGGATGTTGAGTTAACCCCTTACGATCTTACAAAGGGCAGAATCAGCTTTCGCCATTAGTTACAAATGTTGTAATTTTTACAACATTATTTTATACAAACCTTAAATCAAAGGAAAGTTTTTTACACTATGAAAGTACGCGCAAGTGTTAAAAAAATCTCCCCTGATGATATTCTTGTCCGCCGAAAAGGTGTTTTGAGAATCATCAACAAGAAAAAACCTAAGAACAAACAAAGGCAGGGTTAAGCATGGCAAGAATTGCTAGCGTTGTCATTCCTTCCGAGAAGCAAGTCAAAACCGCTCTCACTTACGTCTATGGAATCGGACCGACAACATCCAAAGCCATCCTTGCGGAGGCCAAAATTGAGCCTACCACTCGGGTGAAAGATCTCACCGAGGCTGAAGAACAAAAAATCAACGATATTATTTCCGCTAAATATTCCGTTGAAGGTGATCTAAAACGCCTCGTGACCAACAATATCAAACGTCTAAAAGACATTAATTCCTACAAAGGCTTACGTCATAAGGCTGGTCTCCCAGTCAACGGTCAAAGAACCCGTACGAATGCGCGTACTCGTAAGGGCAAAGCGATCGCGGTCGGTGGCGCACAACCTAAAGCAGCAAGCAAAACCTAGGAGTAAATCAGAATGTCAGAAGAAACTACAGCAAAAGCTCCTGCGGTTGTGGCGAAAGCCCCAAAAACCAAGGGAAAACGCGGAAAAAGAATTGTCCAATCTGGACAAGTCCACATCCAAGCAACTTTCAACAACACCATCATCAGCGTCAGCGACAAATCCGGAGGCGTTTTGTCTGCTTCTTCCGCCGGTGCGAACGGTTTTCGTGGTTCTAAAAAGGGAACTGCTTACGCCGCTCAAATCGCCGCAGAAAAAGCCCTAGAAATCGCCAAAAAAGACCACGGTCTCTCGAATGTTGATGTTTATGTTAAAGGAATTGGTCTCGGCCGCGACAGCGCAATTCGCGCAATTTCCGGTCTCGGAATCCGCATCGACAGTATCACAGACATAACCCCGATCGCTCATGGTGGAGTGCGACCTAAGGGAGAAAGGAAACCGTAATGGCTCGCGACAAATCTCCAATCGTAAAACAATCTCGTCGTGAAGGCTATGCCCTTGCGCCGAAAGCTCACAAAGTCATGGCCAAGAAAAGCGGCATCCCAGGCGAACACGCCGGAATGCGTTCTCGCTCTCAGAGCCTCTATCTTGTCCAACTTCGCGAAAAACAAAAAGTTCGCCGACTTTACGGCCTCCTCGAGAAACAATTCTCAAAACTCATGAAAGAAGCCCAAAAAGCTGAAGGTCTAACAGGCGAAAAATTGCTCGAATTTCTCGAGCGCCGCGCCGACAACGCTGTTTATCGCGCCGGCTTCGCGACAACTCGTCGCCAAGCTCGCCAACTCGTTTCCCACGGTCACTTCCTCTTGAATGGACGTCGAATCGACATCCCTTCAATTCGCCTGAAACCCGGCGACGTTCTTGAAGTTCGTCCAAAGTCCCAAAAATCCGTTTACTTTAAATCCGTTTCCGGAGAGTCCACTCCTCTTTCATGGATGAAGGTCGACTCTAAAAAACTCAAATTCGAAGTAACAGGTTTGCCAAAACGCGAAGAGGCAGAAGTTGGAATTGACGAACAACTAATCGTTGAGTACTACTCACGTTAAGCAAAAGGAGAGAAATAAATGACAACAAAACTAATCAACGAAGCAAAACTCGCCGAAGTCAACGATCTCGGGGAAAACAGCGCAGAATTCGTCGTCAAGCCTCTTTACTATGGCTACGGCAACACTCTTGGCAATTCTCTCCGCCGTGTGTTGCTCTCCTCTATTCGAGGCGCCGCAATCACCGCTTTCTCGATTGAAGGCACAAATCACGAGTTTTCCGCCGTTCCAGGCATTCGAGAAGATGTCGTCGATATTATGCTAAACCTTAAAAACATCCGTTTGAAAGTTCACACCGACGCTCCTGTCGAAGCCTCCCTAGAAATCAAGGGAAGCGCCCAGTCCGAAAAAGACGGCGAAGGTCGTGTTACCGCTGCCGACATCAGCCTCCCCGCTGACGTTGAGCTCGGAAACCCGAATCAGCTCATCTGCCACATCGACGACCCAAACTTCACCCTAAAGATGAATTTCGTCATCGAATCTGGCCGAGGTTATCTCACGATTGACGAAGCTTCTTCCGACCGAGTCCATTCCGACATGATTGCGCTCGACGCAGTTTTCTCTCCTGTACTTCGCGTCCGCTACAAAGTCGAAAATACTCGTGTTGGCCAAGATACCAACCTTCAGCAACTCTCCCTCACGATTGACACCGACGGGACAATCACCCCAAGAGAAGCCTTCGAAGAAGCTGCTGCTATCCTCGTCAACCAATACAAAGCTCTCGCCGGCTCGACCGAAGTCGAATCTGCGCCAGCTCCAGGAAACAAAGTCGAAGAAGACAATTCTGGTCTCTTCCTCCCGATTGAAGAGCTCGGCCTTTCCGCTCGAACAGCTAACGCCCTAACCAACAACGGGATCAAAAACATGAGCCAACTTATCGGCCTAACCGAAGCTCAGCTCAAAGATCTCAAAGGTTTCGGCACAAAAGCTCTCGAAGAAGTCCAACAAAAAATAACGGAGTTTAGAAAATAATGCACCGCCACGGATACAAAGGCCGCAAATTCGGCCGCGAAACCGACCAGAGAAAGGCGCTCGAACGTGGGCTGATGTGCTCCCTTCTCAAATATCAAAGTATAACAACCACCCTCGCTCGTGCGAAAGAAATTCGCCGTTCGACCGAGAAGTTAATTACCCTCGCAAAACGAGGAGATCTCGCTTCTCGTCGTCTGATTATCGCCCGTCTTGACAATCTCGAAATCGCCGACTTTTTAGTTGACGTTATCGCTCCCCAAGTCAAGCGTGATTCTGGCTATCTCCGCATCGAGCGCGCAGGTTTCCGAAAGGGCGACCATGCCGAACTCGGAACGATTTCTTTCGTCGACGATATCGACCCAGATTTCAAACAACCTGCCGAGAAAGGTAAAAAATAGTCATGAAAACCTATTCCCAAAAATCCTCTGAGATTTCCCGAGAATGGTGGCTCATCGACGCAAGTTCTATGCCTCTCGGCAAACTCGCCGTCGTCATCGCCGACAAACTCATGGGGAAATCCAAGGTTACCTACACGCCTCATATCGACAACGGCGATTATGTCGTCGTCACAAATGCCAAAAACCTCAAAGTTACTGGCGAAAAAATGACCGACAAAAAATACTATCGCCACTCCGGCTTCCCTGGAGGATTGACAGAGCTTAAACTCGAAGAAGTCATAGAAAAAGACCCTTCCGTTGCCATCAAATCCGCCGTCAAGGGAATGCTTCCTAAAAACAAATTGGCTGCCGACCGCCTGGCTCGACTCCGCATTTTCGACGGAGCCGAACATGCCCACACGGCCCAAACCCCAAAGGAGATTAAGTAATGGCAGACAAAAAATACACCTACGGCCTCGGTCGTCGCAAATCTGCTTCCGCTCGCGCCCGCCTCTATGCTGGCAAGGGAGAAATCACCATCAACGGCAAATCCGCCCTTGATTATTTCTCCGGCGACAAAAGCAAACTTGCAGAAATCACCGACCCCCTAGCTCTCGCTCAAAAACAGAAAGATTACGACATTTCCGTCCGCGTTATCGGCGGAGGTCTTTCTGGTCAAGTTGACGCGATCAAGCTCGCTATCTCTAAAGCTCTCCAAACCGAATCGCCCGACTTGCGTCCAGCCCTTAAAAAGGCCGGCCTCGTCAAACGCGATCCTCGAGAAAAAGAGCGAAAGAAATACGGTCTTCGCTCCGCTCGCAAGAAAGAGCAGTTCTCAAAGAGGTAATCTCCTCAAACTTAAAAAGAATCCCCGAAAGGGGCTTCTTTTTTATTCAAAACACCGAAAAATCTCCGAAAACACTAAAAAACGCCAAAAAATCGCAAAAAAACGCCAAAAATACAACAAAAATCTCTAAAAACGCCCTAAAAAACCCCTCTAAACCCCTTAAAACTTGACATTTTTCATCAAATTTGATATAATAGAAAGATAACATTACTATACCGGAGGACAGAGATGTCCGCTTTTTTTATCAAAAAATCCCCATTTTTCAAATCAATCCCTAAAACTTCTACCCTAGAATCCCTCGAAGAAGCTCCTTTTTGGGAAGTCCAAAGAAACGAAGCGGTAGAAATTCTCACATCTCTGTTCTCGAACTGGCAAACCTCTTGGAAAGAAACGAAGGAAACTCTTGGCGATCTTCATCTTTCCGAAGAAAACCTCCGCCGAATCAACTTCTACGAAGCCGAACAAACAAAAGCCGTTCTTTCTTATCTCGCTAAAATTCTCGTCGCTTGGGAAAAAACTAACGAATCCGCCTTTTCCGAAGCCGTTCTAGCGCTCGCAAAGGAGCTCCGCCCCTCGATTCCTCTCGTAGAATACGATTCCGAGGAAAAACCCTCTCTAAACGAAGTCCAGCTCGCCATTATGCGAGAATTCATCAAAACTGAAGCCGACAATCTAAAATCCGCCGTAACCGACCTCCAGAAACTCTCCTGGAAAAAACTAGATTTCGGAGAAAATGTCTCGACAGAAGCTTCCGCCGAAGCCCTCCTCAGAGAAAAACTCGGCATAACCTTTTTCGATTTCGCCGAATCCACCTCTGTTCCTGAGTTTAATCCAGGCTATTACCCCGCCCTTCTTCAAGAATCCGCCGATCAAGGGTTTTAACCCTAAAAATCTCTGAAAAAACTCTTGACAAATCCCGCCGGAGTGATATAATGATACAGTTAGGTTCAGAAACTTGTCCTTATGACCCTAACGTTCTTTTTATCCATGGAATGTAAGAGAAGGGAAGTAACTCATAGTTAGTGCAAACCGAGAGAAATATGAGAGATTGTAACTAAAAATCAAGGTAGGATTGTTGGCTGTGTAACTCAAAACTAAGGTATAAAAAAATTGTAACCGTTTAATTCGTAACTTGTTTTGTTATAAGCGGGAAACAAACAAGAACTGTCTTCACGTTGACTGAGTGATAAGTAATAGCTCATATGAAGCTCAAATTAAAAGTTGTTCAAAAACGACATGGCTCTTGTGCTTGTAAAGCACTAAACCTTCCAGAGAACCGATAAAGGACGGTTCATCATATACATTTTCTTCGCGAACTTTGCGTTCGGTCTTGGCAATCTTCCGAAACAAATCAGCCGAAGAAAATCAAAATTAAATATAGATACGTTACGTTCAAAAGCTTCACCCCCTTCTCTTACATTCTTCCTCCGCCCTTCCAGGGCGGATTTTTCATTGTCTTTTCTCTAAAATTATAGTAAAATACCCTTATTGGGCGAATGGCGGAATTGGTAGACGCGCCAGACTCAAAATCTAGTGATAGCAATATCGTGTGGGTTCGATTCCCACTTCGCCCACCAAAATAATAAAAACATCGAAGAAGGATGTTTTTATTATTTTGATAGACAGGAATCGAGCCGGGTTCAAACTTCCATGTTATAATATCCTCATGATCTAACTAATCTATAACTAATCTAGTGTTCAAAAAATCTTAACATGGAGGAAATATGTTCAATTTGTCTAAAAAAGTCGCCGTCGTAACCGGCGCAAGCTCTGGTCTCGGAAAACAAATGGCCGAAGCCTTCGCCTCTCAAGGCGCAAACCTCGCCATCTTAGCTCGCCGTTTCGAGCGTCTCGAAGAATTCGCAAAAGAACTTAAAGAAAAATACAAAATCAAAGTCCTTCCGATAAAATGCGACGTAACCGACACGGATTCCATCAACTCCGCCGCTTCTGCCGTCGAAAAAGAATACGGTCGAGTTGACATCCTCCTAAACTGCGCCGGCTCCTCGAAAGACAAAGGCGTCCTCGAAATGACCGACGAAGAATGGGACTTCACTATCGCAACTGACGAAACTTCCGTCTTTAAGATGACTCGCGCCTTCGCCGCCATCATGAAGAAAAATCACTACGGCCGAATCATCAACATCGCTTCGATGTATGGCCTCGTCGGCAATACAGAAATCCACACCATCGCTTATCATTCCTCAAAGGGCGCCGTAGTCAACTTCACTCGCGCCGTCGCCGCCGAGCTTGCCCTCGAAGGAATCACCTGCAACGCTATCTGCCCAGGCTATTTCTACACCGAACTCACTCAACCTGTCCTCGACACGGAAAAATTCCAACAATTCGCAAAACAAACCGTCCCCATGCAGCGTTACGGAAAACCAGGCGAACTCAACGCCGCCGCCATCTTCCTCGCATCAGAAGAAGCTTCTTACGTTACCGGAGTCATTCTCCCTGTTGATGGAGGTTACACAGCAGTCTAACACCTGTTTTAGCGCAGACTTTTAGCGTTGCACATCTCTATTTAAGCCAATAAAAAACCACCCTTCGGGGTGGTTTTGAGGTTATTTTGTTCCGAACGGGGAACTAAACTCAGTGAGAAACCACCCCTTTCTCCTCGAAGAACTTATCCGTCTCAAAAATCGTCATTGCCGTCAACTCTGCTGTTAGCTCCTTATACACCTCCAAAGAAATCCCATATTTCTGGAAAATCTCCTCAGCTTTTGCCTCAATTATTCCGTTCAAATCATGTAAATCAATCGCATCCTCTCGTATCGCATTCAACCCATCGTTCTTGCCTGACCTAGCTTTCTCAACCAGTTCAGCCTGCCCTAAATCAAGCCCAACAACCGCAGCTTTAGCCTCTTTCGTCTCAGCAAAGCTCCCAACCGAAATGCTACTCACAATCCCCATAACAAGGATCATGTTAAATGTTCTCGAGTTTCTAAGTCTTTTCTTCATAAAACACCTCTCTTAAAGTACAGGGGGATTGTTTTTCTCGTGCCTCTGTTTTTTTACGAATTCGTCTCTGTTCGAGAAAACCTCTCCCCAGGTTCAACACTCCATTATACCACACCTTAAGCTTTTTGTCAACATCTACGCTTTTTCACCCTTACCCTACCCCTATTATAATTCACTCTACTTCGCAACACATCTAACCGCGAAAGCATCCCACTTATTATACGCCCTAAGCGGAGTAACTTCAGTCGCATTAAACCCAAGCCTAAACGCATTGTTCGCATCCGACGTAGTCGCACTCCAATAACGCGCGTAAGTACCTCTTCCGCTCACCTTCGTCCCGTTGATATCCCCCCCGTACACAAAGCTAACAGGGTAAGTCCTAAGCCCAGTACTCGCTCTCAAGCTTCCGTTATTTACGATATTATTCAATGCTTCGAACTCACCTCCCGATCCCCCTGTTGGCAACCTCCAACCGGCCGGACAGATATCACCAGTCACATCTCCAGTTATAACCGACGTTGAGCCATTTCCCGCCGTCGCCGTATACCAGTTATAAAGCACTCCATAGCTAAACCAAGAGCTCGTCAAGTTATTCGCGTTATAACTCGCTGTAAGTGACCTATTAATCCCGTTCGTGTTAAATGCAACAGCATTAATACATGCATTAGTATTTGCCGTACAGAAATTCGAAGTGCTAGAAGAAGCACTTGCCTCAGTCACAAACGTCGAAGTCGGCAAATTTGTATTACTACTTGAAATAGTCACCGCTGACGGATCAAGCCTCAAATTCTCCATCATCCAACAATTTCCATCCGCCAGCTTAGCAATAGCATACGTATTATTATCTCTCGTATCCGTCAACGCCGTAATATCTCCAGTATTCATCTCCGAACAACGGCTAAATTCTTGCATATTTCCTTCCGACGCCACCCAGTTCGCGTACAGAATCTCGCCTTCCTCTGAAGTATCCCCGACAGTAATCGTCTCGATCGGCCCATAATTCGTCCCACTCCCATCATCTTTCGTATTCCAACCCGTAAATCCATACCCTGTCTTTGAGAAATCAGATGGCAAAAGCCCGAGCGTCGCTCCAGAAGAAGCATCTTGAGATATAATTGTTCCTTCGTTCGCTCCATTTCCTCGGTAACAGAGTTTGCCCGCATTACAAGCCACAGGCCTCCAAACCGCATAAAGAGTCGTTTCTAGATTATTCGTCGTAAACGTATCGCTCGGCATATAATCCGCCGTCTCAGCTTCAGGGTCAAGACTCCAACCAACAAATCCGTAATCAATTCTCGTCGGTCTCTGAGCAGAAACCGTAAATGTGTAGCTACCATTCGTTCCGACAACCGTCATAGGCTCAGGAGCCCCATCGCCGCCTGTCGCATCATACGTCAAGGTAGCTTCGTCTCCCCATAACGCATATAACGTCAGAGTTCCGCCAGTCGCCGTAGCTTCCGCCTCCGCAGCTTCCGCAACCAAATCCCCATCTTTTACGCTCGTTCCGCTCCCATCCGCTTGCGTATTCCACTCAACAAATAAGTGATGATCTCCGTAGTCAAACGCATTCGCCTTCGCTGCAGTTCTATAAAGATTAACATTAGCATCATCGGTCATTGTCCCGCTGGCACCATTCCCCTCATAATGTATTGTCCCAGTCACCGCCGGAACAGAATCCTTAGCAATGCATCTAACAGAAAACGCATCCCACTTCTGCCAATTATTCCTCGGCGTAACCTGCGTCGCGGAATAACCCAAACGATATGCATTAGCCGCGCTAAATGCTGTCGCCGACCAAAACCTCGCCTGTTTTCCACGTCCCGTACTCACTGCTGTATTATAATCTCCCGAATAAATAAAGTTCGCAGGATAAGTCCTCAAACCAGTATCCGACGACGTGGCTCCATTGTTCAAGGCATTATTGAGCGCAACATAATCACCATCTGCCTCGCTCGTCGGCAATCTCCAACCCGCCGGGCAGATATCCCCACTAACGCTCCCAGTTGTCACGGACCTCGTACCATTTCCCGCCGTCGCCGTATACCAGTTATACATGCCTCCATAGCTATACCACGCCAGGGAATTACCATTATTTGCATAATCTTGAGTCAAACTTCTATCCATGTTGTTCAGATTATACTGAACCGAATCTAAACAATCCGACGTCGTCAATGCGCACAAAGCCTTTTCACTAGCAGAAACCGACGCTTGTGCAATGAAAGTATCCGTCGGCGAATTTGTGTTCGCCTTAGAAATCTTCGCCGTCGCCGGATTCAATCTCGAATTTTCTACCATCCAACATTTTCCATCCGCCAACTTGGCCACCGCATAAACCTCGCCATCACGAAAATCCTTCAACGCAATAGTCTCACCAACGCTCAATCTCGAACATCCAGTCCAGTTTTGAATAATTCCACTCGGCGCTACCCACTGCGCGTATAATGCCAGCCCTTCTTCAGATAAATCGCCTGTTCTGATTGTTTCGCTCGCGCCATACGCCGTCCCCGTCCCGTCCGGTTTCGTGTTCCACCCCTTAAATCCATATCCCGGGCGAGAAAAGTTTGAAGCTGTCAAAAGTGTATTCGTATTCGAACTCGCCTCTTGGTCTGACATTGTCCCAGTTCCGTCATCATTATTCCCACTGTAACAAATATATCCCGCGTCGCAATCAATATAAACATATGTCGGATTCACAGCCGCCGTAATCAAAAATGTATTTTGATAAACTCCAGCCGAAGCAGAAATCGGCGTATTTACCCCGAAAGTCAACACAGTCTCGTCCGGCGTTGTGCTAGCGGTCGATGTCTTTTTTAAGTTAAGTTGTTCTCCAAGCTCCGGAACCGACAAGAAATTGGTCTGGTTCAAGCTGTATCCATACTCCCCGCTCATTTCCGTAATGATTTTGCTGGTGTTCTCAGCCAAGGTAGGAATTTCTTCGACACCTCCGACCTGTACAAGCCCAGTACTCTGTCCGACGGTCTCCATAGTCAAACTATATCCAGCATCATTCGTCGTCGTCACATAATATGTTTGAGAAACCGTTCCATACGAACCCGGCGTCAAAGAAAGCATGAGCGGTCCCGACTCAGCGACAGACAAAGTAAGCGACGGTTCATCTTCGCCCGCTCCCGCGAAACATCCCTTAGGCAAAAATTCCGGAACAATCAAAAACAAACAGAAGTAAAATACCAAGGCAAAACAGCTCAGCTTTCCCCCGCATTTCGCCAAGTTAGATATTTTTATTTCCATACACTCTACGCAGCTATTAAAAAGCTACAGTTTAATTGTACTCCGATTATCCCCTCCGTGCAAGTCTTGACTTATTCAATATTTTTATTATAGGCTCTGATTATCTCCCCATAAGCCAATTCCAAATCTTCTCAAACAACGTATCTTCGTTCTTCGGCATGGTCTGCTCCTCATCTTCAAACTTCACCAGCCCTTCATCGCTCGCCACATTCGCCCCATTATAACTAGGGCTAATCTGTTCCGCAGTTACGAGCAATCTATATCTGCTCGTCCCAAGTGGCCAACAGGTAATCAAAGTCAACACTGGCTTATCTGTCTCATAAATCAACTTCTGAACATCCGTCGGTTCAATCACCTCATTCCCAGTCATCTTATAGGTGTATCGAACTCCGTTATAATGCACATAAATCAAATCCCCCGCTTCCAACCTCTCCAACCCCGAAAAGATAAATTTATATTGGTTTGCTGAATAAATATCCCCCGCCGAGTGTCCCGTGATAACGAAGTTTCCAATCTCTCCAGGATATGCGCTCGCTCCACTAATTCGATAATGCGCCACTCCCTGATTCATCGCATCCATCACGTCATCAAGCGCGACCTCAAAGTTGATCGGAACGTCGATATTGAGTTTAGGGATAATCAACTTATTCTCCCCAGAAACTTTTGTGAGCGTAACTGTCGGATCTACCGCAGAAATCTCCGTCGAAGGTTGTTCTCCCGGAGAAACATACGCCGCGATAGGCGCAAAAATCAAACGATTATACTGAAGGAACAGAATCATCAACATGACGGCGACCCCCGCAATAATTGGCATCATCCACCTTCTTCGCGTGGTCGCTTTCGCCCTCTCGAGCGCCCTCTCCTGAATTTTTTCCTTAAAGCTCTTATCGTGCCCAGCCGAACCTCCCGCCGACGCGATAACCTGCGCCCCAGAAGCCCCAACCCCAGACTCCTCAACACTTCGAGAACCAGAAGTCTTATCCGAACTTAGCCCCCTCCCTTTCAAATTCTCCTCTTCGCGAATTTTTTTGACCTGTTCCTTCGCAACATACTCTTTTGCTGCATTCATATAATACTGACTATAATATTTCTGATAATAATCCTGCCAGGCAGAATGATACTTTTTCCATTCCTCGCTAGAAACTTGCCTTAAAACCGGCGTCGCAGAAACCCCAAGCGCTCCCTTATTTTGCCCAGAAATCGCCGGCTTTTCGTCCTGTTTCGTCTCGAGATGAGACTTTTCGCTTTTTTTAGCCTCTTCGTCTTGTTTTTTGATGAATTTCACGGCATCTTTCACCTCATCTTCGTCGTAAGACATCAAAACCTTACGCCTTGCGAGTTCCGCAGCCGCCTGTCTCTGTTTTTCATCAGAAGAAAGCCCACCGGTCTTTGAATCCATATGTAGAATTATATCACAAAATCATGTATAATAAAAACATAAAACAAGGAGTTTTTATGTTCGATACAAACAATTATCGCACTCAAATGGAGGAAGCCCTCAAACATTTTTCCGAAGAACTTAAAAAAGTTCGCACTGGCCGCGCCCACCCCGACATGCTTTCCGGCGTCAAGGTCGAAGCTTACGGTCAATGGATGCCCCTAAATCAGGTTTCCAACGTCACCGTCTCCGGCGCAACAATGCTCCTCGTCACCCCTTATGATCCTTCGACCATCCCAGCCATCTCCAGCGCTATCCGTTCCGATTCCTCCCTCGGTCTTAATCCTTCCGACGATGGCCGAGTCGTTCGCGTCCCTATCCCCCCCCTAACAGAAGAACGTCGTAAAGAAATCGTCAAAACCGCTTCTAAATTTGTCGAAGAGTCAAAAGTCAAAATTCGCAATGTCCGCGAAGATGCCCGAAAGGCATTAAAATCCGCCGAGCTTCCTGAGGACACGAAAAAACGCTCCGAAAAAGAAATCGACGACCTTACAAAACAATTCAACGACAAAATCGACTCCGCCTTCAAGGAGAAAGAAAAAGAAATTCTCACGATTTAACAACTTTTTAAGTTTCTTATGCTAAAATAATCTCATGGATATAGTTTTAGGTATTTTTGTGGGGCTCTTAGTTTTAATGTTTTTGATTGTTGCGCACGAATTCGGCCACTTTATCATGGCTCGAAAAAGCGGCGTAAACGTCAAAGAATTCGGAATCGGCTTCCCGCCTCGCGTCGCCACCTGGAAACGAGTCGTCCCGAAATCCCCCAAAGAAAAACCCGAAAAACCCTCCGATAAGCTCGAGAAAAAATGGAAAAAACTCCCCAAGTCGGAATGGGGAAAGGAGCAATCCTCCCTTATTTTCTCCATAAACGCCCTCCCGATCGGCGGTTTCTGCGCCATGGATGGAGAATCCGACGCTGACACTCGCAAGGGAACCTTCGGCTCTGTTTCTTACTGGAAAAAAACCAAAATCCTCTTTGGTGGCGTCGCCATGAACTGGCTTATCGCTTTCCTCATCCTCCTTGTCTTATCATTTTTTGGTCTCCCCGAGCTCCTTCCGAACCAGTTTTCTCTAAAGGCCGACGAGCATAAAGTCATCGTCGCCCCCGTCGAAGTTGATTCAGTCCTAGAAAACTCCCCCGCCGAAAAAGCCGGTTTCAAGCACGGCGACGTCCTCAAACAAGTCTCTGTCGTCGACCCGACCGTCCATGTCTCCGGAGAAGGAAATGCTTCCCCGATAACTACCATAGAAACCTCCTCCGACGTCATAAATTTCAACAATTCCCACCCTGCCCAAACCGTCTATTATCTCATCGAAAGAAACTCCTGCCTTGTCGATTGCGTTCAAGAACCATGTGAATGCACGAGCGAAACTCTCTTATCGAAATCAACCGAAGTTCTCGAGGTTGAGCTAAATAATTCCGATGCCGAATATCTCCTCGGAGTCACCATGTCCTACGGCTCAGTTAAAACCCGCTACACATGGTCTGCCCCCGTCGTCGCCGCCGGACTGACCGTCCAGTTAACCGGAGAAACCTTTAAAGGTCTCTGGAATTTACTCGTCAATCTCGTGACCGGAACCGCCCGCCAAGTTTCCTTCGACCAGTCCGTCCGGCAAGAAGGCAGAGAACAGATCTCCGAAGCCTCCGAAGGCGTAACAGGAATCGTCGGCATCCTCGGCGGATACTTCCCGAGCCTAATTAAATCCGGCCCGTCCATGATTTTCCTTTTCATGGCCGTCATCTCTATTTCTCTTGCCTGCATGAACGTTCTCCCGATTCCCGCTCTCGACGGCGGTCGCTGGCTCATGATAACCCTTGCCCGCCTACGCAAGAAAAAACTCTCTCAAGAAACTGAACAAAAAATCGTCGCTCGTGCTTTCATCGTTCTTCTTGCTCTTATGTTAGTCATCACTATTCTCGACATAATCAGGCTTTTCTAACATGAAAAAAACCGAACAAAACCTTAAAAATACCTTAAAATCCCCAAAGTCCGAAACGCCCAAAGCAACAGAGAAAAAACCGAACAAAACCTTAAAAACCGAACAACGTTTTAAGCTTTCTTTAAGGTTCGTTTTAGAGATTTTAGCCTATCCAGTTTGGGTTTATATAGCGACAATCATCGTCGAATACACCATCATCTTCGGACTATATTTTCTTATCGGAAGAGCAAAACTAACAACCCCAGCCTGGACGACCGTTGCGAACACTCTCGTCTATTCAATAGCGTTAATCATCATTATCTATCTTCCTCAATGCCTAAAAAAGTCTAAATATAAGAAACCCTCCAGAAACCTCCTTGGTCTCTCCGGTCTCCCGACCTGGGCCGATATGCTTCTCGCTCCAGCCTGCTTTCTCGCCTTCCTAATTCTCGCCGGAATTCTCGAAAGTATCTTCTCTATGTTCCCGTTTTTCGACATCTCAGAAGCCCAAGACGTCGGCTACAACCTCCTCTCAAACGGCACAGAACGCCTCGTTGCCTTCTTCGCTCTCGTTGTCGTTGCTCCCGTCGCCGAAGAAGTTATTTTTCGTGGCTGGCTCTACGGAAATCTTCGTAAAAAAATCCCCGGAAAAAAACTTTCTCTTATCCTCTCCATCCTTATCGTCTCCGTCTTGTTCGGATTTATGCATGGCCAATGGAATGTCGGTGTCAGCGTCTTCGCCATGTCTATCATCCTCTGCCTGATGCGCGAAACAACCGGAACAATTTACTCCGGTATTCTCCTCCATATGCTCAAAAACGCCGTCGCTTTCGCTCTCCTCTATATTTTCAACTTTTCCTTCTAGCTTCAACAGTAAAAATCTAAAAGTTTAAAAACCTAACCGAACCTAACTCAAAATCGTGAGCCTAAGCCCCTAATAATCAAAAATATGTTATAATAATCCTATGACAACTTTAGCTGATTACAGAAATGAGCGCTTGCGCAAACTCGAAGAGATAAAATCCCTCGGAATAGACCCCTATCCCTCGAAGTCCCTTCGCGACACAAAAATCTCTGAAATCCTCGAAAATTTCGAAGAAAAAGACGGAAAATCTGCGACCGTCGCTGGGCGCATCGTCGCCATCCGCTCTTTCGGAAAATTAGCATTTATTAAAATCCGAGACGATTCCGGCGAGCTTCAAATCTTCATGCAGTCCGCCCCTCTCGAAACTCCAACAAATTTCGACACAAAACGTCTCAAACTCCTCGATTCTGGCGATTTCATCGAAGCCTCCGGCAAAGTCGGAAAGAGTTCAACTGGAGAAATTTCCGTCTTCGCTAACGAAGTTCGTCTTCTCGGAAAATCCCTTCGCCCTCTCCCTGGCCGAGATGGCTTCACGAACAAAGAAGAACGCTATCGTCGACGCTACGTTGATATGAACGTAAACCCCGAAGTTCGAGAACGCCTCATTCGCCGAAGCAAATTCTGGCAAGCAACCAGAAATTTTATGCTAAATCACGGTTTCGTCGAGATTAACATTCCTGTTCTTGAGCATACGACCGGCGGAGCTGACGCAACTCCTTTCGTTACCCACATGGATGCAACCGACGAAGATTATTACCTCCGCATTTCTCACGAACTCCCCCTAAAGCGCCTTCTTGGGGGCGGTTTCGAAAAAGTTTTCGACATCGGCCCACGCTTCAGAAACGAGGGAATCGATGACGAACATCTCCCCGAACATATCGCCTTCGAATCTTACTCCGCCTTCGAAAACTACGAAGATGGCATGAATCTCTACGAAGAAATGATAAAATACGTCGCAAAAGAAACCTGGGGAACTCTAAAATTCAGTGTCTCCGGCTTCTCCATCGACCTAGAAAACGGTGGAAACCCTTGGCCTCGCATAAAATACGCCGATCTTCTGAAAAAGGAATACAACATCGATGTCTTTAATCCCGATAGAGAACAACTTTCAGAAATTCTAAGAACCGAATTCAAGAAATCCGAAGACAAAAACGATTCCTCTGCCAAAAAGTCCCTCGAACACACCCTAGAAACCGCCTCCACTCCCCATCTCATCGACCACGTCTGGAAGCTCATCAGAAAACGCTCCGCCGGACCGTTCTGGATTATCGAAGAACCTCTCGCCCTCTCCCCGCTCGCAAAAAAGAGCTCAAAAAACCCTCTCGTAACCGAACGCTTTCATCCCGTCATCGCCGGAACAGAAATGGGTAACGGTTTTTCTGAACTTAACGACCCCCTCGACCAACTCGAACGTTTCAAAGAACAACAAGCCGCTCGCGACGCCGGCGACCTCGAAGCCCAAATGCTCGACATGGACTTTGTCGAGATGCTCGAATACGGCATGCCTCCTGCTTGCGGATGGGGAAATAGCGAACGCAACTTCTGGCTCCTCGAAGGCGTTTCGGGCCGCGAAGCCGTCCCATTCCCAATTATCAAGCAACGCTAGACTTACTCCGAACATCTAATATAT
>JAFWLO010000001.1 GCA_017545595.1 Candidatus Saccharimonadota bacterium | reverse complement strand
ATTTTCGGCATCGAGCGATATCGAGGTATGCCTTTCTTATCTAAATATTTCATTAAAACTAGTTTTTTCATAAACTAATTTTTGTTCTATTGGTAATTTTGATTGTTAGACGAGGCTCGGTAGCATATCAGGAGTTAGCTCCGCAATCGTTCCGTCGCAAAGCTCTATTTCGCCATCAATTTCACACAGCTCGCATTCTTTATTCGTCATAGTAATTTAATTATCCCCCACTTAGTCCCCGTAATATGATAAACGGCAAAACGGACAAAACGGCATTTATGACATACTTATTTAGATTCTGGGTCATAGTCCTCTAGTCGTTGACGGATGTCTTCCTTGTAGATGGTTAAAGCCTGCTTAATTTTGCCCAGCCATTTTAGTTTAGACCTTTTAGGTCTTTTTTTGTTTGGTTGATTCCTTGATTTTTGGAAAATGGTTATGATAAAATTAGTTTATGAGTTTGTTCAAGAGACATACGTTGGAAAATATTGAAGATACAGAGAGTTTTTCTGAAATTCTTGATAGGAGAAATTTCACGAAAAAACTTTCGGACGAGAGGCCTTATACTTATTGGACGATTGAATTATATGATCAGGAAAATGGAATCCGCGGAGGCGGAGGGCTCGGAGTTCTGGCGGCCGACACAAGGAGAGTCGCGGAGAGGCTAGAAGTTCCGTTTGTGCTTGTTACGCCGTTTTATCCGGTTGAACTTCACCAGTGTTTTGAGAACGGAGAATCTTATGATAAGGTTCTTGCTGTCGATTATCGAGATTTTGGTTTTGAATATGTTGATTCGGTTTTTATCAGGTGTAATAATGAGCTTGTTGAACTTTCTGTTGTTCAGAAAGTGTTCGAAAAAACTAGAATTTTGTCGATTACTGAGCCGAATTTTAGGGAACTTTACGGGGGAGAATCTTGCGGAGATCACAGGCTCTATCAGGAGGTTGCGCTCGGGTTTGGCGGGTATCAGGCTTTGAAGCTGGTCGGGTTAAAGCCGGCAATTATGCAACTTAATGAGGTCGCGACGTTTTTTGCTGCGCTCGCGAGGCTTGATGAGTTGGTTTTTAACGGGATGGACTTTTATGAGGCTATGGTTTATACGAGAAAACATACGCTTTATACAAATCATACCCTAGTTCAGGCTGCGGAAGCTTCGTTTTCTTTGAGTCAGTTTGAGAGATATGTTTTTCCGAATTTGAAGTCGAAACCTGTTCTGAAATGGCTCAAAGACAAGTTCTCGGGAGGGAGTTTGAGGCTCTCCTCTGTAACGATTGAGATTGCGGAGCTTAGGAGTGGAGTGTCGAAACTTCACGCTAGAGTCGCTAATTATCATGATATTTCTGGAGAGAAAGTTAAGTTCAAAGCTGTTACGAATGGGATTGATATTCCGTACTGGACGTTGCCGGATATTTTGGAGTTTTATCAAGAATCCAATATACTTGACGAAAAATTTTATCCTTCGACAGTTTTTGAGGCGCAGGTTTCTCGAATTGAGGCGGGGCAAATTCGCGAGATAAAGAAGAGGGGCAGGGATTTCTTGAATTCTGTTCTAAAACGCCGTCCGGATTATTTAGGAAACTGCCTTGAGTTCTCCCAGGACGATATTATTATTGATTTTAAGAGAAGATTCGTTGACTATAAGAGGCCGTGGCTTCCGTTTTCTGACTTGAAGAAGCTCAGAGATATTCTTGAGAGATTCGGAGCTCATTATGTTCTTTCTGGGAGAGTTCATTCGGGGGATTCTAGAATGCTTTCGAAACTATATGAATTGCTTGATAAAGTTCAAGAAGATGATTATTTGAAGACCCATGTTCATTATCTTCCGGATTATGATGAGGAGATAGCGAGAGCGCTTTCGGTCGGGTCGAATGTTTCTGTTAATGTTCCGATTGTTGGACTTGAGGCTTGCGGGACAAGTTGGGAGAAAGATATTCTTAATATGTGTCTTTTGATTTCTACGCACGACGGAGGGGTTGCGGATGCGACGATAGATTCCTATCTTTCTATTTCTGGAGAGAATGAAAAAGAGGAGATTGAACAGTTTTATATTCGGTTAGAGGAAGCGATTTCTGCTTGGAAAAATGATTTCGATCTCGAATTTTGGGTCAGAAAAGAGCTTTCTCGGTAT
The DNA here is from genome assembly GCA_017545595.1 of Candidatus Saccharimonadota bacterium. Classification (GTDB taxonomy): domain Bacteria; phylum Patescibacteriota; class Saccharimonadia; order Saccharimonadales; family Saccharimonadaceae; genus Nanosyncoccus. The sequence goes on along the minus strand of JAFWLO010000001.1, from coordinate 25,847 downwards.
CTTCCGATAATCTCTGGGTCGAGAATGCTTAAAGATTATGTCGATTATTTGTTCAAAAGTTAATTTGTATGATATAATTGGAATATATGGAAGGTAATAAGGTACAGCCAAGAGCGATTCTTGTTTTCGGGGCGCCCGGAAGCGGAAAGTCGACTTTTTCTGAGAAATTCGCGAATAAATTTCATTCAGCTTTTTTTGATTTAGGTCAGGTTGAAGCGGAAAATGACCTCGATAGGGAGATGACGTTGTTTCTTCTTGAACAGCTTGCACATACTAAGGTTACTCTTGTTATTGAAGGGATTTTGGATACCGAAAAAGAGAGAACGGAAGTTAGAAATGTTCTCAGACGTGCGGGTTATAATCCTTCTCTTGTTTGGATTCAGACGGATGTTTCGACGATTCGACAGAGGTTGAAGCTCAAAAATCGAAGCGCTGCGAAGGCGAAAAAGGAGTATGAGACTAGAATTTCTAGGATGGAAGCTCCGAGCGAGATTGAGGCGCCGATTGTTCTTTCAGGAAAGCATACGTTCGAAACTCAACTCAGGCATGTCCTTACGCAATTAGCTTAAAATTTTAAGGCTCTTATGATTCTGGAGGACAATGAGTTTGGAGAGGTTATTGTGCGAAAAAATCCCCTTTCGAAAGGGGTTAAATTTTCTATTTCTACTAGCGGGAGACTTTCTATGTCTGTTCCGAAACATTCGAGTGATTTTCTTGTTCGGAGGTTTTTGAACAGGAATAGAGAGCTTATTAGGGAGAAGTTGCCTGTGAATGACCCTGCGACGCAGAGGGCGAGGGACGCAAAAAAGAAAATCCTTGAGAGGAGGGCGAAGGAGTATTTACCTTATCGACTTGAGTATTATGCGAAAAGATATGGATACTCCTTTGATAAATGTCGACTGACACATGCGAATACGAGATGGGGAAGTTGTTCGAGTAATCGGACGATTTCTTTGAACGTGGGACTCATGAATGTTCCGGAGGTTCTTAGGGATTATGTTATTTTACACGAGCTAGCACATTTGAATCACATGGATCATAGTGAGGAGTTTTGGAGGGAGGTCGAGGAGCACGATTCTTTGTACAAGAGACACAGGAAGCTTCTGAAAAATTATTCTCCAGGGGTGTAGATTTCTTTTTGATAGTTTTATTTGGATTTTGGGCAGAGTTCCGTTTGTTTTTTGAGCGATTTGTTTTATGTCTTAAATTTTTTGGCTTGAAATTTCGGATTTTTGAAGTATTTATGTTAAAATTAACGTATGTATAGACTTTCTGTTATTGTCGAAGAGGTTTTTAGAAAGTATCTTCCTGTTGCGCAGAAAGTTGGAGTTACGCTCGATTTAGATTTTCCCGACCCAACGAAGAAGATTGAGAAACCTTCAAGGGTGCGAGAACCGCTTGAAGAGCATCTTTCTTCGGCGATAAGGCGGACAAAGAATCATGTGAAAGTCCTCGTGAAAAAAGACGGAATTACGATTTTTGATGACGGGAGTGTTCTTTCGCCTGCTGTTCTTTCTGCGCTCAACAAGCCAGAGCATATCGAGGCGAAAAGTCGAGTTGGGTTCGGGACGTCGGTTTTTATTAAATTTTAGGGCTTCTATTCCCTGTTTTGGAGTTTTTTAATTTCTTTTCTGTTTTTATGGGATTTCGACAGGATTTTGAGGGGCTTTTGTGCTGTTTTTAAGCCTTTGATGCGAAAAGGATAAGACGGTAGTTTGTGTCGTCGTTTTCTCCGTTCCCGCAGGTCATGAGGGCGAGATCGTAAGCGTTTCCGCGGAATTGGGCGGAGAAAATTGCGCTTCGGAGACCAGAATTTTCGTCGAGAGTGGATTTTTGCATGATTTCTCGGCGAGAAACGATGTATTTTTCGGCTTTTCCGTCGATTTCTAAGACAATTTCAGAACCTTCATTAAGGGTTTTAAGGCGACTGAAGCCGAGGGTGGAGTGGGCGTAGAGGAATTTATCGCCGTATTTTTTAACTCCGAAACCAGCGTTTTTCGACGGAGATGAGACGGAAACTGGGTTTTTGATGTAGAAAAAGGAGAGATTCTGGTCTGAAACAGAGGTAGGGGCGAAAGATGCTACTACCAAAAAACAGAAGAACATAGCAGAAAACAGGGCGCTATGGCATTTTTCTAGGTATTTTCGTATCTTGACCTTCATTTTTCTCCCTATGGATATATAATTCCATTATATCACACTTTTGTCAAAAAAGCAATAGCAAAATGGATTTTCTATCAAAAAATCCCCATTTCCAAGGGGATTTTAGGGAGTTCGGCTAAACTAGCGTTTCTTTTCTTTAACTTCGTTTCTTCCGAGGTTTTTCTTAGTTTCGGTGAAGACGACGTGTTTTCGGAGGACTGGATCGTATTTACGAAGAGAAAGCTTATCAGGGGTGTTCATAGTGTTTTTCTTCGTGTAATATTGGCGAATTCCAGACTCTTCAGAGACGAGACCGACGAGTTTGCGCTTTGTGTTATTCTTCTTTGCCATAATTGCCTTTATTTTATCATATAACTGAGATATTGTAAATATCTTATCTAAAAATGGAGCCGCGAGTCGGACTTGAACCGACGACCTGCCGCTTACAAGGCGGCTGCTCTACCAACTGAGCTATCACGGCTTAACTTTTTAAGTTTAACACTATTAAATTTCTCGGTCAAGGGCGGTTTCTCTTGATTTATAGAGGCGATTATGTTATAATCTTGAAGATTTAGTTGCTTTTTGACTATGCACATTAAAAGGAGGGTTTTATGAACCAGAACTGGAATGGAGATTGGACAATTGTCACTGATGAATTTTGTTTTTCTACGAGAGAACGAAATTTATTAAAAACCTCTTCACCTTTCAAGCATGTTTGGCCTGAGGTCGTTAGGGGAGGTATCAATTACGATTCTTGCGAACTTCCTGCTGATATTACGACTGAGGAGATTATGGAGAAGATTGAGTCTCGAGCTTTTCTTCCCGGAAGGCTGAAGACTTCTGGAGTATCCCCTGAAGGAGCGAAAGAAATCTTGAAGCATGCACTTGACGCGACTGACGGGCCAGTTATCGCGCTCTCTACGTCTTCTTATATCTCTTCATCATCTGCGATGGCGATGCATATGGCTTCAGCCGAGTTGAATGAGATTTATGATGACAGAGTTGTATTTGTGGATTCTCGTTCGACGAGCCATGGGCAGATGCTTCTTCTGGAACTTCTTGATGAATTTGTTCCGACCGAGAATTATTCTCCGGTGAAGTATCTCGAAGATGTACTCAAGCCTCACCTTATCCATAGATTTACGGAGCCCGATTTGTCTTTTGCGATTGAATCTGGGAGGTATAATGGTCTCTCGAAAGCTGCTGGAAAAGTCGTTGCGAAAAGTATGGCATCGAGGAAAGTGATGCCTTATATGTATCTTCCCCTGAACGACAATCTTCAGTCGGATTTCTTGACCGTTCATCGGTTTAATCGGCTTTGCCTGATTTGGGTAGAGGAATTTAAGAGAACTCATGCAAACCACAAGGTTATTGTCGAGTATGCAGGGACGACGTGCAAGGAATATGCTTTGCTTCTTGCGAATGAACTGGAGGCGGCGCAAGCGACGGTTCGGATTGAGCTTCTTCCTCCGGCGATTTGTGTTCATACGGGAAATGTTGTTGCTTGGCATAATCTTTCTACAACCTCTCGCTAAAAAATTTAATGCCGCAGTTTTGCGGCATTTTTAATGGGTTATAAGTCTCGGGACTGCGTCGTGGAATTTTTGTTTGATTTTGGGTTATTCTTTTTGGTTTAAGTATTTTTTGAGTTTTTGGAGATTTTTAAGATTTTGTGTTATAATTGTTTTGTAAGCCGTGATAGCTCAGTTGGTAGAGCGCATCCATGGTAAGGATGAGGTCTCGGGTTCAAATCCCGATCGCGGCTCCATATAATGACTATTAAAACTCGTGAATACAAAGTGTTTGCGAGTTTTTTGTTTCTTGCTTTTGTTTATCCTTGAGCTATGTGACTGGGGTTTCTCTTGCCTTTTTGTATCAAATATGTTAGAATTACAGGGTAGGTAAGCTACGCTCTTTTTTATTGCTGGTCAAATTGTATCTGAGGAGGAATTAGGTATGAAAGTTAAGGTTGGCGAGAATGTCTATCTGCAAAAGTACGAGGTCGCCCATATCTTGCACGAGCTCAATAGTTTCCCTGCAACTGTCATGGATGAAGTCTTTGGTAATGGCGAAAGCAGCTTCTTCTTCATGAACGGCCCCACCGACGCTTTTCGGTTTGAATCTGTCTTTAAGAATCCAGCGAGCGTCAAGTGGCTCATGGAGCAGGATTGGATCGTCGATTATGACGAATACTCCGAAATGCCTCTTCCCGAGCTTGAGGTTCTTGTCGAGCGCCTCAAAGCGGAACACGACGCCGGTATCGACGAGTTCAACGCCAAGGATGAGGCCTATCGTGAGAAGCACTTCGAGGAAGTAAGCGACAAATTCCATAAGGCTAGTCATAAAATTTCCTCGCTCGATGATCTCATCTCCGCTCGCAAAGGCGAGGTTACTTTCGTCTTTCCGGACGGATATCAGGTGAAGACCACTCCCGGCGCTTCTGGCGCTACCAGCAGTCCCAAGAAGAAGCCCAGCTTCTTTGCGCGGCTCTTTGGCCGTGGCGCCCAGTAATGGGCGTTTTTTATCTGGCAAACTATCCTACAACCCCAGTTTCATTACGAGACTGGGGCGTTTTTTATTTTTACCCCTATTACCTATTGACTTTTTTGGCGTTTTGTGCTATAATGTAAGGATAAGGGGTATTCTCCCCGAACATGAAGAAGGAGGGGTTATCATGAGTTCCTTAAAAATCAGAATAGCAAATTTCTTCGCTAAACATTCCTGTTCTGCGTGGCAATCCAATCGGGTTGTCCGCAAGTTTTGTCGCAATGTATATCGTTTTATCATGGAAACTGGGCCTAGTCTGCGCACCTATGACAATGTTAATGACGAATTTCGAGCGAAGAGTTATCCGTATGAGGATGCCGAGTTTGCAAATTGGCCGGAATCTGATGGTGAATTCTATACACTGATTACCGATTCTGGCAATTTCGTCATTCGTCGTAGTACAAGCTACATAGCTTGGTTGATGAAAAAACATTGTGGTGGATGGCCTAAGCTGCCTATTCCTGGTGAACGCAAACCCGGAGAACACAACTTTGACGCCAAACATTGGGACGAGGTCCTTGAGTTCAATGGTTGGCAGAAGGTATCGAAAGAAGGTTGGCCAACATGGCAGAATATGAACGATGAAGATCATTTCATTGGCATTATTGCCGACGAAGGAGAGTTCGGTCAGCTGGTTTGGTTTGTTGGAGCTTCCGTAGAGGAAGATTTTAAAACCCCTATTGAGTGGCGCGTCTGGACTTATGAGAACTTCAAGAAGGTAGATCGTATGATTCCGGCGACAGAAGAAACCGGCGTAATCTGGTATCGCGAGCCTAAGAAAGGAAGGTATTCTAAATGAATCTGAAAACCAAGAAGTTTTACGGCATCAACTGGGCGCTCGAAGATTTTGTCTTGGAAAAAGACACCGCTTTACCGAATGGGACTGTACTTCCGGCGGGAGAAAGGTACTTTACTTGGAAGGACGCAATGATATTACAACGCATTGGCGCTTTTCCTGAAGGCTATCGACTTCCGACTGCGAGAGAACTACGAAATCTTGTTAAGAATGTCGGTCCTCTGACTATCCGCGAAAGGTTAAACTTTATAACCTACTACGGATGCCGTGACCGTATATCTAACGGAGGAGAAAAGATGTATCTTGTGGGTGAAAACGGTTTCTATTGGTCAAGTAGTTCTGGAACAAAGTACAACGCCGTAGCTCTTGAGGTACGCAGCTTCGGAATGGGCGGTCACTATGCTGTCGGAGCTTGGATGAAAACGCCTTACAGGGATTATGGCAACTCAATAAGATTGGTTTACGACCCCAATAACTAAGAATATGCTATTTAGCTTGCGCCCCTTGAGAGAGGGGCGTTTTTAATTCTTATGGTGTACTTTGCAATTATGTCGAAACTCATAGAAAACCCGAGCACCAATGACATCGACATTGGAAATTTCCCTTTAGGAAAACTGAGGAAATGCATGATTGCGCCTTGAGGCTTTTTCTGGAGTTCTTCGGCGAAGCATACGATTATTTGCGCATAATGGAGATGAGGAGTGGATCTAATTTACAATTTTTGCCACTTTGGGCAAAAATTGTAAATGAAAATATAATATTGCGTTATAATTATACCATAAAAATGTAGAAAAAGATAGTCTACTATTGACTATTCTGATATTTTATGCTAAAATAATGAACGCCAGCTAATAAGCTGAGTATATGTTCTCTAGGAGGATAGGATATGAACGCATGGTATGAAGCTTTGAAAGGTCTCGACGAAAGCGCGGTGCGTAAGCAACTTGCTGACAATCCTGTTTCTATTGAAATTGCCGAGGTGTATTCGCAGGCTCTCTCCGACAATGATACTATCATTTCCTTTGCAGCCCAGGATGAACTCCTGAAGCGCGGCGACTCTGACTATGTCGCGGAGCGCCTTATGGAGGCTTGCTGGACTACCGATATTGAACTTGGTATAGACTTTGCCGACCGAATCTATCAGAGACTTATGGGCATAGACTACGATCCAAAGCTCAAACGATTGGGTAAACAGCTCGAAGCCGATGAAGAAACTAAAGAAAATGTCTGTCGCTACGGAAAGTACATCGATCTCTCGCCAGCAAATGCGTAAACTATTTACCCCTAACAGTGTCGCCCCGTCTGATTGACGGGGCTTTTCTTTTTCTCTGTTTTATGGTATAATTAGACACGAATTTTCTTGTTTTTGTTTTGGCTAAAAACGATAGCTGAGGATTGAACATTCACATTTTGGAAAGGAGAGTGGTTCTCATGAAGAAGGAGCGCAAAATCATCACGGTGTGCGAGGAGGATATCAAAAAGATCCTCGCCAAGGAATACGGTGTCTGCCATAAGGATGTTCATATCTTACACGAGGATTATGAATTTTCCGGTCTTAGTGGCCACGCTATTTCCGCTACGCGCTATATGGCAAAGATTCCGGTAGATAAGGAGGAGTAAACTCATGAAATCGAGGTTATGAACACGAGCAACTATCCCGAAGAAATTGATGAGATTAATCGCATCATCTTCGAGGAGCTTTGCCACGGTATCGTCACGCCTGAATCGAAAGAGTTCATGATGAACTTTGCATACCAGTTCCCGGCAGATTCCGACGAACGTCCCGACGCGATTATCCTTGGTTGCACCGAGTTGAACATGATTTTAGAACCAGACGACGTCGACGTTCCGCTCGTCGACTCGACTCAGGCGCATATTGACAAACTTGTTGAACTTTGTCTTTCGTGAAAGGAGTGATGATATGTATTTGGTGACAGCACCAGAGCCATACAAGCCCGAAGGTGGCGACATTTGCGTATTTCTTGCCGGTGGTATAACTAATTGTCCCAACTGGCAACAAGAGGTAATTGCGGCGCTTCGTATAGAGAAACAGAAAGTTCATAAACCTGATTGCCTTGTGGTATTTAATCCAAGGCGTGAGAACTTTCCAATTCATGACCCGAATGCCGCACAGGAGCAAATAGAATGGGAGTTCAAGTGTCTTGAGCGAAGTGATATTTTCTCAATGTACTTCTGTTCTGGAGAATCGGATCAACCGATCTGTATGTATGAACTCGGAAGGCATCTCAATCGAATTTCGTCTAAAGGCGGTTGGGATTTTGCCGATCATGCTGTGATTACTGTTGAGGACGGATACAGGCGTCGCGCTGATGTTTTAATTCAGAGCCGGCTTGCTGCTCACGGAGAAATTACGATTGCTACTGGAGATGAAGCAACGCCCGCCGAGCACGCACGACGCATTATTGAGGCATACGATCGTCTGTGGATACCCGACTAACTGGTTCCTATCTTGTCTAAAATCAAACCCTCGGAGTTTTCCGGGGGTTTTCTCGTAAAATTAAACACCAAGTACTATCGCCGAAAAGTTGAGGGAAGTCGGTGCCAAGCGCATTTTGCTTCTCGGGACGAAGTATACGATGACGGAAAAGTTCGTGAAAAAGTTCTGTACAAGGACAAGATTTATTAATTACTTCAGGGGCGCTCTTCGGAGCGTCCTTTTTCATGGTATAATGTAAGGTATGAAGAACGAAATTGAGGCTCAGTTTTTAGATATCGATAAGGAAGCCGTACGCTCCAAATTAAAGGAAATCTGCGCGAAGTTAGAAAAACCGGAAGTTTTAATGCGACGCGTCGTTTTTGATTTAGACAAACATGCTTTTGCTCGCGTGCGCGATGAGGGCGACAAGATCGTTATGACTTATAAGAATGTCAGTGATGACCACTCTATCCTTGGCGCAAAAGAAGTTAATATTGAAGTAAATGATTATGATGACGCTATTTCATTCCTCAAGGGTTGCGGTTTGGAAATTAAAGCTCGTCAGGAAACTAAGCGCGAAATTTGGAAATTTGGTGAAGTAGAAATCTGTATAGATACTTGGCCGTGGCTTCCAACTTTTATAGAGATAGAAGGACCGACCGAAGAATCGGTTTGGGAGACGGCGAAAAAACTCGGTTTTGATAAGTCTCAAGCCAAGTTTGGCTCGGTCGATACGACCTATCAGCACTATTACGGTGTCGAGCCAGAAGTAATAAATCTGCGTACACCAGAGATTTTATTTGATATGAAACCGCCGAAATGGGCGGAGAAAGCTTTGTGAAAATCGCCAACATTTTGACGAGGTCATATACAAAGGAATCTTTATAGCTCAACGTTCTTCTTATTTAAAATGTACTTTAAAATTTTATAATCACGAAGCGTGATGTAATATTGGATTAACGATTCGTCGTCGGTTTTGCCTTCTCGTTCATCAATGAATTTTTTCATCTTGTTCAACACTTCTTCGGGATTCATCTTAAGACATTTTGCACCCTGTTTAATCTCATCCTCATCTGGACAAAAGTTTTCTGCCTTGCCATCTGGCTCTGCCACGAAGATATGCGATGTTTGAGTATAGCCTTTTGTTATTCCAAGCTTTCTGATGTTTTTGACGCTGTAACCTGTTTCCTCGCGGACTTCACGAATGAAGGTTTCTTCGGGGGTTTCATCATCTTCTTTACCTCCGCCCGGAAGTTTATATTGACCAATTTTCTCTTTTAGAAAAATTAGTATGTCGCCATCGGAAAATCTCACTACGCCTCGAGAAGCCTCCCGTGGCCATTTCTCGCTAAACTTTCCGAGAGAGGGATTATCGTAGTTCTCGTAAATAACCTTGTCGCTCATCTCGGAACCGCAGCATAGATATTAATTAGTTCAAGTGGCGCGATTGCCCCACTTTTTGCGTTATTTATCGCTCCAACAAGTAAATCTGGCGTACGGATTTCGTCGTTTTCTTTTAGTTTAAGAATTTCATCATAAGAAAACCATTTAACGTCCATAATTTCATCTCCATCAGCTACCGCCTCTCCGCCAGTTTCTTTTGCGGTAAAAATGACCGTCACAAATACTTGGTCTTCCATTTTTCGGTTTCCAATTTGACAAATTCCGGTCAGCTCAGTTTCTAATCCGCTTTCTTCTCTCGCTTCACGTTTCGCTGCATCCAGAAGAGTCTCACCAATATCAAGATGACCAGCAGGCAAGTTCCACTTTCCGCGGCATTTTCTCGCTTCTTGGACAAGTAAATATTTTCCATCTTTCTCAATTACTTCACCAACGATTACGGGCATTTCGATTCCTTATTTTTGCTTATAATTATACCATATTCTGACTACTATAGACAATACGGAGGTTATGGCATTTTGTATCACAATATTTTATTTGCGTCGTCTTAAAACATCTTCGTGCTTTAAGCTATGAAGATTTTCTCGATCCAGAGGCCGTCGGTATTCCGAAGCGTGATTCGCGCCTCTTAACTTTAAATAATGAGAAATCGCTACTTTAAATAATTACCTCTGTTATAGGAGTAGAGTTACTTTAAATAATTGAAAATTGGCTTTTCTTTATTTTTCTTTAAAATGCTCTTCCTCCGCGAAACGGGTTTTTAATTTCTTTTAATAATGAATAATGATTTGGCTAGGAGTTCTTTTTCTAGACTTTTTTTTAGATTCGTGTATAATTAAGGTAAGTGCTGGAATCGTCTAGTGGCAATGACAAGAGACTGTAAATCTCTCGCCTTCGGGCTTCGTAGGTTCGAGTCCTACTTCCAGCACCATTTAGAAATTATCGACCCTTCGTGGTCATTTTTTCTCTCTGTTGTGGTAGGTTCTAACTAAATTAACGCATTTACGATCTAACGAACAATATGGTAATAAAAAACACCCCTTTTAGCAAGGGGCGTTCTTGATTTCGGAGGAACTATTGATACATTTTTTTGATTTTTTTGAAAATGGCTTTGGTCCGTCGCACAGTATGCATCTTTGGACTTTTTCTACTAGGTTTGGCAATTAACTCATTAAAAATGCGTCGTGAATAAATTCTGAAGAAGTCTTGTTCAGCCTCAACTTCGATAGCATCCGGATTAAGGTATTTCATTATGGTCCCGTAGTGTTTGCCGAGAATCAGCATTGTTTTGTTGCCAACCGTTTCCCCATAAAAGCTGTCAGTAGTACTGTCGTCATAGGTAAATGCTGTGAGCAAATCTAAGAATATATACGACGTTTTGGGGTCAAGTAATCTGTGCATATAGTTCTCTGGAAAAACTAGTGACCAAAATTCATCGTGTGAATACTCCTTGAGGGTGAATAAATGTCTATTCGCATAGTAGAAGTCAGATAGCGCAATTGGTTTACCCCCAAGACAGTTAAAATCCAATACATACCAATCTGAGTCGTATTGAAATTTTACGAATCTATGAGTGGATCTTATTTCTCTGCTAAGGGCGGTTGAGTATATTGTTTCAGCTTCTCCAACTTGCACAACTACAAGAGTTGCGGTTTGATTGTCTTTAAGCATCATCATCGCAAGAGCAGAAGTCATAAAACAAAGACCGAGACCACGGTAATCTTTTGCCAATCTAAAGAAAAAGTTGGTTTCTGCAAGCACTGACATTCGGTGCCCGTAGAGATACATCCTATCACATAAACCGTTTGTTACATCGACGAGCGATAGTGATTCCTTTTTCATGTAATCACCTCCGATTTTGTAATTTACAAGACTAGAGTAAGTAATTAGCCTTACTTATATTATAACATATATATCTAAGAAAAGCAATATCACACCTTAAGTTCAATCATTAAGTGCGACTTTTTGCACCATTTTACGCCTCTTCGAGGCTTATTTTTCTTTTGCATTTGTATAGTTTTCTTGATTTTTATTGTTTTTCGTAATTTAAAAAAATGCCCTTTCGGGCTATTTTTTGAGCTTTGGACGGAATTTTTGAGGGCGAGGAGTCGATTTTTCTCGTGGTTTTAATCTTGGCTTTCGTGTAAAACGTCGTCTCGGGGCAGAGGATCGTTTTTCTATGGTCGCAAGCTGGTTGTTGATGCGGATTTTGGTGTTTTCTACACCTTCGCGGTCGCCGGAAGCTTCATAGAGCGCAAGAATTTGCCTCAGTGTCGTCGTCGAAGAATCTAGCTCATAGGCGGATTCGAGAGCATCTATAGCTTCTTTTCTTCTTCCGAGCTTCTCGAGAGTTTTCGCGAGAGCGATGAAGCGAGACGGAACACCACCCTCGAGTTCGATTGCTTGCTCGAAAGCCATAGCAGCTTTTTCGTAGGCGCCAGTTTCGAGGTAAATTAGGCCGGCGTTATGAAGAGAGCTGGGATTATTATCGAGGGACTGAGCGATTTCGAAACATTCGATTGCTTCGTCAAACTTAGACTCCTTTGCATAGAGAATCCCGAGGCGGTTGTATGCGGCGGCGTTTTTTTCGTCGAATTTTAAGATTGTTAGAAGGGCCTTTTCGGCGCGTAGGGGCTTTCTTTCCTTCATGGAATCTTGTGCGATTGTCCAGAGTTTTTTCATTTGCGCATCAAAACGGGGGGATTTTTCGGTTTTTTGTTTCTGTTTCTCGAGAAGAACTGGATAGACAAAAATAAGGAAAATCAGGAAAAATAAGGTTAAAATTGCGCCTAGCATAAGTCTATTATATCATATCCGCGACTATGTGAAGCTTTATATGGCCATTCTTTGATAGGTTTTCGTGAAGCTTAAGGAGATTTGGAAGACGTCGAAGGAATTTTTCTTGATTTGTTGCGAAGTAGGATTTGTATAGAAGTTCGATCGCGACAGAAACTACTTCTAAAGAATAACTCCGAGCTTTATCCTTTTTCTTCGAGAATTCATTTGCTAATTCGAGGAGAGTTTTCGTGTCGGCGGTTATGAGTTTTTTGGCGAGGGCTTTCGTTTTTTCGTCGGCGTCAACGGGCTTTTCTAGAAGATTTTTTTCTTTCTTGAAGAAAACTTGACCTCGAGAAAGAACTGTCGGGAGAAGAGCCGAGGGGGAGGTAGTCACTAAAACGAAGTGATGATTTTCGTTCGGTTCCTCAAGGTTTTTTAGAAATGCGTTTTCGGCGGAAGGATTCATTTTTTCAGCCTCAAGAACGACAAAGAAATGATTGGATTTTTCTTTTGAGCCAGTTAGAGAAGTGAATTGACGGATGTTTTCGACGGAGATTTTATCGGTTTTTTCGTCGGGAGAAAGGAAGGTTGTGACTTTTTTTGCGGATTTTTCGAAAATTTTTTTAATTTCTGAGGATTTTTCGGAAAAAATTACGAAATTCGTGTTTTTTGCAAGAGAAACAGCGTTCTTAAAATCTTCGATAAACATTAAAATAGTTCCAAAAATTCTTTTGGGGTTTCTGATTCAAAAACTCGACGGTCGCCTTCGGGAATTGTGATTTCTAGAGACTTTGCGTGAAGAAAGAGTCGCGGAGCGGAGATTTTTTCTAGTTTGTTATAGACTCGATCGCCGAGGATAGGCGTTCCGGTGTACGAGAGATGGACGCGGAGTTGATGGGTTCGGCCCGTGATGGGTTTTAACTCTAGGAGGGAGAATTTTTCGTTTGATTTCAAAACTTTATAGAAAGTTGTTGACTCTTTTCCGTTTGGGTCAACCTGAAAAGTTGTTGGGTGTTTTAAGTTTCTCGAGATAGGGAGGTCGATTTTTGCTTCGTCGAGCTTCGGGCGACCAGAGACTACGGCGAGATAGGTCTTTTTGGTTTTTCTATCTTGAAATTGTTTTCTAAGATAGGATTGGACTTTTTCGGATTTTGCGAGAATAACAACGCCGGAGGTGTCGCGGTCGAGACGATGAACGAGAAGGCCGTAATCTTCTAGGGTCGGCTCAGCGCAGTATTCACCCTTCGCCATACTGAGAAGACCTACGGGTTTTTCGAGAACAAGGACATTATCGTCTTCGAAAATCACTTTCAGGGAGGGGAGAATTTTCGGATTTTCGGGGACGGAAAGAGAGACTAGGGCAGATTTTTCGTATTTTTCGTTGGGTTTTTTCGCCGGCTTTCCGTCAACTGTTACGAAACCGGATTTTATAAAAAATTGAAGGGTTGAGCGGTTGTATTCGGGGTGTTTCTCAACAAGAAGAAGGTCGAGACGGAGTTTTTCGGGCTTTTGTTCTTCCTGAGCAAGGACTTTGTCGCCGTTTATAACTCTCGACATTTCGGGCTTTGAGAACTTTTTTCCGGTTATTATCATATATATATTATATCATGAAAAACCGACGCTATCAAAGCGCCGGTCTGACTTAAACTGTTTCTCCTTCGTAAAATCCGTTCACTTCCTTTAGAGGAATTTTTTTGTATTTTGCGATTGTCTCGTAACAAAGGCGAAGAATAATCGACATAAATTCAAATATTGAGGAGAATTCGCCAAAATTGTTCTTTCCTGACTCGAGGGCCGGAATGAGATACTCGTCGGTTTCTATAATAATTTCGCTCATTTCTTCGTCGGTAATCGAGTCGCAACCCGAGACTTGTCCGTAGCAAATATCCGTCCAGCGATAGAGAGCTTTTGCGAGGAGCGCTTCTTTATTCTGAGACAGCTCTGCGAAAAATCTTTCACGAGTTTTTTCCGGGGTTTCGTCGAGAAGTGGAATCTTTTTCAGACGGCGAAGAGACTTTTGGACTGCGGGAGAATATCCTGAAACGTCTTGAGAGTCGAGGTCCCCGAGAAGAATCGTTGCGATAGCTTCATCTTCTCGAACTCCAAATGCAACTGCGAAAGCCGCCATGAGCATCGCGCGAAGACCTTTCGAATCCCCGTTTTGATATTTTGAGGTGTTTTCAAAGGCCGTCATCAAGGCTCGGTCAGACTGTTCGAAGATAAAATTCCCTTCTCTGTCTCTAGCTTCGAGACGACCTTCGAGACGAGCGTGAGTTCGAGCGATATCGTGTTTCTTTCGAACAACTTCGTTCACAGAAAACAACATAGCGAGTGGCTCGTTAATTGAGCGGAGTGTTTGTTGAAGAACAAATAGCGTATCTCGCTTTTTCCTGAACTCGAGATCCTTCGTTTTTCTAGCTCGTTTTACGGCTGAGAGGAGTCTTTGTTCGGTTTCTATGATGTTTTTCACAATTGATTCGTGGGGCATAGTTCCAACCATTGAAGACAGGTTTGTCATCCGGTCAAGCATTTTAACGATCAAGGCGTTAATATTTTCGTCCATTCGGCCATAATATCGCATCTTCGTATCCGTTTTTGATTCATCGGGTTTAATTTTCATGATTGTAATTGCTTTTACGCTTGCTTGCACTGATTTCGAGACCGGAAGTGCAGAAAAATCTGCGTGAGCGTCTTCGATAACGTCATGAAGGAGTGCGACGGCGATTATTTCCGGCTCTAAGTTCAATAAGACGGCGAGATAAGCAACGAGAATAGGATGGCAAAAATACTTTAAGTTAGAACTCTTCCTTGTCACGTCTCCATGTTTTTCTTGAGCAAAAGAAATTGCATCAAGTCCGTCCCAATATTTGTTGGCACGAAAATAGCCAACGATGATATGCAACATCCTGTCGTAGTCAAACATTTGAAGCTTTCTTTCGTTTTCCATTTTCTACCTCCATTGGAGAAAAAGATTTTAAGGAGCACCAGATATAAAAACAGGTCCTTTTAAACAAAGGACTTGTGGTGGAGTGCAGGAGATTCGAACTCCTCACCTCTTCCATGCCATGGAAGCGCTCTACCAAATGAGCTAGCACCCCGTTTGGATGTTTCTATTTTAACACACTTTATGTTAAAATAAAAGTATGAAAAAGACTATTCTCACAGGACTTCGAATTAATAGTGATTTTACTTTAGGAAATTATCTCGGTGCGTTGCTTCCTATGGTTCGACTCGCAAACAAACATTCGAACGAGTTTAATGTGAATATCTTTGTCCCTGACCTTCATTCGATTATTTCGAAGATTGACGGAGATTTACAAAAAAATTTGATTTATTCGATAAAATGTTATTTAGCTTCAGGACTTATTTTGAATGAAAATGTTCATTTTTATCGCCAGAGTTATGTTCCGGCACATAGCGAGTTGACCTGGGTCTTGAACTGCATCGCGACGACCGGAGAGATGGGTCGAATGATTCAGTTTAAGGAGAAAAGTTCAGGACGAGAGTCGACGAATGTCGGGATTTTTGACTATCCCGTGCTTATGGCTTCGGATATTTTACTTTATAGTGCGAGTTATGTTCCTGTCGGAGAAGACCAGTTCCAACATATTGAGCTTACGAGAAATTTAGCAGAGAGGTTTAATAATCGTTTCGGAGAAACTTTCGTTGTTCCAGAGAATACGAAGGGTCAAGTTGAGTTTATGGGTGCGGACGCTGGAGTTCGCATTCGAGATTTGGTCAATCCCGAAAAGAAGATGTCTAAATCGACCGAGAGTGAAAAATCTAAGATTCTTCTTTCTGACGCGCCTAATGTTGCTGCGAAAAAAATTATGTCTGCGACGACCGATAGTTTTGAAGATATTGAATTTGATTTTGAAACAAGGCCTGGAATTTCTAACTTAATTCAAATTCTCGCTCTTATAAACAACATTTCCGTCGGCGAAGTTTTGGAGACTTGGCGAGGAAAGACAAAGTATGGCGACTTTAAGAAAGCTGTCGCGGAAAGCGTCGAAAAACTTCTTTCTTCATTCCAGGAAAAAATTTCTGAAATATCCGACGATGAAGTCTTAGATTTGTTCCCTGCTGGCGAAAAGTATGCGAACGACGTTGCGAATGCGAAACTTCAAGAAGTTTTCGAAAAAGTTGGTTTAAGATAGATATAAATATGTTATAATATATTTTGTAGGAGGGTGTACTTTTTTATTTTTGGAGGTGATTATTTGCGTATAATTGCTCGCAGTTCGCTTGAAAAACTTTTTCCAAATCTCGAAGACCTTAGAGAGAGAAATCCTCGCTTCGACAAAAATTGTGAGTTGTTCTATCGTAAAATGAGATTTTTTTCGAAGCAGAAAACAGTTATCCGTCAGGGCTACAGGGTTCTCGGATGTTATCCGGAAATGACGCTCGATTCAATTTATCATTTCGTTTCTCCTGTTGTCGATAGCTATGGGGATATGAGGTTCTTGCCTTTAGGTTCGCCGATTGATGATGCTCATCACGGATTCATCTTACAGTGTATGGTTACACTGTTTAGATCTTTCTTTGAAGAAATTATTACGACAAATTACCCCGTGAAGGAAGTTTATTGGGACAAGATTCATGATGCGCTTATCTTCCACGAAATCGGAGAAAATGTTATTTCTGATCTTCTCGCTGACGGTTCTTACGATAAAGACGAGAAAGACAGGAAGGAGACTAAGATTTTTAACGATTTTATGAAAGGTTTTCCTGAAGAATCCTCAAAATATCATTCTGAGAATTTTTCTAGAGTTCAGGACCCGAATTCGCTTGCGAAAGCTTTCGATGCGTTCGCGTTTGTGCTTGGCGTCGCGTTTCTTCACGCCGAAGGATTTGACGGAAGTTACGAGTTTAAGATGAATAAATCCGGGCTCGGCAAAATCGACGCGATGAACTACGCTATAACGAAGTCAGACAGGCCAATTGACAATTTGTTCTTACATTTTGTTCAACTCACAAAGAAGTGTTTTTTGCAGCCGATTTTTCTCGGAATCGGAGAGGCGATTTATCGCGTTGAATTTCATGAACCTGGCCCGCCGGAAGTTATCAAGAAATTTTATAATTAACCCTCCATTTAATCCCCCGAAACGGGGGATTTTTCTTTTTCGACGAGTTTAAATCGGAGCTTTTATTTTGCGAGACCCCACAATTGTTTCTGGACGATATCCGCGCGACGGAGACTGAAAGTTTTCAGTTGTTCGATTGATTTATCGAAAACTTCTGTCGAATATCCGCTCATTACGTCTTTTTCTACGTAAGGTCGAATCATGTTTGAGGTTTTTTCAAGATAGGTCTCGTATTTTCCGGTGAGGATATAATCATTGATAAAAGTTTGGAGTTCTACATGATATTTTTCCATGAATGTTTCGCTCTCGGAGAGCCGTTTCCAGAGCGGACGCATTTCTGGCGTTGGACCGTCTAGGGGATTATCGACGGAGAAATGGAGATAGGGAGTTTCTATGATATTTCTATTTTCATCCAGATCAACTCCTCCGAAAGCGAGGTCATAATCCCATGGAAGGAGCGAAAACTTCCCGTTTTGTTCGATGACATAGTAATTATGAGCGGTGTTGCCCGTGTAGCTGTCGAAATTCAGAATGAAGTTGTGTGCGGCGAAATATTTCGCTAGGGCTTCGATGTCCCAATAATCTTCAAAGCTAGAATTTTCTTCTTGTAGAGATTTTATCGCCTGTATCAAGCGATTGCGAGATTCAGGAGAGACATTAGTGATTTCGTTTTCGAAAATTGCGGGGTAGCTCAAAGGATTTTCGTCTCGAAAAACTAGGTCTGCTCCGCCAGTATCAAAATTTTCGCTTAAAAAATCTGTTTCTAGAAATATTTCCTCTCCGTCGAACAAGTTTTTTTCTAAATTTTTTATTTTTGTAAAGTTGGTCGCTAGGGGAGTAGGTTGATAAATGTTATAACTTTTTGTGTTGTAATTTCTTTTTACGAAGGAATCGTCGATTGGTTCGATAGCTAGGAAGAGACCTTTGTACTCTTCGTTCATATATACTTCAGAGTAAGAACAGAGCGGAGCGGGGACGCCAAATTCAGACATGATTTTGTATGCGTAGCAGTTTTTTAGGAATGAAACATCTGCCGAGATATTGTCGAGAACTAACTTGTCGAGATTGTAGTAGTTTTGTTCGTCAACGTATTTTTTGAAATTGATTTTTAGAGGGTATTTGTTTGATTCTACGGTTTTGTCATTTATGAGCGAGGCGTTTCCGCGAGTCGAAATGGAGATATCCTTATAAACTTCGTCATCAATAATCATGTCGGCGTGATATTTTATCTTGTCCTCATGATTTTTAAACATGAGGGCAAGATTTTTGGGTTCGAGAGTAAGTTTTATTTCATGGACGACGTTTGGGTTGAAAATTTTTTGTTTGTAGGTTATTTGAGAAGATTTATAAAAATATAAACTTAAAAATCCGCAAACTGCAAGAATTATTAAAATTAGGAAAAATTCAGAATGGTTTTTTAGGAATTTCATGTGGACACTCTATATTCTAAACTATGAAGAATGTTTAGAAAATACATAAAAGCGTCGAACGGAGAATCATAGGCGGAAAAATATGCATGAACGTCGCCGTCGTTCCAGTATTTCGTGCACATGTAGTAAGCATGGTCGGATGTCGTGAGTCGTCTAAAATCTTCGAGGATGGTGGGGTCATACGCGGATTTTTCTTGGACTTTCGGAAGAAGGGAGTAGAGATATTTCATAGCTTCTTCTTGGAGAGGGTTGCCCATCCAGGCGGAGAGGTCGCGCTCGGTGTCGGCCCAGGTAATTGTTTCTGGCATGGAAAGTTCAGCGACGGGAGGTTTTTCGGAAGCCTCCGAGACTGTCACGAAAATCTGTTCCGGGTCTTTAGTCCATTCGCGGATAAACCGTTCCATGAAATTGAAAATGCCAGTGTCCGCCCACTGATGTTCGCCGAAAGTCTCAAAATCCATAAAAAGGTTGATTAGGTTCCCTTTTAAGCACGAATCGCGGAGCCAAGAAATGTATTTTTCGACTGAGAGGGGCCATTCTTTCCAGGAGCGATTCGAAAAACGAAAGGCAATGTCGTCGGAAAGACGATAGTTTTTTAGAAGTAGTTTTAGGTTTTTTGTTCCAGCGGATTTGTAAACGAAATTTGGGCTGCGCCAGCCTAAGACTTTATCCCAACCTTCGGCGAGACAAGCTTTGAAACCTAACTTTTCCGCTTCGAGACCAACTTCGTCGTTAAAAGCGAGTTCGGTGTTTCGGAAAACTTTCGGGGAGAGGTTGAAGAGAGAAAAGATTTTTTCTTGATGTTGTTTCACTTGAGCGCGAAATTCGTCGCGGTCGTAGAAGAATGACATAGAATGGTAGTAAGTTTCGCCGACGATTTCGACTCGATTAGATGCCACCATAGATTTTAGACGCGAGATAAGTTCGGGTTCCCACATTTCGGCTTGTTCAAGCCATGTTCCAGTTATGCTGAGGGAAAACTTGAATTTTTTGTTTTCTTTTAACATTTTTTCGAGAAGAGAGAATGTAGGGCGGTAACTTTTTTCGGAAACCTTTTTGAAAATTCGTTCGTTTGATTGTTTGGAATTGTAATTTGGGTCGAAAAAGTAGTTCGTGTTTGAACTTATCCCAAAAACAGAGTATGCGCGGAGGCGAAAGGGCTGGTGGATGTGAAGATAAAGACAGATTTCTCTCATTTGTTCTTCTTTCGGGATTTTAGTGAATTATAGGAGGCAAGGCATTTTTTTGCGATGTCGTCCCAGGAAATGTTGTTATATTCGGAACTGATTCGAGATTTCATAGATTCTTGGAGGGCTTTTGAGCTGGAAATGGCGAGAATTTGGTTTGCTAATTTATCTTCGTCCCAAAAATCGTAAGAGAAGGCGTTTTTTAGAACTTCTGAAGCGCCGGATTGTTTCGAGAGAATAAGGACGTCGCCATGATGAGCGGCCTCGAGAGCGGTTAGCCCGAAAGGCTCAGAGATGCTCGACATGACGAAAATATCGGAGAGAGAATAGACGTCACGAAGTTTCTTCCCGCGGACGAACCCAGTAAAGAAAACGTTTTTAGAGATGCCGAGTTCGGCGGAAAGTTCAATAAGTTCGTTTCGTTCTTCTCCGTCGCCAGCAAAAATAAAGACGAGTTTAGGGTTTTTTCGGACAGCTTTCGCCGCGGCATGGAGAAGGTGGGTTAGGCCCTTTTGAAGAGTGAAGCGACCGACCGTAGAGACGATAGTGTAGCCTTCTCGTTTTAAAGACTTTAGATAAGAATAATCATCTTTTTTAAGTTCGTAGGGAGTTTTAAGGAAATCTTCGTCGAGGGAGTTATAGATAACGTCGATTTTTTCGAGAGGAATGTTGTATTTTTCGTGGATGATGTTTTTTGTCAAGTTCGACACGGCGAAGATTTTGTCGGCAAGAAGAAGACCTTCGCGTTCGATTTCGTGAACGAGCGGATTTCCGCCATCTCCTCCGGCGCGGTCAAATTCGGTCGCGTGGACGTGAGCGATGAAGGGAATTCCAAAAGATTTTTTCGCAAGGATTCCGGCTTCGAAAGTTAGCCAATCGTGAGCATGGACGAGGTCGGGCTTTTCTTCGAGAAGATAACGTTCAACGAAGTTAATGTAAGCCCTTTGAAGAGCGCGAATCGAAGACTGGTCGGCGGAAACTGCGTTCGGAATGAAGATGTCGGGAAAATATTCTTCGCTCCAAAAAAAGTTCTCGTACGCGCCATAATTCCCTTTCAGGAGTTCGAACGGAGAAAGCGAGGTCGAGGGGAGAATGTTCATAAAATCTATGTTAGGATGAACAGCTTCGTAAGGAACGACAAAATCTATCTCAACGCCGTTTTTCGACAAGGCTCGAGAAAGATTTAAACAGGCAACGCCAAGACCTCCGGAATTATATGGGGGTAATTCCCAACCTAGCATTAGTATTTTCATTATTCTAATTTTATCACTTTTTGTGATATAATGTAAACATAATTTGAGATTTACGGGTGTAGCTCAGTTGGTAGAGCACTGGTCTCCAAAACCAGGTGTCGGGAGTTCGAGTCTCTCCACCCGTGCCAAACGGAACTTCTGTTCCTTTTTTTCGTTATACTATCGAAATTTGTTGTCGTGTTTTGAAATCTCGTCAACGTGCTTTGAAAACTTGAGGGTATGTTTTTAAAACTTGCTTACGTGTTTAGAAAACTTGTCGATGAGTTTTAAAAACTTAACGACGAGATTTTTAACTTTGTTTTCTGAGGGTTATCGCGAATCCGCCGCCGGGAGCCATAAAAATTTCTAGTGAGTCGGCGGGGGTGATTGAGCGCGATTCGATTTTTATAGCGAGAGGGTTGTCGCGGAAATGAGCAGTTTCGTCGTCGCGATAGATTTCGGCGACATAGTTACCTTCGGGAAGAAAAGAAAATGTGATTTTAACGGAATGTGCGGAATCGTTCGTGACCCCTCCGACGAACCAATCTTTTTTTCCGCGACCTTGGCGAGCGACAACATAATATTCACCAATCTTTCCAAAAAGCGGAACGGAAATTTCCCAGTTTACGGGGACTTCTTGAATGAAGCGGAAAGCCGAAGGATTTAGTTCTTCATAGATTTTCGGGCGGTCGGCCGCCATTTGCATTCCTGAAGGAATCGTAACGAAATATGCGAGCTGACGAGCGAGAGTGCTCGAAAGACGTTTTACATTGTTTTTAATGTCGAAAATCCCGGGGGTATAATCCATTCCTCCGGCGAGAAGACGCGTGAAGGGGAGAATGCAGGCGTGGGATGGGTTCAGGGCACCACCTTCGTATTCTTGCCCTCTTGCGCCTTCGCGCGTGAGAAGATTTGGGAACGTGCGTTCTATTCCCGTCCCCTTTATCGGCTCGTGAACGTCGAGACAGATGTGGTATTTCGCGGCGAGTTCAAGGGATTTTTGATAGTGAAGGACGCCGAGTTGAGAGTGATGATATTCGCGCTTGCCTTGGATAGTCATCATTGAGCCAGCGTAACCGGGCTTTATATAATTTATTCCTAGGCTTGCATAATATTTGTAGGCGTTTTCTAGTTGAGACTCGTAGTTATCGACAAAGCCGACGGTTTCGTGATGTCCGATAAGGCTGACGGAATTTTGACGCGCGTAGGCGGAGATTTTGGACATATCGCAATCCGGCATAGGGCGGAGGAAATTTGTTGTTTTTCCGTTTTCCAGCCAGTCACCGTCCCAACCGTCATTCCAGCCTTCGAGGAGAAGACCGTCGATTCCAAGTTTTTTGCATGAGTCGATATATTCGAAGGCGTGCTCGGTCGTCGCGCCATGACGGTCGCCAGAGGCCCAGGTCCATTCGCCGACATACATCGCCCACCATATTCCTAGAAACTTTAGAGGCTTAACCCAAGAAAAATCTTCGGCGGGAGGGTCGTTCAGATTTAGAGTTATACGGTTTTTTGTCAGACCTAGCGCAGTCTCAGAAACCATTATTACGCGCCAGGGGAAATTGAATGGAAGTTCGACACGAGCCTTAATTCCGTCAGAAAGAGGAGTAATGTTTGACTTTAAGGCGCGCCACTCGTCGAGCTCGAGAGTCATTTCTCCGTAATTGTAGAGAGCAGCTTCGTGGATGGAGGCGAATAAACCATTCGAGAGTTCAAAAGTAGCAGGCGTATGGACCGGAGAGTTAATCTCGAAAACTGGGGATTTTTCGTAATTATATTCGTAGCGGTCAGGCTGAAAGGCGGGGATTTTCCAGCAATAGGCGTTCAAATCAATATTAAACTCAGTCATTTCGTCTTCGACTTCGACGCGCGTGAAGCTGGGTTGAGGCGGAAGTTCGTAACGGAAGCCGATCCCGTCGTTAAACACGCGAAAACGAACCGTGAAAAGACGATTCGGCTCCTTTGTTTCGGAAAGATAAAGAGCAAATTCATTGTAAGTGTTATCGACTTCGCGATCTTCTCCCCAGACAGTCTCCCATGTCTCTGAAATGGATTTTTCGATTCCGCGGACAATGCCGAGGTGATCACTGATTTTCGGTTGGTCTTTGAGTTTTAGACCTATTGTTGAAGTTTTTATGATAGGTTTGGAGTCGCGAGAAAGGGAGTATTCGAGATGTCCGGATTTTAAGATGACGTGAAGAACAAGACGAGAATCAGGAGAAGAGACCTTTTTCTCATATTCCATCTTTAGACGACGCTTAAAGAAGTTAAACATAAGTTTATTATATATAAACGTTGTTTAAAAATCTAGTTTAGTGAGCTTAAAAATGTTAAAATATAATAGTAATGAAAAAAGCCATTATAGGAATTTTATGTTTTCTTATTGCGGGGGTTGGTGGTTTTTTCTCTTTGAAGTTTTTTCGTGAAGGCGGTTTTTCTTTAAAGCCTGGAGAAATTGTTTTTTCCGAAAATTTTCCAGAAGATGAGAAAGACGAATATCTTTCGCTTTTTTCTGAAAAGGAGCTTAAAAAAGATTTGTCGCTAAGCTATGAGTTTTCTGATAGTATTCTGAACTCTTCGAACGCCGGAGAGAGGTTTATTCTAATTGATGCGCTTGTTCCGGTTGATGATTTCTATTCTACGAAGGAGTCTATTTCTCAGGCTGAGTTCGATACAATGATTAACGAGAAAAATATAAACGTTGTTTCTGTTTCTAAATTGACTCCTGACAGAAAGTTGTTGCAAGTTGATGGAAAATATTTTCTAGATTTGTTTAGTTCAGGGGCGAAGTTTCAGTATCTTAAGGTAAGCGGGAGCGACGAGGATATTGCAGTCGCCGAGCAAGTTTTAGCCGAGAAGCAGAAGAAAGTCCCAGAGAAGAAAAATACGTTAAGCTTCGTGCAAACTGGAGTGACTGCTTTCGGGAGAGGAATGAATGCGATGATGAATGAAGTTGGGGATGGTTTGTATTTTTCTGAGAAGATTGGGACTTTTTTGTCTAGTTTTGATTTAACACATACCAGCAACGAGGCGAGTTTTAGTGATAGTGCTTCCGAGAGTAATATTTGCGCTGATAATCGATTCGCCGAGACGTTGAAAGCAATTGGATTAGATATAGTTGAACTGACTGGCAACCACAATCTAGATTGCGGAGCTGTCGATGCTATAAATACCGTGGACAAATATACAGAAATGGGGGTACAGATTGTCGGGGGTGGCAAGAATGCTGAGGAAGCCGGGAAAGAGCTCGAGATTTCTCAGAAGGGGAATATAATTACAATGTTAGCATACAATCAGAGCACCGGCGGAGCAACGACGGATGCGAATCCTGGAGCAAATCAATATAGCGAGGAAGATGCGAGAGCAAAAATTAGTGAAGCGAAGGGGCGAGGAGATGTCGTCATCGTCGATATGCAATACTATGAGTGTGCCGAATATGACACCGAGGTCGAGAGCGATGCTTGCACGAGGGCCGATTCCAGCGCAGGAGACCAGATTGGAGTGTTTAGGAGTCTGATTGATATGGGAGCCGACATTGTCGTTGGAACAAGCGCACATCAGACGCAGACTTATGAGAAATACAAAAACGGTTTTATTTATTACGGACTTGGGAACATATTTTTCGACCAATATTGGTGGCCTGGGACGACAAAGAGCTTGGGGCTTGTGCATTATTTCTGGGGAAATAGCTTAGTTCAGACGAGGAGGTTTGGAACTATATACGACGAAAATCTGCAGACGAGGTTGATGGGAGAGGATGAATTTGTTCCGTTTATCGAGAAATTAAATGAATATACGCCAGAATAAATAAAAGGAGAATCATGAATCAAGGACCGGTGGTTTATTTGCCAAAGAAAGGACCAAACGCAACGAAATCTAAGAAAAAGAAGGGGAAATTAGGGTTAACGCTAGATATTTTAGTTGTGTTACTCGTTGCGGGAGCAACTTTTGCTATGTTTAGATTAACGAATGTTACAACTGAGAATCAGGAGAAGAACAATCCCGACGTTATAGCTGAGATAAAAACCGAGGACGACGAGGAAGATCAGAAGGAAATGGATTTAAATCCAGTTATAAAGTCTTGGATGTCGAATGATATGCGAGATTCGAGACAAGCTGTCGTTGTTTACGATCTAGACAATAAAAAAATTGTTGGCGAAATTTCTCCTGATGATGTTTTCCAGATGGAAAGTCTATATAAGCTAATTGTTGCCTATGAAGGGTATAGAGGTTTAGAAACTGGAACTTTGGATGGTAATGAAATGATTGGCGAACATACGCTTAAACAGTGCCTTGA
Organism: Candidatus Saccharimonadota bacterium; assembly: GCA_017545595.1. Lineage (GTDB taxonomy): Bacteria > Patescibacteriota > Saccharimonadia > Saccharimonadales > Saccharimonadaceae > Nanosyncoccus. Next base: position 516 of record JAFWLO010000001.1, on the reverse strand, counting down.
TATCATGGTTAGAGAAAGTGATTCTGTCTGTGCTGAGAGAGTTCTAGAAAAAATAGGAGAAGATAATATTGATTCTGTCCTCAAGAATCAATACGGATTAGAGAAGACGAGCATAAAGGAACTTGATACGACAGCGAAAGATATGGCGAAATATCTCGGAGTTTTGTTTGAACATAAAGAAATCGGGAAAGATTCTTGGGCTATTTTGTCTGATTCTATGCTGAATCAACCCAAAAAGCATATTGAGGGGATTTGCGACGGAGAATGTGATTTTAGACAGGGCTTTGCTAGGGGATTTTCTTCTGAGGCAAAAGTTTACGAAAAAGTTGGATGGAAATATAATGGAGTGCATTGGGACAATTTTAATGAAGCCGGAATCGTTGAATTTACTAAATATAAGAGGAGTTTTGGAGTAGTGCTCTTGTCTGAGCTTATTACTGAGTCGAAGACATTCGTGAGACTCGGCGAGACGCTCAACGAAGCAATCCCTGCTTATCTTGAACTAGAATAATATAT
>JAFWLO010000015.1 GCA_017545595.1 Candidatus Saccharimonadota bacterium | reverse complement strand
AGTCTGGCGACGTGTTCCGCATGTGCCCCGACAAGCGAGCGAAGGCGTAAACGCCGTAGCGAAGTGCGTTCAGCAGAGAGAAGAAAGACCTTGAGAGGATCGCCCGAGACATCCGACAGGATGCCAGGGCGATTCAGAAGGAAAAACAAGAAGGGATTAGCCCCAATTGCGAAGAATTAAGAGGGTAAGAGGGAAGGTTGGCAACAACCAAAGAAGAAAGGATGGTCCCCGATGAAGAACATGGACCTCACGATCTACGAGGTGACGGAATTGAACGAGCGCATGAAGTTCCTGGACCTGGCGAAGCAACATGCGCCGGTGGGCAAGGAGAAGCTACGAGAGGCGTTGAAGTCGGCAGGGGCGACGTTCGACCAACGGACGAAGCGCTGGCATATCGACCGCAGCCATCCGAATGCGGACAAGAAGGTGCTCGATTTCGTGCAGACGAGCCGTTCCAGCGTGACAAAGATGAAGCGTGTCGCCACGGATCCGTTGAAGATCGACCCGGTCACGGGGCAGTCCCGGCTGGATGACGACTATTTCGCGATCGAGACGAAACCGGAACGGATCAATCGCAAAAAGGTTTCGGTGGACATGGATGTGGCGCTACACAAGCAGTTGAAGCAGATCGCCCTGGAGAACGATGTGAAACTTTACGAGTTGGTCGAGGGCGTGCTGCGGAATTACGTCGAGAAGAAAAAATAATAGAAGGAGTGATGAAGATGTTGATGACGATTCAAGGATTCGAATCGAGATACGAGGAAATCATGCGAGATCCGTCGGTCCGCCAGCGTGAGTTGCGTTTGGGTGAACTGATGACGGAGATGGAAGGGATATTCAAAATCCCGATGCTGAAGAACACGGCGTGGGAGAAAGAAAACCCCCAGGTGATCGAACTATACCGGAAGGTGTCCGACTCGAGAAATCTTTAAAACGAGAAATGGTAAAATAAAATATTTTTTTAGAGATTATGAAAGGATGGCTATTTATGAATATTGTGAAGGGAAAAACAGAATCGAGATTAACGAAATATGAAGGTCCTATTCTTTTCTTTCTTGCAATGGTGTCAGGTGTATCTATGATTTTATTTGAAAGTGGGATTGCCAAAGTAATCGCGCTCTCTTTTTCGTTTATTATTTTATTTTTAATGTTTTCGATTTTTTTATGGAATAGAAAGAATAATAAAGCTGTTTTAGTGGGTGGTACTCTTTTGTATATCTTTTTAGCAATTTATTGGTTTGGTCAAATCTAGATTTAAAAGATCGTATAAATACTGTTTTCGCTCTACATTGCGTGAAATAAAAACTCCACGCAAACTTGACGACGCTCTCAAGCCAAAGTCTAAAAAACATGTAAAAAACGATCGATTTCACAAACTTTTTGGGTGAAATCGATCGTTTTTTTATTGACGTTTTTTTTGATTTTTGATATTTATAAATTGTGGTTAGCACTCTATAGATACGAGTGCTAAAAATAAAAATCTAAGGAGTGATTATCATGGCTGGTTTGATTCCTTTCAACAAGAAGCGTAATGATTTGATGAACCTTGGGTTTAATGATTTTTCGAACATGTTAGATGACTTTTTCTCGGTAAGCGGATTTCCATTTGAAAGAAGCTTAAGACACGACACATTTAAGGTGGACATCAAAGACGAGGGAGAGAAGTATGTTATTGAGGCGGAACTGCCTGGAGTCAAAAAAGAAGATATCCATCTAACGATCGATGACGGTCGTCTCAACCTATCCGTTAAACATGAACAAGTTTCGGAAGAAGAAGGGGATAAATATATTCATAGAGAACGTCGGATGTCTCAGATGTCCCGTAGCATTTTGTTGAAAGATGTGAGTGAAGAGGGCGCCCAAGCTAAATTGGAAGATGGAGTTTTGACATTGACTCTTCCTAAGAAAGAGCATTTAGAGACCTCGAAACGCATCATGATTGAGTAACGTTTATTTCGTGTGATCCCTCCTGAAAGAAAGGCGAAACGCCTTTCTTTTTTTGATAATCATTTCTCTGGAAGAATCAAGATTTCCCGTTTCTGTTAGTTGATACGATTTGTTGTCGGAGGAATCCCGTATAAACAAGTGTTCAAAGAGCATAAGGGGAAACTGCTATCACTTTCCGTGATAGCCCAGGCAGAGCCTGGGGTTTCCGTGATATCATCAAAAGTCCAAAAGTGGCACGAAATGTGCCAGTGAAAACACGAAAGTGGCACGAAATGTGCCACTTTTTTATGCTATATTTGTATTATCAGAATCTTCAAACAAGAGGTGGGTGAATTGATTATTGATACGGTTAAAAAGAACTTTAGAGATGTTGGTCATATGTTATTCATGAGTGTGTTTT
>JAFWLO010000014.1 GCA_017545595.1 Candidatus Saccharimonadota bacterium | reverse complement strand
GATTCAAACAGGGTTTCTCGTGCCCCGTCCTACTTGAAAATAGATATAATAAGCCAAAGACCTTTTCGCGTACGCGGCTTTCACGCTGTTTCGCAGACCATTCCAGGTCCTTCTGCTAAGATCTAATGGATTGTGTCTTATCCGGCTCAGTTAACGCTGTCCGTTTTTATGCAAAACTGTCGTAAAACAATTTTGCATAAAAAACATCTAATTTCGCAACCCCTATAATAACTCAGGTCGTTAAACCGTTAGGTTATCTTTAGGTTTGGGCTTTTCCAATTTCGCTCGCCACTACTTTCGGAATCGTTGTTTACTCTCTTTTCCTCAACCTACTAAGATGATTCAGTTCGGCTGGTTCCCGCTCCTTATCCTATGTGTTCAGATAAGTGCAATCCGACATGACTCGGATTAGGTTTCCCCATTCGGCAATCCCCGGATCATTTCTCGTTCTCAGATCCCCGAGGCTTATCGCAGAGTCCTACGGCCTTCATCGGTATTGATTGTCAAGGCATCCACTATTAGTGCCCTTATTTACCTTTTTATGCATTGACTTAATCAACAATCGGAATACGACTGTGATACCGTCAATTAAAATCTATCGTTGTCTCAAATTGTTAAAATAAATCTCGGGACGAAGAATAATTTCGAGGGGCTTAAGAGCTCCTAGATTCTTCGGCGGATTTCTTCACTTTTTCCAGAGGTCGGCGGTTCGACTTGTTTAACTGTTCATCAGTATAACTCACTTTTTTAACTTTTGCAAGAGGTTTTTTTGAGATTTTTAAGATTTGTCAACTTTTCCCCTGTTATTTCCCTATTTTAAGGATTTTTAGGCTAAGATAAGCGGAAAATTATTGAACTAACGGTTTTTCTCTTGATTTTTTCGAACAAATGTGATATAATAGAGATATATGCTCTGTTCTTTAATATAGATGCTTCAAATCTGGTTTATTATGGAGGGGACGAGATATGCCAGCAGTATTATCTTCTATGCCTATGAAAAAGGAAAAGGTTGCCAATCAGAAGCCGTATTTTATGATAGGGGGTGAATTGCCGTTTAATCCGAGGAAGGAGTTTCTTTCCGGGAGATACTACTTTGACAACTCAGTAAATGCAGGGAAACTTAATCGAGGGTTTTTAGTCCGAATCTCGGAGAGAAGCCCGTTTAGCACGGATCCGAGCTTAGACGATGTTAAGGTTAAGCTCGCGCAATTTGGGGTTTGTGTTCCTTCGATGGTAACTGCGGACATCTGGCTTTCTAGAAAAGTCGGACGAGACTGGAGACATAAACCGGAACAGGTCGCGCGGGCTTTTGGACTCGATTTTTTCTCCATAAAAAAGCCGCTTTATATTGCGACCGCTTCGGTTATATTAACAAAGGGCGGAGGACATCTGGATCAGTTTATTGTGATTCGGGAAGACTCCGTCGCTGTTGAAAGCGAGAACCATCAAGGGTTAGTGTTTATTCCGGTATTCTTTAGTCGGATGTATTACGAAAAAACCCTCATTACTGCCGTCGGTAGAATGGATTATATGGGAATCGCTAACTAAAAATTATCAGAACAGAGCATAAGCCGGCCTTCGGGTCGGCTTTTTTACGCCTAGTCGCTGGTGTCAACGTCGAGGGTGATGTTGATTTTATAACCTTTGAAGAGAGATTTTAGCTCGTCGTAGATATGATTATAGATTTTTTCGCGGTTTTTTTCTTCAAAATCGATAATTATATCGAAACTGAGGGTTTTTTCTTCTTCGTCGAGGAAAAATCCGTGCATTTCGAGGATGCCTTTGTGAGAAAAGACGATTCTTTGGACTTGTTCGCGGGTTTTTATGGCGGACTTGTCAGTCGTGTTTATTGAATAAATACCTATCGTATGAAGGAGAACGCCGTATTTTTTCTGGACACGCTTTGTGATCCCGCGAGAGATACGGTCGATTTCTGCGACAGAGAGGGTGTCGGGAACTTCGATATGAATAGAACCAAGATAACGACCTGGGCCGTAATCGTGAAGAACGAGGTCGAAGGCACCCTGGATGTTTTTATCTTTTTCGACTTCCTTTTTGATGGCTTTAGAGAGAGAAGATTCAATACGGGTCCCGAGAATGAAATTTACGGAGTTTTTGATGAGCTCGACGCCGGTTTTTATCACAAAAACAGAGACAAGAGCACCAACGTAAGGCTCGAGGCTAATGTGAAAGACGAGAAAAATAACAGCGGAAACAAGGACAGAGATAGAGAGGAGGGCGTCATTGAAGGCGTCGGAGCCGCTCGCGACGAGAGAGTCGGATTTTACTTCTCTTCCCTTTTTCTTGACGAAGAGGCCGAGGGAGAATTTTATCAAGATGGCCACAACAAGGACGACGAGGGCGAAAGTATCGTATTCTGGAGTCTCGGGGGAGAAGATTTTTTTGACGGATTCGATGAAGGCTGTTAGACCGGCGTAGAGAACGATTGCCGAGACAACGAGAGAAGTAACATATTCGACGCGGCCGTAACCGTAGGGGTGGTTTTTGTCGGCTGGCTTTCCGGCGAGTTTCGTGCCGACGATAGTGATGATGCTCGAGAGGGCGTCGGAGAGGTTGTTGAGGGCGTCGGAAATAATCGCGATAGAATTAGAAAAGATACCAACAAAAGCTTTGAACCCAGCTAGGACAAGGTTGGAGAGGATGCTAAGAACACTCGTGCGGATGACGACGCGCTCGCGATTGGATTGTTTTGTCATAATTATCAAAAATTATAACATAAGAATATAAAGGCGTAAAGAAAAGAGTTTTCGAGGAATTAAAGCTTGTTTATAGCTTTTAGAACGGATTTTTTATCAGATTCGATAAGGGAGAGAGTGGATTCGATGGTGTTTTTCGCAACCTTGAGAGTTCGAGCTAGGACAGGATCGTCGGACATAGGAGTAAAGAACTCGAAAAACTTGTCGGCATCTTTTCTCTCGTCGATAGTCGAAGAAAGGTAACGAGGATAATCCTCAATGGATTTTTCTCCGTTGATTTTCTTGACATAATTCCAGTTCTCGAAGAGCCAGTCGATAGACCTTTCCCTAGTGAAACGCCATCGACGGAGACCGAGGTAAAAGCTGAGGTGGTCTTGAGGCTTGATGATGGTCTTATCTCCGAGGAAGGAGAATGCGAGGTCGATGTTTTTCTTTTCTCGAGGCTTCGAGAGGGCGCTTCGGAGAACGGCCTTTATCTCGGGGTCGGAAGATTTTTTATAGAGGTCGAGAACTTCGGGATAGAAGGATTTTTCTTCGAGCCACATCTTCGCCGAGAGGACAAATCCGCGAATTTCGGAATTTATTTCTTCGAGATTATCTTTATAGAGAGAGGCGAGGGATTTAAGGAAGGCTTCGTTTTTTGAATAGAGAGCATTCGCGAGGAGAGTGTTGCGCAAATCCGTGTCGTTTACGGGTTCGCCGAGCTTCGGGGAGAGACCGAGACGGGAAAGGGGTTTTTCTACTAAATTATAGAGATAGGACTTGTATTTTTTCTCCTCCGGGGAGTCAAAGTCGATAAAAATTGAGAGTTTTGAGGTTATCATGCTCAACAAGTCCCAAACAGGGGCGGAAGTTTCGTTCTTGAACTTATCGAGAAGGGGAAGGAGGGAGGCTGAGGAGACAAGGGGAGTATCGGAGAGGAAAATACGATCAATCAAGAGGCGGAGACGCTGTTCTTCAGAGAGAGAACTAAAGTTTTTTAGAGCTTCGTCAAATTCAGAGGCGGAGAGATTTATCAGATAGTGACCAGACATATCGTCACGAATCTCGGGGAGAGGATACTTTGTATCGTCGGTTGTTCCGTCGAAGAGGAAACGTTGCTGGACTTCGTCGGTCAAAACGGGGTAGCCAGGCTGAGAAATCCAGCCGTGCATGAATTTTTTAACGTCAAAATCCGCAAAAGGATTGAGCGCCGTCCAGAGGTCATCAGCTTCGGCGTTTTTATACTTGTTTTTCTCAAAATAGGATTTTAGACCTTTGAAGAAGTTTTCTTCGCCCATTTCTCGAATTAACATGAGAACGAGATGAGCTCCCTTCGCATAAACAATACAGGGGTCGAACAGAGTGGCGATTTCTGCAGGGTCGGAGACGTCTTCGCGGACGGATTGGACGCCTTGGTTCCCGTCGCGACGGAGAGCAGCGACACAATCGTAGGTGAAAAATCCGTTCCAAACCTTATACTCGGGGAAAATGTGGTCGGTACAGTAATATTCCATGATAGTTGCGAAACTTTCGTTCAGCCAGAGGTCGTTCCACCAAGTCATCGTGACGAGGTTGCCGAACCATTGGTGAGAGAGTTCGTGAGTTACGGTCAGAGCGACGCTCTCTTTAACTCCTTGAGAAGAATCGTTTGTGCAGAGAAGTTGAGACTCACGATAAGTGACGAGGCCCCAGTTTTCCATGGCGCCAGCTTCGAAGTCGGGGATAGCAACTTGGTCGAGCTTTTTGAGGGGATAAGGGAGAGAGAAGAGGTTTTCGTAGTAGTCGAGGGATTTTACGGCGACAGAAGTGGGAAATTCGAGAGAGGCGAGGGATTTGTCGAGAGGGGCGTAAGTGCGAACAGTGATGCCGGATTTGGTCTTTTTCTCGAGGACATTGAATTTTCCGACAACAAAGGCAAGGAGATAGGTGGACATTTTGGGAGTGGGGTCAAAGGTCCAGGTGAAAAGGCTGGGGTCATGCGCAGGCGTTTGTTTGTTTTGAGGTTCCGCTCCTCGCGAATGGCAACAAGCTATCGCTTGTTGCTCATCCGCTGGCCGCTTAGGCCATGTCTTTAGTCCCTCAAAACAAACACTCGCCTGCTCTTGCTTCATTGAACCGGGCATATTCGAGAGGACTATGTCATCCTCATCCGGGACGGTGATAGAGAGGGAGAAGGTGGCTTTTGCGGCGGGTTCATCGACGCATGGAAAGGTCTCTCTGGCGTAATGAGACTCGAATTGGGTGGAGATTATGCGTTCTTCCCTACCTTCGTAGGAATACGACGAGAGATAGGCTCCTTGCATATTTTTGTTCAAAGAGCCATGGAAACCCACTTCGACCCTAACGTCGCTTCCTGGGGCTGCTAGAGCGCTTAGAACGCAATTTTCTAGTTTATAGTCGGTTTTTTCGCCATTTATACGCAAAAAATCGATTTCTTGGCCGACAGAATGGAGTTTTAACAGGCCGGCGGAGGTGATTTCTCCGACGATTTCTTCTGTTCCGGAGATGGTTTCTGAGTGTTTATCGAGAAAAAGGTGGATTTTGTATGATTTTGGGATAAAAAAGTCTATGAGATGTTCCATAGAACTATTATATATGAAAAATCTAAATAAAAAAAAGCCCCCGAAGGGGCCCGGTTAAATATTGAAAGATGTTAATACGGGAAGACCGAGTGGGCACTGAGGCGAGGGCGCCGCAGATGAAATTATTTTTCTAACTTTCGCAAGTGTTCTCGGGCTTTTATGGTTACGACGCGACCCTTCGGGGTGCGTTCGAGGAGGCCGAGCTGAAGGAGATAAGGCTCGTAATATTCTTCGATTGTGGTCGGTTCGTCACCCGTCAGAGCGGCGATGGTCGTCAGACCAACGGGGCGGTCGCCATAGTTCTCGAGCATGAGGTGGAGCATATTGCGGTCGGCGGGGTCGAGGCCAAATTCGTCGATTTCCATGAGGTCGAGAGCTTTTTGGGCCGTGGCTTTGTCGATTATGCCGTCGCCATTAACGTCGGAATAGTCTCGAACGCGCTTTACGAGGCGGTTCGCGATTCTAGGGGTGAGGCGACAGCGAGTCGAGAGAAGTTCGGTCGCTTCGGGGGTGATTTCCTTCCCTAGGAGGTTCGCCGTTCGGGAAACGATTTGTTGAATCTCGGAATTTTTATAGTATTCGAGGCGGTGAATGATGCCGAAGCGGTCGCGAAGAGGGCCGGCAAGGGCGCCAGTTCGGGTCGTCGCGCCGATGACGGTGAAGTGGGGGAGGTCGAGGCGGACAGAGCGGGCGGCGGGACCCTTTCCGATGACTATGTCGAGTTTATAATCTTCCATCGCAGAATAGAGGATTTCTTCGACGACGCGACGAAGACGATGGATTTCGTCAATAAAGAGAACGTCGCCGTCTTGGAGGTTCGTAAGGATACTCGCGAGATCACCAGCGCGCTCAATCGCGGGGCCAGAGGTGACTTTGAGATTTGCGGAAAGTTCGTGGGCGATAACGTTCGCCATAGTGGTCTTCCCGAGGCCCGGAGGACCATAGAGAAGGACATGATCGAGAGTCGTGCCGTCGTTGCGCTTTTTTACGGCGTCGATGGCAAGTTTGAGGTTGGTTTTGAGGCGCTCTTGGCCGATGTATTCGGAAAAATTAGTCGGGCGGAGGCTCTTTTCTAAAACCTGCTCCTCAGAATCTTCTTCATGGTCGTTTATGTCGACAACTCGCTCTGTACTTCTTTCTATTCCCATATACAGAGAATTATAGCATAGTTTTCTCTAAAAGAGCTTTTGCTTGCAATTTTAGCTATTTATAGATAGAATAGCGCTAGCTACTGGAACTCGTTTTTCTAGCTGTACATTGAGAGGATGGTGAAAACATGATTAGTATCAAGGACATTAAGAACCCAGAGAAATACGGAATATCGCTTCAGGAGAGTTTACTCTCTTTGATTCAGCACAAACACTTCGAAGAGAGAAGGTTGTTTCTCTACGGAGCTATTTCTTCGAGTTGTGATTATACGGAGTCAGTTCTTGCGTATACAAGCGATTTTCCTCTGTTTTCTGCGCCCGACATCACAAGATTTATTGTCGATTTGAACAGGGAAGATAGCATAGAAGAAGAGACCGCTCGGCTCGAAGGAAAATCGTTCGAGAGAAAGCCGATTTGGCTTTATATCGATTCGGTTGGAGGCGACGTTATTGAGGGATTTTCTCTCGCATCCGCAATTGAGCTCAGCAAGACCCCAGTTTATACTGTGAATATCGGAGATTGGGCTTCAGTAGCGCTGATTGTCGGAGCAGCAGGACACAAGAGATATACGCTTCCTTATTCGAGATTTATGATGCACGACGGATTTGACTTTATTGTCGGCACTTCGGCGAAAGTCCAGGACGCGGCGAAGTTTAACGAGAAGTTTGAGACTAGAATCGTGAAGCAGTTTATTCTTCGACACACGAATCCGGATAAGATGACCTCAGATTTTTATGACGCTATTTATATGCATGATTTTTATATGCTTCCGGAAGAGGCGCTCAACTATGGATTTGTTGACGAAATCATTGATGACCTTTCTATCCTTAAATAGATTCACCCCCTCACCCCGCTCGAGAACATGAGCGGGGTATTTTCGTGTGTTATACTGGAAAAAAGGAGAATTTATGACTGAACTGAAAAAGAATTCTAAAACTTGGAAAAACTTAGAGGCGGCGTTTGCGGGGGAGGCTCAGGCGCACACAAAATACCAATACTTTGCCTCTCAAGCGAAAAAAGACGGCTACGAACAGATGTCGGAGATTTTTTCTGAGACCGCGCTGAACGAAAAGGAGCACGCAAAGCTCTGGTATAAGTTACTTCACGGGGGGAAAGTTGGCTCAACGAAGGAGAACTTGGCGCTCGCGGCACAGGGAGAGAATTATGAGTGGACGGATATGTATAAAAAGTTCGCCGAGGAAGCCAGAGAAGAGGGCTACGAAGACATAGCGAAGGCGTTTGAAGGGGTCGCGGCGGTCGAGAAAGAACATGAGGCTAGGTATCTTAAACTCCGAGATAATATCGAGAACGACATCGTGTTCAAGAGCGATAAAGTCACGGTCTGGAAATGTAGGAACTGTGGGAACATCTTTGTCGGGAACGAAGCGCCGGAAATCTGTCCGGTCTGCAAGCATCCGAGAGCATACTTTGAGATTAGGGCGAATAATTATTAGAGCTTCAATTTTTCTCGAATTTTGGTTTCTAGAAGCTTAGGTCTAGTTTTGGGGACTTGTTAAGGGCATCTTCGAGACTTGCGATTATTCCCTTCCGGTTTACGGAGGGGAATTTTGTGTTATAATATGAGTAATTGAAACGTTAAAATAATTTTTGAGGAATTTATGTCTGGACATTCAAAATGGGCGACGACGAAGCGCCAAAAAGCCGTCGTTGACGCAAAAAGAGGGGCGCTGTTTACGAAAATTGGCAACCAAATCGCGATTGCGGCTAGGCAAGGGACGGATCCGGCGATGAATCCGAGCCTCGCGATGGTTCTCGAGAAGGCAAGACTTGCGAATATGCCAAAGGCAAACATTGAACGCGCAATCGCTAGGGTTGCGGACAAGTCCAGCGCGGCGCTTCTTGAGGAGACTTATGAGGCGTATGGGCCCGGAGGTGCGGGGATTATTATTGAGGTTGCGACCGACAATAAAAATCGCACGCTTCCCGAAGTTCGACATACTCTCGAGAAAAATGGGGGGAGAATGGCCGATCCTGGTTCGGTTATGTTCCAGTTTGCGAGAAAGGGAGTAATCGTCATCAGCGAAAAATCTGAGGAGGCACTTCTCGGGGCGCTCGACGCGGGAGCGGAGGATGCAGAAGAGGTTGAGGACGGAATTGAAATTATCACCGCTTCGTCTGATCTTATGAAAGTTCGCCAAAATCTTATCGACGCGGGATTCACCGTCACTTCGGCAGAGATGAAATATGTTCCGACTTCGACGGTTCCAATCGAGGGAGATAATGCAGAGAAACTCGAGAAGTTACTCGACGCGGTTGACGACCTTGACGACGTGGTTGCGGTTCACACGAACGCAGAGTAGAGATTTTTTGGGATTTCTAGGGGTTTAGGGGATTTTTTGGCGTTTCTAGGATTATAGGGGTGATTTTTAGAGAATATGGGGGTGTTTTTTGAGGAGAATACGAGATTTTTCCCGGTTATTCTTGACTTTTTTGATGTTTTGTGCTATAATGAAAGTATATAGCTGTCAACTTTAGACACTTTTAGCACTTTACAAGGAGGAAAAACATGATGAAGAAGAACATTTTTTTGAGAATCTTCAAAAACAAGGAGCTTTACAGAGAAGCTACAAGAGAGGAGAAAGAAAATACCTTGAATTACCTCTCTTGGCAGTTCGCGCTGACTCCCGTTATGACGCGGGGAGATGTCAAAACAGCAGTGACCTGGTATTGGGGAGAAATTATCTCCAATGAACTGTTTATCCGGGTCGCAAAATACATCGATCTGGCGCTTCTTGCGCTGGCGTTTTCCCCATTTATCAGTATTTTCTGGTATTTAAGGGGAAACACAAATCCAGCGACGCTCAGGGATAGCTTCCTCATCGGGCTTATTGCGCTCGGCGCGAACTTGATTTTCCGATTGGTTTACGCTTCCAGGCGAGAAAGACTCTTCGAGTATTGCATGGCCTTCGTGGTTCTTATCCGGATTTATGGAGAGCAACCTTCGAAGGAGTTTTTCGAAATCTCTCGGCTTGTCGCTCCGCATCTCGAGCAGACGCTTCGGATTTACGAGCCGGAAATTGAGCATATGCTCGAGGAATACTACCTTAAAAGTTACGGAGAAGGGTATCTTTGATTAAGACTCGAGGAAGGGGGGATGTTCCATCAAAATTCGTGACAACTTTTCTGACATCGACGTCGAGAAACAGGCGTATATCAGTTATGAACTGGTAGAAAAGCCCGATTTCTCGGAATTTACGGTCGGAAGAACCCAAGAGGTTGTCCTCAGAAACGCTAAGACTCGTGAGCTTGAGAAAATCAAGTTCAAGATTATCGGAGACACGGGGGAAACGACTCCGAGAAGCCGGCGGCTCTGGGGAGAAATTATCACGAGAAAGGAGGAGAAGAATCACTGCTACCTCTGTTTCTACTTCGATTTCCATCAGGAAGAAATAGAGATGATTAGCGCGTCGTTTTGCGCGCCATCGCCGGAAGGCGAAGAAGCTCAGAAATTGACAAAATTTCTTCAGGAAAACTTCAAAACCGCGGGGGGGTTTACGACTTTCGACATCATGCACCCTCTTTACAAAAAATTCATAGACTCCGTATTCTAGCGGAGTCTTTTTATATGGTCGAGGTTAGAGGCGGTTCGGAAATCTGGGGGCAAAAAGTCTCGGGGCGGAATTTTTAGGAGAATTTCAGGAGAAGAGCTAAAAATCGGGGAGTTCGTTGCGCTTTTTTATCAAAGTGTTATAGGCGCGGGCGGGATTTTTAGCCTTATCGACTGGGGCAAACTCGACGCCCCAATCTTCGATTTGTTCGATTAGACGTTCGGCTACTTCGCCGTCTCCACAGTTGTTGACGACGCCGGAGACCGAGGGGAGAATGTGACCTTTCTTGTATTCTTCGTGCATGAGATCTATGTCGTCGCGCAATTTCCAGGAGAGTTGTTCTCGTTCTTCTTCCCTGTTCGTCAACGGAACTCCGAGGACGATTGAGCTGAACTTATTGCGACGGGTGAAGTTGTTTGGAGATTTTTCGTATTCTGACGCGTAGAAAACACCGTCTGGGTCTTTTACGCCGCGTCCGCGCCAGTCGCTTGGGTCGTGAGGATACCAAGCGGGAGCGCCTTTCATTTGGGTTTCTCCGCTTGAGGTCTGAAAATCGTCGCCTGGCCTCCAGAATACGTAACCATTCACGCTTTTTAGCTCGGGGACGGCGGCATTTAAGAGTTCTTTGGCGATATGAAGGGTGGAGCCGGAGCGGGAAACTTCGTCGATTATGGTGACGTTTTTACCGTCGAGGACGGTAGGGGTGGACATGATTTTGTCGATATCTTCGTCTTCGATTCCGCCGTCGATATAAACTGCGCGGATTCTCGCGAGGGTCTCCTTAGGAATTTTTTCTATCTGAAAATCTCGACCTTCGGCGGGGCGAGTCGTTCCATCGGAGTCACGGACATATTCGTTCGGGAGGAGCTCCACGCCGCTTCGCCTGAACCATTCCTTGCGGTCGATAGCGAGATGGGAGGCTTCGGGGCGAGGTTTGTCTGTGAAATCTTCCCAGAAAGCATCGACGAGCCAGCGGACGGGACGGGCGGATTTGTCGAGATAAATCACATGGTCGGCAGGAGGAATGCGCTCGGAGTCGTTTTCTCCGACGAGGGTCGCGATTGTCGCGGCAGTGCTTCCGACCATACGGCCGAGAGTTTCGTTTATGTTGAGAGTCTCAGAAGAATAAGTGCCCTTTCGGGGGTTAAAACGGTATTCGCCTTGATGGGGGAAAATGTGGAAGTTTTTAGGGTCGACAGAGAAACGCGTTTCGGGGGTTTCGGGAGTTTCTGAGGTTTCTGGGGGTTCTACGAGAGGTTTTTCTAGGCTAAGTGCCTGTTTTCCGACTTTTTTCGCTCTTTCAGGGGCTAAAGCAGGAGAATCTGACTCCGCTCTCGAGTTCGATTCTGAATTTTCTATGAAATTTGGCGTTTCTATAGCGCGCTTCATAAACCTCCTTTTCAACAATTATAGCATAAAAAATATCCCCTAAGGGATTTTTGGTAGTACCGACTGGGCTTGAACCAGTGACCTTGGGCTTATGAGTCCCACGCTCTAACCAGCTGAGCTACGGTACCACTGAATAAAATATACGCTATTTTTCCTCTCTCGTCAAGGGAAAGAGCCTGGGTCCGCCCGGGACGTTTAAGATTTTGGTTTTCGATTTTTGGGGTTTTCTGGGTCGAAAATTTAGAGGCGGGCGGAAAGCTATCTTGTTAAGGTCGAGAGGGGGAGGCGATAGACGACACGGTCGGTTTTTTCCTCCGTGACGATTAGGTCAACTCCATAAGCGTCGTGGCGAATGCGGTGAGTGACGCGGCCGTGACGATCGCAGACGCAAGCATTGTTCGAGATGAGGGCGTCGGAAATGTAGCCGTCGGGCGTTAGGATTTTTGCACTAAGAAGAGCTTGTCTAATAAACTCCATATTACCTCCTTTTTGGAGATTATAGCACGAAATTATAGGGAGAGGGGAGGTTTAGAGGAGAATTTTATGATGTTTTGGGGTTTTTGGAAGTTTCTTCGGAGGTTAGGGGTTTTGGAGGCGGAAATTAGCCCCAAAAGCCGCGTTTTTTGTTTTTTGGGTCGCGGAAGGCCTCGAGAAGCTCTTTTTGCTTTTTCGAGAGGTTTTTAGGGGTGTCAACGATAACGTTGACGATATGCGGGCCACGATCGCCGTCTCGGCGCATCGGGACGCCATGACCACTGAGGCGGAAAGGAGTTCCGCTTTGGGTCCCGGCGGGGACTTTCATAGTTACGGGGCCATCGACGGTTTCGACGTTAGCTTCGCAACCGAGAGCCGCGTCAACCATAGAGACGTGGATTTCGGAGAGGATGATGTTTCCTTCGCGGGTGAGGTTTTTGTCGGGCTTTACGCGGACGCGAACATAGAGGTCACCGCTAGTCCCGCCTTTCGGAGCTTCGCCACCCTTTCCAGCAAGGCGAACCGCCATTCCGTCGTCGATTCCGGCAGGGATTTTAACTTTCAGCTTCTCAGAAGTGTTCGGAACGACGATTTCTCGGGTCGTTCCGAAGATGGATTCTTTGAAATCTATCACGACTTGAGTTTCGTAATCGGCACCACGAGCAGCGCGACGGCGACCGGAACGTCCGCCACCAAAGAGAATGTCCCCCAAGATGTCGTCGAGACCGCCCCCGCCGAAGTTAAAGTTGAAGCTCTGACCGCTGAAGTCGAAGCCTCCGCCGAAGGGGTTTCCGCCGGAGAAGGGATTTCCGGCGTCGGCACCAACTCCAGCATGGCCGAATTGGTCATAGCGGGCGCGTTTTTGTTTGTCGCTCAAAACTTCGTAGGCTTCAGTCGCTTCTTTGAACTTTTCTTCAGCTTCTTTGTTTCCTGGGTTTTTGTCGGGGTGGTATTTTACGGCAAGTTTGCGGTAGGCCTTTTTAACTTCATCGTCGGAGGCTGTCTTTCCGATTCCTAGAACTTCGTAATAATCTCGTTTTGACATAAGACTATTATACAAAATTAGCACTGAGATTGCAAGAGTGCTAATTTGGGAGTTTGGCGACGTTTTGAGTGTTGTTCTTGAGGTTTTAGAGTTTTAAGGCCGTTTTAGGGGCTATTTTAGGGGTTATTTTAGATTTACTTTGAGGTTTCCCCTGATAAGCTTGACAATTTTGAGGAAGTGTGCTATAATGAAAGGATAGGGGCAGTTCAGCCCTCTTGTATTTTAGTGTCTTAGTTTATGTAACTGATGGGAGTTTTTTATAGAGGAGGGGTAACATGAAAAAACGTAACAGAGAAATGGTACCAGAGAATGGCCCGTTCGGGATTAAGAGAATTGCTGTTGTGAATAACGACGACAATGACGAAATAACCGACGTGCCGATGGACGATGTCGAAGCCCTGAAAGTTGATGAGGAATATTTCAACAACGGACCAGATGACAAAATCCGACTCGTTCGGCCAGAGATTCCAGACAACGAAAGATTGACTGCGGAAGCGGTTGATCAGATTATCTTCGCAGAATATGGCGAAGACGAAACTGAGAAAGCCGACGCGGAAACAGGAGTGGAGATTCCGACGAGGAGGACAATTACATCCTTTAAGGTTCCCTACTGGTATAAGACCATCGAAAAAGACGCCTTTTCGGCATGTATCAACCTTGAAAAGGTCGAACTTCCGGAAGGGTTGCTCTATATCGGAGTGTCGGCCTTTGAGGAGTGCATCGCGCTCAAGGAAATTAATTTTCCCTGGTCGCTTGAGTGTATCGACGACTTTGCGTTTAGAGGTTGTTCAAAACTCAGCTTCAAGAAGCTCATCCTCCCCGGTAATCTGCTTTATATCGGACGAGGGACGTTTGAGGACTGCCCTGAGATTTATCAGGTATGTTTCCCGGAAAACATCGAGGTTATTGAGGACGGGGCGTTCTGCCACTGCCAGAACCTCAGAAAAGTAAAGTTTGAGAGTGGGAAAGATACCATGGCCTATCTCGGGTATGGAGCCTTCCAGAGGTGCCGGAAAATCTGGCACTTCTCAAGAAAAAAGCTTCCGGAATCACGGATAAAGCGGGCGCACTTCGGACAGGTGTTTGAAGACTGCTCGTGTAGCTTCAGTTTCTTCTCGCACCCGATTCGGAAAACGACTTTTTATTTCCGGCGCCAGAAGGACTACCGGAGAGTAGATTTCGAGAGAAAGGGGTCGATGTATTATATTGACCACCTGAGCTATCGGGACGATTACAGAGATTACTAAGACACAGAAAGCCCTCGGCAAAAGCCGAGGGTGTTTTTCTTGTTTATTGTTCGGGCGGGGACTTAAAATCTATTTCGCGTATTCGACGGCGCGAGTTTCTCGGATGACATTGACCTTTATCACGCCGGGGTAGGACATGGTCGCTTCGATTTTGTTCGCGATGTCGCGAGCAAGTTTGAGGGCGGTTAGATCGTCGATTTGTTTAGGTTCGACGATGACGCGAATTTCTCGACCGGCAGAGATAGCGTAAGCCTTGCTGATTCCAGGGAAGGAAGTCGCGATGTTCTCGAGGTCGCGCATGCGTTCGGCGAAGTTCTCGGCGGAGATGTTGCGGGCGCCGGGGCGGGCGGCGGAAATAGCATCACAAATCTTGACGATGAGAGCCTCGGGAGTCGTCGCTTCGATGTCGTCGTGGTGGGCAGCGATAGCGTGGACGATAGGCTCAGGGAGGCCGTATTTTTTGGCGAGTTCGGCACCGATTTCGGCGTGTTTTCCTTCGATTTTGTGAGTAACAGCCTTACCTATGTCATGGAGAAGGGTCGCGGTTTTTGCGATGCGTTTGTCGGCACCGATTTCTTCAGCAATCATGCCGGCCATATGGGCCATTTCTATAGAGTGGAGGAGGACATTCTGGCCGTAACTCGTGCGGAATTTGAGCTCGCCTAAGAGATGGAGGATTTCTCGGGGAATTCCAACGACTCCAACCTCCCTCGCGGCGTCTTCTCCGGCGCGGACTACTTCTTTTTCTATTTCTTTTTCTCCCTTAGCGACGGCGTCTTCAATCGAGGCGGGGTTTATGCGTCCGTCTTTCATGAGACGCTCGAGGGCATAGCGGGCAACCTGGCGGCGGATAGGGTCGAAACTTGAGAGAACGACCATTCCTGGGGCGTCATCAACGACGATGTCCACTCCCGTCGCGCGCTGGAGAGCTTGGATGTTTCTGCCTTCCTTGCCAATAATACGACCTTTCATTTCGTCGTCAGGGAGTTTGAGTGCGGTTATCGTGCGGTCGGCCGTGACCTCGGAAGACATACGTTCCATGGCGGTCAAGAGGATAGCCTGAGCGGTCTCTTCGACGTCGTGTTTTATTTCTTTCTGTTGTTTAGAGACGAGAGCGACGAGATCTTGACGGATGTCGTTTTCTGTCATTTTCATAAGTTTTTCTCGAGCTTCGACTTTAGAAAGACCGGCGATTTTTTCGAGCTTTTCGTGTTGTTTTGCACGGATTTCGCGAACTTCTCCCTTTAAATCTTCGAGTTCTTTTTCTTCGCGGGCGAGTTTTTCGGTTTTTTTCTCGAGTTGATCGAGCTTTCCGTCGAGATTGTTCTCGCGCTCGGTCAGACGATGTTCGGTTCGCTTCCATTCCTTTCGACGTTCGGATTCTTCGTTTTGAGCCTTCGAGGCGATTGCGGAAGCTTCCTTTTTAGCCTCAAGAACGATGTCTCCGGCTTCGTGTTTAGCCTTCCTAATCAGGTCTTCGGCTTTGGTTTTTCCTCCATTCTCGTTCTTTTTGTTGTATGCAAAAACAGCGCCGGCTCCAACGCCGATTCCGAGAATTGAGGCGACTATGATGGCTACTATGCCCATTTTCCTCTTTCTAATTGTTTTGTCCGCGGCTTGACTTTCGCAGACGGGTTAACAAATTTTTATCTAAAATTAATATTCTATAAAAATTTTAACATAAAAACTTGAAGATGGGAAGAATAATCGGATTATTGTTCAGAGATTTCTTCGGTTTCCTCACTAGAGGCGGTAGAATCTTCTTCGGTATCCTCTAAGAGACTTTCGGAAGGATTCGAGGAAGATTTAGAAGAGTCGGAATTTGAAGAACTAGGGCTTGATGAGCTTGAACTCGAGGAGCTAGAGGAGTTTGAGGACGAATTTGAAGACGAGGAGCCGGGAGAGCTCGAAGAAGGATTCTTAAACTCGTCTAGAAGGGACTTTTTAGACTTCGGGAGATATTGTTCGAGGAGAGTGACGGCGCGACTTAGAAGAGCAGACCTTTCTTCGAGAGAAGTTTCGGATTCTTCGAGACGAGCGGAGAGAATGTCGAAGCGGGCGGAGAGGTCTTCTTTTTGGAAATATTCGAAAACGCCAAAGCCGACTCCGAAAATAGCGACGACAAGAAAGAGAACCGTCAAGACGGCGAACCAGATTGAGGACTTTTTCGGGGGGTCTTCTACAGGAGGCTGGGAGGTCGCGAACCGAAGCATTTCCGCCTCGCGCTCGGCAGCGCGCTTTCTAGCTTCGATTTCGGCGCGAGTTTCGGCATAAGTGTCTCCGACGACATTTTTCATCGGAGGATGAAGAGAATTCTGGTTGTTTAGATGTAGAAATTCCGGAGAATCTGCCATGATTTAATTATAAAGCAAAAGGGGGATTTGTAAAGGGGCGTGAGACTTGAGGAATTTCAGGGGTCAATGCGTTTTTAGAGGGGGTTTAGGGGCAGTTTTGAGGCTTTGGAGGATTTTAAGGGGCTATTTTCTAGGGGCGGAGATGTTTGCAGGGCGACCGTAGTCGGGGAGGATGATTTTATGCTGGGTTCCGTGATGATCAAACAGGGGAATGTTGAGGTCGTGAGCGAGGGTATTCACGACAGAAGCGCCAATGCGAAGGCCGGTGAAGGAGCCTGGACCGGAGAAAAAAGTGATTTTCGAGAGGGAGGACCAGGTCGCGCCGTTTTCTTTAAGTTTTTCCTCAATAAATCCGAGGAGTTTTTCCGCCATTTCTCGACCGAGGTCGGCTTCATAGGATTTTTCGTCCAACTTTAAGATGGCCTTAAAATCGGAAGTGTCAAGATAGAGGTTCATGAGATAATCTCCAATTCCCTTTCAAACTCGGAGAGGATTTTAAAGGTGATTTTTGTGCGTGAGGCGGGAAGGAGAGAAGAGAGGTCTTTTCCCCATTCAATGACAATGACGGCGGAACTGTCCGAGAGAGCTTCTTCGAGCTCGAAACGCATGATGCCTGGGTCGTCGAGGCGGTAAAAATCATAGTGAATTAGAGTCCCAAAGGAAGGGGCTTTTAGGGGTTTTTCTGAGGCGGAGGAGGGTTCGGGGTTCGGCGAAGGGGATTTAATCAAGGCGGAGGACGACTCGGGTTTCATTGAGAAGAGCGGGAAAGAATAGCGGTTAGAAACAGAGAAGCTCGGGGAAGTAACAGGGGAAGTGACGCCGAGGCCGCGAGCGAGGGCGCGTGTGAAAGTGGTTTTTCCGGCACCAACGTCACCTATGAGCTCAAAAACAACAGGACCGGAGGAGGATTTTAGCGATTTTAGCGCTGATTCTCCGAGGGATTTCGCGAAAACTTCGAGTTCTTGTTCGGAAGAAAAGGTTTTTATCATAATTCTCTATATATTATAACATAAAAATCTTGAGTTTGTTCCCTGTTTTGGAGAAAATGGGGAGGTATGGTATAATAATTTTATTGGGGTCGTCGTTCAACGGATAGGACATATCCCCTCTAAGGATACAATGATGGTTCGATTCCATCCGGCCCTACCATACTGGAATTAGAGTCAGAGATTGGCTCTTTTTTTGTATGATATAATAGTTCCATGAGTAAAAGTCCAAGCAAATCTTCGAACAAAAGCAATCAGAGAAAAACCTCCGAGGAAGCAAGTAGTTCCCTAAACAAAAACCTGAAAAAGACCATGGAGGCCGACCATTCTGTTGTTGCCGATTATAACGGATATGACTACAAGAAAATCTTCTGGGAAGACGGAGGGAGAGAATACGAAGATTTAGCGGACAGAATGGCGATTAGAAAGCTGTTGCCAGAGAAAATGGAGTCGTTTGTGGATATCGCAGGGGGATATGGGAGACTCGCGGACGAATATCTCGGGAGGGCGGAAAAATGCACTATTTTTGACTATTCGAAGACAGAGCTTGCGGATGCGAAGAAAAAATACGGAGACAAAATTTCTACGAAGGCGGGCGACATCTATGATCTTCCGTTCACGGATGAAAGTTTTGACGGGTTGATGATGATTCGGGCGACGCATCACTTTAGAGATATGCCGAAAGTCGTCGAAGAGCTCGCAAGAATTCTTAAACCCGGCGGGACGGCGGTGATTGAGGTTGCAAATAAAAAGACTCTGCCGAAAATGTTTAGATATTGGTTCAAAAAATCGTCGGTTAATCCGTTTGATAGGGAGCCGTCGAAGATTGATGGACTGACGATGTATAATTATCATCCGAAATATATCGAGGATTTGTTTAAGAAAAACGGATTGGAGATTGAGAGAGTTTTATCGGTTTCTAACTTCCGCTCGAAGAGGCTCAAAAAGATTTTTTCTACGAAGACGCTCGGAAAAATGGAAAATGTTGCGCAGAGCGCACTCGCGCCTGTGAGATTTGCGCCGTCGATTTATTATAAATTGAGGAAAAAATAGCTTTCTCGGGGGGTAGGGGGGATTTTTTGATGAGTTGGGGGTTTCGGGGAACTCGGGACCTAAAGAGGTTGAGAGAGGGTTAGCTAAATCACGCGGGAGACTTCTTCGAGAGAAGTGGTTCCGTTCAAGGCCATTAGGAGACCCTTTTGTTCGAGAGTCAACATTCCGTTTTTCTTTGCGACGGATTCGATGGCTTTTGTATTTACGTCGGCGACATCGCCACGGAGAAAGCTGGAGATTTCGTCGGAGACGACGAGTTGTTCCATGATAACGGCACGACCAGAATAGCCAAAGGGGTCTTCAGGAGACGGAACAGGGGCGTAGAGGACGATATTTTCTGGGTCGAAACCTTCGACACCAGAGAGAGCTTCGCGAATATAGGCCTTCGTCGGCTCGTCGGGCTCGTAAGGGCGTTTAGAGTCGGTCAGGCGACGGACGAGGCGCTGGGCGATAACTAGGCGAATAGAGGAGGAGAAAATCGGGTTCGTGCCGATGAGGTCAATCATGCGCGAGAAGGCAGCGGAGGAAGAGTCGGCGTGGAAGGAGGAGAGGACGAGATGGCCGGTGATTGAGGCCTGGATGGCGGTCTTGGCAGTGTCGGCGTCGCGAATCTCGCCAACCATGACGACATCGGGGTCGAGACGGAGGACGGAACGGAGAGCTTCAGCGAAGGAACCGCCCTTGTTCGTATGGACGGGGATTTGGGAGATGCCGGTGATTCCGTATTCGATAGGGTCTTCGAGGGTGAGGATTTTGCGATCGGTCGTGTTCAGGGCGTTTAGCATGGAATAAAGAGTCGTGGACTTTCCGGAGCCGGTCGGGCCGACCATGAGGACGAGACCTCGAGGGTGAGAAATGACTCCTTCAATCTCGGCGCGCTCGGCAGAAGAAAGACCGAGAAGGTCGAGTTTTAACAAGGATTCGTCGAAGTTAAAGAGACGGAGGACAGCGTCTTGGCCGTGCATGGTCGGGACAGTCTCGACACGGACGTTCAGAATGTGCGAAGCATGGCCACGATGGATTTCCATTTGCATATGGCCAGATTGGGGCTTCGTTGAGGCGGCAGAAACATCGGCTCGAGAGGAAAGCTCACCCATAATGACGCGGTAGCGATCTTTGTCGAGGTTCGCGACGGGGTGGAGAAGGCCGTCAACGCGCATACGAATGCGGATTTCTTGGCGGAGGTTTTCTATGTGAATGTCAGAAGCGCCGAGCTTATCGGCTTGGTCGAGGAGAAAGTCAAAAACGCGGTCAGAAGAGACGGAATTTAAGGTTTTAGAGACTTCGGAGATGGTCTCGGAGTCGCCTTCGGCAGCGATTTTAATGTCGTCGTATTTTATCTCGCGGGGAGGGTCGTAACGAAGCATAAAAACGCGGAAAGCGGAGTTAGAGATAAGGAAGAAGTCAACATTTTCTCCGTCGCGCTCGTAAGATTTTCTCATTTCTTCGAGGAGAGAGCGAGGGGTCTGGGAGGTAATCATGAACTGATAATGGTCTCCGCCGCCGCCCTTTTGGAGGGGGAGGATGTAGTTTTTATGCATCTCTTCTTTATCGAGGAGGTTAAGAGTCAGGGGGATGGAAGTTTCGAAGTCGCGGGTGTCGAGATAAGGTAAGCCAAGGATATGTGCGCGGTTTGCCGTCGCGGTTTCTTCGTTATCTCGACGTTTTTTTTGGAGCTCTTCTTCGTTCATGTTTATGATTATAGCAGAACAGCCCCTTGTTAGAAAGGGGGTGTAAAATGAAAAAGAAATGTGTTATAATATAAAAATGAGTAAGAAACACGCGAAAAAGGTTATTGCGAAGTTGAACCGCAACAACAACCATAAACACAGCGACAAGCGCCAACATCTCCGCCACAAAGACGGACGCTAAAGATTCCCCTAGAGATAGGGGGATTTTTGTGAGTTTTTGGAGTTCCTGGGGGGGATTTTAGAGGTTTTGTGGAATTATCGGGTTTTTGAAGGATTTTTAGCGGTTTTATGGAGGCTTAAGAGAGAGTAGAATCAAGGTTGACATTTTATTGCGTTTGTGCTATAATGAGGGGAAGCTGAGGTAGAACTCGGTTGGGTTTTTGATTGCCCTGTTGCACCTTTAGAGGCTGGACGATAGAGAGGAGTAGAGATAAAGACAGAACTGTTAAGCAAAGACACTTGACATCGAGTTTAGAAGAGACAGAGAGGAGCGGAGATATGAACAAGACTGTAAGAGATTGGGAATTCTATTTCTTAAAAATGGACGGCGAACAGAACCGCTCGAGAGTAGTCTGGACGTTCACCTTCCAGTTTTGGAAGAAAGAGGAACTGACTTATGAAGCGCCAGGGAGATTTTTCCTCGGCGGAAGATTATTCGACGAGAACGGAGCAATTCTTGATAACGACTTTTTCTCGACTGCGGTCGTGAAGATAGAGAGAGTCAAGAAAAGTAGCACAAGCGATCTTCTTCGCGCGACGACGGAGGACGGAGAAACCTACGATTTCTATTCCGACGGGTATAACTCATTTATGTTCCTGTTGCTTCGGGATATGATGCAGACTGGCGCACTTAATGAGCGAAAGGGGTTTTATCTCAAGAGATCCCTTAGAGGGAGAGATTTGTTATGAACCACTTAACCCGAATAATTCCCTGTCTAGCCTTCCCCGGCAATATTGTCGGGGATTTTTTTCAGGAAGGGTTACTAGAGAGAAAAATCCGAGAAACAGAGGAGCTCCGAGAAAACCGACCCAAAATAAGAGAGGCCGGGGGATTAGAGTCTTAAGCGTGGAGTTCTTTTTGATCTTTTAAGAGGAGGTAGAAGGTTTTTACGGTTCGAGAAAGGGGGTCGATTGGGTCGTCGGTTTTTATGTAAGAGAAAGTGCAACGACCGTTCGGTTCGAGCTTCGCGTAGTAGCGCCAGAGGAGACCGCGCCCGAAGAGTTCGATATGGCGCTCGGGATTCTCGACGGTCTCGGAGAGGAAGGATTCGAGACGGTCGAGATAGTGAGCCTGCTTGGTTTTATATTGTTTATTGAAGATGTTTGTCCAGAGGTTTTTCTTTGCGAAATATTCCCAAACTTCTTCGTCCTTCCCTTCGGGGGAGATTTCGTTGCCGAAAGGGTCGAACTTTTTAGCGGATTTTACTTCGTTTTCTAGGGACGGGAGATGTTTTTTAGTCTCGGAAAGATAATCCCTCATGAGCGCGTCGAGGAGCTGTCGGAATTCTTCGTCGAGGGTCTGTTTTTTCTTTTCTGTTTCTACAACTGCTTCATCCCAGAACATATAAGACTATTGTATCATAAAAAAGACGCCTTTTAGGGCGTTTTTTAGAATGGTATGCCCAGAGGGATTTGAACCCCCGGCCTTTTGGTTCGAAGCCAAACGCTCTATCCAGCTGAGCTATGGGCACATAGGTTTGGTCGGGGTTAGCAGACTCGAACTGCTGACCTCACGCTCCCAAAGCGCGCGCGCTACCAACTGCGCCAAACCCCGATGAGGATATTATATCACAACCCCTAAGAAAAAGCTAGAAGGGGTTCGGAAGCCGGTTCTCGGGGGTTTAGGGAGGGGTTAGGGGGGGTTGATTCGGGAAGGGGAGTTCCTGATTCGACGAGGGGAGTTCTCGGATTTTAGGCGTTCGAGGGGGCGAAGAGACTAGACGGCGGGGAGTTCGGGGGATTTTTTGAGGTGGTAAGCTTTGAATTCGCCGACTTCTTTTGTGTCTTCGACTGAATAACTCGAGAAGATTTCTCCAGAAAAATCGACGACTTCTTCCTTTCCGGCGAGATACCAGAAGGAATCGTCGCCAGAAACGAAGTCGGAGACAGCTTCGACGGGGTTGACTTCGCTCAAATAGGCGGTTGCTTGATAGAAGAGGTCTTTCGAGGAAGTGACAATGGTCTCGGAGTTGTCAGAGGCGACGGTGGAGATTTGGGCAAGGATGTCCTTCGGGTCGGTCCGGAGGTTATAAAGACCGAGAGCGTTCAGGCCGACAAGGACCAAAGCACCGACCACGAGAAGAACAAAGGCTTTCTTTATGATAGAAAAAATCAGGAGAGAGACGAGAGCGGCGGCGACGAGAAGACCGAGTTTTATCGCAGGGACAGGGAGATTCCAATCGTAGGCCCATTTAGCCATAAAAACAGAGGTTCCAGAGGAGAGATATGGGAGAATCAGAACTAAAATTGCCAAACTTAGAACGATAGAAAAAATGCGTTTCATGAGATGATTATAACATAAGAGGAGAGAATTTCTAGAGGACTTTGGAGGACAGTTTGAGAAAGAGCAAGGTCTCAAGGCAGAATAGAGATACTAAAGAGTTGAGACAAAAATGGATTTTTATGGTATGATAGGAGCGTGGCTGGGTGTGGCGCAGTTGGTAGCGCGCAGCGTTCGGGACGCTGAGGTCGTCAGTTCAAGTCTGATCACCCAGACCAGCCAAAATATGAAAGAGACACAAGAAACACAGAGAAGACGTTTTTTTGTTTTTGTAGGAACAGTGGCGGTAGTGGTCGCGCTGTTTTTTCTTTGGTTTTTTGTTTTGAAGGAGCCGGCGACTCAACTGTTCAGCAACAGAGAAAACATTGTAAATTTCGTGAGGAGCAAGGGGGCGCTCGGACCAGTTTTTTATATACTTTTACAGATTGCCCAGACTATTGTTGCGCCGATTCCTGGGAACATAGTCGGAGCGATTGGAGGATTCTTGTTTGGGAGCTTAGGAAGCCTTTGGACTACAATTGGTTCGACGACTGGCGCGTTTATCGTTTTTGTTTTGGCGAGGAAGTTTGGAAGAGGACTTGCTCTTAAATTGACGGGGAGAAAGGACTTTGGAAAGCTCGACAATATTCCGGAGGAAAAAGCCGCGACGGTGTTTTTCTTGATATTTTTGATTCCTGGGCTTCCGGACGATATTGTGTCTTATGCTGCGGGGTTATCAAAAGTCCCGTTAGGCCAGCTTGTTATTCTCTGGATGATTGGAAGATTTCCGGCGGTTATCATGACGAATATGATTGGTGCGGGGATAGAGGAAGGAAACTTAACTTTGGTTGCTATTCTTCTCGGAGTGTCGGCGATTATTGTCGGGATTGTGACGATAAAAAGGCGAGAATTATCGAGTTTTCTTGAGGCGAAAACGAAAAAGCATTGACTTTTTTAGATTTTTGTGATATAATGAGGGGATATGGGCTGTTTCTAAAACAATCCCGTTTTACGGGTTTATATAGATGTACTTTTACAATTTTTCCAAACAAGGAGGAAAACTATGGGATTTGCTATTGATGTACCCCCTAGAATCAGGACGCTTGATTATCTTTCTCGGAAACCGAAAAAAGCCGGGAAGATTTATCGTCAGATTGCGGAAAAGTGTATTTCCGCTTGGGTGCCCCAGATGTCGGACAGCAAGAGGAAAATTCTCCTCGAGGAGGGCAACTTCGATAAACTCGAAGAGATCGCCCACGCTAGAGATTCTGTCGAATCGGCAATTCACGCCGTCCGAAGAGAACTCGCAAAGCGAGGAATCTATCTTCCGATTATGCTCGTTGATATTATCTTTTGGAGC
This sequence comes from Candidatus Saccharimonadota bacterium, assembly GCA_017545595.1. Classification (GTDB taxonomy): domain Bacteria; phylum Patescibacteriota; class Saccharimonadia; order Saccharimonadales; family Saccharimonadaceae; genus Nanosyncoccus. The sequence continues at coordinate 6,444 of JAFWLO010000014.1, read as the reverse complement.
GAGAAGCCCGAAGAAGAGCTTAAGGAAACGATTGAGGAAATTGCGGAGTGCAATTTCTCGGAAGTTGAAAAGGGCGACCTCGGATTCCGCGCGATTGCGGCGGTTCATGACAGGTGGGTTCTTTGGAACTGGAATAAGTTTTTCTTGAAAAGCCGAGTGAGTAAGCAGTATATGTTTCTCAGGACAGAGCTGATTAGTTTTGACGAGGCCCTGAAGGACTATATGTTTGCGGAGGATGTCCTCGAAATTCTCGGACTTGGGACAGACGAAAGCTATATTCGGCACGCATTTGAGACCGCAAGGAGAAGATATAAGGAGCATTATAAGATTCGCAACTCTAGAGACCTTGCGGAACATATCAAGAACACGGCTTACCCCGTCCTCAGTCGGGAAATTATGGACGCGATGAAATATGACGATGTTGCGGAGAGAATCGCAAAACAGGTTGTTCTCAAGGGAGGGAGTCCGGAGCTCTGGTAAGGTAACGCTCTAAAGAGGAGAGGTTTTATTCGGGACCTTTTCGAGAGAGTGGTTTCCTAGAGAGGAAGATTTATAGATTGTTTGGAAGAAAGGGGGTTTGCGCTGAGCTGGTTAGCTCGGCGCTTTTTAATGTTCAAGAATAGCGAGAGAAAACTGATTTTTAAGGGAGAAATCTGGGGAGGTTTTTAAGAATTCATCGACAGCGCGAGAGACGCCCGGGAGTTCGGGGTTGTTATAATCGTGAACGACGATAATTCCCTTCCTGACAAGACGAGGAACAACGAGACGGAGGGAATCGACGATTGAAGAATAGAGGTCGCCATCCAGGAAGGCGAAGGCGATTTTTTCTGGGAGGTCTTTAAGAGCGAGATCAGAGAAAAAGGCCTTTTTAATAACTGGAAGAGGGAGGTTTGCTCGTCTGAAACGGTCGATAACTTCGCGTTTAGAAACATAAAGCTCGCCGGCTTTAAAAGCGGCTCCAGCGGAGGAAGCATCTTCTGAGGACTTTTCGGGGAGACCAGCGAAAGAATCATAGAGATAGAGGGTTCTTTCGGGAATAGGTTTAGAGACAAGAAGTTTTTGGAGAAGGACGGAGGTTTCTCCTTTATAACAGCCGAGTTCGACAAAATCCCCCTCTACTCTCAAGAGGAGGATTTTATTCGCTAGATGAATAATTTTCTCGGTTTCTTGAGGAGAAACCTGTCTTTGTTCGGACTTTTCCGCGGATTTATTCATTTTTTGAATATTTTTCTTGCGGAGTTAGTTTTTACAGGCGTCGCAGTCGCAATCTTCGCAGTCGCACTTACCCTTCTCGCATCCACAACCGCAAGCGCATTTTTCTCCTCCGTCGAGAATGAGCTTTGCGCGACGAATCATTTCTTCGAATTCGTCGGTTCGGATGACATAGATGGGTTTCGAACCTGGGCCGGAGATGTCTTCATGGCGATTTTCTAGATCAGATTCGTTTTTGGCGTTGTCTAGAGAGAAGCCGAGGTAGCCGAGTTTTTGAGTCACACATTTGCGGATTTCTGCGGAGCGTTCGCCGATTGTCGCGGTGAAGACGATAGCATCGACGCCCCCGAGAGAGGCAGCCATGCGGCCGATTTCTGACTGGACACGATAGACAAACATGGCGTGAGCGAAAGTTCCACGTTCGTCGCCTTTGTCGCGAAGCTCGATAATTTCACGCATATCGTCGGTTTTTCCGGAGAGACCGAGGAGACCGCATTTTTTGTTGAGGTATTTTTCGAATTCCTCGTCGGAGTCGATTTTAAGGGCACGTTTAAGGGCGAGGGCGGCGGCGACATCCATGGAGCCGGTTCGAGTGGACATGGTGAGACCTTCGAGGGGAGTGTAGCCCATGGTCGTGTCTAAAGATTTTCCTTTATAAACGGCGGTTAGAGAGGAACCAGAGCCAAGGTGGCAGACGATGAGCTTCTCGGGGAGGATATTTTCTCGTTCCATGTAATTTACGATTGAGCCAACAGAGAGGCCGTGGAAGCCCCAGCGTTTTATATCGTTTTTGTCGGCAAGGTCGGTGTCGAAGGAGTAGTATTTCATGAGATCGGGACGAGAATCGTGGAAGCCAGAGTCGGAAATAGTGATGATTGGGGTGCCTTCGAAGTCTTTTACGAACTGTTCGATTTCTCCGGCGACAGTCGGGATATGGAGAGGAGCCTTTTTCTTGGCGGATTCTAGTTCTTTAAGGCAGGCGTCGTCGACGAGGTGGTCGTGCGCGAAAAATTCTCCTGGGGCGGCAGTTCGGGCGAGGATAGCGTCGATTTTAGAGACGCCACCGAGGAAGCCTTCGTCGGTTAAGATTTTGTTCAGAGCACCGACGGTTTCGGAGAGGTCTTTATAAGTTTCTTTGAGTTTTTTCTTGGTTCCGTCGGAATTTTTAAGGGTGCAGACGACCTTTTTTCCTTCAAATTCGAAGTGGAGCGAGCAGAGAAGCTCATCTTCGCGATAGAGGGCGTATTTTCTTGAGCTTGAACCTGGATTTGTAATCAAAATTAAACGGGGGTTGTTCATGTTTCTCCTTTTCTGTAACTAGGTAGATTATATACTATTTTTTGGAGTTTTTCGAGGATTTAGAGGAACTGGACTTTTTGGAGGATTTTGAGGATTTTGAAGATTTCGAAGATTTCTTGGATTTTGAAGAGGGTTCGACAACGACAGCTTCTTGGATTTCTGCGGTCTTTAAGAAAGAGCTGACGGAAAGGAGACCGAAAATCGTAACGACGGAATAAATAACAAGAACAAAACCGGTCAGGCGAGCGAGCTGGTCGGGGACGACGAATTGGCCAGAGACGCAGAGGAAGCCGACGAGCAGACCAAGAACGGGCCAGAGATAGGCGGAAGGTTTAAGCGAAGCATGGCGAGAGAGCGAGAGAATATCCATGAGATTCACTGCGCTGGTTAAGATGATGTAGAGACCAACAAAGAAAGAAATAGCGTCTTTCACAAGGGAGGTTCGGAAGACAAGCATGAGACCGAAGACGAGGCTCATCAGAATAGTAAACAGGGAGAGCGTCGTGCGCCTACCGGGGGCGGCGCGGAGGAATTTGATGAGATTTGTTGCAGCAAAAACTAGGGCGACAACGCCAAGAACGACGACAATGGCGTCGATGACTTGTTCGGCCCAGATAATGCAACAGATGCCGATACAAAAGAGAGCAAAGGCGCTCACGAAGCGATCGGCGGTGAGTTTTTTGAGATAAGATTTTACGTTCATGAATAAATTATAGCATAAAAAGAAAGCGATTTTCGTCGCTTTCTTTTAGACTGGTTCGGGAGCCAGAGGTTATTTATTATCGACAACTTCGCCTTCAACGGCATCAGAATCGTCATTTTTGTCGCCAGAGGCGCTGGAGGACGAATCGGAAGCGTCGGAAGTCGAAGCTTGATAGAGTTTCGCACCGATAGGCATGATGCGATTATCGAGCTCCTTTGTGGCTTCTTCGAGTTTTTCTTTGTCGGCCGTATCGTCGTTTAAGACTTCTTTTGCGGCTTCGCAGGCCTTTTTGATGGTTTCTTTGTCGTCATCAGAAATCTTGTCTTTGTATTCTTCTGGCATTTTTTCGAACTGATAGACCTTGTTCTCGAGAATATTACGAGCATCGATTGCTTCACGTTTTTTCTTGTCTTCGTCGGCGTGAAGTTCGGCTTCCTTTTGAGCCTTCTCGATGTCTTCTTTCGACATATTGCCGGAATTTTGGATGGTGATGGATTGTTCCTTCCCTGTTCCCTTGTCTTTCGCGGTAACGTTCAAAATACCATTTGCATCGAGGTTGAACGTAACTTCGATTTGAGGAATTCCACGAGGGGCGGGGGCAATTCCGTCGAGAATGAAGCGACCGAGAGATTTGTTGTCGGAAGCCATTTCACGCTCGCCTTGGAGAACGTGGATTTCTACTTGAGGCTGATTGTCAGCTGCGGTCGAGAAAACCTGAGACTTTGAAGTCGGGATGGTTGTGTTGCGGTCGATAAGTTTCGTGCAGACACCGCCCATGGTTTCGATTCCGAGGGAGAGCGGAGTGACGTCAAGAAGAAGAACGTCTTTCACATCGCCTTGGAGAACTCCGCCTTCAATCGCGGCGCCAACAGCAACAACTTCGTCAGGGTTTACGCCTTGCATCGGGTCTTTTCCGAAGATTTTCTTAACTTTTTCGACAACTGCGGGCATACGAGTCATACCGCCGACCATAACGATTTCGTCAATGTCTTTTGTTTCGAGCTTTGCGTCTTTCAGAGCTTTTTTAACAGGGTCTTCGAGGCGGTCGAGGAGCTCTTTCACGAGTTCTTCGAGCTTTGCGCGGGTGAGGGTGTGTTCGAAATGTTTCGGGCCATCAGCATCAGCAGTCAAGAACGGAAGGTTGATTTCGACAGAGGTGGTCGAGGAAAGCTCCTTTTTGGCTTTTTCGGCTTCGTCTTTTATCCTCTGCATGGCTGCAGGTTCTTTTTTGATGTCGATTCCGGATTCTTTTTTAAACTCGTCGCAGAGGTAGTTTACAATCATGTTGTCGAAATCTTCTCCGCCGAGGTGAGTGTCACCATTCGTGGATTTAACTTCGAAGACGCCGTCTCCAAGTTCGAGAATAGAGACATCGAAGGTTCCGCCACCGAGGTCGAAGACGGCGATTTTTTCGTTATCCTTCTTGTTCAAGCCATAGGCGAGGGCAGCGGCAGTCGGCTCAGGGATAATTCTCTTAACTTCGAGGCCAGCGATTTTTCCGGCATCTTTCGTGGCTTGGCGCTGAGAATCGTCGAAGTAAGCAGGGACGGTGATAATCGCCTCAGTGACTTTTTCTCCGAGGAAGGCTTCGGCGTCGGCCTTGATTTTTGAAAGAATCATGGCGGAAATTTGTTCAGGAGTATAGGCTTTTTCATCCATCTCGACGGCGACTCCGGCGCTCTTTTCTACGATTTTATAAGGCATGATATCGAGGTCTTTTTGGACTTCTTTATCACTGTATTTTCGACCAATAAGGCGTTTTATGCCGTAAATGGTGTTTTTAGGGTTCGTTACGCGTTGGCGCTGAGCAACTTTGCCGATGAGGCGATCGCCTTTTTTTGTGACGGCGACGACAGAAGGGGTCGTTCGGTCGCCTTCGCTGTTTGTAATTACCTCAGGTTTTCCGGCTACCATATAAGCAAAGGCGGAGTTTGTCGTTCCGAGGTCAATTCCAATGATTTTTGACATGTTTATCTCCTTTCGTTTAGCAGTCTTTATATTCGAGTGCTAGTTTCTGTAATCATGATAGCAAACTAGCACTCGTTTGTCAAGAGTGCTAAATGAAATAGTTTTTCTTTTATGATATTCGAGAGAGAATTAGAAAACCTTACAAGTATTCCCGAGCAAGAGCTACTGCGTCGCGCCTTGAAGAAAAAGTATCACCAGAGCCGATTCTAGTATTCTCTCCGAACCGTTTGCGTTTCCTCGTAGCGGCTACTATATCTGGGGCTTTACTGGTCTTGGCAATAGGAGTTCGTACGGCAACTACTGGTCTCCGCATACTTACTCTACCTCGCTCTCTTACTACCAGCGCTTCTACTCTACGTACTTCGTTCCTCAGGGTGGGAACGGCAAGGGCAACGGCTTCGCAGTCCGTTGTAATTTTAGCAGATAAATTTTAGGTTCCAAGATAAAGAATTTAAGATAAAAGAAGGTTTTCGAATTCTATTCTTAGGTGAATAAAAAATTTCCCCTAGCTAAGGACTAGCTAGGGTGCGGGAAATCCCCGAATTTGTTTCTATTATATCAAACAATAAGGATTTTGTCAATAGGTTCTCGTAAATTCCGATTTTTAGCTTCTCATCAGAGCCGACTCCGGTATTCTCTCCGAACCGTTTGCGTTTATGCGGAGTGGTAACTATAGCTGGAGCTCTACTGGCCTTTACAATAGGGGTTCGGGCGGCTACTACTGGTCTGCGCATACTTACTCTACCGCGGGCTCTCACGGCCAGTACTTCAGCTCTACGCTCTTCGTTCCTCAGTATGGTAGCAATAAGGGCTACGGGTTCCCAGTCCGTTGTGTCGCTTGTGAATAAGTTTGACTGTCGAGATAACGAACCGTAAAACCGTAGCCTTTAGTGCTGAGACCTTGAGGAGCGAGATATGTGGAAGTAAAAAAGAGACGACCGGAATACAAAGTTCTATTGCTGATTGATGACCAGTAATAACCACCTTTACTTAGGTTATAGAAATTCGTAACGGCCCAATCTGTATAACCACTTCTGATAAACCCGAACGATTCCGACATCACCCCTGAATCTCCTTTGGTTAAATTGCTACTTCCTGCATTCATAGAAAGCGTTGAGTCAAAGAGAGCGGAGACATATTATCCTCACCAGAGCCGATTCCGGTATTCTCTCCGAACCGTTTGCGTTTCCTTATAGTGGCTACTATTACTGGCACACTACTGGCCATTACGGTATGAGTTCGAACGGCTACTACTGGTCTTC
>JAFWLO010000013.1 GCA_017545595.1 Candidatus Saccharimonadota bacterium | reverse complement strand
CTCAGGTTCAGGTTCTGGAGTAGGAGTAACTTCTGGTTCTGGTTCCGGTTCGGGAGTCGGGGTAACTTCAGGTTCCGGCTCAGGCGTTGGGGTCACCTCGGGTTCTGGTTCAGGTTCAGGAGTCGGGGTAACCTCAGGTTCAGGCTCCGGTGTTGGCGTTACCTCAGGCTCAGGTTCAGGAGTAGGAGTAACTTCTGGTTCCGGTTCTGGCGTTGGAGTTACTTCCGGTTCTGGTTCTGGTTCGGGAGTCGGAGTAACTTCTGGCGTAGGTGTCACTTCCGGTTCCGGCTCCGGCTCGTCATCCGTAATTATCAAATCCGAACCAGGCTCATCAGGTTTCTCTGGTTCCGGATCAACAATATGAACTTCTGGCGTCGGAACCTCCGGATCAATGTTAAGCTCAACCTCCGGAACATGTTCCTCAGGCTCCTCAACAACAATTTCATCTGTCGGAATCCTATCTCCCGTCCCAACCGTAACAATTTCTTCCTCTGGCCTATCAACCGGAACATCAATTTCAACAATCGAGTCATAATTATATACTGGCGCCCCCAAATCAATTTGTCGAACAACTTGCGCACAAGCGTTTTTGACGTTCATTGTCCCAAGAACATTTCCCTTATTATCTTTGAAGGTAAACTTCACCGTTTCCGTTCCGTTCTCCTCAGTCGTGCAGTGAACAAGTTGCATATTGTCGCTAGAAAAACCTCCGTCCGGATTTATCTTGCTCATATACATATTATCGAGCGTCCCAGAAAGGAATTCTCTTTCTGTTTCCGTGTTTGCCCCCGTAAGCGCCGTCTCAAGGATTCCCATCATCTTGTTATACTGCGCCTCAGTCGCATTCTCGAGCGTCTTCTCAGTCTCCGCAAGTCCCTTTCCTTTGAGTGCCGAAGGTTTATACTCGTCCGGGAGCGCATAAATATACGCTGCTGCTGCTTCCGACTGCTCCGCGACATAGAAGACCGCCTCCCCGTCCGTCACCTCACTCACATTTTTCCCGAGTTCTGTCGCGACTGCCGGTTTCACGCCATCCACGCCTGCCGAGAAGGAAACATCATTTACCTTCTGCTCCATGTGCGCATAAAGCCCCTCTTTTTGATATGCCTTGTCCCTCTCTGCAAAATAGTTCTTATTCTCCGCCTTCTTCTCCGTGCCAGCCTCTGCCTTACTTTCGGAAAGATTAACCTTAGAATACGCCTCTTTCGAGTCTCCAGCCTTCTCCGCCCCAAGACTCACCTTCGAATATTCTTCATTATCATCTTTAGAAACAGATTCGGTTCTTGCCTTCGTTCCAAATTCAGAATCAGAACTAACATTCCTACCTCCGAACGCAACCCCAAGAGACATAATCGCAATCGCCGTCGCAAGCGCTTTCTTACCTTTCCTCTTCATTCTCTCAAGCAAACTCGGATTTTTCAGAAGTTCTTGTCTCGCCTCGTTCTGAAGCTTCATTCGCTCAACTTCTTTATCGTTCAGATTCGCATTCCTATCAACCTTGTCTAAAATCGCATCAATTCTTCGGTCATCCTCGGTTTCCTCTTCTGTTTGTTCTTGAGTTTTCTTCTCAGCAGGCTTCTCAACAGGCTTCTCTCTTCTCTTAAACAACGGAATCGTTTCCTTTTCCTGAAACGTCTCAGATTCAACCTTGCTCTTATTACTCGCTTCTTCTTTGCGCCTATTCCTCCTCTCCTGGAATGACCTCTCGACATCTTCCAAACGAATCGAACCATCCTCAAGGTCATCATAGTCTCTCTCGCTTACCCCCCTAGCGAGGTCTGCCCAAAGCTTCGCATCTCTTCGATCTACTTCTTGTCCGTCATAATCAGCTCTAAACTTTTCAGAATTTCGGTTATTAGGATTATCCATTATCTATCTTCTCCATGTTTTTTCTCGACACCCCCGATATATTCCTCTCGGAAATCTTCAAATACTTTCCCCGCAACACTCTCAAGTTTAACCCCCGAACTTTCAATGACCTCAATCACTTTATCATCGGTATAATTTTCGTCATCAAAAACCGCCTTCATCTCTTTCAACTTATCCGACGGCAAAGCATGCAAAATCTCCTCAATAATTCTCTCATCGAGGAGTCTTTCTATCCTTTCCTTTTCCGCTTGCTTTTCTTCCAGAGGAACCCCTTTCTCGTCTATCATCTTCTCTATCGCCTGAGAAATGATAAGTTCGTCTGGGATTTCAGTGTTATTTAGTATCATTATTTTTCTCCCTATTTTACTCTACTTTACCACAACCGTCTTCAAAACACAAGCTCTTTTAATCTCTCTTTAATCCCGCCCAATTATCGCATCCAACCTTCCGCCTCATCATCGAACCCATCAACCATCGCGCCGTCGAACCAAGAAACCGCTATCCTTACAAAAATTACAAAAAATCGCTTAATCGTCAAAAAAACAACATCACCCCTCACCAAAAAAACCGAACAAGTTGTTCGGTTTTTTGTTCTATCTTATACTCTACCTTCTTTCTGTTAATTTTACAGAAATACTCATTACATAGCTTACGCCGTCTTTCTATAAACACTCATGACCCTCAAACCAATTTTCTGAGCTTTAGCTCGTCTAATTACTTCAGACAACCTTTTCGCGTCTTCAAACCTCTTCGAATCGACTATTTTCTCATCCGAGGGAGATTCATATCTAGCTTCGTCTTCAAACGTTTCATAGCCAATTGCTTCATCTATATCCTTGGCCATCTCCTCGTTGTCGTCTCGAATGTTTGCATTCACGACTTTTCCTTCAAGCCCTTCTCGCGGAATCTTAAAAATTTCTTCTTCGGAGACTTTATTCTCTCCTGTTCTCCTTTCGTTAATGTTGATATTTTGTCCGCTCATGGTTTCTTGCCTTTTTGTGTTTATTATTTTATATTTTTGTTTGTTAGATTTTTATTTTTATTATCTAACTGTCTTTAGTGTAGCACACTTTTCGATTTTTGTCAACACCTTTTATGCTTATTTTTTCAGCTTTTGTCAAATAACAGAGGTAATTCCCTTCTAAAAATCACAATAAATAGCCCGCCTAAACAAAAAACCTAAAATCCGGACAATAACAGCCCTACTAATCAAATCTCAAAAAAGCGCCGGTCCTATCTCCGACGCCTTTATAAGCCCTTCAGACTCTTACTATTCCCTAACCTTTCAAAAGCCTAGCTTTACACCTTCTCCAAACTCACTGTTCCCTGTTTTCCTTCGACCTTCACAACTTCATCATATTGGAAATTTCCTTCCTCAACTATCTCCTCCGCAAGCACCTCCGCCTTAAACATCTCCACAAACTTCTCCGGAATAGAAAAACTGACAAAAATCCTTATTCTATCATCAACTTGAAGCCCAGCTTTCTTTCTCGCCGACTGCACAACCCTAATCAGTTCCCTAACAAACCCTTCTTCCTTAAGTTCGTTCGTAAGCGTCTTATCAAGGAACGCTTCCTCCCCATTCTCAACCTCCTTCACGTTTAGTTCTTCCTTAATTATCTCCTCAAAAAACTCTGGCAACTTCTCTCCCTTATAAACAAATTTCCTAAGAGGTTGCCTAACCTTAATCTGCTCCTCCGTCTCACTCTTCCTCATTCTTATCATCAGCCCCTCAGAAATTGCCTCCCTCGTTCTTTTCATCATCTCCAAGTTTTCTTCATCAATCTCTCCTGCTTCAGGATAATCAAGAAGATGCACCGATCCCCCTGTCCCCGTCATATTCTGATATAACTCTTCCGATAGGAACGGCACGAACGGCGCAACAATCTCCGAGAAATAAACCAACACAAAATATAGCGTCCTATAAGCTTCTTGTTTGTCTCCATCGTCCTCCGACTTCCAAAAACGCCTCCTACTTCTCCTTACAAACCAGTTAGAAAGATCATCGACAAACGGCAACACTTCCGCCACCGCCTTTGGCAAATTATATTCCTCCATTCCCGCCACAATCGAATTTCTCAACTGAAACACCCTAGAAACAATCCATTTATCTAACGGGTTTTTAACGAGAGACATCTTCTCCAAAGAAGTATCAACCGAGCTAGAATCAAAATCATCCACCTCGGCATACATCGTAAAGAAATCATATACATTCCAAACCATCGCGAGTTTTCTCGCAACATCCGATACATCTTTATCCAGAAGCGCAAAATCCTCCCCAGCAAGCACCGGACTCGACAAAAGCAAAAATCTCAAACTATCCGCCGAAAACTTATCCATAAGTTCATTCGGGTCTGTATAGTTCCCCAACGACTTCGACATTTTCTTCCCATCGTTCCCCGCAAGCGTCCCAGTAACAATAACATTTTTATATGCATTCTTCCCAAAAAGCGCAGTATTCACAACGTGCACATAATAAAACCACGCCCTAACCTGTCCAACATATTCAACAATAAAGTCCGCAGGATAATTCTTCTCAAACTTCTCCTTATTCTCAAACGGATAATGTAATTGCGCAAACGGCATACTCCCCGACTCGAACCAACAATCTAAAACTTTCTCGACTCTCTTAAACTTCTCTCCGTCAATCTCAAATTCAATTTCGTCCACCCACGGCCTATGGTAATCTTCAAGCCTCACCCCAGAAAGCTCATAAAGCTCGTCATAGCTCCCGACAACCTTAATCGTCCCTCGGTCACCTTTCCAAACTGGCATCGCCGTCGCCCAAAATCTATCTCGACTCAAATTCCAATCCGGCGCCGCCTCAATATTCTTCCTAAACCTCCCCTCCTTGATGTACTCTGGAAACCAATTTATTTTCTCATTTTCCTCGATAAGAATATCTTTCTGTCCCTGAACGTCAAAAAACCAACTCGGAAACGCCCGATACATAATCCTCTGTTTTGATCTCGGATTAAACGGATACTCATGTTTAATATATTCAATCTTATAAACAATTCCCTTCTCTTCAAGAACTTTCGCAATAAATTTATTTCCCGCCCAAATCTCGATTCCGTTCTCATCCGTATCTCGAACCCCAAGTTCATGCAAAATTTTCGCTATCTCCGGAAGGTAATATCCATTCTCATCAAGAACATCTTCAAACTCCATCTCGTCCTGATGCTCAAGATAAAGCTCATAATCATCTTCCCCATAGGCTGGCGCAATATGTACAATCCCCGTTCCTTCCTCGGCCCCAACAAATTCCGCCGAGAATACCTTCCTCGTCCCTCTCCCGAGAATATCTGCGTATTCTATCCCCTCAAGCTCTTTCCCCTTAAACGTTTTAATCGGCTTTATTCCCTCCCCAAACACTTTCTCAGCGAGTTTCTCCGCAACGAAAATCTTCTTCCCCTGAACCTCATAAAGCCCGTAAACCATATCCGGACTCACGGCAAGCGCCTTGTTCGCCGGCAACGTCCACGGCGTCGTCGTCCACGCCAGAAAATATACCCCAGAACCATCTTTTGCTTTATTTTTGAGATTATTCAAGGAAGCAGGAGCAGCGGAATGAGCCGTACTTGAAGTACGGTGAATGAGCAACGCATCTGCTGACGCAGAAGAAGCCAAAAATAAAACAAAAGCCGACGGATCAACCACGGTCCTATACGCATCATTATCCATCGTCACTTCCGCCTTCGACACCGGCGTCGCAAACTTCGTATCATACATGAGAACTTTACGTCCTTCATAAATCTTCCCCTTCTCATACAGTGTCTTAAACGCCCACCAAACACTCTCCATAAAGTCCTTATTCATCGTTCGATACGAATTATCAAAATCCACCCACCTTCCAATCCTGTCAATCGTTCCCCTCCAAGTTTCCGAGTTCGCGACCATACTCTCTCTCGCTTTCAAAATATAGTTCTCAAGAGAAATCGCCCCAGGAATTTTTTCTTCAATCTCCTTCGCTTCTTTCTCGCTCGCTCCGCTCGGAATCGCCCCAATCTGCCTTCTGTCTGTTATCCCAAGTTGTTTCTCAACAAAATTCTCCGCCGGAAGTCCATGACAATCCCACCCCCATCTTCTCTCGACTCTTTTCCCTCTCATCGTCCAAAATCTCGGAACAGCATCTTTCACAATCGAAGAAAGCAATGTTCCATGGTGTGGCATCCCAGTAATAAACGGGGGGCCGTCATAAAACACATAAGAATTATCAATATCGCGCTGCTCAATACTTTTTTCGAATACTTTATTCTTCTTCCACCATTCTGAGATGGCTTTTTCATATTCTTTGGCTCTTCGCCTATTTCCAGCGTGATACTTCATCTCTCAATTATAACATATTTCTCCCCATTTTCCCACTCTGCGAATCCTTCCCTGTTCTCTCTGAAACTCAACATAGTTTTCTCAATTCTTCTTATGGGCGTCACGAAGAAAAATCGTCAACCAGAGCCGATTCCGGTATTCTCTCCGAACCGTTTGCGTTTCCTTATAGTGGCGTCTATACCTGGAACACTACTGGCCTTGACGGTAGGAGTTTGGGCGGCTACTACTGGTCTTTGCATACTCGCTCTACCGCGTACTCTCACAACCAGCTCTTCAACTCTACAAACTTCTATCCTCAGATTGGATACTACAAGGGTCACGGGTTCGCAGTTCGTTGTGTTTCTTGGTTAAGGCGAAGAGGTTGGAGAATATTTTCTTCAAGGCTAAAAAGTTTTCCGATTCTCTCTCGAATATCATAAAAGAAAAACACGTATTTTTGGAAAAGGGTTTAGCGACTTCTCTCGTGTTTTCTGAGGAACCCTTTTCAAGCCCCGACTAATTATTACAACTTTCACCTTCGAGAACGAGTAAGCGTAGAGCCCT
>JAFWLO010000012.1 GCA_017545595.1 Candidatus Saccharimonadota bacterium | reverse complement strand
ATGTAATTGCGAGAAAAGAATTATGGCACATCATCGAAAAGCTCAAAGGAAAAATTACTATTATTTTGACAACGCACTATATGGAAGAGGCGGAGGCTTTATCTGACAGAATCGGAATTATGAAAAACGGAAGAGTTATTGTCACTGGGACTGCGAAGAGTTTAATGAAACAGACCAAAGCCAGCACTTTTGAGGACGCGTTTGTTAAAATTGTCACGGGAGAAGAATTATGAATCGTACGCTCGCTTTTTCTAAACGCAATTTCAAGGAGCTAATCCGCGATCCGATTGCATTGATTTTCGAAATTGTTCTGCCACTCGTTCTCCTGTTTATTATTCATCAAATTAATATCCCCGGAGAGACTTACAAACTAGAAAACTTTACTTCTGGAATAATCGTCTTTGGGCTTTCGTTTATCACGCTATTCACTGCTACGCTTGTCGCAAAAGATCGAAGCTCTTCACTCCTCTTTCGCCTTGGCGCGTCACCCATGAAATCAGCCGATTATATTGTCGGCTACACGCTACCACTTTTGCTGATCGTAATTTTGCAAAATATTCTATTCTTCACCGTCGCAGGATTAATGGGTTTAAGCTTTAGCATTAATACGGTTCTTGCTGGATTAGCCGCTCTAGTCATTTCATTATTCTTCATCATTCTTGGTATACTGCTCGGTACTCTCGTTAGTGAAAAAGCTACTGGTGGAATCGGGAGTATCGTTGTTCAGCTAGTGTGTTTTACGAGTGGAATGTATTTTTCGCGCGAGATGGTCGGGGAGGTCTTCGCAAAAATCTGCGAAATCTTACCATTTGAAAGTTGCTTAACCGTTGTGAGGAGTATTCTTAATGGCTCAAATGAGATTACCGCGAGAAATATTGTAATTTTGACTAGCTACACGATAATAGTTACGCTGCTTGCCCTCCTTTGTTTCAAGCGCAAAAGAGAGCAATAATATTATACTCTTATGATATAATTAAGGAATGGATCCAGCAAAACAACGTGGGAGAGTAGTTACTCCTGCAGACGCAAACCCGTGGCCGCACGAGCAGAAAGTGGCGAAGGTTTTGGCGCTCGCAGGTCATTATGTAGAATTTATCCCAGAAGCGAATCTGAAAACGCCAGATATTTATCTAGACAATACAATGTATGAAATTAAGTCGCCTATCACAGATAACCCAAAGAAAATTGTCCGTAACGTAAAACGCGCACTAGAAAAATGCCCAAATGTAATTATCGACACAGCCAGAGTTAAGGGCTTAAGCGATGAAGCAATACAAAGAACACTCAAGAATAAGGTAAAAGATTTACCAGGGCTCAAAAACCTGTTATTCGTAACAAAGCACGGCCAAATTATTGACATAATAGCTTTAGTTTGATATAATTAAGGTATCGAAGTTCTTGCACGGGGTGTAATGCTCCTACCGCAGGAGCTTCTTTTTTTGTATTTGCGACATAGTAGAAGTATAAATTGACAAAAATGACACGGTTGGAAAACTTATTCCTTCGAAATATTATTAGAGAATGATATAATGAGTCTATGAAGCTTTCCCTAGAAAAAAGAGAGTTGGAGATAAATGAAGAAGACTATCAATTTCTCGAAAGGATATCGGGAAGTGATTTTGTGCGGTTTATTGGGGGAGATCAAGTAAGCTATTGGAGATGGCGAAATCTTGTTAGACTAGCTGAGAAAGTTAGACAGATATGTGCCAAAAAGCATCTTAATCCAAAACAGGTTGCTCCAAAATTCTTATTAAATTTTTTCGAAGGTGCTTCTAATGAAGACGATGAAAATTTGCAGGAGCTATGGGCAAAGATTTTAGCTGGAGAGATGGAGCATCCTAAATCATTTTCCCTTCGAACATTGGACACCTTAAAGAATATGTCTACAGATGAAGCGTTGTTATTTCAGGAACTGTCTCAGTATTTTCTTTTTGGAAATAATCTATGGTTTATTTTTAATGACGATGTTTTGCTTAACAAATACGACATAAACTATCCCAAGCTTATGAAGCTTGAAGATACGGGACTTATAGGCCTACAGCCTTTCTTGTCGATAAACATTGATTTAAGAGCACATGAGGCAAACCGATTGATCGCCGATAATAGGTCACTAGTAATTTTTTCAAAAAATAATGGCGACGATAACTATAAAATTAACTTTCACATTTACGCATTAACGGAGTCCGGAAAAGAGCTATTGCAGGTAGTCGAAAAAAATCCTGATAGCCGTTTTATAGAAGACTGTACTTTACGCCTTAATTCAATGTTTGAAGGAGTTACCTTTAGCTTACATGAAATAGTTATGATTAACGAGAATGAAATTAAGTATAAAAAAGATGGCTTGGTCCCGAAACCTAAAGAAAGACATAATAATAAATCTTCCTAGTCAAATGACGCATATCAAAATACTAAAAGGAAAGTTGCATTACATAAAATTACCAGAAGCATGCGACAAACTAAATCAATTAACCGGAATATACTTTCTTATTTTGTCCTTCCTATTAGACACGAAGAGAACAATTGTAAAACAGGGGCAAAAATAAAGAGTGAGTTCATATGCCATATGATGAATATTGCCTTGTCCGTTCACCAATTGGACAACAATATTAAATCGAAGACCGTTAAGGACGATATGGCGCTTCTTGTAAGTTATGGCTGGTGGCTATCGCAAGCGCCACTCGGGTTAAAGCTAAAGCCGATCGTAACCGGCGAATATACTAACGACGGCAAGATCACAATTGACGACAAGAACAGGTATAGCGAAGTATTGGAGCAGAAGCGCCAAGACCTGCGACGAGAAATTGATAAATTGGAACAAAACCAAGGCCTAAACGAAGCCACGATCGACTACGTATGCAACTTTATGATCAAGCCGGCCAAACTCTGGAAAGACGCCGACCTCGAGACGAAGCAGGCGTTCCAAAAAATGCTGTTTCCAAAAGGCCTACACTTCGATATCAAGAACAAAATTTTTGGAACGGACGATTTAAGCCCACTCTTCTCCGTTATAGACAACAAAAAAGAGTCCTGCGATGGCAGCAACTCCGAATTGGTGATCTCTGCGAGAGTCGAACTCGCATTGACGGGATGAAAACCCGTTGTACTAACCGTTATACTAAGAGACCACTACTCCTATATTATAACAAACTTTATTCGCTTTGACAAGAATATTTAAATTCTATATGATAATCTTTCTTTCCGAACGGTTCCTCTGGATAAATAATCGCCTCAGTGTTGTTTTTGTCGCAATAAAACGCGCCCGTGTCGAAATATTTTTTATATTCAGAGTTTTTCCCGTTTTGATAAAGAAGGACTTGTCTGAGCGTAACCGGCTGAACTCCCGACTGGGCAAATTTAGCGAGTTTCTTCTCGACTAAATCGTCCTCGATTGTCTCCATCATCTTGTCATAAAAATAATCTTCATAGTATTCTCGAACGAGCTGATTAAACTTTCTGTGCGCAATCGCCTCATCATTAAAAAACACCGAAACGACAATCGACAGAATAACCATAGCAGAAGAAACAACAATTCCGGCGATAATAACTTTTCTGGTTGTATCGGAGGATTTTTTCTTTTTTATTTTATAGTTCATCTTTGTCGAAAGACCAGTATTTTTTCTCGTCTTTCTCAAATTTTTTGTCGGCATATTGTAATTTTAACATAATCGTTGTAGAAAATCCACTTTTTATGTTAAGATTAAGTCATGAGCAAACTATTCAAACGAACTAAAATCCTTGCGACAATTGGCCCTGCAGTTATGTCCGAAGAATCGATAACCGAGCTTATTATGGCCGGTGTGAACGGATGCCGGCTCAATTTTTCTCACGGAAACTATCTCGAACGCGACGAACAAATCGCGTGGATTCGTAACGCTGCCGCGAAAAAGGGGCGTTCCGTCTCTATTCTTCAAGACCTTCAAGGTCCTAAAATCCGCCTTGGCGAGCTAAAAGGGAATCATCTCGATCTTAAATCCGGCGACGAACTCATCCTTGATTCTGCCCTCGAGTCTCACGACGGTGGAAAGACCGTCCCCGTCCAATTTAACCTTGCCGAACGCATGAAAGTCGGCGAACCTCTCTTTATGTTCGACGGAAAGATAAAATCCGAAGTTATCGAAATCGTCTCGAAAACCGCGATTAAAGTCCGCATTCTAAACGACGGGTTCATTATGTCTAAAAAAGGTCTAAACCTCCCCGACACGGATTTTGGCGGTGACATCATAACAGAAAAAGACATGGCCGACATTGAATTTGGCGCTTCTCGCGACTTCGATTACGTCGCTCTTTCTTTCGTTCAGTCCGCTTCCGACATCGACAAACTTCGTCAGATCCTCCTCTCTCACGGCTCAACCGCCCAGATTATCGCAAAAATCGAGACAAAAAAGGCGATAGAAACTGACGAAACCCTCGAAGAAATTGTCGAAGCCTCCGACGGGATTATGGTTGCGCGCGGCGACATGGCCGTTGAAGCTGGCGCTGAAGTTGTCCCTATTGTCCAGAGAAAACTCATCGCCCTCTGCCGAAAGCATTCTAAACTCTGCATCGTCGCGACTCAGATGATGGGTTCTATGGTTGACAATCCCGAACCTTCCCGAGCTGAAGTCTCTGACGTCGCGAATGCCGTCATCCAGGGCGCTGACGCTGTTATGCTTTCTGACGAAACCGCGAACGGAAAATACCCTCTCGACGCCGTAAAGGCCATGAAAAAGGTCATTTTATACACTCAAAATCACTCAAAAGTCCTTCCTATCGAAGAATCCCCTGTCGGTTTCTCTCCGACATACGACGCTATTTCCTCCGCCGCTGCTCGTCTTTCCGAAAAAATCAATGCCGACGTCATCGTCTGTCAAACCGCCTCTGGGGCGACCGCTGCTGCTCTTGCCGCCGAGCGCCCGAATCTCCCTATAATTTCCGTTACCTCTGATGCCCGTGTCGCTTCTCAACTCGCCCTAACCTACGCAAATGCTGCTTTCGTCCGTCCTTATTCCGATGATTACGGAATCGACCTAGCTCGCGAACTAAAAAATTCCGGCTACTTAAAACCCGAAGAAGGAAAATCCGAACTTCTCGTTGTCGTTGTCTCTGGCTCTCGTAGTCGCGAACATGGAACCGACACAATAAAAATCCGTTACATTTAAATCGAACAAAGGTACAGTTTATGGAAAATAAATTCAGCGTAAAAGACGCAAAAGTTCGCAACCAAATCGTCCTAGTCCGAACCGACTACAACGTTCCGATAGAAAACGGCGAAATCGTCTCTGACTTTCGTATTCGTGCCAGCCTCGACACGATTGAACTCCTCCGAAAAAAGGGAGCGAAGCGTATCATCCTCATCTCTCACCTCGGTCGTCCCGAAGGGAAAAAGGTCAAAGACCTCTCTCTCCGTCCGGTCGCTTTAAGACTCGCCGAACTTCTCCAGGGCGTCCCCGTTGATTTCGTTGACGATGTTTCTGGCCCCGACGTCGAAGAAGCTGTCGAATCCATGAAAAAGGGCGGTGTTCTCCTCCTAGAAAATCTCCGTTTTTATCCCGGAGAAGAGAAAAACTCTGAAGATTTTATTCGCGAAATAATCGATTCGACCGGCGCTAGTGTCTTTGTTCAAGACGGGTTTGCCGTCATTCATCGTGCCCACGCTTCAACTTCCGCCGTCTCGAAACAACTTCCTGTCTTCGCTGGTCTTCTTCTTGAAAAAGAAATATCTTGCCTCGAAAAGCTCCTAAAATCCCCAAAAAAGCCTTTTATGCTGATGCTCGGCGGAGCAAAAGTCGAAGATAAGTCTCCACTTATTGATGCTTTTAAAGACAAGGCCGACTCCATATGCGTCGGCGGAAAAATCGCTGCGGACGGTTTCACTTCCTCTCTGGAAAACGTCTATGTCGCCGAAGATTTTGATGAAGATTCCTCCGGGAACAAACTCGACTGTGGTCCTCTCTCGACCCATCATTTTATAGAAACCTTAAAATCCTCAAAAACCGTCCTCTGGAACGGCCTCCTTGGAAAGGCTGAAGACCCTGCCTACGCCACTTCTTCGACGATTTTCTTAAAAACCCTCGGCGAATCTCCGGAAATCACCTCTGTTATCTGTGGCGGCGACACAACCGGTTTCGCCGAAGAACAGATGAAAGAACATCCCGATTTGAAGTTTTCTCTTCTCTCGACTGGTGGTGGTGCGGCCCTGGAATTTTTATGCGGAAAGCCCCTCCCCGGTCTCGACGTTATTGAGGAAAAGAGCTAGCCTCGAGTTGCCACCTCCACTGTCCTCGACCCCTTTTCAAAGCAAGTTTTTTATGCTACTATAAATACCGAACTTTTATTTTAATGTCTAAAAAATATAATAACAAGGAAACATATGGCAAACGCTGTCAAAGACCTATCAAAATTCCGCAATATCGGCATCATCGCCCATATTGACGCCGGAAAAACCACAACTTCCGAGGCTATTCTCTATCGCACCGGCCTCAAGCATAAAATCGACCTCGTCAAGGGCGACACCGGTGGCGCGACGACCGACTGGATGGAGCAGGAAAAAGAGCGCGGAATCACGATTACTTCCGCCGCAGTCACGGCCTACTGGAAAGGTCACAAAATCAACATCATCGACACCCCGGGCCACATCGATTTCACGGCCGAGGTCGAGCGTTCTCTCCGCGTTCTAGACGGCGCCGTCGTTGTCTTCGACGGAAAAATGGGCGTCGAGGCCCAGTCCGAAACGGTCTGGCGCCAAGCCACGAAATACGGCGTTCCTCGCATCTGTTTCGTCAATAAAATCAACCAAATCGGTGGCGACTTCTACAAATCCCTCGACTCCATTCACAAACGCCTCTCTAAAAACGCCGTCGCGATTCATCTCCCGATTGGTTTCGAAAAAGACATCTGTGGTGTCGTTGACCTCGTCGATATGAAGGCCTACACCTATAAGGATTATGCTGATCACGAGCTGACCGTTGGAGAAATTCCCGAAGATATGCTCGAAAAGGCTAAAAACGCCCGCGCTGTCCTTGTCGAAGAAGCTGTTTCCGCTGACGAAAAGTTGATGGAAAAATTCTTTGAAGGTGGCGAAGAAGCCATCTCTGTCGAAGAGCTAAAATCCGCCCTCCGAAAGCGCGTTCTTGACGGCGACTTTTATCTCGTCACCGGCGGAGACGGACGTGGCGTTATCGTCGAGAAAGTCCTCGATCTTGTCGCTGATTATCTTCCTTCTCCTCTTGATCGCGACCAAGGCCAAACCGTCGGCATCGACCCGAAATCCGGCGAAGAAGTCGTCAGAAAAGCCGACGATTCTGAGCCTCTGACCGCCCTCGCCTTCAAAATCGCGACCGACCCCTTTGTCGGGAAGCTCATCTTCATCCGCGTTTACGCCGGAAAGCTCGAATCTGGCTCCTATATCCTTAACGCCTCGACCGGAAACAAAGAACGCGTCGGTCGTATCGTCCGTATGTTTGCCGACAAACGCGAAGAAATCTCCGAAGTTGGCGCTGGCGACATCGCCGCTGTTGTCGGTCTTAAAGACACCACGACCGGAACGACCATCTGTGATCCTGCTCATCCTATCCGTCTCGAGTCCATCGAATTCCCTGATCCTCCAGTTTCCATCGCCGTTGAGCCGAAAACAAAGTCCGACCAAGAAAAAATGGCCCTCGGTCTCTCTAAACTCGCCGAAGAAGATCCGACCTTCCGTGTTCACACCGACGAAGAAACCGGCCAAACCATTATCTCCGGTATGGGCGAGCTCCATCTCGAGATTATTATCGACCGCCTCAAAAAGGAACACAACGTCGAAGCAAACACCGGTGCTCCTCAAGTCGCTTATCGCGAAACTATCCGCGGAACTGCCGAAGCGCAAGGAAAGCACATCAAACAATCCGGTGGTCGTGGCCAATATGGCGACGTCTGGGTTAAATTCGAGCCGAACGAACCTGGAAAGGGCTTTGAATTTATCGACATGATTAAAGGTGGCGTCGTCCCTCAAGAATACCGAAAGCCTGTCCAACAGGGAATCGAAGAAACTTTGAACGGTGGCGTTATTGCGGGCTACCCTGTCGTCGATGTCAAAGCGACCCTCTATGACGGTTCATACCACGATGTCGATTCCTCCGAACTCGCCTTCAAACTCGCTGGCTCCCTCGCGACCCGCGAAGGTATCAAGAAGGCTTCCCCAGTTCTTCTCGAGCCGGTCATGAAGCTTGAAATCACGACCCCAGAAGAGTTCATGGGTGACGTTATCGGCGACATAAACTCTCGCCGTGGCCGAATCGACGAAATGGAAGATCTCCCAGGCGGAACTAAGGTCATTCGCGCCTTCTGTCCTCTAGCAAACCTCTTTGGCTACACTTCCGACCTCCGCTCTATGTCTCAAGGTCGTGCCGCCTCCTCTATGGAGCTTAACGCTTATGAGGAAGTCCCGCCTAACGTAGCTCAAGAAATTATAGAGAAGCGCAACGCAAAATAACTCGTCTCTAAGGCTCTCTGTGGGATAAACGTCAAAAATCTCACAAAATCCGCTTGAGCAGAGAAAAAATCCCCAAAAACAGCCCCGAAAAGGGCTGTTTTTGTGCTATACTCTTGACAAAAAATCAAGCTTGTGCTATAATAGACTTATAACCTAGTTTTGTACTTTAAAAAGGAGGAATTGTAGCATGTTGTCCAAAAGAGAAGAACTACTAGAAACTGTTTTTAACAAGGCAGAAAAAGATGCCAAAACCGTGGTCCGTGAAGGCCACACAAAGAGTTTCATCGCCGAACGTTATCTTCGTCGCCTCAAAAAATGCGATAAGGATAAAAACTCGAAATTCTTTGGGCATGGCCGAGAGATGTATAATGTCTATGTTGATGTTATGACGACGTATGTCAACAATCTCCGCGGCCCCGGAATCCCCTACAAGGGAAGTAGCATCCCTGAGTGGGATTCAAAACCCGAGCGCCTCAATATCTGATAACGTTAACCCCCAAACTCGGGGTTCCAGAATCTGAAGAGTGTTTTAAAAAGGAGGTGCCTTATGGCTTTATCCGCAACAATGGCAGATCGCTCTTATCCCGCCCAGAGAGGAATCGGAAGGCCCGATAAAATGGACTATGACAAGGGCAAGAAGGTTATCCATCCATTTATATGGTATTGGAAAACCTTCATTGACTCGAGTGGCAACGTCAAGGTTACTCTCTTCGAGCGTCCCCTGACCGGCGAACCTCAGATTCGGCCACGCGCCGAACAGGTTGATTTTTTCTTTACGAGAAAGAGTATTGTCAAAGCTCTCGAGAAGAATTGTCGGCACTCGCGTTTCGACCAGGTCGTGTTCGAAGGTGCCCTTGCGCGCCGTTGTGAGGACTTCATGAACGTCTTGCGTTCGGAGGTCTATCAGACAAATTCGACCCCTGACCATCGAGGAAGACTCATCTTAAAAGAGGGTGAGGCTGAAGGTCTGATTCTGAAAAAGCTCGTCAACAAGAAGAAGAATATCGTCGTTGACGTCTCCGTAAATCCTCGATACGAGGAGCGTCTCATGATTGTCGCTTTCGGACGCGCGCTTCTGGCCGTTTTTAATAGCGCTGGCTGTTACGATAATTATTACGGCTCCGCCGGAAACGAAATGATTGTCGGTTCCGACATCTATCGCCGTCCGCGTCCGGGCTACAACCTCCAGAGACTTTTCGTCCCGAACTATGACTATGGACCGAAAAACTACGGTCTTAAATAGCTCTAAACCCCTCTCCTCGAGGGGTTTTTCTTTTAGAAAACCTTTACTTCGAAGAAAAAATGGTATAAAATATTCTTGTAGAGTCTCGGAGCTGGTTTTTATTAGTGCTCGTGAGAATTTGATTTAATAAAAAGGAGAAAATAACGAATGGCAAATTTTGACCGTTCCAAACCCCACATCAATGTTGGGACCATGGGCCACGTCGACCACGGAAAGACGACCCTCACCGCCGCTATCACGGCAGTTCTAGCAAAAAAACTCCCTAGCGATGTCAACAAACCTGTCGCTTACGACCAAATCGACAACGCTCCTGAGGAAAAGGCCCGTGGCATCACCATCGCGACCTCTCATCAGGAATACGAATCTGAAAAACGTCACTACGCCCACGTTGATATGCCGGGCCACGCCGACTACATCAAAAACATGATTACCGGTGCTGCGCAAGTTGACGGTGCTATCCTCGTCGTTGCCGCGAACGATGGTCCGCTCCCTCAGACCCGCGAGCACGTTCTCTTGGCTCACCAAGTTAACGTTCCTAAAATCATCGTTTTCTTGAACAAAATGGACCTCGCCGATCCTGAACTCGTCGAACTCGTCGAGATGGACGTCCGCGAACTATTGAACAAATACGGTTTCGACGGTGACAACGCTCCTATCATCAAAGGATCCGCAACAAAAGCCCTCGAAGGTGATCCGGAAAACGAACAAGCCATCATGGATCTCGTCAAGGCCATGGACGAATACTTCGACATCCCTGAACACGATCTCGACAAGCCTTTCCTCATGCCTATCGAAGACGTCTTCTCTATCAAAGGTCGTGGCACTGTCGCGACTGGTCGTATCGAACAGGGCGTTGTCCACATCAACGACGAAGTTGAGATTGTCGGCCTTAGAGACACTCAAAAATCCGTCGTGACTGGTATCGAAGCCTTCCATAAAACCCTCGATCAAGGTCAAGCTGGCGACAACGCCGGACTTCTCCTCCGCGGTATCGAACGCGAACAAATCGAGCGTGGTCAGGTTATCGCTAAACCAGGAACCATCACTCCTCATACCGAATTTAAAGCTCAGGTTTACATCCTTAAGAAAGAAGAAGGTGGCCGCCATACTCCTTTCGCAAAGGGTTACAAGCCTCAGTTCTACTTCCGTACGACCGACGTCACTGGTGAAGTCGAACTTCCTGCAGACAAAGAAATTGTCATGCCAGGCGACCAAGTCACCTTCAACGTCAAACTTCTCGCCCCTGTCGCGATGAACGAACAAGACCGCTTCGCTATCCGCGAAGGCGGAAAAACCGTCGGTTCTGGCGTTATTACGAAAGTTATCAAATAACAACTTTCCCAAAATCCCCCTGAAGAGGGGGGATTTTTGTTTTATAAATAAATTAGCACTCTCCGCTTGACAGTGCTAATTTATTTTTGTTATAATAGGGTTATGCAAGATGAATTTTCTGAAATCATGAATCAACTTTCCGAGAACGCCCGTTTCGCTCTCCAAAAGGCCGATTATTACTCAAAACGCTACAACAACGGTTTCATGGGGACCGAATATCTTCTTCTTGGCGTCCTCGCCCAAGACACTTCCGAAGCTGCTCGCCTGCTCTTCTCCTGGAACGTCTCCCTCTCCGACCTAGAAAAAGCTCTCAACCGCACCCCCGTCGACACGCCTAAAGAAGGCATGATGGCGATGATGTCCCTTTCCGAATCCGCCCTTTTGACTCTTCGCATGGCTCATAATTTCGTCCAAGAGGCCGGCCTCGAAACGATTGGAACCGAACATATCCTCTACGCCATCATCAATCAAACAAATTCCAACGCCGCGAATATGCTCTCCCGCGCCGGAGTCGACCTCGACGAGCTCGCTCAAGAAATCGAAGATCTTTCCGAAAAAGCCGCTGAAAAGATAAAAAACGAAAAAGAAAAGAAAAAATACGCTAAAAAATCCTCTCTTCGCTGGCTTTCTCGCTTCGGAGAAGACTTGACCGAGCTCGCTCGCGCTGGAAAGCTCGACAACGTCATTGGCCGTGACCGCGAAATCGAACGCGTAATCACCGTCCTCTCTCGCCGAACAAAGTCGAACCCCGTCTTGATTGGCGAAGCAGGTGTCGGGAAAACCGCCATTGTCGAAGGTCTCGCCGAACGAATCGTCAAAAACAACGTCCCCTCCCATCTTATCGGAAAGCACATTTATCAAGTTGATCTTTCCTCTCTTCTCGCCGGCACAAAATTCCGTGGCGAATTCGAAGAACGTATAAACGGCATTATTGAAGAAGCTGTCTCTGACGATTCTGTTATCCTTTTCATCGACGAACTTCACCTCCTCTCTGGCGCTGGCTCCTCCGAAGGAACGATGGATGCTGCGAACATCTTAAAGCCTGCCCTCTCTCGCGGAAAACTCTGTTTGATCGGCGCGACGACTCTCGACGAATATCGAAAGGGAATCGAGAAAGACAAAGCCCTCTCCCGTCGCTTCCAGACCGTCATCGTCGAAGAACCTTCCCCGCTTATTACCCTCCGAATCTTAAAAGGAATCAAGTCTCATTACGAAAAACACCATTCCGTCGTCATTCCTGACGAAATCCTCGAGACCGCAATCACCATGTCCGGCCGTTACATCAACGACCGCTTCATGCCCGACAAAGTTATCGACATTATCGACGAGGCTTCTGCGATTGCTAAGGTCGAAGCCGACAAAAAGGGTGGCGGAGAACTTAAAAAGCTTAAAATCGAACGTGGCTCTCTCGAAGAAAAAATGACCGCTTCCGCCGAGAAGGACGATTACAAAAAGGCCGCCGAGTATAAAACCGAGCTTTCTCGTGTCGAAGAAAAAATCAAAGAACTCGAGAAAAAGGGCATAACCGACGAAGAAACCCCTGTTCTGACCGAAGAAAACCTCGCGACTGCCGTCTCCCTTAAAACCGGAATTCCCGTCTCTAAAGTCCACGGAGACGAAATGGAACTCCTCGCCCACCTCGAGGACCACCTAAAACAGTCTATCATCGGTCAAGACGAAGCCGTCTCTGCTGTTTCGAAAGCTATTCGTCGTGGACGCTCCGGAATCGCTAGCCCTTCTCGCCCAATCGGTTCCTTCCTCTTCATGGGTCCGACCGGCGTCGGAAAAACCGAACTCGCCCGAGTTATCGCTCGCGAAGTTTTTGGAGGAGAAAACGCCCTCATAAAAATCGATATGTCCGAATTTGGAGAAAAACACAATGTTTCTCGTCTCGTTGGCGCCCCTGCTGGCTATGTTGGTTATGACGACGGCGGAAAATTGACCGAATCCGTCCGACGTCGCCCCTATTCCGTCGTTCTCTTCGACGAAATCGAAAAGGCCCACCCCGACGTCTTCAACATGCTCCTCCAAATTCTCGAGGACGGCGTCCTGACCGACGGTCAAGGCACAAAAGTCAAGTTCAACAACACGATTATTATCCTAACTTCAAACCTCGGCGCAAACGAAGCTTATCGCGAAGATTCCTTCGGCTTTATGGAGAAGAAATCCGGAAAGAAGTCGAGAGCCGAACTCGACCGCGAATACGAAGAGTCGAAAGAATACGCCATGAAAGCCCTAAAAAAATCCATGCGCCCCGAACTCATCAACCGTCTCGATTCTATTCTCGTCTTCCGCGCTCTCGAAGAAAAAGACGTCAACCGCATCTTCGATAACCTCATTTCCGACCTTAAAAAGCGTCTCGGCTCGAAAAACCTCGGCCTAAAGCTTGAAGACGGCGTAAAAGACTACCTTATCAGTCTCGGCTACGACCACAAAAACGGCGCTCGCCCGCTCCGTCGCGCAATCGAAGACAATGTCGAATCTCTCCTTTCCGAAGCCATTATAAAGGGCGACCTTAAAAAAGGCGACGTTGCCGTCATCTCCCTCGAAAAAGAAAAGTCCAAAAAATCTTCAACTC
This sequence comes from Candidatus Saccharimonadota bacterium, assembly GCA_017545595.1. GTDB lineage: Bacteria > Patescibacteriota > Saccharimonadia > Saccharimonadales > Saccharimonadaceae > Nanosyncoccus. The sequence continues at coordinate 123,221 of JAFWLO010000012.1, read as the reverse complement.
CAACCTCATCTTCCGAGCTTAAACTTCCGTCCGAAACCCCCGCGACGAAAACTCTAAAACTCGGAGTCGAACATGCCTAAAAAGTCTCATTTTTTCTCGGTTTTCTTCTCGATTTTTCTCCTTGTCGTTCTAGTCGCGCTCTATTTCAACCGAATTCCTCTCCTCGATTTTGTAAAAGCCTCGTCCTACTCCCCCTCTGCCGATATGCAAGAAATCCGCGACAGTCTCGGCCTGACTCCTCGCGCTCTCCGAATTTTTAACGCGACCCACCCTCGCCTCGATTCTCGCGACGAATTCAACTCCGACTGTAGCTCGTCCGACCCCGACATCGCCGTTTATGGCTGTTATACTTCCGACAAGATTTTCGTCTATAACATCTCCGACCCCGAGCTCGCCGGCTTTCGCGAAGCGACGACCGCCCACGAGCTCCTTCATGCAGTCTGGTATCGTCTCTCCGACGCGGAAAAATCCCGCCTTATCCCTCTTCTCGAAGAAACCTACTCTCTCAACGAATCCGCCCTTAAAGATTCTCTCGCGACTTACGACGAATCCGAGCGTATCGACGAGCTCTATGTCCGCTCCGCGACCCAAATAAAAACCCTTCCTGCCGAGCTCGAGTCGCATTACTCCGAAATCTTCACCGACCAAGATTCTATCGTCGATTTTTATAACTCCTATATCGCCCCGTTCGAAGAACTGAACGAAAAAATCGAATCCCTAGGCTCTGCTCTTGAGTCGGAAAAACTCGAAATCGACCAAAAATCCGCCGAATACGAATCCCGCTCCTACGCGTTTAACTCCGAAGTCGATTCCTTCAACGCTTGCGCAAACATTCCGGGCTGTTTTTCCTCGGATTATGAGTTTAATACTCGTCGGAACGAACTTCTCGCGACCGCGAGTGAGCTCGACGCGCTTTATTCCGAACTCGGCCGTCTAATCGAAGCATACAACGCTAAGGTTGACGAATACAATTCAAACATCCTCCGTAGCAACAACCTCCAAAATCTCGTAAACTCAAATTCAAAGCCCGAATCGCTAAACTAACTCAAAGAAAGGAACATGATGACTAGCTTAAAAAACTACTCAACAAACTTCAAAAACACGTCGGCAAGTTTCAAAAACTCACCCTCGAGTTTTAAAAACACGTCGACAAACTTTAAAAACTCGACGACGAGTGATTATCTCGTCCCGACCGTCGTCGAAGAAACAAACCGCGGTGAACGTGCCTATGATATTTATTCCCGTCTCCTAAACGACCGAATCATTTTTCTCGGCGAAGACGTAAACTCCCACACAGCGAACCTCGTCGTCGCCCAACTTCTCTTTCTCGCCCACGAAGACCCGAAAAAGCCTATCAAACTCTACATCAACTCTCCCGGCGGCTCTGTTTATGACGGCCTCGCTATTATCGACACGATGAACTACGTCGAGCCTGACGTCGAAACCATCGGTATCGGCCTCCAAGCCTCCATGGGAGCTATGCTCCTTTCCTCTGGCGCAAAGGGTCATCGCTATTGTCTTCCGAACGCCCGCATCATGATTCACCAACCTTCCTCCGGAACAGAGGGGAAAATCACCGACCAAGAGATTATGCTTAAAGAAGGCATCTTCCTTAAAAAACGCCTCGCCGAAATGTTCGCGAAGAACACCGGAAAAGATTTGAAGCAGGTAGAAAAAGATATGGATCGCGACAACTGGATGTCTGCCGAAGAAGCTCTTGCTTACGGAATCATCGATAAAATCATCAGCTAGTTTCCCCTCTAGCGTGCTATAATAAAATACATGGATTTGGAGGTAAATGGTATTCTTGTTGCGGCGCACGAACTGAAAGCGCCCCTGGTGCTCATGCGTCAACTCGCCCTCTGTCTCGATCCAAACGACCCTAAAGAAGTCGAAAAATATCAGAAAAAAATCGTCTCAGTTTCCGAACGAACTTTGAAGCAGGTTTCCGACCTAGCGAAAATCGCCCGCCTCGAAGAAGGTCTGTTCGAAACCGAACCCGTCGCAGTCCGCAACGTCTGCGACGAGGTCGAAAGGGAACTAGAAAATCTTTTTCTCTCAAACTCAAAGAAGCTCGAGCGAGCCTATTCGAACCGCTCTCGGCTCGTCGTCGCAAACCACGACCTTCTGTTTTCTATCATCTACAATTTCTGTTCGAACGCCGTCAAATATTCCAGTTCCGAATCGACTTCTCGCCTCATTATCAAGGATAAGAATCAGTCTGTCCGCGTTCTTGTTCGCGATTATGGCCCCAGTCTCCCCGCGAACGTTTATCGCGAGTTTACTTCCGGCTCTCTCCGCGCTCCAGTTGACATCTCCTTTCGTCCTGATTCGTCTGGGCTTGGACTTTTTATTGCCTCAAAATTTGCCGATTTCATGCACGCGCGCCTCGGCGCTATCCGTCATCGCGACGGGACCAGTTTTTTTGTTGACCTCCCAGTTTCCCGCCAAGCTCGGCTTTTCTAACATAACCTCAAATTTAAAAATCATGACAACAAGTTTAAAAAACTCGAAGGAAAGAATTTTCATAATCGACGACGATGAACTTTTTGCTGAGTGCATAAAAAATTCCGTAAAAAAAGTCTCAAAAAACCTAAAAGTAGATATTTTCAAAAACGCAATCGACGCCATGAACGCCCTCGAAGCCCCGCTCCCGAGCCTAATCTTTCTTGATGTTCTCCTCCCCGGCCCCGATGGCTTTACGTTTTTGAACGAAATCTCGTCCTATCCCGACACCTCGAAAATTCCCATTATTCTCGTGACAAGCTTGAGGCTGGTTGAGTTCAATTTGAAACTTTACGGGATAAGAGCTATACTAAATAAAGAAGAAATGAAACCGGAAGAAGTTAAACTTTATGTCGAACGATATACGAACGCGTGCAATTGTTCTCAGGCGCACTAATTTTGGCGAAGCTGACCGAATTATTAATTTCCTCACGAAAGAAGGCCCCGTTTCGGCGATAGCGAAGGGTGTCCGGAAGGAAAAGTCAAAGCTCGCGGGCGGAGTTGAACTTTTTTGCGTCTCAGAAATCACCCTCCACGAAGGTCTGAACAATCGCCTCTGCGTTTTGACCTCCGCGCGTATGCTCGAACACTTCGGAAACATCGTTTATAACCTTTCCGAGCTAGAACTTGCCTCTTTCGTCATGAAAAAAATCGGTTCCGCCTGCGAAAACGCCTCTGGGCCGGAATATTTTGACCTCCTGGAACAAATTCTCGCCGCTCTGAACGCCGGTGTAAATCCCGAACTTGTCGAAACTTGGTTTTGGTTCAACTTCGCCCGGGTCGGCGGAGAACAGATAAACCTCATAAAAGACGTCGAAGGCGCAAAGCTCGATCCGTTCTGCTCCTACGTCTGGGACTCGACCGAATCCGCCCTCAGGAAACAGCTCGGAGGAAATGTCGGTCCCGAAGAGATAAAACTCATGCGCTTGATTTTAAGCTCCGACTTAAAAACCGTTTCTCGAGTGAACGACATCTCGACAAAACTCCCGACCATCCTTCATATCGGAAAAACAATAAACCGGATTAGCAACTCCCACAATCCCTAAAATTGTTATATAATATATATATGTCAAAAATGGATAATATTGTTAGTCTCTGCAAACGTCGTGGATTTATTTTTCCCGGCTCCGATATTTATGGAGGTTTCGCTGGAACATGGGACTTTGGGCCTCTCGGCGTCATGCTAAAAAAGAATATCATGGATCTCTGGTGGAATTTCTGGGTAGAAAAGCGCGACGACATCTTTGGTGTCGATGCCGCAATCCTCATGAACCCTCAAACTTGGGTTGCTTCCGGCCACACGAAGACCTTCGCCGACCCTCTAGTCGAATGTAAAGAATGTCACGGCCGTTTTCGCGCAGATAAACTCGCCGACGGACTCTCCGAATCCGTTTCGACCGACGAATTTCGTTCTCTCCATCTAAAATGCCCGACTTGTGGGAAAGAAAACTGGGGAGAAATCCGTAAGTTCAACATGATGTTCTCGACTCACGTCGGCGCTGTGCTTCCTGATGATTTTTCCAGTGAAGATTCGAAGGCTCTTGTCGAAAAGTCCACCGCCTACCTCCGCCCCGAGACTGCTCAAGGAATTTTCACAAACTATAAAAACATCGTTGACACACTCTATCCTGATATTCCCTTCGGGATTGCTCAACAGGGAAAGGCCTTCCGCAACGAAATCTCTCCCCGCGATTTTATTCTCCGCGACCGCGAATGTTCCCAAATGGAAATCGAATATTTCGTTCGTCCCGATTCCTGGAAACCCGAGTTCGAAAAACTCCTGAAAGAAACGCACGATTTTCTCGAGAATATCTTTGGCCTCTCTCCTTCCGACTTGACCGACGTCGAAGTTGAAGCTTCTGACCGTGCGCATTATTCCGATCGAACTGTCGATATCATGTTTAACTATCCTAACGGCGAAGAAGAATTGATGGGTCTCGCCTACCGCACCGATTTCGACCTTAAAAACATCGAGCGCGCCTCAGGAAAGTCTATGGAATATCGCGACAAACTCACGAAAGAAGCTTTTGTTCCTCATGTTATCGAACCGTCGATTGGCGTCGAGCGTGTTCTGCTTGCCATTCTCTCTTCCGCCTACTCCGAAGAAAAAGTCGAAGGAAAGGACGAAACCCGCACCGTTCTGAAGCTTCCCGAAGCTCTCGCCCCATATAAATTCTGCGTTTCTCCGCTCCTGAAAAACAAGCCCGAACTCGTTGAAAAGGCCAAGGCTGTCTATGATCAGATTAAACAGAAATACACTTTCGTAACCTGGGACGATTCCGGGAATATCGGAAAGCGCTACCGAAAGCAAGACGAAATCGGCACCCCTAAATGCGTCGTTGTTGACTTTGATTCTCTCGAAGATGACACCGTAACCGTCCGCGACCGTGACACCGCCTCTCAAATACGCGTTAAAATCTCCGAACTATAAAAAATAATCCCCCGGAGGGGATTATTTTTTTATTTTGTTGCTTCTTTTATTGCTTTTTTCGCGGCATCTATTCCGTTTTTGAGCGCTTCCTTTGCGTCGTCAACAGTCGCATCGAACTCTTTTTTAACCCTAAGTTCTGGGTGCGCCTCGATATATCGCTCGATAGAATCCTTGATGACCTTTTTCGCGGTTTTTACGTCAGCGAATTCTTTAACCTCGGTCGTTCCAGGTTTCTTTAAATCTTTATAGTGGTTAAAGTGGAATTTAATTTGTTCAATAAGTTGTTTTGGCAAATCTTCAAGCGTCTGATATTTGTCTCCGTTGTTTCTGTCGTCTTCTGGAACAACGATGATTTTGTCGTCAACTTCCCCGCCGTCAACAAATTTCATAACCCCAAGAATCCTAGTCTTGAGCCAAATCCCAGTCGTGAGTGGCTGATCAGTAATAACGAGCGCGTCGAGTTCGTCACCGTCTTCATCGATAGTTTGTGGAATAAATCCATAGTTGCAAGGCTTCGCAAAAGCAATCGGCTCAACTCTATCGAGCATAAAACAAGCGTGCTCTCGATCCCACTCAATTTTATGATTCGAGCCTGTCGGGATTTCGATAACGACGTTAAGCTCGCCTTTTTCATAATCTCCAGGCGTCAACACTTTGTTAAAATCAGCCATTTTTTTCTCCTAACTTGTTATATATAATATATATACTGTCAGGCCCAAACGGGTCTAAGGTAAACTTATTATAATCTATATTTTCTGTGACGTCAAAATCAGGAATCTAGGAATGGTTCGGGTCTTTGTCTGGTCCGCTCGGAACAAACAACTTTTCGTTTTTTATCTCATCAGGGAGATAATTCTTGTCGAGATGAAATCCAGCCTCCCATTTTTGCCCCTCGCCATACCCGAGTTCTTTCATGAGCTTTGTCGGAGCGTTCCTAAGCCAAATCGGAACCGGAAGCCCCATCGATTTTTTTGCAAGGCTCTGCGCTGCAAACCACGCGTTCGCGCTGTCTCTATTCTTCTTTGACTTCGCTAGAGCGATGGCTGTATGCGCTAAAATAAGTCCCGACTCCGGCATCCCGACCCTCTCGACCGCCTGAAAACAAGCTGTAGCGAGCGAAAGTGCTCCATTCCCAGCAAGTCCGATGTCTTCGCTTGCAAATATAACCATTCTTCTCGCGATAAACTTCGGGTCTTCTCCCGCCTGAACCATTCTCGCAAGATAATAAAGCGCAGCATCAACGTCGCTTCCTCGCATAGACTTAATGAAAGCGGAAATATTGTCATAATGCATGTCGCCCTTCTTGTCGTATCCAGGCAACTTTTTCCCCGCAGCGGTCTTGACGACTTCAGCGTCGATTTTGTCTTCTGCGAGGCTGAGTGCAAGTTCTAAATCTCCGAGCGCACTCCTAGCGTCTCCTCCGGAAAGCTCAGCGAGATAATCTATTCCTTCCTCCGTCAACTTATCCGAGAATCCTTCTTTCTCTCCGGCGCGTCGTATAACTTGTTTTATCGCTTCTTTAGAAAGTGGAGAAACAACGACGACCCTCGACCTCGAAAGAAGCGGAGAAATAACTTCAAAACTCGGATTTTCTGTCGTTGCCCCGATGAGGATTATCAAACCCGACTCAACATGAGGCAAAAACGCATCTTGTTGCGCCTTATTAAACCTGTGAATTTCGTCCACAAACAGAACTGTGCGAATTTTTAGATTCCAATTTTGTTTTGCTCGCTCAACAACCTGCTCTATATCCTTTTTTCCGCTCGTAACTGCAGAAATCTCAACAAAATCCGCATTGTATTCTTTCGCGAGGATTTTCGCCATCGTAGTTTTTCCGGTTCCAGGCGGCCCCCAAAAAATCAAGTTAACCGGTTCTCCCTTGCGCAAGATTTCTGTTAAAATTTTCCCGTCGCCAATAATTTCGTCCTGTCCGACGACATCAGAAAGTTTTTCAGGTCTCATTCTCTCCGCAAGTGGAACTCTGTTCATATATATTATATATAATATCATATTTTCGCGTTTTTTAAAAGCGTTGACACTTTTTAAGGATTTATATACAATAAACATGTGGAGTATTTTGGAGGTAAAATGAAACAAAGAATAAAAACCATTTTATTATCATTTTTAGCGGTCGGCCTTATTTTTGGGTCGCTTTTTGTTTTTAAGAAAAGACCCTCGACTGCCGCGAGTAGCCATTACGAATCCCTTAAAATCTCTTCCAATTCTTTGAACGGAAACTCGATTTGGGGTGCGTCTGAAAGCTTCGATACTGTCGTCGCTGCGAAAGGTCTCGACGCTTGGGCTGCCTTCTATTCTGCCTCTCAAAAGTCCGCCGGCGGGCTTGACCCATCCGGTTCTCTTTCTATTGATGGTGTTCCTTATAATATGAGCTGGACTGGACCCAGCAACTACGACGGGAATGACACTATTCGCCTCTACGAAAATCACGCCTCCACCACGATTAATCTCGACACTATTGGTGCTTACGAAAAACTTTACGTTCTTGGAACAGCCGGCGGTCCCGGAGAAGGGAACTATGCGAACTTTGCCGTCCGCGTCAACTACACCGACGGCTCCGTCGACGAAACATCTTATCGCCTCTATGACTGGTACGATTCGACCCCTGTCGAAGGTGTTTATAAATGGCCGAATCTCGCCCGTCGCCAAGTTGTAAAAAGTTCTTCGGGTAGCTCTGGGAGAGGTTCGAGCTCTACATCTTCCTCCTATATTTATGAGGGTGAGACCGACGGCGCTCCGTACCTCCAATCCGCAAACATTCGCGTGGACTCTAAAAAGCTTGTCAGTTCCATCGATCTTGTTTTGACCGGAAGGAACGATTCTAGCAACATTTCCGGAATTTATTGTGGCATTTACGCCATAACCGGCATGGTCAACGTTTCTGCGCCGAATCCAGTCGAAGTAATTTACGTCAATAATGTTACAGAAACAACCGCGAATATCTTTTGGGATGCCGTCCCGAACGCAACAAGTTATCGTCTTGATGTAGCTCTCGATCCAGAGTTCAAAAACATTTTGCCAGATTACAATAACCGATTAGTCAACTCAACGAATCTAGTTGCTGAAGGGTTGACGGGAGATACAACTTATTACACCCGTGTTAGGGCCGAAAACAATGAAGGCCAGAGCATCAGTAGTCAAGTTGTCGACTTTCATACTTTGAACGAAACCGTCCCTCCAGAAGTTACGCTTGACGGAAAACCAAACATTATTCAAATCAGCGATCATCTTATAATTACCGCGACCGACATTTCCGGAGTTAAAAACATTGAAGAGTCCCTTGACGGCGGGGAAACATGGAATGTTATCGTCGAAGGAGACAGAGCCGAGAAAGATGTTACCGAGAACGCGACCTATTGTTATCGTGCGACCGATATCTATGATAATGTTAGCGATAAATCTTGTATAACTTACAATAGTCTTGATACTAAGAAACCGATTATAACCGTAAACACTCACGGTTACGAAGAAGGAACCTGGACAAACCAGCCAATAACTCTAACCGCAGAAAGCGTAACGGTTAATGTTGGCGAAACGAAGTATTACCATTCGACCGACCAAGTTAATTGGGTTGAAGGAAAAGAAGTTGTCTATAACGGAGAAACTTCTGTCGAAGGAGAAAGATACTATTTCAAAGCCGTTAGCGAGGCGGGAATCGAAAGCGATGTCGTTGAAGTTCTTTTGAAGAAGGATTCAACCGCTCCGACCGGAGAAATCTCCAGCGAAGAAAATTCCTGGAATAAATTCTTAAACCAAATCACTTTCGGACTCTTCTTTAACAAAACCACATATTTCGAAATCGCCCCGAATGACGAGCTGTCAGGCGTGAATAAGGTTGAATATCTCGTTTCTGAAGAAGTCTTTAATAGTAAAGAATCCGCCGAGTCCGCCGAAGGTTGGCGAGATGTCTCCGAACAACCCGTCGGAATTAATCCTGAGAAAGATTTTATCCTCTATTATAAAATAACCGACAATGCTGGAAATGTTTCCGTCATAAACACCGACGGAATTGTCCTCGACACGACGAAAGCGCTTATTCAAGGTTATGCTAACGCAGAAAATATCTACGACCTCGAAGACGGAAAAACATATTATCTCGCTCATGATATTATCGTGACCGACAATAAGGCTCTTGAAAAAATCGTTATTAACGGCACAGAGACCCCGCTAAGTGAAACAAACATTATTCACCTTTCCGGAGCCGAAGATGGAAAATATAATATCGTAGCCTTCGATAAAGCCGGGAACGAAACAACTTTAACAATAAACCTCGGAAATATTGGCGATTACGACCTCGGTATTAACGAAGATAATTATAAAACCGACAATAAACCAGCCCTTGAAGAAGTCATAACGAAGCTTGAAGAAATCGAAGATAACGAAGGGGATCATGCTTCCGACGAAGAAAAAGAAGTTATCGACGAACTAGAAGAGCTTTACGAAAATCTCGTCGATAAAATCAATCAACTCGAAGAAGAGATTAAAGACGAGCATAATCGAGGGGAAGAGATTCCAGATATAGATCATGTTACCTCTGACGACCGCGAAACAATCGAGAACCTTCTTGAAGAAGTTAAAGATACGTTGGATGAAGACGGGAACCACTTGACTGTTGAAGAAATCAACAATCTCGTAACCGAAAAAGAAGAACTCGAAGAAAAGTTGAAACGCCTCGACGAAGTCGAAGAAAAAGAAGAACAACTCGACATCGTCAACGACACCGACACAGAAGTTATTAAAACCAGTGACAAAGAAGAACTAGAAGACCTGAAGGAAATCGCAGAGGGGCTTCTCGGCGGAGATAACTTAACCGACGAAGAAAGAGAAACAGTCCAAGAAGAACTCGACAAAATCAACGAACTTCTCGACCGAATAGACGACGCAGTCGAAGCCGAACATACCGAAAATATTAACAAGGTCGATCCAATTATCCCCGAAGGATACACCCGAGACGACAAGGAAGATTTAGAAAAAGCTAAGGAAGACCTCGAAAACGCCCTCGACGAGTTCGGGACTAACTATACCGACGAAGAAATCGAAGAAATCCTCGAAAAGATTGAGCAAATCGAAAACGCTTTGGACGACATCGCCGAACAAGAAGAGGAAGAAATCCGTCGAACAACTTTCCCTGAAATCAACGTTGTCTCCGAAACTGAAAGATGGATTCCGTTCGATGAAGCGAGCATAACCGCGTCCAACCGTTTTGAAGTCTCCGAAATCTCCGTCTCGAAAGATGGCGGCCAGACTTGGGAGAAGTTGACTGATGGAGAAAACACCGTTGCAGACATCACGGAGAATGGAACTTATATCTTCCGCGCAACAAACTCCTTTGGAAACACGACAGACAAAGTCGTAACATATAGAAACATAGATCCTGTGAGACCTGTTGTTGAAGTTGATTCTCACGGTTACGAACTCGGGACCTGGACGAATGAAGCTGTTGATTTGACTGCGAGAAATGTTGCTGAAAATCTGAGCCCTGTTACTCTTTATGTCCGAGAAGCCGGAACTGAAGAATGGAAAGATTATCACGAAATAATCCTTGTTGAAGAAACCGATTCGACAGTTTACGAATATAAAGCCGTAAGCTCCGCCGGGCTTGAGAGCGAAATCGTAAGCGCTGAAGTGAAAATCGACCGCACCGCCCCTTCCGGAGAAATCACTAGCGAAGAAAATTCCTGGACAAAGTTTATAAACAACATTACCTTCGGAATTTTTGCGAACAAAACGACAGATTTCGAAATCTCCGCAAGCGACGATTTGTCTGGCGTTAGAACTGTTGATTACGCCGTACTTTTGAACGAACCAACCGAAGAAGAGCTCCAAAATATCGCTTGGACTCCAGTCTCTGGGAAGGTTTCCGTCGAACCAGAAAAAGATTTTCTCGTCTATTATAAAATAACCGACAATGCTGGAAATGAAGTTATCATAAACACCAACGGAATCGTGCTTGACGTTACTGCTCCAGTCATCCTCGGTCTTGCTAATGGAGAAACTTACGAACTCGAACCGGAAAAAACTTATTACCTGACTCAAACTCTCGTCATAACCGACAATAAAGTTATTAAAGAGATTAAGCTAAACGGCGAAGTTATAAATTCCGAGACAGGAATAGTTAATATCACAGGGAATCAGGATTCCGCAAATACGATAACCGTGACGGATATGGCCGGAAACGTGAGTGAACTCACCATAAAAACCGGAAAAATCAACTTCCTCGACGACCTCGAACATAAAACCATCAACGATAAACCTGCTATTCAACAAGAAATCGAGAATCTCGAAACAATCTCAGGAGAAAATCCAGAAAGTGCCGAGAAAGAACTGATCGAAGAAAAGCTAGAAGAATACGAAGAAACAATCGAAGAAATCGATGAAGCTGAAGAGCGTATGCAAATCATCGAAGAATCTTACGCTACGATTCCCGATGTCGATCACGTAACTTCTGATGATGAAGAAAAAATCGACGCTCTCCTCGACGCGATCGGCACGATAAAAGAAGAAAACTACAACCACTTAACTGAAGAAGAAAAGAGAAGGCTAGAAGAAATTCTTGATAGTCTTAATCGCGACAAACAGAGAATCGAAGAAATCAAAGAACAAATCGAAGATGTCGAAGAAAAAGTTGACGAATACGACAAAGAACACGTCAACAAAGACGATTTAGACGACATCGAAGATTTGAAAGAAGAAATCGAAACTCTTATAAATAGCGGAAATACGACCGAACCAGAAAAAGAACATCTCAAAGACCTCGAAGACAAGTTGAACGACCTCGAAAAAACCGTCGAAGAAGCTGAAAAAGCTCTCGAAGAGGCCAAAAACAATGACCATGCGACCGAAATCACCCCAGAAAACGTCCGCCCCGAAGACCAAACTACTCTCGAAGATGCGATGTCTGGCTATGCAGAGGCTCTCGGTGTGTTTGATGGAAACTTCTCCCTAAGCGACCTCTTCAACATCAACGGCAGAATTTCCATTATAAATTCCGCCCTCGACCTCCTCGACCAAGTCGCCGAGTTTGAGAATATGGTCTCGAAACTTCCGAACCCCGACCAGATAAACTACAATTCAAGAACCGCCGTCAAGGCCGCTCAAATTGCCTACAATAATCTCTCTGAATACGGAAAAACTCTCGTCGGGCCGAGCCTCATGGCAAAATACAAAGCTGTCATCGAAGCCTACCGTGCATTTCTTGAAGGTTCTCCGCTCATCTACGCGTTCGAGACGCTCGACGTCTTCTGGTGGAGCATCACAACTTTCTTCATCGTTGGCTCATTTATAATCATTATCAGAAAAACTCATAAGCGCTACGCCGAAGAAGAAACAAACGACGATTTCTAATCTGCCTCCTCTTAAAATCCAATCCCCTCACCCTTTCCTCCTGTTCCAAAATATTATAAAATATAAAAAACAGGAGGAAAGATGCCAGAAATAAAATGTCCGAACTGCGGGAAAGAGTTCGAAATCAACGAAACAAGTTACGCCGACATTTCTCAACAAATTCGCGATGCTGAATTTTCTAAAGAGCTCGAAGCTCGTCTTCATTCTCTCGAAGAAGTAAACAAACTAAAATCCGAAGCTAGCCTAAATTCCGCTCGCTCCGAATACATAAAACTCAAGACCGAAAAAGAATCCGAGATTTCTAGGCTAAAAACCGAAAAAGAGTCGGAAATCTTAAAGCTTAAAACTGAAAAAGATTCCGAAATATCTGAGCTCCGGCTCAAATTGAAGTCCCTGTCCGAAAAGTCCGAGACAGAGAAAGCTCTTGCCGTCTCGACCGCGACCGCAAATCTCGAAAAAACCGTTTCTTCCCTCGAAAACGAGTTAAAACTCAAAGAATCCGAGTCAAAAACCCGCGAAATCTCCACGAAGGATAAATACGAATCCGCACTGAAGCTGAAAGATGAAGAAATTGAGCGTTTGAAAGATCTCAAGGCTCGCCTCTCAACGAAAATGGTCGGAGAGACTCTTGAACAGCATTGCGAAAATGAGTTCAATCGTCTCCGCGCAACCGCCTTCAAAAACGCGTATTTCGAGAAGGACAACGCGGTCTCTCGTTCTTCAGGTTCGAAGGGTGACTTCATTTATCGTGAAGCCGACAAAAACGGCACAGAAATCATCTCGATCATGTTTGAGATGAAAAACGAGAACGAAACAACCGCGACAAAGCATAAAAACGAAGATTTCTTCAAAGAACTCGACAAAGACCGAAAGGAGAAAAATTGCGAATATGCCGTTCTTGTTTCTCTCCTCGAATCGGATTCCGAACTTTATAACTCCGGTATCGTCGACGTCTCTCACCGTTTCGACAAGATGTATGTCATCCGCCCTCAATTTTTTATCCCAATGATTACGCTCCTGAGAAACGCTGCCTTGAATTCCCTCAAATATAAAACCGAACTCGCAGAAGTTCGCAACCAAAACCTCGATATTACCCACTTCGAAGAAGACATAAACAAGTTCAAATCTGCCTTCGCGAGGAACTATCGTCTCGCCTCCGACAAATTCAAGACCGCAATCGAAGAAATCGATAAAACCATCGACCATCTCCAAAAAATCAAAGACGCCCTCGTCTCGAGCGAGAATAACCTCCGCCTCGCAAATAACAAAGCCGACGACCTCACGATTAAAAAACTTACTCGAAACAACCCAACCATGTCTCAAAAATTCGCCGAGCTAGAGGGGGAAACTCTAGAAGCCTCAGAACAATCCTAAACCCCTTCTGGAACCACAAAAACCATAGCTTTTCTCTATGAGAATCGCTACATACCCCTATAAAGCTTGACTTTTTTGCCGAAGTGTGCTATAATGAAGATTGAGCCACTTATCTGTGGCGCACCTTTACTTTTTGATGTTACATTTGTTTTGTTCAAAGGAGGGGAATATGAACGAAAGGTTACTTGAAGTTGTTGGAAACGGAAAACCGATTACTGGGGTGCGAGTTTATCGCTCCGCAGTTAATCCTCAGTTATTTATCGGCGTCGCCGTCTATGGCGAACATCTTGAGGCTGCTTATGCAACCGGAAAAACCATCGCCGAGGCAAAAACCAAGGCGATAAGCGAGGCTTTTGAGCGTTATATCTGCTCGATTCCTCCGAAGAACGTTGTCACCGGAAAAATGCGCGACCTTAAAATCGCCAGCCACGATTGTTTCGATCCGACGAACTACGCTCCGCTCTCTGAAGATGCGCGGAAAAAGGCTAAACTTAAAAAGTTTAGCCGTAACCAGTCTATCCCGTGGGTGGTCGGACGCCGTTTCTGGACCGACAAGACCTGTCTTGTCCCTGTTGATCTCGTTTATTTCGGGTTCAAAACTCGAAGTCGTCTGTTTCATGCAACCAGCTCTGGTGTCGCTGCTCATTTCGACAAGCATGTCGCGACTGAGAACGCCGTGAAAGAGCTTATTGAACGGGACGCCCTGATGCATTTCTGGGCCGACCCCGAGAGAAAAATCGTCGCAAAAATCAGCGATATTAACCTCGTCAAAGACAAGGAATATCTCTATAAATCCGTTGGCCGGAAGCTTGAAGTTTTTCAGCTCCCCTCGCCCTACGGAGAAGTTTTTCTCGCAACGATAACTGGCAACTCCTGGCCTGCCTTCGTTTGTGGCGCAGGCTCGACCATGAGAGGCGAGCGCCTTCTCGCGATAGAAAAAGCTATCGAAGAAGCCGAAGGCAATTTCAACTGTTATGACAACATGATGTTTGCAGACTTTTCTCCCGAGGATTGCACCCAGGCGAATCTCCACGGGTTGTTCTACTGTAATCCGGAAAACCGGAAATACCTGAACTTTCCCGAAGATTCGGAAAAACATCTCCCGGTAAGGACTATGGAATACGATAATCTCGACGAGATTTATCGCGCCCTCGACCTTATTACGGTTAGCCTTGATAATCCCGCCGAGCATCCGCTCCGTGTCATTCGCGTCGTAACCGACAAACTTGTTCCGATAACTTTCGGTTCAAGCGCCTTCCCGTGGAGACATCCCGCCTTTAAGGAGCCTTTGGAAGAATCGAATATTCCGCATTTCTTCCCGTAATTTTACGGAGAAAGGAGAAAATATGTTCGGAGGATTTGGATTTGGTCCGGGTCCCGGGCCAGGTGGATTCGGTGGACCAGGTTTTGGCCCAGGCGGTCCCGGAGGTCCTGGATTTGGAAGAGGATTCGGCCCTAGCTTAGGTCCAGGAGGAATGGGGCCGAGCTACGGTTCTCACGGATTCCACGGCTTCTTCGGGCCGGGCTTTGGATGTACCGACGGAAGGATTCCGCCCTTTGTGCGCGCCCCGAAAAAGGCTTCGATTTTCTCAAGTTGTCTGCTTTCGCTCGCGCTCATTATTGGCGTTCCGCTTCTGGCTCTGCTCCTCGGACGTTTTCTGATGTAACTCAAAAAAAGACTCGGTTCTCCGGGTCTTTTTTATATCTAAGAATCCTCTCAATCAGATTCGGGGACGGCTATTTAAGTCAAAAACTCCCAGCCGTACCAATGACTGGACCATCTATTTGCGAATTCTTGAAAAAATGTTCTAAAAAACCGAACAACCCGAACAGGGAAATGAACGGATAAAACCATAAAAATTACAAAAATCAATATTGACGACCATTTTGCTTGTGATAAAATAGAATCATGAAATTCGGGCGAAGACCACGTTGAGAGTCGTCTGAATTTCGGAGGTGGGTGATATATTTCCTGTTTTTGTATATAACCTACAAAAAACACTAAAACCGAAAATAAACATCAAAATGCGTCTCGCCGGGCGCATTTTTTCTTTTTAAATGTTTTCTATGATATAATTATTTCGACGGCGCTGTGGCGGAGTGGTTACGCAGAGGTCTGCAAAACCTTGTACACCGGTTCAATTCCGGTCGGCGCCTCCAAATCGTTTTATAGCTTAAAACTCCGGCTTCGAGCTAACGGACAAGAATCTCAAATCTTTTCACGCGCTTCTTAGCCTAAAAATATGCCCGAGTGGCGGAATTGGTATACGCGTTCGACTTAAAATCGAATGAGGAAACTCATATGGGTTCAAGTCCCATCTCGGGCACCAAATTAAGCCTCCTCAAAACCAAAGAGACGCATCGCAGTCTCCTTTTTTATAATTGTTTATCTTCCCCCCTAAAACTCCACCACGCCTATCTCTGCTGCCTTTAGAGGGTTGAGATACTGAAACGGTAGATAAGCTGTAGTCCCGATTCCAGTCATCCCAGAATTCACAATTACTCTCGCTCTGTTCGGCAAAATCTCCACGCCTCGTGTCTGCTTTTTAGGGAACAGCTTTTTTCTCGGGCTAATTACGCCCCCGTTCCAACCAATTTTATCGACAATCCTATCCACTCCGACCGGCACGCAACCTCCGTGCGTATGTCCAAAGCTGAACAGCTCAAAACCTTTAAGCTCTTTCATTGAGACAAGCTCCTCAATCGGGATATGAGAAACAAACCAATTGACTTTCCCCGCCTCGGTTGTGAGCTTCCTATCTTTTTTAAGAAGCTCAATTTTCTTTCGTATTTCAAGAAAATTCCCCTGAGCTTTCTCGCCTTTAACTAAACATTTCTCGTCCTGAAAAAATCCAAAAATCCTTAATTTTCCCATCTCAAACCACTCATCAACAAGTAATTTTGCCCCCGCTTCGTTAAAAATTTTTTTCCATTTTTCTTCCGCCTCCGAGAAAAACTCAGGCTTCTTCTTTTTTCGCCCTTTTAGGGCCGACGCCAAAACAATATCATGATTTCCGAGTACCCCGACTGTTTTTGCAACTTCCGAGCAAGTCTTTAGCTCCCGAATGAGCATCTTTCTGCATTTTTTATCATCAATATATTCCGCCGAATCGACCAAATCCCCATGAATAATTACTAAATCTGGACGAATTTCTCCTAAATGTTTCTTCAAAAAGCCAAGTTGTTTCTCAGAACTCGCGGGGTTTATGTGCAGATCTCCTATCAGTGCGACACTCATGTGCTTTTTATCCTCGGAAGGCATTTTAGTCTTAACTTTTTCGGCCCTATCTCCAGAAGTGCAAGAAAAAGAATCAGAAGAATTATCAGAAAAACTCTCAAAAAACGGCATTTTGTACCTCTTGACACAACAAAAAACCGGTTCCTTAAAATTCATTTAATTATTTTATCATAAAATATATGTTATAATGGTTATGTAATTTTATTTTGGAGTATTTTATGGAAAAAATGCCGGATTCACTTCCTGAAATGAAAAAACAAGACGAACTCGAACCTAACAAGTTCGAAGAAAAGAAGTCTATCTCGCCTTCGGATAAGACTCGTTCGGTTTGGATAGTTATCCTTGCCTGTATGCTTCTTGTTTCTTTTGCGTGCATTGGCTGGCTCCTCTTTTCTCGCCGAGACGACCTCAAGATAAACCGTGACAGCATGGATTCCGTCATTCCTAGAACCGAAGAAAAATCAAAAACCTCTGCCGAGAATCTTTCTGACGGAGTTATCGTGAATGATTCGGAAATAGATTTAACAAATTACGATTCCAACATCACTATCACCGCCTCTGGCGAACATACCCTGAGCGGAATTTTGAACTACTCCATTTTTGTCGATTCTGATGGCCCCGTCACATTAAAATTGAACGGAATCACCGTTTCCAGTTCTGAAAGCTCCGCAATTGCTAACCGTTCGACAAATTCCCTCGACATTATTCTCATGGAAAATACAACAAACACCCTCACTGACGGCGGAGAAAGCGAATTCGACGGCGCGATTTTCTCGAACGGCCCGCTTTCTATCTCCTCTCTCGGCGAAGAAAAATCCTTCGGAACTCTAATCGTCTCTGGACGCCAAGATGGCGGTGAAGGAATCGCCACGAACAATGCTCCTCTCTCGATAAACTCCGGGAAAATCATGATTACAAGCAATGACGACGGTCTAAACGCCGGCGGGGATAATGCCGGAAAACTCACGATAAATGGCGGGATTCTTTGGATTCGCGCCGAAGGAGATGGAATAGATTCGAATAATAGCATAGAAATAAACGGCGGGAACATTCTTGCTATGTCGAATTCTTCTGACAACAGTGCGATTGATAGCGACAAAGGTGTAACCGTGAACGGTGGTAATCTCGTCGCTCTCGGGAGCGGAATGCTAGAGGCGCCCGCCGAGGGTTCTAGTCAGAAGTTCTTATCAGCCGAGCTTAGTCGGACCGTCGCGCTTGGTTCGACAGTCTATGTCAAAAACACCGACACGAATAAAATAGTTAATTTTAAGGCCGAATCCGCGTTCAAAACTCTCGTCTTTAGCGTTCCTTCTCTAGAAACAGGGAATTACGAAATCTCCGTCGATGGTCAAGTCGTCGGAAATGCCGTGATAAAATAGTTTCAATGAAAGAAATTCGTCCGAAACTAGAAAGATGGTTTGATGAGTTTGGTCTCGCTACGAGAGGACTTCTTCTCGCGACAAAGAAGAGATCCTTTTGGATTCCGTTTATAATTACATTTATAATTTTCGGGACATTACTAAATCTCCTTTCCAGCGGATTCGCCTCGTTCAGTCTGATAGGACAAAGTATAAAATCCGGAAACATTTTTGGCGCCCTAAACATCATAAAAAACGCATTTTTAGCAATTTTTGGCATAAAAAAGGAGTTTTCTGACTGGATTTTAAACTTTTTTCTGATAATTTTGCAGTCAATTTTAATTTCTCTCGTTGTTCTCGTCGCAAAGCATAATAAAAAAGAAAAAATCAAGAAAAATAGTCCAGAAAAAGAGCCTAATAACTCCGGTCTTGAGTCTTCTGCAATTGTCGCGGGACTCGCTGTTCTCGGCTCCGGTTGTCCGACTTGCGGAACGACTCTTCTCGCTCCGCTTCTCGGGACGCTTCTCTCGGGAGCCTCGAGTTCCGTGCGTCTCGCGGGAGGAATATCTCTTTTCTTAAATATCTTCGCAATTATTCTCGCGATTTTTGTTTTCAAAAAACTTGGTTTCGAGACCTATGCTATAATCAAAAGCGAACAACGCGAGAAAAAGAAGGAAAAATCTCATGCCGAAATTTGCTAGAATACTGATACTTGCCGGAATTTTTGGAGTTATTCTCCTCGCTATAATTTCCAGTTCCGTAAAGCCTCCAGAAATCGAGTCAAAAATTTGGAACGACGCTATGACTCTCGGTGACGTTGAAAATGCGACGCGTCACTACATCGTCTATACTGACCTCATGTGTCCATATTGCAATTATTACGCAAAAACCATTAGTGACAACGAAGAAGAGTTTGAGAAGTTTCTCTCCGATCACAAAATCGCCTACGAAGTTCGCGTGACGGATATGCTCTACGAGTCCTCCGATGTCGCTTTCTCTCGCCCAGCCGCCGAGGGAGCTTACTGTGCCGCAAGAGAAAACAAATTCTGGGACTATTATCACCTCGCCGTCGATTCCATCTTCGAAGATTATTATTCAAAAGGTCTCGGAAACTCAAAAACCGCCCCGAAAATCACCAATCTTCCGACTTCCTATTGGAAAGAAATCGGAAAAGAAGTTGGCCTCGGAGAATCTTTTGAGAATTGTTTCGACGAAGAAAAAGCTTTAAGCCAAGTTACGGAGAACACCTATCGCGCCTCCGCGCAAGCTTCCGGTCTGCCATACTTTGTTTTTGGAAAATACGCAACCGGAGGCTTCGACTCGACTTGGGGCTGGTCAGAAACCAAAGAAATGCTCGAGGCCGGTCTTTAAAGCTCGGCCTGCTCGCCAGTCTCGAAGTTTTTAATGGAAAGTTTTCCGGTTTTTATTTCGTTATCTCCAATAACAATCCCAAATCTTGCGACTTTCGAAGCATATTTCATTTTGTCTGATAATTTTTTATCGACAAATACGAGATCGACGCTTTTTCCTTTTTCTCTGAACTTTTTCGCAAGCTCAAAACAGTAATTAAAATGCTCCTCAGAGAAGGGAATTATCGCGATTTCGACAGATTTCTCGGCGTTTTCCTCGACAAGGCCGAGCTCTCGCATCAAGAAAAACAGTCTCGTAAGTCCAATCGAGCCTCCAACTCCAGGAAGAATTTGGTCCGTATAAAGCCCAGCGAGATTTTCATATCTTCCACCAGAACAGATCGAGCCAATTTCTCTATGCTCAGAAAGGACCGTCTCAAACACCGTCCCGGTATAATAATCTAGTCCTCTAACAATTTTCATATCGACAGAAACTTGTTTATCGAACCCCTGAAGTTTAAGCAATTCAACTACTTTCTTAAGTTCTTCTATTCCTTCCGAGAATTTTTCGTTTTCTATCCCGAGCTCAGTGAACTTTTCCTGAACCCCCTCTAAACTCCCGCAAATCCCAATAAATGTTGTAATTTTTACAACATTCTCATCACCAATATTAAGTCCGACTAGTTTCTCTCTTGTTTTTTCTTCCGGAACCTTCTCGGCGTGGTCGATAATGCTAAAAATCTCACCAGAAAGATGATTTAAGTTAAGCGCCTCGAGAAAACCAGAAAGTATTTTTCTGTTAGAAATGCGAACGAGAATATTAGGCAGTTTTAATTCTTCGAGCGCAGAAACAAGAGCAGAAATAACCTCGGCGTCGTATTCAATCGGGAGTGAGTTCCTTCCGACAACGTCAATGTCGAGTTGGTAAAACTCGCGGAATCGTCCCTTCTGTGCGCGCTCTCCGCGATAGTTTCTCCCGACCTGACTAACCCTAAAAGGGAATTGAAGCTCGTTTTCGTGTTCTGCGACATATCTCGCGAGAGGAACGGTATGATCAAACCTAAGCGCCTGATCTGCTGAATCCGCCGTCTCCTCGGTTTTAACAACTTTATAAATCTGTTTTTCTGTTTCTCCTCCTGCTTTCGCAAAAAGTATCTCAGAACGATCAATAAGTGGAGTTTCTATTCTTAAGAACCCGAACCTATGATAAACTTCTTCGATTTTTCTCTTAAAGTTATCAAAAATAGCCTGCTCAGAAGGCAATAATTCCTGCATGCCAGAAATCGGAGAAGTGTTCAATTTTTTCATACTTTTATTTTATCATATCTTGTGTTATAATCAACGAAGTTGGTTCTGTAGCTCAGTTGGTAGAGCAGAGGCCTGAAGAGCCTTGTGTCGCTGGTTCAAGTCCAGCCGGAACCACCAAAGCGTATCTTAATCGGCAAACGGCCGATTTTTTTAGTGGCAGATTTCTGTTAAGCATCCTGCAATAATGTTGCACACCTTGCAAAAAAATAAACCCCGCCAATCACGAATAGGCGAGGCTTATTTGTACCCGGACTTCCATCATCATAGGGCGAGACTCTCTATCCTTTGAAGTTCGAAGCGATATTTTTGTTTTACATCAGGGTATTTCTCGTGGTCAACTTCAGAAATAAACATATCATAAGGACGACACCACAAACGAGCATCTCCATATAATGCGCGATACGCTACCATTTTTTCCTTAGTTTCAGAATGATAAACTATGTCCTCGACTAAATAAAGATTTCCTTTAAAGTGTTTATATATGCCATGAATCTTAACTTGTTGCATCACTAACGTTCCTATTATGATAATCATTATACGGTATTTTGCTATTTTTTCCAAAACTTAAAACAATTATGCTATAATAGTTCAAAACAGTTATGTTTAAGGAGGTTTGCTTAATGAGGCGACAAAAGCCAGCGCCAAAATCTTTATTTCTTGCATCAATTTGTGTTTTTTCGTTGATACTGTCTCAACTTAGCGCTCCTTTTATGAGCATCGCAAACGCCGAGTCTCAAGAAGAGATTACGATAACTTATCCATATTATGGCTTTGTCGAAGATCCGGAAAACCCTTGGGCGACCGTCTATGATGCCCTCGACGAAACTGGCGAAGTTCAATATAGTGACACCTTTTTCGAAGACCCCTCTCCTGGCGACCATCCTAAACTTCGCGCCCTCTCCTATGCTTTAGCTCTCGCCGGCTACGAAAACCAAGCCGATGGTTATCCTTCCGACCCTTCGAACCCGAACCCAAAGTTATACGATATGTTAACTCAAATGGGTTTTTCTAACTTCTCTAGCTGGGATATTACCTCCGAAGAAAATGGTCATTCTATGGGGACGACAATCGGCCATAAAACCCTTTCGAGTGGCCGAGATCTCATTGTGATTGCTCCGAGAAACTACAATTATCTCACGGAATGGCTATCCAATTTTAATGTCGGTACTTCCGGAGACCACGCCGGCTTCTCCGAATCGGCGAATTTAATCACTGAACGTTTCAACGAATATGTCGAGAGCAACAATTTTTCCAATTATAAACTCTGGGTCGTCGGATATTCCAGGGGCGGCGCAGTAGTTGATCTTTTCTCAAAGGCAATCAACGAAAACATCGAGAACTATAGTCTAGTTCCGGATGATTTTTATGCCTATACCTTCGGAGCGCCCCGTGCGAGTATTACAGAAACAAATTTCTCTAATATTCATGACGTAAAAGATGGAAATGATCTCCTTCTCGGCTATCTTTTTCCCGAAGCCTGGGGATTCTATAATACCGGGACTTACGAAGAAATTCACCCAGCAGATTTAGAAATTATGACCTCGGTCGTCAATATTTCCGACCTCGCCGATAGCTCTCGAGCTCTCGGTCTTCTCGCGACAAACGAGGGTCTCACAGAAGACGTCGGTTCCATGAACGGAAAAGAATTTATGGATAACTGGCTTAGTTTCGTGGTAGAAAACGGTCTGACGCGCGAATACTTCGACTCCGAGGTCAAACCTCCTCTCTCCGCCATCATGAAAGCCTATCAGTCTCGAACTCTCGACAAACAAGGCGAACTTACTGGTTTCATAACCGACACAGATAAATGCCTCGCCGCCATGGTCGCCGGGAGAGCCTTTAGCGACCTTTTGAGTGGAAACTATCCCGGTAGTAGTCTAGAAGAAATCCTCGACAACTATCCTCCCTACCAAGATCTCGTAAAAATTCTGAAGGGGACAGCGGTCGAAGCTGACATCGATGATTTTCTCTCATATTTAACAACTTATATGATGAACTACGAAGATTATGAATATTACCTCGGAGAAGAACCGGCCGTTTCTGAGGAAGAATTCGCCACCCTAAAAGAGAACCTCCCGAAGTTAGTTAAGGCCCTCGCCCCGATTATTGTCGCCGACGCAAAATACACTCAAGAAACTTACGGAGAAAATTACTCACTATTCTACACTTACAGTCTCGCCTCGAACGCCGAGAATTTAGTTATCGGGCATATCCCAGAGAGCATAATGCCCATTCTGAAAAGTTTAATTCCAGAAGAAACCCCCAAGGCTCCGAACACCGGCTACGCCCCTATAAACAGACGATTTTAGAATTGAAAGTCGATAAAAACAGTTTTTGATGTTATAATAACAAAAAAGGAGTTTTATGGATTTCGCAATCGTCATGCTATCTTTCTTAGTGATAGTTCTCGCCGTCATAACAATAAACGGTATCCGAATCATCAATCAATATGAGCGAGGAGTGGTTCTTCGTCTTGGTCGGTTCAAACGTACGCTCGAGCCAGGCCTCAACGTCGTCAATCCGTTTTTCGATAAGGTCATAAAGGTTGACGTCCGCACTCGCCCCATGGATATCCCTAAACAAGAAGTCATCACTCGAGACAACGTCACAGTGAATGTCGATGCCGTCGTTTATGCTCGCGTGATAAACCCTCAGAAAGCCGTTCTTGAGACGACCGATTACCGTTACGCGACCTCAACCTTCGCTCAAACCGCTCTTCGTGATGTGACTGGAAACTTCGATCTCGACGAACTTCTATCAAAGCGTGATGAGATCTCCATTAAAATCCGAGAAATTGTTGACGTTCAGACCGACAAATGGGGAATCGACATCGAATCCGTAAAACTTCAAAATATCGAGCTCCCCTCTGACATGAAGCGCGCTATGGCTAAACAGGCCGAAGCAGAACGCGAGCGTCGCGCCGCGATTATTTCCGCCGACGGAGAAAAGGCTGCTGCTCGCGCCGTGTCCGAAGCTGCCAGTCTTCTCGCCTCTACTCCAGGTGGTCTCAATATCCGCACTCTCCAAACTCTAGAAAAAATCTCTTCCGACCCATCCCAGAAAACCGTTGTTCTTCTCCCGACCGACCTCGCCGGAAAACTCGGCTCTTTATAAATCCCTAAAACAAATCCAAGAGAAAAGCCCAAAATAAAACTTTATAAACTTTGACAAACTTTATAAAGTTTTATTCCAGGTATTCTCGATATTTTGCATTCACGAACATCGACCAATCCGTAAATTTTCTCCCCGCACCAAGATATATATTATATGCGCAAGAAACATTTTTCTCGAGGTCGAACGTGTCGCAATCTTCTCTTCCGGGCAAAATTCTTATCTGGAACGCCCCGACCGAATAACCATATTCTCTTCCGTTTTCTTCATAAACTAAGTCTGTGTCACCCTTTATTTTTGTATCACACTTACTCTCCGCCTTCATGACCGCTGTGGCGACTTTTGCATCCCAGTCGTATTTATTAATTTCATCAATAACTACATCACAATCATTCGTCGCGAGCTTTATAGTTTTTCCGATTTTTGTTCCTCTAAACCAAGCCGGATCAACTTTTATCGTATAACAAGTTAAAAACCCCGCCCCAAAAACCAGCCCCAAGAAAACTAGTTTGAGCAAAAACTTTTTCATAAACACTTTTATTTTACCACATAAAAACTCCCCGCGAAACAACACCCCTCTGAGCACCCCCCCGCGAAATCGCGCTCAAATCTCCTTGCAAAACAGCCTTCAATCTGCTACAATAAACCTGCACATCGTGCGAGCGTAGCTCAGTTGTTTAGAGCGCTTCCTTGCCAAGGAAGAGGTCGAGAGTTAGAGTCTCTTCGCTCGCACCATTTTTTTTGTCTAAAAAATGCGAGCGTAGCTCAGTTGTCTGCCGAGGGCGAATGCCCGAGTTGGTCAATACGGCGCTTCCGTGCCCCGAAGGGGCGCAGTCGAGAGTTAGAGTCTCTTCGCTCGCACCATTTTTTGTTTTTACTTCCTCCCCCCTTTACGAACCACGTCTAAAAAGTTATAATGGAAATGTATAAAAGGAGAAAATAATGACCCCTATAATAATAATCTTACTAATTTTACTCGCCATCATCGCCGCATTTTGGTCGACTTACAACTCTCTCGTGAAGCTCGACGAACGCGTCAACGAAGCCTGGTCTGACATCACTGTTCAGCTCAAATATCGCGCCGACCTCATCCCGAATGTTGTCGAAACCGTCAAGGGCTACGCTAAGCACGAAAAAGAAGTTTTTCAAGGCGTAACCGAAGCTCGCTCCGCTGTCATGGGCGCAAAAACCGTCAAAAGCGCCGCAAAAGCCGAAGCCGAGATGAACAATGCCCTCTCGAAAGTCTTCGCGATCGCCGAAGCTTATCCTGAGCTGAAAGCCAACACAAATTTCCAGAAACTCCAAGAACAGCTTCAAGACGTCGAGGACAAGGTCCAAGCCGCTCGTCGCTTCTATAACTCCGGCGCGAAAGAACTCAACACGAAGATAAAAACCTTCCCGACGAACATCATCAATAACATCGTTGGTCACTTCAAAACCCGTGACTATTTCGAAGTCGCCGAGAGTGAACGTGCAAGAATAAACGACGCCCCCGAAGTAAAATTCTAAATCCCTCATCTAAACGATAAATGTATAAAAATATCGCAGCTAACAAAAGGAATACGGTTCTAGTTATTATAGGCTTTCTCCTTTTTGTGGCTGCGATCGGGGTTTTTCTTTCTTCTCCTGATTGGCAGTTTAATCCTCAGATTTTCATCTGGTACATGGTATTCGCATTCGGCTATGTCGCATTTCAATATTTCTTCGCCAGCCGAGTCGCTGTCTCTATGACGGGCGCGAAAAAAATCGAGAAAAAAGAAAATCCTCGCCTATATAACATCGTAGAAAACTTATCCCTAACAGCTGGCTTGCCTATGCCGGAAGTCTATATTATTGAAGATTCCGCTCCGAACGCCTTTGCCGCCGGACGTGACCCTAGCCACGCCCTTGTTTGTGCGACGACCGGCCTTCTCGACATCATGAACGACAAGGAGTTGACCGCTGTCATGGCCCACGAAATGTCTCACGTAAAAAACTACGACATCCGTGTCTCGACGCTCGTGTTTGGTCTTGTCTGCTTGATTGGTTTTATCGCTGATATGGGGTGGCGCATGACTTATTTTTCTCATCGCCGAAACGACGAAGATTCTAGCCCAGTTGCTCTCATCATGGTTCTCGTCACCTCTATTCTCGCCCCTATCATCGCCAGCCTCGCCCAGATGGCCGTCTCTCGCGAGAGGGAATATCTCGCCGACTCGAGCGCTGTTCTCCTGACTCGTTATCCCGAAGGTATGATTTCCGCCCTAAAAAAGCTCGAAGTTCACTCTCGCCCAATGAAACAACAAAATCCAGCGACCGAGGCCATGTTTATCTCTAGCCCTCTCAAAAAACATGGCCTAAACAATCTTTTTTCGACTCACCCCCCGATAGAAAAGCGCATCGAAAGACTAGAAAATGGCAAAACAAAATTCTAGCCGTGAAAAATCCCCATTTAAATCCGCCTTCAAAGAATCCTTCGAAAAATATCGCGAAAAAATCTGGAAGAAAAAACGCGCTCGGATTCGCCTCCATAGGAGTTTTAAGCGCAGTTATCGTGAGGATTACGCGAGAAAGCTCGAAGTTCCTGGTCTCCTTCATCACGCTGTCGATTCCGCTCTCCTTCTCGTAAAAAACTGGAAACTGTTTGTCCCGTTCGTGATTTTTGCTGTCGGCTTCAACTGCCTTCTCGTCGGCCTTATGTCCGAGGAATCTTACGTCAACTTTCAAGAGGCCCTAGAAAATTCTCCTTCCAGCCTTGCTTCGGGTGAGCTCGGAAATCTTGCAAAATCCGGCCTTATCCTCGTTTCGACCATCACGAGCGGAGGCCTCACTTCCGGGCTAAGCGAAGTCCAGATTATCTTTGCCATTATTATTATCCTTCTCCTCTGGCTCATAACCATCTACCTCCTTCGCCATCTTCTCGCAGGGAAAAAAGTCAAGCTCCGTGACGGATTTTATAACGCTCTAACGCCTCTTCTTTCAACCTTCGTAGTCTTTATAGTCGGAGTTCTCCAGTCTATCCCGATTTTCATCTTCGTTATAGCTTACTCCGCTGCCGTCCAAACCGACTTCCTCTCGACTCCGTTTTATGCTCTCGTTTTCTTTATTTTCGCCTCGCTTCTTCTTATTCTCTCGGCTTACCTTCTCTCGAGTACAATTATCGCCTTGATAGCTGTCTCCGCTCCAGGTCTTTATCCTATGACCGCCTTAAAAACCGCAAGCGACCTCATGGCAGGCCGACGAATCCGTTTTCTCATTCGAATAGTTTATCTTCTTCTCTTCATTGGGGTTGTTTGGGCGATTATTATGCTCCCAATCATCACAATCGACCTCTTCTTAAAATCCCGCTTCGCTTGGCTCGAAGGCTGGCCTGTTATTCCAGTTTTTCTCCAAATCATGACAATTTTAAGTATAATTTACTCAACAACCTATTTATATCTATATTACAGGAGGGTTCTAGCATATGAAGACGATAAATAAATCCGAAGCCGAAGAGAGAATTATAAAATTACGAGAAATCATAAACGACTATCGTTACCATTATCATGTCCTCGACGAGTCGATTATGTCTGAAGCCGCCGCGGACTCCCTCAAGCATGAACTTTCTCTTCTCGAAGAACAATTTCCCGAGCTAATCACCCCCGACTCTCCGACTCAACGTGTCGCCGGGAAGCCTCTCGACAAATTCGAAAAAGTTGTGCATAAAAAACGCATGATTTCTCTCGCGGATGTTTTCTCTGAAGAAGAAATAAAAGACTGGATTTCTCGGAACGAAAAACTCGTTCCGGGCGGAGTTATAAAAGAATTTTTCACAGACATCAAGATGGACGGTCTCGCCTGTTCTCTGAAATACAAGAACGGTCTCTTTGTCCAAGCTGTTACGCGTGGCGACGGACTCGTTGGGGAGGATGTCACCTTGAACGTCCGAACGATAGAAAATATCCCCCTAAAAATCTCCGAGCTTGGCGACGTTGAGGTCCGCGGAGAAATTATTCTGTTCAAAAAAGATTTTGAAGAAATCCAAGAAAAACAGAGAAAAAGCGGAGAAAAAGAATTTGCAAACCCTCGCAACCTCGCCGCTGGAACAATCCGTCAGCTCGACCCTAAAGTTGCTGCCTCGAGAAATCTGAAGTTCATGGCCTACGATCTTGTTTCTCCTGACCTTCCGACCCACTCTGAGGCTTACGAAAAACTGCGCGAGCTCGGCTTCCGCACCTCTAACGAGGATAAAGTTTTCTCGAATTCCGAGATGAAGCAACTTTTTGACTACATAAAAAACCTCGACGACTACCGGAAGTCGCTCCCCTTTAACACCGACGGCATGGTTATAAAAATCAACGACCGAAAAATCTACGACAGTCTCGGCATTGTCGGAAAAACTCCTCGCGGAGCTGTCGCCTTCAAATTCCCTGCCGAAGAATCAACGACAAAGGTTCGAGATATTGTTATTTCAATCGGCCGTACTGGCGCTGCTACTCCCGTTGCGATTCTTGACCCCGTTGAAGTTGCTGGTTCGACCGTCCGTCATGCCTCTCTTCACAACGCCGACGAAATCGCTCGCCTTGATGTTCGAATCGGTGATACTGTTATCGTCTATAAAGCCGGCGACATTATCCCTCAGATAAAGGAGGTTCTCGCGCCTCTCCGTCCAGAAGGAACCGAACCCTTCGACTACGAATCGGCGTTAAAGTCCCAATATCCCGACCTCTCCTTCGAGCGTCCCTTCGGCGAAGTAGTTTATCGTGTAAAGGGCGAATCTTCTGATTTTATCTTGAAGCGTAGCATTGAATATTATGCGTCAAAACCCGCCCTAAACATCGAAGGTCTCGGAGAAAAAAACGTTGCGCTCCTTGTTGAATCTGGGCTCGTAAAATCCCTCCCCGACCTTTATCGTCTGACGAAACAAAAGGTTTCTTCTCTCGAACGATTCGCCGATGTTTCCGCCGGAAAGCTGATAGAAAACCTAAACAAGTCAAAAACTCCCCCTCTGAACAAATTCATTACCTCTCTCGGGATTCGTCATGTCGGCGCTCAAACCTCTATTGCTCTCGCAAATAAGTTCAAGTCTATCGACGCTCTAAAAAATGCAGAAAAAGACGACCTCCTCGCTATTCCCGACATTGGTGAAGTTGTTGCGGAGTCGGTTCTTGCATATTTTGCCGACGAAGACAACCTTAAGATGCTTTCCGAGTTAGAAGGTCTCGGAGTTTCTCCTGTTTTTGAAGATTTGTCTTCTGCTCCGCTTGCGGGAAATAGTTATATTATTTCCGGAACGCTGGACAGTTATGGCAGGGAAGAAGCCGAGGATAAGCTCCGCGCGTTCGGCGCGACCATCACAAAATCCGTAACGAAAACCACGACCGCTCTCATTCTCGGAGAAAAACCAGGCGCTTCAAAGCTCAAAAAAGCTAATTCTCTAGGCATAAAAACCCTCTCCGAATCAGATTTCTTGAAACTAATCGGGAAATAAGTTATCATAAAACTGTAAAACAATAAAACAAACACTAAAAACAAACTGTCATTTGCATATTTTACAAAATTATGGTAAAATATAAGCAATTAAAGGAGTTATATGACTAACGAGCAACGACAAAAAATGGACGAGGCTTCAATAAACAAGGCCTTAAAAATCGCATACGCTTGGTTAGTAAAAACAAATAACGAACTGAGTAAAGAAGTCGACACAAACTCCGTTAGAATTGAATCCATAAAAAACGAAAAAGACTCAATCTGGAAAGTTTCTTTCAGCTACGAAGCCAATTCTAGAGAAAAAGAAGCTTCCGAAGAAAAAGAAACGACCGTCCTTGATGCGATTTATAACAAAAAACAATATCAAACTTTTGAAGTCGATTCAGAATCTGGCGAACTAATTTCTCTTACGAATTTAGTTTAGCTTAATTGTTGTTTTATGAAGAATTCAATAACACCAGAGGAATTCGAACGGAAATGTAGAACAAGTGGTCTTTCGCTAGATACAAATATGTTGATTCTTTTACTTCTCGGGGAAGCCGCTGGCGGAAGAACCAGAAGAGTTCCGAGAATAAAAGAATATTCGGAGGACGATTTTAGATATGTAAAAAGTCTGGCAAAAATCGCTCGAGACGAGACGGTTTTCGTGACCCCGCATTCAATGACAGAAGCGTTGTTCTTGCTAGGCTTCGACCCTCGAAGAAAAAAGCATGAAGAAGAAAGTTCAATCGTGAAACCTCTCTCGAGATACGGTAATCTATTCGGAATAACGATAAAGTTTCTCAAAAACGTAGCGAGCGAAGAAATCTATTCCCCGACCGAGGATATTGTTTCCGACTTTAGCCCAAAAGAAATAATAGAGTATGGTTTTCCAGATTTATCATTCGTAAAAGGAGTTAAAGAAAAGAATTTAGCATTTTTATCGTCGGATAGTGTATTTGTGGACTATCTCTTAGAAAAAGGTGTTTGCTCGACTACACTGGAACGTCTCAAATCCTAGTCTTCAGATTATTTACATAAGTGCTTTAAGACCTCTCCTAAAACTTTCCCTAAAAATAGCTCCTCCGGAGTTATTTTTTTCGATTTTTAACCATAAACTCGTTCTTGACAAACTCATTCCGCTTGTGTAAAATAATAGATACAAAGGTCAAACAAAATTTAACATAAAGGATTAATTAAACATGTCCAAAACAAACAAAGCTATCGCCGCTCTTAGTATTGTTGCTAGCTTCGGCGTCGCTGCCGCTCCTATGGCAACTTTTGCTGCAGATGCAACTTATAATTCTGACATTCACACGGATAGATTAAATGTTACGGTTCTCCCGACTTGTGCTTTTGGCGCAGCTAACGCTAATCCCGCGATTGCAGGCGTTACGCATAATGCAGCGTCGAATACTCCGCTCGTTAATACCACTAACGCCGCAACGTGGACTACAACAGGAGAGTCTCCAGTTGTAGCTGACGATATGCTTGGTATGACTCCTGACGCAGCTGAACAAACAGAACATCCGTCTTTACATACCGCCACATATAGCATCTACGCCGGCACTGCTGACGATAATATGGGTTCTACTACTCTTACTGTCGTCTGCAATCAAAACAACGGTTATAAAATCTTTACGCAAGCGGCTAACCTCTCTGAGGGTACCGAAACTATCAATATCGTAGCTGCTGGTAATGCTTCCGCAAGTGCGACCGGTTATACTATTACCGTTGCTAATGATGATAGCCGCGAGAGTGTGACGCTTGCCCAAGTTACTGATGCTACTAAGCTAGCTACTGTAACCCGCAACGCCGCATCTGCTGCTACTGGCGATCACTATACTTACACCTACGGTATCGGTGTAGCTCCGTCTCAGAAAGCTGCTACCTATACAGGTGACGTTGTCTATACCCTCGTCCAGCAACTCGGATCTTAGTTTAACTAAGAAACAAAGCCTATATAAAATCCTCCGATACTTCGGGGGATTTTTAACTATAGAACTTGGAAGTTTATTACACGAAAAAAGTAGCACGAAATAGTAATAAGGAAGAAAAGTTTGATACTTTAATTAAGGAACTTTCGAAACTTTTCGAAGAAAAAATGAAAGAATTCGAAGACTAAAAAATCTCGCTATATACTTCGGTCAAGTCTTTATTATTCTGTCATATTGATATATAATAAAAAAGACCAGGAGGTATTTTGGAAGAAAAACTATATTTTACTCCCGCGGACTACGGGAGGAATAAAAAGCATCCAGAAAAACCAGGATCGCTTTCTAGACCCACTAAAAAAGAAAAATTGGAAGTAAAACATAAAACATTAAAGTGGCTAGTTTTTTGTTTTTTCGTAATGATTATTACTGCCGTTTTGTTCTGGCTACTTCATGAAAAAACTACCACTAATGGTCAATATCCAGAGAATATCAAAAACGAATCGCTCGTTTGTAAAAGCGACAGCATAATCTACGAGAAAATCAATCAGGTAAAAACCGATAGCAAAGAACTTGTAATTAGTATGATATTTAATGGTAAAGAGACCTTATCTTCGGGCAGTTTAAAATACACGCTAAAATATTCGTCCTACGACGAAGCTCATGACGCCGAAGCGATATCGCACGCTCAGTTTAATCTCGGCCTTCAAGAACTCGGTTTTGATGTTTCGAAATTCAATAATAAATTTTCTATCATTGACAATGAGCTGGTTGTTGTCTTGAATTTTTCAACTAAAAACGAAATAAACGAAACCACTAGAAGCTATTTACTATTAAACTACAATGACGGCGATAATAAACTTCCGTCCACGTTGCCCGAATACCGTCAAAACTATGAACAGCAGGGCTTTTTCTGCGTCTCGACTACAGATTAACAAAAAATGGAGAAAACCATGTCAAAGCTTATCAAGAAAATAAAAGTCGCTATCACTGTATTTATAGTGCCCCTAATGTCTTTTGTGGTCACTACACCAGCTAGTGCCATTGGGCAATTTGCACTTTCGCCTATGTATCAACAAATTACGCTGACACCGGGCGAATCGTATGTTGGCAATTTTGAAGTTGTCAACCCCGGCGACAATATTATCGACTTTCGCTATACGGTTAAAGTGGAGCCTTTCTCTGTTGAGGGGCTGGACAATCTTAGCTTCACCGCTAACGGTGATTATAATCAAATCGTTGACTGGATTGAACTTTCCAGGACCGAAGGAATAGTTTCGCCGAATGATAATCAAGAAATACGTTTCACTATTAATGTTCCGGAAAACGCAGCGGCCGGCGGTCAATACGCCGCTATTGTAGTATCCTCTGAAGAATATCGCGTCGATAATACGCAGGTAGATTTACGAGAAAAATACGAAGCTTCTCATCTCATCTACGCTGAAGTTGCCGGCGAAACTACTCGCAAGGGAGTTATAGAAAATGCAAAGGTTCCCAGCTTTCTCTTTTCTGGAGACATTGACGGAAGCGTTCAGATAGTAAACGAAGGAAACGTCCACTCGAAAGCAACCCAAACGCTTCAAGTTTTTCCGCTTTTTTCTAAAGAAGAAATCTATACTAACGAAGAAAATCCCAAAGAAGCTTGGATTATGCCGGGCAATACTGTATATACTTCAACTTCTTGGGAACAATCACCACCGGTTGGGATATTTAAGGTAATATATACGATTAATTTCGAAGGCGTAGAAAAGAAGATCGAAAAACACGTCATCATCTGCCCCATCTGGCTCCTCATAATTATTCTAGCTATCGTTTTCCTGATTCTCTTTAAAATCCTCTTCACAGGAAAGAAAGAAAAAAAGTAGCCGAAACGAGAAAACTCCCCAAAAAATGGGGAGTTTTTGATATCAATATTTTATAATTATTCATATAGTAAGAAAAATACATTTAGCATTTAGTTGTTCCGCCCCATCTCCGGCGGTTTAATGTGTTATAATTATCACAAAGGAGGAGATATGGAAAATTTTGTACTGTTCAATAACGAAAAATCAGTTAAAATCGTTAATAAAATCACCATTACAAAAAACTACCTAATAAATTTCCCATCCGCCTTCTGCAAGATAAACAAAGTCGAAGACAAAAAATCTGTTTTGTTGTATTACGACGAAAAGGATTCGAAAGTCGGAATCGAATTTAAGGACACTTTAGACAAGCGAGGCTTTAAAATCTCCAAAACTTCCGGAGGAGACAGTGGAGGATATATTACCGCGCGTAGTTTTTTCGCACTAAACGGCCTTCTCGGAAAAATCAGAACCGGAAGATATTCATATTCTAGAATTGATGAAGAACCAAATAAAGAACCAAACAAAGAACCGAACAAAAGACAAGACGAAGAACCCATCAAAGACTCTAACAAACAGCCGAACAAAAAACAAAACGAAGAAGCCACTCAAAACGTCTTCTTTGTAATCGAGCTAGACTTTATTTCCTGAACTGCTCAAAATTGTCTATCAGGTCCTAATAGTTCAGAATCCCTCCGCTTGACAGAGCGCGAGACTTCTTTTTTATTAAGTAACGATATTTTTTGTGATAAAATAAAATTAAGGTCATCATTCACAAAAAGGAAAAAATATGCCATCAAAAACTGAACAATTCGAGTTTATCGATATCGAAGATGGTGTGAAAAAGCAAAAACAAACACCAATCGATATCAAAAAAGCGAGAAAAATAATAAATCAAATACAAGATTCGATAATTGACTATGTCAAAGAGCCTGGTTTGCGATAAAGATTATATAGAAAATCTCAGAGGTCAGTTCATCTTGCTGGATAACACTTATCTTATTGATCTCAGCAAGGATGACGATGATGAACTCCTTAATTTTTTGAACCTGCTCAAACAAAACGACTGTGTCATAACGACAATTATGGATGTTTTTCAAGAATTTGTTAGAGGCTCAAAAACCACAACTCAGTACGACCAATGTCTCAAACTTTTTAGAGACATAATAGGAAACAAGTTAGTCTCGGAAACAAAATCGAAAGAATCATCGGCTTTCGTTGTAGCCTATAACAATCTCGCTAAGCACGCCAGTCTAACTGACACGAAACTAGCTATGTGCCTATATAAAAACAAAGAGAGAAATGACATAAAACTCCTAACCGCAAACTACGAAGACATGCCTAAAGGTCTTTTAAAGCGCGAAAGCATCATCGCTTATGATACCGGCAACATAATCAGAACTCACGGTTTTTATGCTCTCCAGCCCCCAGAAATTTTAGACAAAACCCTATCAAAATTCGACAACTAAAATAGCTCCCTGGAGGGAGCTATTTTTGACAGCGGAATTAGATTCTGAAATTTCGAGCTCAAAACCTAACCATTAAAAAATCTTGTTGACCTAAATTTTCAGAACGGACTCTTTAGTCCTAATCTCGAATTCCCCTCCGCAATCCTAATCAGCTCATTATATTTTGCAATTCTCTCGCTTCTCGAGAGCGAACCGGTTTTTATTTGCCCCGCTCCGAGCCCGACGGCGATATGTGCGATAGAAACATCTTCCGTCTCTCCCGAGCGATGAGAGATAATTGTTCTATATCCCGCCTTCTTTGCCATGAGAACTGCGTCAATCGTCTCTGAAAGCGTGCCGATTTGGTTTGGCTTGATGAGAATAGCATTTCCGGCTTTCTCTTCAATTCCTTTTTTGAGCAACTTTGAGTTTGTCACGAATAAATCGTCTCCGACGAGCTGGACTCTCTTCCCGAGTCTTTCGGTCATCATCTTCCACCCTGCCCAATCATTTTCCGCCAATCCGTCTTCGATAGAAACAACAGGGTAATTATCAATAATCCAAGTGTACCAATTCGTTAAGTCGTCGGCCGACTTCCAATCTCCGTTCGTCTTCAAAACATAATGATCCTTGTCGAAAAACTCACTCGACGCAATATCCATCGCCATTACGACATCAGTCCCAGGCTTATATCCTGCGCGCTCAATCGCGAGTTTGATACATTCGAGCGGCTCATTATTTCCGTCGCGAACTTTCGGCGCATATCCACCTTCGTCCCCAACCGTCACGGGATATCCGCGCTCCTTCAAAACGTCTTTCAGCGCGTGAAAAATCTCCGCCCCCATCCTGACTGCATCTGAGATATTTTCCGCCCCCTTCGGGATTATCATGTATTCCTGAAAGTCCGTCGCCCAATCCGCATGTTCGCCTCCGTTCATCACATTCATCATCGGCATCGGAAGCGACATTTCTCCCATCGTTCCGCCGAGCTCTGCGACGTATCCATAAAACGGCAGACGTTTTGCCCGTGCAACCGCCTTCGCCGTCGCAAGAGAAACCGCAAGAATCGCGTTCGCTCCAAGCCGAGACTTGTTTTCTGTCCCGTCTAGCTCTAAGAGGATTTTATCGACGAGCCCCTGTTCCGCAGTATTTCCGACGAGGACGTCCTTAATCTTAGAGTTTATGTTCCAAACGGCCTTCAATACGCTTTTTCCGCCGTAATATCCTTTGTCTCCGTCTCGAAGCTCGAGCGCCTCGCCCGCCCCAGTCGAAGCTCCCGACGGGACTGCGGCCCGCCCAGCCTGGCCAGATTCAAGAAAAACATCCGCCTCGACCGTCGGATTTCCTCGCGAATCAAGAATCTGCCTCGCTTTTATATTAGAAATTATAAAATTATCCATAAGAAGTATTATACCAAACATTTTGCAAGTTTTGTAGTATAATTATAAAAAGTGAAAGAAGGGAATTATGCCGAAACCTCTAGATGAAAAAGCGAAGAAACTTCGTCCTCTCCGAATTGTTCTCGCCGTCCTTGCGGTCGTCCTTGTTATTATTGTCCTAGAAAAACTCCCGACGCGTCGCGTCGTCTCTAAAATCGAAACAGTCGAAGCTACAGAAGGTTCCGAAAAAACCTCCGTCTCCGAAAACTCAAAAACCTCTAACAATTCCGAAACTTCCGACGGCTCATTTTATTATATCTCCGGTCTTCTCGAGGTTGTCGAGTCTCAGCTCGAATCTCGCCTAAAATCCCTCGGCGTTCCCGAAGAAGAGTACAAAAACGTCTCCGAATATCTTTCTAAAGACGAGATTTTTGAAATAGAGACAAAGGTTACACTCGCTGCCTCTCTCGAGGAAGTCTGGGTAAAATCTTCCCCTGAGGAGCTAAAAACCCTTAAAACCATTTTTAACCTCGACGAAGACTATAATTTCGAAGAAAACAGGGGTGATTCAGCCTCTTCTCCTGCCCCATCAGAGTATAAAAACCTCTCCGAACTGCTCTCCGAATACGAAAATACCTTGACAAAAACAGAAGACTATGATATAATGGTTAAAGAAACCTAATTTTCCTCAAAAACAAACATGAATGAAGCCTTGAAGAAAAAATTAAAAACTCTCCCCTCGGCCCCAGGGGTATATTTTCATAAGAACAAGTCTGGCGAAATTATCTATGTCGGAAAGGCCGCCGTCCTCAAAAACCGCGTCCGCAGTTATTTCCAAAACCCAAAGGATCGCGACGTCAAAACTTCTGCCTTAGTTGACGAAATCTATACGACCGATTGGATTGTTGTTGATACTGAGATGGATGCTCTCTTTCTTGAGAGCGAAATGATAAAGCGCTATATGCCGAAGTGGAACATTCTCCTCCGTGACGACAAAACCGTTTCTTACGTCAGAATCGATATGGACTCGGAGATTCCCTACGTCTCTATGACTCGCCAACCTCTCGGCGACGACGCGACGTACATCGGCCCTTTCTACGCAAAACACTCTATTGCCGTCGCTCTCCGCATTCTTAGAAAAATCTTTCCTCACTACATAAAACCTTACACCGGCAAAAAATCTCTCGAGACCGACCTTGGCCTCACCCCTGGTATAGAAATTGGAAAAACAACCCCAGAAGAATATAAAAAAAGTCTCCAAAGTCTCATTCGCTATCTCGAGGGCGAACGCGACGAACTCTTGAAAGACCTCGAACGAGAAATGAAATTCGAGGCCAAAAAGGGAAATTTCGAACGCGCCGCGGAGCTTCGCAACGAACTCTTCGGGCTCAAAGGCCTAAAAAACAAAATAGTTTTCTCTGATAAGGAATTTCTTGACATCTCTTCCGATCAAGCTCTCCTCGAGCTGAAACGTCTCTTGAAGTTGAGCGACCCTCCTCGCCGAATCGAAGGCTACGACATCTCTCATCAATCCGGCGAAGACGTCGTCGCCTCTATGGTTGTCTTCGTGAACGGCGTCTCCGACCGCTCAGAATACCGAAAGTTCAAATTGAAAAACCAACAAAACAATGACACTGCCTCCCTCAAAGAAGTCATCTCTCGTCGTCTAAAACACTCCGAATGGGAACTTCCCGACCTAATCATTCTCGACGGTGGCGCTCCTCAGGTCTCCGCTATTTTACCCCTTCTAAAAGACCTTAAAATCCCTGTGATTGGCCGCGACAAATCCGGCGATCACTCAAAATCCGCCCCAGTCAAAATCATCGTCCCAGTAAAAAAGCGTCGAAAGTCCGCTCCGAAAGCCCCCGAATTTGTCGAAAGCGCCGAATCGGAAGTCTCTCTCTCGGCCCAGGAATTTACGCAAAAACCCTCCAACCCAGAAAATCTCGACAATTCCGAGAAACCATATTTTAAAACCGTTCGCTTCGCCCCGAGTTCTCACGTCGCTCGCCTAATCGCTCGAATCGACGAAGAAGCCCACCGTTTTGCTATCACCTACCACACTCTTCTCAAACGCAAACGTCTCCTTGGTCGCTAATTAAAATTCTCTAGACTGAATCAAATCACGAAAAGTTCTCTAAAATCTCCGTCTTTCTCTGTTAGCAATCCGAGAAACGCTAAAAAACTTGAATATTTAAGAGAAATTATTTATAATTAATACATTATGAATCTAGTTCCTGTTTTACAAGTAACAATTCTCATCTCCGCTGTCCTCGTTGTTCTTTTGGTTCTGCTTCAACAGCGCGGCGCTTCTCTCGGGGCTGGCCTCGGTGGCTCCGGCGAACTCTACACGACTCGTCGTGGTCTCGACAAATCCCTCTTTAACGCGACCATAGTCGTCGCCGTCATTTTTATTCTCTCTATTCTAGGACTATTACTAATTCCTTCATAACATGAAAACTCCTTTCAAAAAGCGTGGGCAACAATCTTCAAGGCAGCGACTTCATCTCTTTTCTGAGCAAGCCGCTCTTTCTGGCGAGCGCCATATCAAGGAGAACTTTCTGAAGCGCCTTCCCCATATTGGCGATGTTCGTCTTTTTGTTCTTGAATGGGCTTTAATTGTTATTGCCCTGTTCATGCTCGCGGTGACTCAGAGTTTGTGGTTTTCTGATTCTTATTCCGTCGAAGCTTACACTTACGGCGGAACTTACACCGAAGCCACTCTCGGAAAGGTCAGCTCCCTGAACCCTCTCTTTGCCTCAACAAACAGCGAAAAGGTTCTCTCGAAACTCCTCTTCTCTGGACTGACAACTTCCGATTCTTCCGGTCACGTCGGAAACGCCCTCGCGAAATCCGTTCGCTCCGATGGCTCCGGAAAAACCTGGACAGTCAAGCTCCGAGATAATCTAAAATGGTCTGATGGAGAACCGCTAACAAGTGAAGACGTAATTTTTACAGCTAACTTAATCAAAAATCCAAACGTAGTTTCGAACTACTCTTCTAACCTCAATCGCGTCCAGGTTTCCGAGAACGCTTCTGGGGAAATTGTTTTTGAACTTCCTGCGGTTTATTCTGAGTTTGCCTCTGCTCTCGACTTCCCGATTTTGCCAAAACACATTTTAGAAAATGTCGATCCTTCGACTCTTCTCGAATCGAGTTTCTCTTCGAGTCCCGTCTCTTCTGGGCCTTTTTCCCATAACGCTTCTCAGGTCGTCGGTTCAACTGGTGAGTCTATGATTTATTTATCCGCGAACGAACATTATTACCGTGGTGAGCCTAAAATTGAAAATTTTGTCGTTCATGCTTATTTGACGACCGACGATATAAAATCCGCCATAAAATCCGGCTCAGCGACCGCAACCGCCGAGCTTCTCCCGACCGACTCGAAAGAGATTTCTTCAAAAACCATCTATGAAAAGCAAACAAAGATCAATTCTGGCGTTTTTCTATTCATGAACACTCGAAATGGCGCTCTTAAAAATAAGAGCCTGCGGAAGGCAATTCAATCCGGCCTTGACGTAAACGAAGTTCGCTCGACTATTGGTGATGAGCAACCCCTAGATTACCCTATTCTGAAGTCTCAGCTCGAGCTCGAAACCTGGCCCGAACTTCCCGCCCTTGATGTCGAATCTGCTAGAAATATCGTCTCTAGTTCCGAAGAGAAAACTCTTAACCTCGTCACAATTAACACGGGCTATTTTCCGAGCCTCGCCGAGGATATCTCTGGTCAGCTCGAATCCCTCGGTTTTAAGGTGAATCTCCAGACATACGACCCAGGCCAAGAATTCGTCGTGAACGTCATCGCAAACCGAAGTTATGACCTCCTTATCTATGAGATCGAGCTCGGCGCAAACCCCGACCTCTTAGTCTATTATCACTCATCTCAAGCAAACCAGTCCGGTCTCAACCTTTCTAACTACAACAGTTCAATCGCTGACGATATGATTCTTTCTGCTCGAGAAACTGCCGACTTAAACCAAAAGAAGCAAAAATACGAGGCATTCTTAAAGAGGTGGATAGAGGACGCTCCGTCGATAGGCCTCTATCAAGTCAATATGAGCTACTATTTCGACAAAAATGTCAAACCTTTCTCCGAAGATGTTACCCTTGTCTCTCCGACCGATCGTTTTGTTGACGTAAAATACTGGGGTGTCGAGAAAACCAGAAAAAACCGCACTCCGTAAAATTAAAATCTGAATATATATATATATATATTATGTGAAAAATGGTAAAAAACTTGACAAAAATCCATATTTTCTAAAAAATCCTCCAAAAATCCAAAAAAGTATGTTATAATAAAGAAGTTCATTTATAATTTGCGCCTGTGGTGGAATTGGTAGACACGCTACCTTGAGGTGGTAGTGGCCATTTTAGTGCTGTGCTAGTTCGAGTCTAGTCAGGCGCACCAGAAAAATCCCCCGAGGGGATTATTTTTGTTTCTATGCTCATTTTGCAGTCTAATATCATTAAAAATTCGAAAACTTCAAACTTCCTCCTTGTCTTCCTTCGCCTCGACATATATAATATACATAGTACAAAAGGGAAGGGCTAAAACTGCGAGTTTTTAGTGTTAAAGTTAAATAAAATCACCAAGATTTATACCCTTGGCGACCTCAAACAAAAGGCGCTAAAGGAAGTTTCTCTCGATTTTCCTGATTCGGGTTTTGTTTCTATTCTCGGTCCCTCCGGCTCTGGGAAGACCACTCTCTTGAACATCATCGGCGGCCTCGACCATTACACTTCTGGCGATCTTATCATCGACGGAGTTTCGACAAAAAACTACAAAAGTTCCGATTGGGACGCATACCGCAATCATCGTATCGGTTTTGTCTTTCAAAGTTATAACCTTATTTCTCATCAGACTATTCTTTCGAACGTCCGTCTTGCTCTGACTCTATCTGGCATTTCGAAGCGCGAAGGAAAGCGTCGCGCAAAGAAGGCGCTCGAAAGTGTCGGGCTTGGCGACCATATCAACAAACGCCCCGCCCAACTTTCCGGCGGTCAGATGCAACGCGTAGCAATCGCCCGAGCTCTCGTGAATGACCCCGACATTATTCTTGCCGACGAACCGACCGGCGCCCTCGATTCGGAAACTTCCGTCCAAATCATGGAACTGCTTCGTGTTATCGCTCGGGAAAAACTAATAATCATGGTTACGCACAATCCCGATCTCGCGAAAAAATATTCCACTCGGATTATTAACCTCAAAGACGGCGTCATCACAAAAGACGAAACAAATAATTCTAAACAGCATAAACTTTCCGAAAAAACTCCAGAAAATCCCGAACTAAACCCAGAAAAATTTACAAAAGCCCGAAAAAAAGACAAGAAAACGAAAATGTCTTTTCTCACGGCACTCTCGCTATCTTTTAATAATCTTCTCACGAAAAAGGGAAGAACTGTTCTCGTCGCCTTCGCCGGAAGCATCGGAATAATTGGTATTGCCCTTATTCTAGCTATCTCGACCGGCTTCCAGAGATACATCGATTCAATTCAAGAAGATACACTCTCATCTTATCCCCTGACTATTATGGAGGAATCTTTCTCTTTAGAAAATCTCCTTGCGCCGATAGATGAAGATGCTTTAGAAGAATCTGCTGATAACAACGATTCTTCTGACTCCGAAGTCCGCGAATATCCCCTTCTCGCCAACACCCTAAAATCCGTCAGCACGAATGACACAAAAAGTTTCAAGTCTCACCTCGAGAAAAACCGAGAAAGTTTGAAGAATGACCTTTCTTCCGTAAGCTACGGTTATTCTGTCGAGCCGAATATTTACACAATCGACAAAACTAACTCCGTCGTAAAATTGAACCCGAGCGACCTTTTCTCCTCAATGTTTGGAGAAAATTCCATGATGGGTTCTTTCTCGACTTTTTCATCTATCTATTCTCAAATAAATACCGACCAAGAAACCTTAAATTCTCAATACGACGTTCTCGCTGGGCGCTGGCCAGAAAAATATGATGAACTCGTTATAAATTTGAGCACAAAGGGTGTTATAAGCGATTATCTCGCCTACGAACTCGGCCTTAAAGACACAAAAGAACTCACAACTCTCGTTACGAAACTTCTCTCTGGAGAAAGCGTAGAGATAAACAACGAGTCTCTTGAGCTCAGCTATGAAGATTTATTAAACCTAGACCTTCGACTTATTCTCCCCGCTGACTTATATTCTTATAACGAGAAATATAGCGCCTATGAAGAAATGTCCGGAGACAAGGCTTATTTAGAAAACGTTTATAATAACAAGTCAATAAAACTTAAAGTCGTTGGCATCGTCTCTAGGAAAGAAGGAACAACCACAGCATCATTAAACGAAGGTGTCAACTTCCGTCCGGAGCTAATTGAGTATATAATAAATTCTAGCAAGAACACAGAAATCGTCAAAAAGCAACTTGACAATCCCGAAATAGATGTTTTCTCAAATAATCGCTTCGACCAAGAAGAAAATCGCTTTGACTATGGCTTTTCTGACTTGGTTTCTGTTGATAACGAAAAGCTAGCCCAAACATTCAACATTACAATCGACGAGTCCGCTCTCTCGAGCGCAATCGAAACCAGAATGACTGAAATCGCCGAGTCGATAAATATCGACACGACCCCCGCCGAATCCGAGCTGAAATCGACCTTAGAGACTTTTCTTGAGCAGTTCTACTCCTCCCTTCCAGAAACCTTCAAAAAATCTGATTCTGACGTATTCGTAGAAAAATACTTGAACGAGTTCGAGCCGGGAGAAAAACTGTCATCTTTGGAACAAACTTACAAAATGCCAAAAGAGGCGCTAAAAACCGTTTTCTCTGGAATTTTGAAATCTTTTTATGAACCCTACGTTGCCGCGTATAGCACAATCGACCCGAGCTTAACAGAAGATCCGGAAGACCCCGTCGCTAAGAAAAATGATATGCTTTACTCCGCAATA
The DNA here is from genome assembly GCA_017545595.1 of Candidatus Saccharimonadota bacterium. Taxonomy (GTDB): domain Bacteria; phylum Patescibacteriota; class Saccharimonadia; order Saccharimonadales; family Saccharimonadaceae; genus Nanosyncoccus. Next base: position 80,234 of record JAFWLO010000012.1, on the reverse strand, counting down.
AAAGAGGGAATTATTTCTAGCCCCGAACTTTCTGCGACGATAAAAGAGCTCGCAAAAACCATGACAGAGATAAAAATCAAGGCCGAAGTTTTAACTGAGGTCGGAGATTTGGTTGCATACGTTTCCTCAACTTTCGCGAAAAGTTTCAACATTGATCCTTCGGCGATAACTTCAGCTTTTACGCTTAACTTTTCCGAAGACGAACTCATGCGAGTTATGCAGAGCATGATGAACAACACGAAAACAACTCAAAAAACTAATTTGATTAGTCTAGGTTATCAAGATCTCGACGCTCCGACTTATATTGCTCTTTATTTTGAGAGTTTTGAAGGAAAAGATAATTTCCTCGCCTTTATCAAAAATTATAACGACTCCGTAGAAAAAGACAAACAAATCAATTATTCCGATGCAACTGGAATTCTTATGTCGAGCGTAAAGGTAATTGTCGACGCCGTGTCTTATGTTCTTATTGCTTTTGTATCCATTTCTCTTATCGTCTCGAGCATCATGATTGGTGTCATAACTTATATCTCCGTATATGAACGAACAAAAGAAATCGGCATTCTTCGTGCGATCGGCGCCTCAAAACATAATATCTCGAGCATTTTCAACGCAGAAACCTTCATTATAGGACTTCTCTCCGGTTTGTTCGGAATTGGTATTTCCTATGCACTTATTCCGGTCATCAATTCCGTTATACATTCCTTCACCGGCAATATCCCGCTCAACGCGAGCCTTGCTGTCTCCTCCGCAATAATTCTCATAGTTCTGAGCGTCATTTTGACATTGATTGGCGGATTAATTCCTGCAAAAACCGCATCAAGAAAAGACCCTGTAGAAGCTCTTCGTTCGGAGTAGTGAGGCTCTTGACAAACATATCCGGTTTGAGATAAAATAAACATAAGAAAATAATTAAGAGGTGAATTAAGGTATAATGCTAAAGTCCGCAAGACTCGCGCTATCTCTAGGAATAGTTCTCGGTTTATCCGTGGCTACTTTACCGAATCGCTCCTATGCCGGAACCCTTCTTGTTGATTCAGAAGATACCGTCTCTGCGACAGTCCTCGGCTATCTCGCCTTTTCAGCTATTGATCATGCTTACGATACCAATGTTTCGACTTATGACGACGTGACAAACTCTTATATCGGAACTTTTTCTCTCATGGACTCGACAGAAAACTTCGGAAAAACCACTTACGAAGTCACGTGTAACTACATTTCCGACCCAAATCCTGACGCTTCCGCTCGTCTCTCTGGAAATTGCTCTAATGGCTGGACTGTTAGTGCTGAGTCTGAAGATGTCTCCGACGGATACGCCGCTATGATCCCCTCCGACAACGCCATAACATACCGAATTAAGTCGACCGATCCTGCGACGAATCCCCTTTCCGGAACAACTGCGAACTGGCTCATGAAAATCAACGGCGTCGCTAAAACTTACAGCGGTTCATCTTTCTCGACTTCCGCCGTCGGAACTTTTGGGAATTTTCATCTTATCCCCGCGAAGAACAATTCCGCGAACGTTGCGTCGGGAAACACCTTCAGAACCGTCAATGGTCATGCTAACACTTACATCGGCCCAGAAACCTTTGAAGCTCAATACGGTTTTACTGCTGGAATGGACGCAGTCGCCGGCTCTTATACTGGCTCGGTCATCTACACTCTTCATATCAACGCTAGCTAGAAACAGAGATACGGATAAAAACCAAAATAAGAAATCTAAAACTTCCAAAATCTGCTAAACTAAACTTATGTCAAAAAACTTAGCGATCGCTGTTTCGACTGGTTTTCAGGAAGTAAATCTATCTCCGGGCGAAGTTTACGAAGGAGAATTTTTTGTTATTGATCCAAAGAATGATGAGGAGCCGGTTAGTTATACCGTTTCTGTCGCTCCGCTAAGTTTCGAAAATGAAACTTACGATGTGTATTTTGACTACCCGATGGATTATAACCAAATCGTCGATTGGATTGAGCTCGAAGAAAAAGAAGGAGAGCTAGAGAACGGCGGAAAAAAATCTATAAAATATCGAATTACTGTTCCTGAAGATGCTCCTGCCGGCGGTCAATATGCAGCTTTCCTCGTTCGTCCAACCATTCAAGAATCAGATTCTCGAGTCGGAGTTTCTGTTTCTAATAAAAGTCAAGTTGCAGTTCTTCTATATTCGACAATTTCTGGAGAAACAAAAAAATCCGGTTCCGTTATAGAAAACAAAATCGGCCATTTTTTCTTAAGTTCACCAATAAAGTCGAATGTAGTCCTAACGAACACAGGGAACGTTCATACTGGTGCAAGTTTCAAGATGTCTATTGAATCCGCTATAACGGGGGAAGAACTCTACTCAAACGAAGAAGAGGAAAAATCCGTTATCGTCATCCCCGGGACGACGCACTATTCTGAATATGTCTGGGATCAAACCCCCGAACTCGGAATCTTTAAAGTCCGTCAGGAAGTTGAATACTTAGAAGATGTCAACATTTCCGATTCTTTCGTCGTAGTTTGTCCGGTTTGGCTCCTCATTCTTTGCTTTGCATTTTTGTTCTCTTGTATCTTATATTTATTCGAAAAAAGGTCAAGAAAAAGGCTGAAAAAGTCTTGACTTTTTAAAAGCGTTAGCATATAATGAAAAGTACAAAAGGTCATAAATAAATATAAATACAAATATAAAACTTAACACACAAAGGAAAATAAAAATGGTCAATTCCAAACAAGTTATTGCTTCTCTCGGCGTTGTTGCCGGTCTCGGAGCTTCTCTTATGCCTCTAACGACATACGCTGCGGACCCTCAAGAAGTTACCCACGTTGTTCGTACGACAGTCGCTGAAGTCTTTACTCTTACCGTCGATTCCAACACCGAAATCGAAAAGGACAATACGACCTCTCTTGATGTCGACAAAGCTACAGTTAACACCACTTTGGTTCACACCGCTAATGTCAAGGGCAATCTCTATGGTGGCTATAACTTGAAGCTTTCTTCTGCTAGTGCTTCGACCGATTTGGTCTTCGTTAAAGATTCGAGCAAGGCTTTTGGCAACGCGGATCGCTATGATACTAACATTAAAATCCCTACCGGAACCGGCGTTGCGGCTGGCACTTCCGCATGGGCCTATAAATCTTCTGAGACTGCTGGTTCATTCACTGGGGACTGGACTACGATCAAAGCCAGCGGAAGTGGCGACACTCTAAAAACCAACACCAATGCCAGTAACGGTAGCTTCGATGATAAAGTTTACGTAAACTTCGGTATTTCCGCTTCCGAATCCCAGATTGCTGGTATGTATGAAGGCGAAGTTAAATACGTCGCTACCCCTCAAATCTAACAATCTTCTCTAGATTTGTAACAAAAACAACCGCGAAAAGCGGTTGTTTTTTTAGCGTGCTTCATATATAATAATCTAAGTAATTTAGGAGGTAAGTTTTGAATAATCTCAAGAAACATGTTTTGCTCGCCGTCTTTTTCGGTTTGTTTGTCTCTCTTTTTTCTTCGATAAATGTCTTCGCAACCGAAGAAACCCCGAGCCTCGGCCTTTCGATTTCTCCAGGAGTAAAGCGCCTTGAACTTGACCCTGGCGCGAAATATGACGGCAACGTCACCATCCACAACCCTACGTCTCAAACTCTAAACCTTCATATGTCCGCCGCTCCGTATAGCGTTGACGATATCTCTTATGCTCCAGTTTATTCCGTTAAAAACGCCTACACTCAAATCTCAAACTGGATTAGCTTTGAAGAAGAAGATTTGACGATTGAACCGAGTAACTATCTCGTCGTGAATTACACGATAAACGTCCCCGAAGACGCCCCGGGCGGAGGCCAATATGCCGTGATTTTTGCCGATGTCCAAAAGCCCGATAATCCCGACAGCGTCCAGGTCTCTGCTACGGCCGGCATGGTTGTTATTGCGAAAGTTTCCGGAGAAACAAGATTAACCGGGGAAATCACGAATCTCTCTATTCCTAAATTCCTCTTTGCTCCTCCAGTCAACGCTTCTGCAACCTTCGAAAACACTGGGAACGTCGATTCTGACGCGAAAATGTCTATAAAAATCGAGAACTATTTCTCCGGCGAAGTTATTTACAACGGGACTAGTGACCCTCAAGAAAAAACCGTCCTCCCGGGGACAACTCGCGAACTCAGCATTTCTTGGAGTAACGTCCCGAGACTTGGCGTTCTTAAAGTAACTTTAAACACCGAATTCCTCGACGAAGCGAAAGTTTCTCCGCGTATAGTTATTATCTGTCCGATTTGGTTCATTGCAATTATTTGTCTGATTATTCTTGCAATTATTGCGAGAATAATCTCCGCGAAACGCAATAATCGTCGAACAAGGTCGAATTCTCGAAGTGCCCAAGGTGGCTCAGAAAATTTTAATATATAAAAAAATAATATGAAAAATTATTTCGTCATAAATCCAAAAAACATTCTCCTAATAGTGATCTTTTCAGTCTTCTTTGGAGTTGTCGGGACAACTTCCACCTTCGCGAAGGGTGCAGTTATGAAAATCAGCCCCGTCGCGACCCAAGTTTACATTGAAGAAGGAAACAAACAAAACTATCAATTCACCGTAGAAAACGCCGGCGATGAAGATTTTTCTTTTAAGCTTTATACTGCTCCATATAGCGTTACAAACGAAGATTACGACGCCGACTTTTCTCAAGAAACAAATTACAATCAAATCATGCGCTGGATTACCTTCCAGGACGATTCTGGTTCTTTTGTTACTAATCCGGTCTTTAAGGTTAAAGCTGGAGAAAAACGCACTATTATCTATCGTGTCTCCGTCCCGGACAGTATTCCCGAAGGTGGCCAGTACTGCACGATTTTCGCAGAGAGCGTAAAAGAGGATGGCGAAGAGTCTAAGGGGGCGTCGATTGGCATTGAGTCTCATTCTAGAGTTAGCCTAATTGTTCTCGGCCATGGCGATGGAACGACCGAAAATGTCGCAGAAATTACCGATTTTGGACTAACTGGGTTCTTTACCACAAAAGATATCGAAGCTCACGTAAAAGTTAAAAATAACGGCAATACTGACTTTATTGCAATTTATTCATTAGCCGTTAATTCTATTTTTGGAACTCCGTTATATTCCATGAGTGACAATTTTGTTGTTCTCCCTCAAACCGAAAGAAAATACACAACGAACTGGGCAGAAACTCCTCTCTTTGGAATTTATAAAGCAAATTTCTCCGTCACGGCCATGGATCAAAAGCAGGAAGTTTCTCGATTTATTTTAATTATGCCTGCATTTATGATAGTCATTCTGCTTTTGCTATTGACAAGCATAATCGTTTGGAGTATAATGATTTTCAGGAAACGTAAAGAGCGTTCCTCTCGTCTAGTTGTGTAGAGAGGCGAGAAAATCGCTCCGAGCGAGTCCAAACAAAAACTAAAAATAAAAAGCGAGTGTAGAGTTATGACAAAAACAAGAAAAAAACTTGTTGGGCTTCTCGGTCTATCATTTGTCGCGATAATGACGACCGTTGCCTACTTTATGCCAGAAGGCGCGAGAGCCACTGGTCCAGATACCGTCACGGAAACAATCCGCGTTACGGTCTATGACAGAGAAAAACATCCAGTAGTTAAAATCACCTCCCCCGAGTCCGAATCTTCGACCGTTTCTCCTGACATCACAGTAAATTTTGATTATGAAAACACTCAATATATAGATTTTGAACTAGCTTACGTCGATGAGGATGGAAATCCTCAGACAGTTTCCCTCCCAAGATTTAACCCGGAAAATCTCGACCCGACTTTCAACTATGACACCGGATCGAACACATTAACGATTAATTTAGATACTCTTGGTCTTTCTTATGCGAATTACGTTTTGACCGCGAAGGCTTATAGCCCAATCGGTTATGCTGAAGATACGATTGAGTTCAATTATGTTCCTGCAAAAGTCGAACAGGGCGCTTCCGACGAAACAACGAACGATCCGGTCATCGTTATTGATTATGACGAAGGTGTCGCGAAAATTGAAGTGACAGTCACGGACAAAAACGGCAATCCCATTCTCGGCGACCCGATGGTTTTCGAAATCGACGAGCCATACGAAGGTGGACAAATAATAAAAACCCTTCCTTTCTCAAGCTATGGTCTCGAATCTGGCGAATATAACGTCATCGTAAAAACATATAAATACGTCCAGAATGCAGAAGGCGAATGGGAATATGTTCTTATCGAAAGCCCGGTGACGATCTTCGTAATCGGCTATACTCAACCTAATGCTCCCGCTATCCCGGACACTGGTGGGCTGTTTAAAAACCTCAATGCGACAAAAAGCGATTTGATTATGACTAGCATCATAGCATTCGCTGCGGTTCTAATCATTTCCTCGGTCATTCTTACGAGAAGAAAAAAAGATTATCGAAAGAATTATAGAATAAAAAAATAACGTCAAACTCTAGACGAAACGGGCACTCATAAACTGCGAGGGTGCCCGTTTTTAAGTTCGGGCTTGTAAATGAAAAACAAATGTGCTAATATAATAAAAGTCGGCGGACTCTTAGCTCAGTTGGCTAGAGCGTTTCTTTGACGTAGAAAAGGTCAGAGGTTCGAGTCCTCTAGAGTCCACCATTTATATCCTCTGGGTCGGTAGCTCAGCTGGTTAGAGCACGGGCCTTTTAAGCCCGGTGTCGAGGGTTCGAGCCCCTCCCGACTCACCAATAAAATGCCCCAAAAGGGCTATTTTTATTGATTCCTTATTCTGCTTATGCTATAATAAAAACATGGTTACTAAAAAAACTTCAACTGCGAAAAACAAAAAAACAACAAAATCTTCTCCAGCGAAGGTTTCCGCAAAGAAAACTTCGAAAGCCGTCGCTAAAAAATCCTCAAAATCAGCTTCTATGTCTCGAGCGCCGAAAGCGAAGCCTGCGAAAAAGGTCGAGCCATTTCATCCTGCCTTTGGCCTCGTTCTTTTATTGGCGTGTTGTATTATTGCTGCTTTCTTGATTGCCGGCTTAGCATTTTATATTATAAAATGCAACGAAACCGACGCTTCTCGTTTCGCTTCTGAATATTCTCTCGTCGGAGAAGACAACGTCTATGTCTATAAAACCGGAAAAGAAGCTATCGACGTCATCGAAAACGGAACCGGCATCGTCTTCCTCGGCTTCCCGTCCTGCCCCTGGTGTCAGAACTACGCCATGCTTCTAAATAACCTAGCGAAAGAATACGGCATTAAAACAATTTACTATCACGACACTTACGACGATTGGAAAAACGACACCGAAGAATACAAAAAGCTCACCTCTCTTCTATCCGAACGCCTTCAATACGATAACGTTGGCAATCATCATCTTTATGTCCCGAACGTAACGTTTGTCGTTAACGGAGAAATCGTCGGAAACGACTGGGAGACTTCAAAAGATCATCTCGATGCGGAAACCCCCGAAGAATACTGGACTGAAGAAAGAATCTCCGCCTGGAAAGAAAAAGTCTCTCCATATTTCGAAAAAGTCAAAGAATCTGTTTCCGAATAAAATTCTCGAAAACTAAGTTAATAAAAGCCAACAAAATCCTGTCAGAAAACCTGGCAGGATTTTAAAATAGCGCTTGAAAAATAAGCAAAAAAGTGATAAAATAAATCTTCATGGATAGAAACAGAATCAGAAATGTCGCGATTATCGCTCACGTTGACCACGGAAAAACAACTCTTGTTGATGGTCTTTTGAAGCAGTCTCACACTTTTCGCGACAACCAAGCCGAAATGTCCCAAACTCTCATTATGGATTCTGGAGACCAAGAACACGAACGTGGAATCACGATAACCGCGAAACAAACTTCTGTTTTCTACGAAGGCTATAAAATCAACATTATCGACACTCCCGGCCACGCTGACTTCTCCGGCGAAGTTGAACGAACGCTAAATATGGCTGACGGCGTTCTTCTTATTGTTGATGCTCAAGAAGGTCCGATGCCTCAAACAAAATTTGTCCTCTCGAAAGCTCTCGCTTTAAAACTTAAACCGGTTGTTATCATTAACAAGATCGACAAGCCCGCTGCTCGAATTGAAGAAGTCAAAGATGAAATTGCTGACCTCTTTCTCGAGCTTGCGACCGACGAAAGCCAGCTAAACTACCCTATCTACTACGCAATCGCTCGCGAAGGCCGCGCAGGAAAGACGACCGACCTCGACTCCGACCTCAAAGTCATTTTCGACTCCATTATAAATGACATTCCTGCCCCAACAATCGATGAAAACGAGGGAAAAGGCGCTCAACTTCTTGTCGCTGCTCTAGCCGCCGACAACTACCTCGGAAAATACGCCATCGGAAAAATCTTCCGCGGAAAACTTAAAAAAGGCGAAACCGTGAAGCTTCTCCACACTGATTTTTCTTCCGGCAGCCTCTCCGACAGTTCCGATTCCTCGAAAAATATCATCTCATCCCAAGCAAAAATCGAGAGACTCTTCACCTATCGTGGTCTCGGAAAAGAGGAGACGCCTGAGGCTTTCGCAGGAGACATTGTTGCGCTAACCGGAATTCCAAAAGCTAACATCGGCGACACGATTGCTTCCGGAGATAATCCCGAGGCTCTCCCGACCATCGAACTTGAACCTCCGACGCTTTCGATTTACATCGGTCCAAACACCAGCCCACTAAAGGGTCAAGAGGGTGAATTCACGACTTCCCGTCAAATCGCCGAGCGCCTGGAACGAGAACTTGAAACAAATATTGCCCTAAAAATTTCCCCTGACGGCCTCGGTTATAAAGTTTCCGGGCGAGGCGAACTTCACCTTTCCGTTCTTATCGAAACTATGCGTCGAGAAGGATACGAGCTCGAAGCTGGTCGCCCAGAGGTCGTTTATAAAATAATCGACGGTGTAAAATCCGAACCTTACGAATCTCTAACCGTCGAAGTGGAAACCGCCTACGTCGGTCCAGTCTCTCAAGAGCTCGGCATCCGCAAGGCCGAACTAAAATCAACTGAAATCACTTCCTCGGGGACGACTCGTTTTACATACGAAATTACCACTGCCGCTCTGATTGGTCTTCGAAATAATCTTCTGACCGCTACGAAGGGAACTGTCATCATGTCGAGTATCCCCAAGGGTTATCGTCCAGTCGAGTCCAAATATAAGCCCGAACGAAACGGCGCCCTGATTGCCTTCGAGTCTGGAACTTCTACCGCCTATGCTCTCGACGCTGCTCAGGCTCGCGGAACTCTCTTTATTCCGCCCCAGGTTCCCGTTTATCAGGGAATGATTGTTGGCCTCTCGAACAAAAAGGAAGACATCGACCTTAACATTTGCCGAGAAAAACAACTTACAAATATGCGTACACACGCCTCTGATGGTGCTATCCAACTCACCCCCTATACTCAGCTTTCTCTCGAACAATGTTTGGATTTTCTACTCGATGACGAACTTCTCGAAGTTACTCCAAAATCCCTCCGTCTCCGCAAGCGTCAGCTTGACCCTACGAAACGCAAGCGCGAAAACCGATATTAATCTAAAGATGATAAAAATCGCCAAAAAGCATAAATAAACGCGAAAATGCTATAATATTTTTATGTATTTAGTAGATTCTCATTGTCACCTCCACGATCCGGAGTTTTTCACCCCGTCACAGCAAATAGAATTCCTGAAAGAAGCGTTCGAATCGAACGTCTGCCAAATCATCTGTATCGGGACTTCCCACGCCGACTCGCTTGTCGCAAAAACCTTCGCCGAGGCTCATGAAAACGTCTTCTGGACCTACGGCATCCACCCAGAAGAGGCTACTAAAAAAGAGGACTTCAAAAGTCTTTTTGAAGTGACTAAAGAAAATTCACGGATTTCTCGAGAAGGTCACGGACGACTGCGAGTAAGCGTAGAGTCCGAAGGACGATTAGCTGATCGAGTGGGAGTCCGACTGGACGACGAGAAAAATCCGACTGAATTTTTCCAAACGAAAAAAGAACTTTCGAAGTCTTCAAACCTAGTTGCCGTCGGCGAAATCGGCCTCGATTACCACTACCCCGGCTATGATAAATCCGCTCAATTTGACCTCCTTGAACGAATGATAGACCTCGCAATCTCACTCGATCTCCCCTGTTCTTTCCATGTTCGCGACGCTCTCCCTGACTTTTTTACTCTCGTCTCAAATTTTCCGAAATTGAAGCCCTCCGTCCTTCATTCCTTCTCTGATTCGAAACAAAACCTCGAAATTGCTCTAGAAAAAGGCTTTTTTATCGGAATTAACGGTCTCGCGACCTTCGCAAACCTAGATTGCTACAAATCCCTTGACCCCTGTTTTCTCGACCGAATCGTCCTAGAAACGGACGCCCCCTTCTTGACACCAGCGCCAAATCGTGGTAAAATAAATAGACCGAGCAACGTAATTCACGTCGCACGGTGGCTATCAGATAAATTTGGAGTCTCGAGCCAAGAAATCGCCGAGAAAACAACTAAAAATGTTCTCAAAATCTTTAACCTTCCAAATCCCAAACTCGAACAATCCTAGCGAGCTTGCTTTTGCTGCGAACAATTTTTCTGCGACCGAGAACGAAGATTTAGAAGTTTATAACGAGCTAAACTCCATCGCCGAGGAGATAGAAAGATGTCGTTCTTCCGTCGCCTAGAAAAGAAAAAACCAGCTCCTCGAACAATCGAGGACATTATAAACGCCGAATCTGAGCTGGGAAGAACGATTTTCGGTCCTATCCCCGCCGGTCATCAGCGTGAATTTTTTGAACACCGAAAAAACCTCTGGATTTGGCACGAATCATGGACCGAACTGGGCGTCGAGCATCAGCTTACAATCCGCTACGAAGTTCGCCCGAACGGCGTCTATAAAATGGCAAACAACGCTCCTTACGTCAAACTCGAAGGCGCCGAACTAAACAACTTCCGTATAGCCACCAAAAAATATCTTGAACTCATCAAATCTCAATTGTATTTAATCTAACTCATGCTATAATTTAAGCATGAAGGAAAAACAATCTCTCTCTAATAAAAAGTCTAAAAAACCTCTTATTATAGCGATTGTTTCTGTCCTTATTCTTTCTGTTGCTGGCGTTCTTGTTTATTATTTCATTCTTAAAAAGCCCCAAGAAAAAGTCATTGTTCCCGACGCGAGCTTTTTGGCTGAGGTTGAATCCTGGGAAAAACAAGGCTCTCCCTCTGTTATTTGGGTTTTTAGACCTGACGGGACCGGCGAAATTACGACGAATAAAAACAATTATTACGACATGACTTGGACTTTAAAAGGCGACGTTCTCTCTGTTAATACAAAATGGTTCTACGAACTAAACGATTCTTTCGACTTCAACCTAGACCGCGAGAATAAGTCCTTTTCCGTCAAAAACCATTCCGACGAAAAGGAATCCGTTTTTCTCCCGCTAGGCTCCCAGTCCGAAGAAACCGCCCCCGAATCTGCCTCTCCCTCGGAGAATTAGCCTCTGTGCAAAATCCCGAAAATATGATATAATATTTTTATGATTTATCTCGATCATGCTTCCGCCACCCCTGTTTCTAAAAAGGTTCTCGAAAGAATGCTTCCGTATTTTTCCGAGAAGTTTTTTAATCCTTCTGCACCTTATCTTTCTGCAAAACGAGTCAGAGAAGATTACGAGTCCGCAAAACAAACCATCGCAAACCTCGTAGGCGCAAAGGGGAACGATCTGGTAATCACCTCCGGCGCGACCGAAGCGAACGCTCTTGCCTTCACCGCTGTCGCACCGGATAATCTCGAAACCGAACAAAACCTTAAAAATACCTTAAAATCCCCGAAAGTCCTCGTTCTCGAGACTGAACACGCTTCCGTCCTAGAAAACGCTAAAAAATACGCTTGGGATACTATAAAAGTCACAAAAACCGGCCTTATCGACCTCTTCGACCTCAAGAAAAAACTCTCGCCTGAGGTCGAACTGGTCTCTGTTTCTCTCGCAAATAACGAACTTGGGACTATTCAACCCCTTTCAGAAATTGCTCAAATCTTGAAAGAAGAACGCCTCTCTCGCCTAAAATCCGGAAATCCTCATCAGCTTCTCCTTCATTCTGACGCCTCTCAAGGTCTCGCTCTGCTCGATATAAACGTTTCTCGTCTTGGGGTCGATCTTTTAACCTTAAATTCCGCTAAAATCTCCGGCCCGAAGGGTGTCGGCGCCCTCTATGTCGGTCACGGCGTTCGTCTGAACCCCCTAGTCCTTGGTGGCGGTCAAGAGAGAAACCTTCGCTCCGGAACAGAAAATATCCCAGGCGTAATTGGCTTCGCGGCCGCCTGTGAGCAACTCAAAAATCCCGCCTCTCTTGCGAAAAAATACAAAAAACTCTCCGATATTCTTAAATCCGAGCTAGAAAACTCGAAAATCCCTCCATTTTTCCTCGGCGACAAAAAATCGAAGCTCTCAAACTTCCTTCCTCTCTGCTTTCCGGGGCTCGATGCCGAGCGAATCATCTACAAGCTTGAAGAAAGGGAAATATACCTCTCGACCGGCGCAGCTTGTGCGGCCTCGAAGGGGAAACCTTCTCATGTTCTCCGCGCGATTGGCCTCTCTCCCGAGGAAATTGCCGGCTCTCTCCGCATTTCCCTCGGTGTCCTAAACACCGAAGAAAACGTCCGCGAAGCCGGAAAAGCCCTCGTCGAAGTCGTTAATCACGAATGTGAAAGGATTTCTCGCTCATGATGAAAAATTGCGCAAAAACCGCCACTCAAGAATCATCTGCTCAAAAAACCCTCGTTCGAGAAAATTCAGGCGCCTCTAAAGCTCAAAAAACTGTCTTTCTCGGAATGTCCGGAGGGGTAGATTCTTCAGTTTCTGCAATTCTCTTGAAAAACGCAGGTTATAAAGTTGTTGGATGCTACATGAAAAACTGGTCTAAGGACCTCCCCGGAATGAAATGCCCCTGGGCGGAAGATCTTGCCGACGCTAAACGTGTTGCGACAAAGCTCGACCTTGATTTTCTCATTTTTGATTTCGAAAAAGCCTATAAAGAAAAAGTCGTTGATTATATGATTGCTGAGTTTAAGTCCGGCCGCACCCCAAACCCCGACATTATGTGCAACGAAGAGATAAAATTCAAGCTCTTTTTCGAGGAGGCATTGGCCAGGGGTGCCGATTTTATAGCCACCGGCCATTACGCAAAATCCGAAAACGGTCTTTTGAAGCTTGCCAAAGATGAAAACAAAGATCAAACCTATTTTCTCTATCGCATCTCTAAAGAGGCTCTAAAAAAGACCATTTTTCCTCTCTCTGACATGAAAAAGCCCGAGGTAAAAGCCTTCGCGAAAGAAAACGGCCTCTCGAATGCCTACAAAAAGGAGTCTATGGGCGTTTGCTTCGTTGGCGACGTTGGCATGAAAGATTTTTTAAGAGAATACATTGATATAAAACCAGGAGAAATCCGAGAAATCGAGACAGAAAAAGTCCTCGGAACTCACGACGGCACAGTTTTTTATACTCTTGGCCAGCGCCACGGTCTCTATGTCGGCGGAGGTCTCCCATATTACGTCGTTAAAAAAGACCTCGAGAAAAACATCGTCTATGTCTCTAATAATCTCAACGAAAAGAATCTCTGGTCGAAAGAAATCGAACTGGAAAACATTTTTCTCCGCGACGCAATAGAAAAAACCGAACAACAGGGAAACAACAAAAAGCTAGACAATAATCAAGAATCTAAGTCAACCGAACAAGCTTCTTCCCCGATTAAAATTCGCATTCGTCACCGCGCTCCACTTATTCCCGCTATTTTTATTCCCTCGGAAAGTAGAGTTATCCTCCAAGAAGAAATAAAAGTCCCCGCCTCGGGTCAGAGCATTGTATTTTATTCTGGCGATGTCTGTCTTGGCGGGGGAATTGTAAAATAGCGCTTCTGTCGCCCGAGCATACTATTCTAAACATCAGTTTTTGTTTTCTAAAAGCCCAGAAGCTTTAGCTTCAAGACAATTAAAAGCCGCCCTCTTGGGAGGGCGGCAGTGTAAAGGAGGAAAACATGAAATGTCAAACAGCCAATCGGCTAATTGCTATGGAGTATAAGCCGTGACTGTTAGGGCCTGAGTTTTTTACGTCAATTATTTCTTGACGTATTTTTTCGGGTTTTTTATAACGGCCTGGATACTTGCCTTTGTAAGGTTTTTTCCGCTTTGGCGGTATAAAAACTGCCCGGACTTATGTCTGTAAAGATACCACGTAAAGGTGTAATTCTTCGAAACATAGGTGACTTGGACGACAATCCAAGTTTTGTCGGATTGAACCGTCTTATAGGTTCTCTTTGTCCAGCCATTCTTTCCAGCCAGCGTATCGAGAGTCTTCAAGTTGTTGTAAACTTTTTTCTGCGGTGTGGTCTTTCTCGCCAACTTCGAGATATTACTCGTTCCTGCGACTTTCGTTGAACTAGAACTGGAAGTTTTCTTTGTTGAAGAGCTTGAAGTTGAAGTTTTTGACGTTGAGGACGTTGTTGTCGTCTTCTTTGTCGTCGTAGTTGTAGTCGTCGTGACCGTAACCTTGCCAGAAGGCAAAACGACAGTCTTCGTGACGACCTTTTTTGTCGTGGTTGATGCCGCCGAAACCGGCGCTCCAATCAGAAAAATTGCCAGAAAAAGTATTATAGTTGCGGACAAAAATTTTTTCATAACGCTAAACCTCCCTTTAAAAGAACTAGATCAAAATGTCTCTATACCCTTATTATAGCACACTTAAGCTAAAAAGTCAATGCTAAACCCGAAAAAGCCCCAAAACACCTTAAAAATCCCCAAATTTCGTGTTTATGATATAATTATCCCTATGAATGCAAGCGAAATCCGTCAAAAATACCTAGATTTTCAACAGAAAAAGGGCCACAAGGTTATCGCCCCAGCCCCACTCGTTCTCGAGAACGACCCGACGACCCTCTTTACCGGTTCTGGAATGCAACCTCTCCTTCGCTATCTCTTAGGAGAAAAGCACCCTGATGGTTCTCGCTTGACCGATTCTCAACCTTGTCTCCGTCTTCAAGACATCGAAGACGTCGGCGACCCTCGTCATACGACTGTTTTCGAAATGCTCGGAAACTGGTCTCTCGGGGATTATTTCAAAGAAGAGCAAATCCGTAATTATTTCGAATTTTTAACAAAAGAAATCGGCCTCGCTCCCGAAAAAATCTTCGTCACTTGCTTCATCGGGAACGAAAAATACGGAATTCCTCGAGACGACGAAGCTGCGAAAATCTGGCAAACAGTTTTTAGAGAAGCCGGAATCGACGCAAAAATCGCAGAAATTGGCTCCGCAGAAAACGGCGACAAACGCGGCTTGAATCCCGGCGAGCGCATTTTCTTCTATGACGACAAGGAAAACTGGTGGTCTCGTGGTGGCGGAATCGAAACGACCCCAATCGGCGACCCTTGCGGCCCCGATTCCGAAGTCTTTTATGATTTCGGAGAAGATAAACAAGATGTCGAAAAATACGGAAAGTCCCACCCTGCCTCAGACGGCGCTCGTTTTATGGAGATAGGGAATCAGGTCTTCATGCAGTATCGCCGTAATCCTGACGGTTCCTTCTCTGAGCTAGAAAAGAAAAATGTCGATTTTGGTGGCGGCCTTGAGCGTCTCGCGGCGGCTTCGATGGGTAGTTTCGATGTGTTCAAAATATCCCTGATGAAACCGATTATCGAAAAACTCGAATCCCTCTCTGGAAAGTCCTACGAAAACAACACCGACGAAATGCGTATTATTGCCGACCATCTCCGCGGGGCTTACCTTCTCTCCGCCCAGGGGCTCACCCCTTCGAACAAGACTCAGGGTTACGCTCTCCGTCGTCTAATTCGTCGAGCCGTCTTGAAGGCTCTCGACCTCGGAATTGCCCAAAACTTCCTTCGAGAGACTATTTCTACCATAGAAAAAGAATATCTCTCCCTCCCCGATTCCGTCCTGACCTCTCGCGAGTCCGCACTTGAGGTTCTCGAAAAAGAAGAAAAAGCCTTCCGCCAGACGCTAAATAAAGGCCTCAGAGAATTGAAAAAAATGGCGAAAAGTGTCGACCGCAAGCGAGCAACTACTTTGTCAGGCTACGACATTTTTAAACTCCAAGACACTTACGGCTTCCCAATGGAAATTTCCGTCGAAGAAGCCTACCGCGAGGGAATTGAGCTCTCTTCGAACTGGCGCGAAGAATTTGAAGAAGCCCTAAAACAGCAACGTGACCGCTCCAAGACCGCTTCAAAAGGGATGTTTAAAGGTGGTCTCGAGGATCATGGTGAGATGACAACAAAATATCATACCTCGACCCACCTCCTCCTCGCTGCCCTCCAAAAGCATATCTCTCCCGACATTGTTCAAAAAGGCTCGAACATAACCTCCGATCGTCTTCGTTTTGATTTCAATCTCGACCATAAAATGTCTGCCGAAGAATTAAAAACCGTAGAGAATCAGGTCAACGAGTGGATTTCTGCTGATTTGCCCGTTGTTTTTGCTGAATATGATAAAGAATACGCAAAAAACGTTTTGAAAGCCCACGGTCAGTTCTGGGAAAAATACCCCGAAACTCTAAAAGTTTACACAATTGGCGATGAATCCGCCCCTGTTTCTCGCGAAGTTTGTGGCGGTCCGCACGTCGAACACACCGGCGTTCTTGGGAAATTTAAAATCAAAAAAGAAGAATCCTCCTCCGCTGGCGTTCGACGCATAAAAGCTGTTCTCGAGTAGTTTTAACAGAGATATGTTGTCGCTCAAGAATCTTTCTACTCTAAATCTCGCCTAAGAATCGTCAAATTCCAAACATCCCTAAAAACGGCTCCCTGTGAGCCGATTTTAGTGTGAGAGCAATCTAGAAATCTTAGCTTTAAGCCCATGACTCTCGGGAGAAACGAGCACGGTGTCGACCGCAACCCTAACTAGCCCGAGCGCCGTCAAAAATCCTTCATCAAGCCCCATGTTTTCCTCCTCATTTTCCGAAAATGTGAAGTTGGGGAGGTTAAAAATATCTATAAGATGAATAACTGGGCGTTTTTCGAAGCATAAATCTCCGAACCAATCCGAAGTTGCGAGCGCTTCCTCGAGCGGAATGAATTTTGAGCTTCCTCCAGAAATAAAAATGTCTTCCGGGAGCCTCGAAACGTTTCTAAAATCTTCGAGCGCAATCGAAAGCCCCGCGAGCCATATCGAAAGCGATTGCCTCGACGCCCCCATGGTTTTAGAGATAACCGAGTCGGAGAGAATATCTTCGTTTTCTAGGTTAATTTTGTATTTTTCAGCAGTAATCGGCCTCACTCCGAGCAGATTTGCGATTTGATGCGTAAAATCTATTCCCGCAAGGTTCAGACTCTTCGTTCCGCAGATTTCCCCAGCGTCAATCACTCCAATATCTGTCGTCCCGCCCCCAATGTCAACCAGAACCGCAGAAAAATCCGCATCAATTTCATCTCCTAGAATAGCTCGACAAACGGCAAACGGATTAACTGCGACCGCAAGAAGTTCGAGTTCGAGCTCGACACAGACTTTTTCAATCGCAGAGACGGAAATCGTCGGCGCAAACGCGGTGTAATATTCTATCAACACTTCCGCCCCTCTAAAACCGACCGGATTATTGATTTTGTACCCGTCAATTGACAGGGAAACAAGCGCAGAATTAACCAGCGACAACTCGACGTCGGGACTGTCCATTTCCATCAAGATCTCGTTTTTAACCTTTTTCTCGGCCCTCGTCTCGATTTTCGACATCAGTTCATCAAGTTCTCCGCTAGTAATGGTCTTATTTGGCGAATCTCGCCTATACCGAATAGTCGTCACTTCGCCCTTCGCGTGCTCTCCAGAAATACCAACCACAACGTTTTTTGCGCTTCGTCCAGATTTCTTCTCAATCTCAGAAACCGCTTCTTCGCAGGTTTTTATCACTCCGTTGATATTCGCAATCGCCCCTCTCGACATATTTCCAGGAAGTTGACGAACTTTAGAAAAAGCCAAAATCTTCATGTTGCCGTCCGTAAGTCCTCCGCGAGATTTCTTCCCGTTCTCGGTCTCGACCGGTGCAGCTAAAACAGCACGCACAAAATCAGTCCCAATATCAAGGGCTAAAATCGTCTTAAAAAGCTCAGATTTTTTAGAGCTTTTCGAGGATTTTTCTGACTTCATAAAGCTCATGAATATATTTTAACACATTTTTCTAAGAAAAACATTAAATTTGAGCTTATGTTGTTAAAAATCAAAGCTCTAACCTTCGTTTTACTCTGCGGAGTCTAATTCTCCCCAGAAACCTCAATAATTTCCCCAGGTTTGAGTTTTTCCAGTTTATAATTTCCAAATTCGATTCTATGCAGTTTAACAACCTCATATCCGAGCGCTCTGAACGTTCGCCTAATCTGCCTGTTTCTCCCCTCATGCATAGAAACTTCAAACCTCCTTCTCTCGCTCGCCCCCTCCGGTTCGAGCCGTACAAGTCCGAGCTTAGAAATCCCGTCCTCGAGCTGAACGCCAAAATCTCCAATCATCTGTTGATGCAAGGGTTCAAGATTTTTATCAAGCTCAACATGATAAATTTTTGTCTTAAAAAACTTCGGATGCGTCATCCTAAACGCAAAATCCCCATCGTTCGTAAACAAAATTAGTCCCGACGAATCTTTATCGAGTCTCCCGACAGCTTTTAAATCCTTAAACTTTTCCGGCAAAAGCTCATAAACAGTCGGAGAGTCGCCCTGCCTTTTTCTCGAGCACACATATCCGACCGGTTTGTTCATGAGAATATAGATTTTTTCTAAAGAAAACGGTATAACCTTCTTATTATAGCACACTTTCGAGTTTTTGTCAATCCTCTGCCCGATTACCCCTGTTTTTTCGTCAACAAAAACCAAACCTTTTTCAATAATCTCGTCAGCCTCTCTCCGAGATATTCCTAGCCTTTCAGCAAGAAATTTATTGAGCCGGATTTGTTGGTTGGATTGGCTGAGCGGGCTGGGCTGGTTGGCTCTGTTGAGGTTGTTGGACTGGTTGCTGCGTTGGGACATTTTGAATTCCTTGAGGTGCTTGTTGCGGAACGACTTGTTGAGCTTGAACGGCGGGTTGAGGTTGGGGGATAGTTTGAGCTGGCTGAGTTGGCATGGCTGCCGCAACGGGAATGTTTGCGCTCAAAGCTCCTCCTTGCGCATCTGTCGGCTGAGGAGCTTCAGTTGCGACCTGCTGGGGCATTTCTTGAGCGACTCCCGCAAGGGGCGCAGCTTTTCCGTCGAGAACCTCATGAACCGCGGCAATAACATCTTCAATCCCGACTTGAGACTTTACGAGGTATTTATCCGCCCCAAGTCCTTCTCCGCGCTTCCTCTGGTCGTCAGAACTGAGCGCCGTCATCATAATAACCTTAATGTTCTTAGTTTCCGGAGTTTGCCTTAAAATATCCAGCATATCAAACCCAGATATTTTCGGCATCATAACATCAGACAAAATCAAATCAGGTCTTTCCTTAACTGCGAGCGCTAAAGCCTCTTCTCCGTCACCCGCAGATACAATTTCATAACCTTCGGCAGTCAATCTGATAGAATAAATTTCTCTTAAACTTTGGTCATCTTCGACCACCATGATTTTTGTCATCTTTTTTCCTCCATTGAATTTAATTATACTGTATTTTGCGGATTTTGACTAGAAACTGGTTGATTCGGGGGTAAATTAGCTTGCATGGCTATATTTTGAGGACCTAAATTCTGCCCTGGAATGTTTTGCGCTAAATTGTTTTGCATGGGGAAATTTCGAGGAGCTTGCGCAAACATAGCCTGGGGCCTCCCATACATCATCCCCTGAACTCCCTGGACTTGAGGAGTTGCCTGAACGCCTTGAACTTGAGGAGTTGCCTGAACGCCTTGAGCCCCTAAATACATTGGATTTTGCCCCTGAAGAATGTTCATTGCATTCCCGGAAATATTCTGAGAAAGTTTCTGTTCCGCAATCTGTTCGACCGCTCTCTGATTTCGGTATTGAATCATTCGCTTCTCATATTCGTCGTTCGAAAGCCTCGGTAAACTCACAAAAAATGTCGAACCTTCTCCGAACGCACTCTCCGCCCAAACTCGCCCTTCCATTATTTCAACGCGTTGTTTCACAAGATAAAGCCCAAGCCCTGTTCCACCGACGGTTCTCGTCTGAGAATTGTCAGCTCGATAAAACTTCTGAAAAATATGTTGCAAATCTTCCGGAGCAATCCCAATTCCTGTATCTGTAACGTTCAAAAGAGCTTGATCTCCATCACCTCTAACATTCACCCAAATTGCCCCTCCAACAGGGGTATATTTTATCGCATTCTCAATCAAATTCGCGATAATTTCCCCCATAAAATCAACGTCAATCGAACAATAAACAACCTGCTCGAGCTTTTTAATTCCTCCATTAGAAAATTTCCCCCTGTCTGACTCTTCTGTTCCGAAAGTATAAGTGATATTTTTCTCCTTAAACTTCGGCAAGTATTCATTTACAAACTTCTTTACAAAGCTTGTTAGCTCGACCGGAACCATCCTTGCTCGAACTCTCTTGTCGTCAAGTTTTGTAACATCGAGAAGATCCTTGAACAAATTTCCAAGTCTCTGGCTGGCGTCGTGTGCCGACTCAATATATTGTCTCGCTCTCGCATCAATCGTCGCAGTCTGAGGGTTGAGTGCAAGACTCAAATAGCCTTCGATAGAAGCAATCGGCGTACGCATCTCATGGCTCGCCGTAGAAACGAACTCTGCCTGCGCGCCCTCCTCCTCGAGCTCTTTTGCTATGTCTTTGAAGGTAATGATTCTATCGCTCCCCGCTCCTCCTGTCGGCGTCAGAACAATCCTAACGGGAGTTTTCTTGTCGCTTAAAGTGCCGATAATGACGTATTTTTTCGACTCGAACTGCTGATTTGCTCTCGCGGCTTTTTCGAGGTCGTTATTTGAAGAATCGACCTTTGTCCCGTCCAAAAATTCAAGCTTTAAAACCAACGGAAATTCAAGATTAAGCGCGTTTTCTTCCTTCTCAACTCCGGTCATCATCACCGCGGCCGGGTTTATAAATTTTATCAACCCGTCTTTATTTATGATAATAACCCCGTCTTGGATAGATTTCAAAGCAAGTTCAGCAAGCCTCCCCGCGTCAACGGCGGTTTGAGGGGTGACGTTTATATCCTTATTCGGTTTCGCGAGCTGATTTTTGTCCTTGTTGCCCTTACCTTTTACGAAATCTAACAAACTCATTATTTTTATTTTAACACAAGCATTTAAAAATGTGATATATTATTTTTATATGAATAAAGAAACAATTTATATTGAGACAAACGACGATATAACCTCAATTCTCTCGAAGATACAATCTTCCGAGAAAAAAATCATCGCCCTTGTTCCGCCTAAGCGCCCTTCTGTCTTGCTTAGCTCCATCAATATAAAACTCATCGCTCGCTCCGCTAAAAAGAACAACAAGGTCATTGTTCTCGTTACGACCGACGACTCTCTTACGAAGCTCGCCATGTCTGCAAAACTCCCTGTCGCCCCCTCACTCGAGTCTCGTCCAGTCCTCCCAGGCGCTGAAGAATCTTCTACTCCCGACTCTTCCGTTGCCTCCATTAAAACCTCCGACCCTGAAGAATTCCTCGCTGAGCCCGAAGCTTCGAAGTTAGTCTCTGGAGCGTCCGAAGAAGCCGAAGAAGAATTCCCCGAAGAAGACGATGGCGAAGAAGAAGGCGACTCCTCCTCCCGAGAAGATTCTGATGAAGGTGAAGAAGATGACGAAGACGCCTCCGAAGACGATTCTGAAAACGACGAAGATGCCGTCGATTCTGTTATTGCCGAAAATTCCCAATCTTCTGCCGAAAAGTCCTCAAAATCCTCCAAAAAGTCCTCAAAATCCTCCAAAAAGTCCGAAAAAAAGTCGAAAAAATCCTCAAAATCGCCCGAAAAAGAAGAAAATTGGCTCAAAGCTCACAAAAAATGGATAATTTTCGGTTCAATTACTGCCGTCGTCCTCGTCGCTGTTCTCGTCTGGGCCTTTGTCTTTGCGCCCGAGGTTAAACTCGGAGTAAAGGTCCGCACAACTTCCGGGAACTTCGCTGAGAATATCACCGTTTCCAAGGACATCACTAAAGAAGACCTCGAAAAAGCTACTTTTTACGCTCACGAAGAAACCGTCGATGATGAGAAGGCTATAAAATTCACCGCGACCGGCCAAAAAGACGTCGGCGAATCGGCGACAGGCACTCTCGTCCTCTATTTTCAATCCCCCTCGACCTTTACCTTTAATGTCGGCTCTGGTTCGACTTTCTCCTATAACGGTCTAGATTTCACCTCTGTTTCGACAGCGAACATTTATTGGGACGGAAAGAAAACCAACGTCTGCGACAACAAAGATGACTACGAGGCCGATACGGGCTGTCTGATGTCAGCTTCTATCACGGTCAAGGCTAGCGCTCCAGGCGAAAAATACAACGTCTCCGGTCGTCAAAATGGCTGGTCTTCCCGAGAATATCCATCTCTAAGTGTTTATAATTCTTCTGATATGTCAGGCGGAACGTCAAAAATCGTCACGACCGTCCAACAATCCGACGTTGATATGGCCCTCGACAAGCTAAAATCTGAGACTCAAAGCGACGGAAAAAACGCCCTAATGAGTAAGCTGTCCGAGACAGTTTTACCGATTGACGCTAGCTTTAAAGTAACTACGACCGACCCTGTTGCTAGTCCAGCCGTCGGCGAGGAGGTTCCTGAAGGAACAACCCCTAGCGTCTCGACGAAGACGACCTATACGATCCTTACCGTTGACAAGGCTAAAGTTGAAGAATTCATCAAATCGAAAGCAAACTTAGAGGAGGGAAGAAAATTATATTCCTACGGAGAGCCATTTGTTGAATATTTCTCAGAAACCGACGAAAACACCTATTCTGCGAAGTTAAAAACCACATATAAATTCGGTCCAGAAATTAGTGAAACTGAAGTTCTGAATAAAGTACAGGGAAAGAAAATTGGAAGAGTCGAGCCAGATTTGAAGACCGATTTTCCCGGAATTGCCTCTGTCTCTATAGAAAAATCTCATTTCTGGGTCAGTTCTGTCCCTAAAAACCCCAACAAAGTCAAGATTGAACTCGAGGTTGAGGAATAATGAGACTAATCGGACTTGATGTTGGAGAAAAACGCATAGGAGTCGCAAAAGCCGACTCCTCTGTTCGGATAGCTGTCCCTGTCGGTGCTGTTATGGTCGATGGAAAAGAAATTGACACGCTAGTTAGGTATATAGGAATAAACAATGCCGACGTCGTCATCGTTGGTATGCCCCGAAATCTTAAAGGTGAGAAGACAAAACAGAGTGAATATATCAAAAATTTCGTAAAAATCCTCAACAAAACCCTTGTCGCGAAAAAACCTAATAATAAAACCGTCAAAATCTTCTTTCAGGACGAATCTTTGACCTCTGTCGAGGCCAAGAATCGCTTAAAAGCGAAAAACCCCGACAAAAAATCCGGCACGATAGATTCCGAGGCTGCCGCGATTATTCTTCAAGATTTTCTCGAAAATCTAACTGCGAGGCTCCAAAATCGCCAAAATCCCTCGAAAAATGCCCCTCAGAGCCTCCCAGAGGCCTCAGGAGCGCCGAATTCCGAAAACCTTGCTAATGGTCAGGTTTCTTCCGAAACCCCCTCAAAATCGCCTAAAAGGCCCCAATTTGAGCCTCACCAGAAGTCCTCTCAAAAAAAGTGGGCTGTTCTCCGAGTTTTAATAATAATCGCCTTCTTAGGCTCAATTTTGGCTTTTAGTGGCTTTTCTTGGTATAAGAACTCCCTAAAATCCCCTGTTTCTCAAGAAGAGTGTTCTAGTGCTGTCGCCGAGGAAAACGCCGAGGCTTGCGCGTCAAAACAGATAGAAATCCCCGAAGGTTCGACTCTTTCAAGTATCGCTGACATCTTAAAGGAGAACAACATAATAAAATCCAGTCTCTCCTTTAAACTTTACGCCAAGTCTAAAAATAAAGATAGCGCCCTTAAAGCCGGAATTTATCAAATTTCTCCTTCTATCTCCATCGATAAACTCTTAGAAACCCTCGAGAATGGTTCGAACAACAAAATCGTATTCCGTTTTACCGCTCTCCCAGGAGAAACATTAAACGACATCAAAAAACGCCTCATTTCTATCAGCTATAAGCCAGAGGAAATCGACGCTGCCTTCGCTAAAAATTACAACCATCCTGTCCTCGCGGATAAGCCCGAAGACGCCTCTCTCGAGGGGTATTTATTCGGAGAGACATACGAATTTTATCTGACTGATTCCGTGGAAACTATCGTTATTCGTATGCTTGACGAACTTTACTCTGTCGTTCAGCAAAACAACCTCAAACAAAAGTTTAATAATCTCGGATTAACCCTTCATGAGGGAATAATTCTAGCTAGTATCGTCCAAAAAGAGGCCGGAACTCTCTCGAAAGAAGAAATGTCGAACGTTTCTCGTGTTTTTATCAACAGATTAAACAGCGGGATGAGTTTAGGGAGCGACGTCACCGTAAAATACGCCGTTGATCAAGTTGACCCCGATCGAAAAATCTACACCGACAATGCCTCCGCCCTCGAGATAGACTCCTGCTACAACACGAGAAAAAACGCCGGTTTGCCTTGCGGGCCAATCTCAAACCCGAGCGCCCTAGCTCTCATATCTACAGCGAATCCCTCCGACAACCCTTATCTTTATTTCTTGACAGGAGACGACGGTTTGATGTATTATAGTTCTACAGAGTCTGAGCATAACCAGAATATCGTCAGTCATTGCCAGAAACTCTGTAACGTTTCATTATGACAAATAAGAAAATTCAACCAGAAAAAACTAATCCTGTTCTAAGGGCTATTTTGTATGCTTTTGCGTCTCTGTTGATTCTCGGAACGGCTTATTTTGGCTCTAAAAATAAGGTTGCCGAAGAAAATGGCGTTCCTATTATGCTTGCCATCTCCGATAACAACTATTCCGTCTCTGTCGATCAGCTTTCTGAACTTTATATAGTTGCCGAAATCGCAAACAATGTCTCTCTTAGCTCTTCGAGCTACCTTAACATGGATTACATTTCCGCCGTCACCCAATATTCCATCAACCAAACTGCCTCGACTAAAATCGAAAAAACCAACATTGTCGACACTTCTTCTCTCGCGAAAGGCGTCATAGAATACGAAGTTGGCGCGGGCGAATCTATGGAAGACATTGCCTCCTCCTTTGGTCTCACGACTGACCAAATCCGCTGGTCGAACGGTCTAAAAGAAACTACTCTCGATGCCGGCCAAACCATTTATCTCCCAGGGGTCAGTGGAATCGTCTATAGTGTAAATGAAGGTGATACTGTTCAGTCTATTGCCGAAAAATACGGTTCAACCGCCTCAGAAATTGAAGAAAAGAACAACTTAACTGCTCGTGGCCTCTCCGCTGGCGCAAAAATTGTCATTCCGAACGGTGTTGTCCCTGAGAAAGAACGTCCCGAATACGTGGCTCCTGTTACGCAGACTTACGTCGCGACGACTAGCTACTCCACTTATTATCCTTCAACAACCCTCTATTCCACCAGTTCAAACCCTATGCCTTATGGCTGGTGTACATGGTACGCCTGGCAATGGCGCGCCGATAACGGCTCGACGCTTCCTGGCGGCCTCGGGAACGCTCGCTATTGGGCTGGCCAGCTCGGCGCGAGAGGTTATGCCGTCGACGGCAACCCTCAATATGGAGATGTTTTTGTTAGCCAAGCGGGTTATTACGGTCACGTTGGAATCGTTACAGGAGTAAACGCTGACGGGTCTATCGAAATTACAGATATGAACGGTGTCGCCGGCTGGGGTCGTGTCGGCACGAAAACTGTCTCTCAGGCAGAATGGTCAAGCTGGCAATTTGTCCACTAATATGATATAATATATATATGTTTGTAGATACCGCGAAAGTAAAACTCGAGGCGGGGAAGGGCGGCGACGGTGCCGTTTCTTTTCGCAGGGAAATCTACATCCCTAAAGGTGGCCCTGACGGCGGAGACGGCGGAAAGGGCGGCTCGATTATTTTTAAAGCCGATAAGGACACGAATACTCTTCTTGATTTCAGATATAATCCCGAACTTAAAGCCGAGAACGGAAGAAACGGCTCTGGGACACGCTCTGCTGGCCGAGCTGGAAAAGATCTCATCGTCGAAGTTCCAATCGGAACAGTTGTAAAACGAGACGGCAAAATTATCGCCGATTTAATAAAAGATAAGCAAGAAGCCGTTATTGCTCGTGGTGGAGATGGAGGATTTGGAAATGCGCATTTTAAATCCTCCACTCGCCAAACCCCAGTTGTCGCTGAAGTTGGCGAGCCAGGAGAGGCTTTCGAAGCTGAACTCGAGCTTAAACTTCTCGCGGACGTTGGCCTTGTCGGCCTCCCGAACGCCGGAAAATCCACCTTTCTCTCTGTCGTTTCTAACGCAAAGCCAGAAATAGCCGACTACCCCTTCACTACTTTAACGCCAAACCTAGGAGTTGCAACAATTGACGGCCAAGATATTTTAATCGCTGATATCCCCGGTCTTATCGAGGGCGCCTCGGAAGGCAAAGGTCTCGGCCATGCTT
Source organism: Candidatus Saccharimonadota bacterium (assembly GCA_017545595.1). Taxonomy (GTDB): domain Bacteria; phylum Patescibacteriota; class Saccharimonadia; order Saccharimonadales; family Saccharimonadaceae; genus Nanosyncoccus. The sequence goes on along the minus strand of JAFWLO010000012.1, from coordinate 53,784 downwards.
TCTTGCGTCATATTGATCGCACCGCAGTTCTGCTTCACCTTGTAGATGTTTACAACGATGACGCGGGCGAAGCTTACGCGACGGTTCGTTCCGAACTCGAAAAATACTCTAATCTAAAAAAACGTACCGAAATCGTCGCATTAACAAAGACCGAAGGTCTCGACGACGAAATTATCTCCATGCAAACCGCCTCGATTCTCAAGAAAAATCCATCAGCAAGAGTCTTCTCGATTTCTTCGTCCGCCCACGAAGGTCTCATAGAGTTATTAAGAGAGTTAGCTAAGTCCTGTAGAGATAATAAAAACATCGACGAATTAAGTCTTATGAAAGAAGAACGAGATGATATCGACTCTATGGATAACCTCCCCGTCATCACGCTTGACGACTCTGCTCTAAGAACATCATGGAAAGTCGAAAAACGTCCTGCGACCGAAGAAGAGCCAGAAAAATTCGTCGTTACAGGCGAAAAAATCGAGAAATTCGCCCGACGAACCGACCTTTCGAATTATGCTTCGGTCAACCGTCTTCGCGATATCATGAAAAAACTTGGCATCCGTGCCGAACTAACGTCTCAGGGCGCAAAACCGGACTCAATTATATCTATCGCCGGAAAAGAATTTACCCTCGTCGAAGATTGGTAAGTCTAAGCTTAAAAATATCTAAAATTTTTAAAAACTATTGACAAAAACGTTTAAGTTTTTTAAAATAAACATAAGCTGATACGCTTCACAGGGTTCCACTGAAAGCTTAGTGGAGTGTGGAGACTACATTAAAAACAAAAACAGCGGATTAAAACAAAACAATGTGCCCTCGGGTGGGCGCGCATCAGCAAAAGACCAGATAAAGCCAAATCTGGTCTTTTTTGTTGAATGATTCGAAAAGCCCGAAAACATTTTAAGTCTCATCTGATATTTTTACACTCCTTAAAGCTGACGAAAAAAACATGATCCTTTACAAACGTTTAGCGCTTGTGATAAAATAAAATGAACAAAGCGAGGTCAGTGTGGAACAAGAGAAAAAACAAAGTAAACTCTTCACTATTGTTATTCCGAGCGTCGTCATGCTCATCATCGGCATTTTTTCCGTTTACTTTTTTGTTTTTCGCGATAGAACCTCCGCAAATATCACAATAAACAACGCTTCAAGTTACCCCGCTTTCGATGAAAAGACCACCGAATATCGAATTTATACGAGCGAAAACTCTTTGACTTTCTCCTGTTCTGGTTCTGGAAAAATCGAAGGTTGCGACGGTGTTCTTCCGCTAACATCTGAATACACCGAATATTCCATAGAAATCAGCGGAAAAACTTACAATTACAAAATCTCTAAGCTCCCTAAAAATTCTTCCACTATCTCAATCGAAGATATTCGTGGCGTTCCGAATGCATGGGTTGGGTCTGCGACGCTTGTCGTCGATATTCAAAACAACAGTGACGTAAAATACGCCGAATTTTCCTTTAACGGCGGAAAAACCTGGCAAAAATCAAACACTGCCGAAGTCACAAAAAACGGCATCTATAAAATCCAGGCTCGAGATTATTTCGGATTCCTCTCGGAGATAAAGTCAGTAAAAATCACCCAAATCGACTCGGAAACTCCTAGTCTAGAAATCTCGAAAGAAAACGTCTCCTCTAGGGAAGCGATTTTGAGCGCAATCGCTATAGATTCTGGTTCAGGCATAAAAAGCTATCTATGGAATACTGGTGCAACCTCCTCTTCTATTACAGTTAAGTCTAGCGGAACTTATTCCGTCGTTGTAAAAGACGAAGCAGGGAATGAAGCAAAAAAATCCCTAAAAATCAATTTCGAAGACAATTCCTCCGAGCAAGTTCCAGAAAACAACGATAATAAGTCCGAAGAGCCTTCTAAGGCTCCTGAGCCGGCCCCGATCGTTATAAAACGCACTTTTTCCGCGCTTTTTGTCGGGAACGGCGCGTCGACGACTTTCTCCTCTCAATCCTGTGATACGACCGATGTTTCATGCAACGTCACAACTCCTCAAATCATGCGCGACGGTTTTGAAATTCTCGGCTGGTCAACTTATCAAAACGCTATGAAAGCTGAGATTGCTCCAGGCCAACAGGTTAGTCTCTCTGGAAATATGACTTATTATGCCGTCACTCAAAAAACCGTTTCCGCTAAGTTCGTCGTTTCTGATGAAAACGCCGTGGAAAATTCCTCGAATTTTCCAAAAACACTTTCCTGCACAATATTTAATCAACAACCGTCATGTTTAGTGACGACTCCGGCGCTAACCGCAAAAGCGGGCTACGAAGTTCTTGGCTGGGGAGATAAAAAGACCGACACATCCGCGAAAACCGAACAAGGAAAAATTCTCGACATTTCAGATAATGCGACTTTCTACGCCGTCACTAAAGAAAACAACCCTCTCCGCGCAAACTTCATTATTCTCGATGAAAAATCTGCTGAAATGGAAGGAGGGACGACGGAGTGTTATAGATTTAACGGGTCTGAGTCGTGCACTCTCGTTGCTCCCGAGCTGAGAGCGAAGGAAGGTTATGATGTCGTGGGTTGGCAAGAATCCGAAAAGTCTCAAGCTCAAGAAAAAACAGAAACAGAAAAGCTAAATTCCTCCGAAAACTCCAAAGAAGAAAAGTCTAAAACCGAAGAAACGAATCAATCAGAGATATATAAGCCGGGAGAATTTATTGAATACGCCTCAGAATCAGAAGAGACTTTTTACGCTGTGACAAAAAACAGCAGTCAAAACACCTTAACCTTCGTCATTCAAGATACAGAAGCTGTTGAAGTTGAGGGGGAACTTAAAAAATTCTGCAAAAAAGAGGAAAGCGAAGAAGAGTGCCTGATACCCTCCTTTCCGAAAGTCTCCGCGAGGGAAGGTTACGAATTTTTAGGTTGGTCACTGTCGCCTAATTCCGAAGAAATACTCATGGAAGAAAAACCTGAAGAGAAGGAAGATTCTAAAGAAGATAAAACTCAAGAAAAAGTTCCTGCCGAAAAACTCAACATAAAATCCGACACGATTCTTTATTCCGTTACTAAAAGAACAGAAGAAGTTGTCGCTACTTTTAACATCCAAGATTCTTCTGCCGGGAGTCTTTCCGAAACTGAAGGAAAATGCCAGTTCTATAATGGAAATAATTTCTGCAAGGTTAGCTTCCCGGAATTTGAGGCGAAGCAAGGCTACGAGCTTGTCGGCTGGTCAACCAACCCAGGAGAAAAATCCGGAGGAACAGATTCCGCGAATATTTCCGGAAATGTCGATTTCTATTCAATAACTCGAGAAACTTCAGTCCTTTCCGCCAGTTTCAATTTAACCGATTCGACCATCTCTTCTCAAAAAGGCGGGGAAGCAACTTGCCATAAATACAACGGTGAAAAAACCTGCAAGGTTACTGCTCCGGCACTTTCCACAATCGAAGGATATTCCCCCCTAGGATGGAATACGGATGCCGACGCGAAAGAGGCGTCAGTCCGCTCCGGAGATATGATAGACATTTCCGGAGGAGAAAGATTTTACTCAGTCATTGTAAGAAGCATAAAAATAAATTTCCACTCCGGAGCAAATGTCGAAACAACCACTTGTGAGCTCTATGGAACGGAGCGATCTTGTGAAGTTACTTTTCCGACTCCGAGTTCTTCCGCTGGAGTAGAATATCTTGGCTGGGCCAAGAAATCGAATACTTCTGTCGCTGATTATTCCCCAGGAATGACCTACACTGCTACTTCCGACATGGATTTTTATGCAATCTCCCGAACCGCCATCAGCATCATTTTTGAATCTCAAGAAGGAGATGGATTTAATCTCGAAGGTAAGTCCGCGACTTGCTACCTTTACGGAGATAAAACATCATGCGGTATTACGACTCCGCTTGTCGAGTCAAGCGAGGAGAGGATTGTTCTCGGCTGGAACACGGACAAATCCGCGACTACTGCCTCCATTCCTGTCGGCGGAAAGCTCGAAGTTTCTGGTTCTGGAACATATTATCTAATCACAAGATCAAAAGAACCAGTAATTGCAAACTTTACCGTCGTCGAAGTCGACGGAGAGAAAACCGTCTCAAATGACTCGTCCAGTGAATCTTGTTATTTGTTCAACTCTGAGATAGATTGCAAACTCGTCGCTCCTGAACTTTCCGGAGAAAACGGATTTGTTGCGCTCGGTTGGTCTGAAGACCTCAGCTCAAAAAATCCAGAACTGTCTTCCGGAGCATCTTTCTCACTAGAAAAGTCAAGGACATTTTATTCTATCGCCGTAAAAGCCAGCAAGGTTTATTTTGAAAAAAACAACAACATAAAATCAAATTCTCTAACCTCATGGCTAGAAAATAATATTATGGCTGATAGTATTAGCTTCGGAGAAGCGGATTGTGTAGTTTATAATTCAGTTTATTGCAATGTTGTGAAAGCTCCGCGTGTTTACTCGACGGGGAATCGAGTTCTCGGCTTCTCTCCCGAAAAAACTGGTGACCCATATTTAATATACTCTTCTGGATTCAAACGCAACTCCACGTTATATTCTCGCGTCTGGAATTTTATTGAAAATGATAAAAATTTCAAGCTCGGAACAACTCATAAAATCACCACGAATTATCCAGTCAGCGGAGACTATTACCCTGTTGAATTCGAAGCCGGAATTGAGCCGTCCGTGGTCGAAGCATATTCGAGTTATGTAGATAAAATTTTTTCCAATATCCCCGCGCTCAAACAAAGTTATGGAAAAATGCGTATTTCTAACATCGGAACATACAATTCTTACGAAAATTATGAAGGTTCAGCGGGAACAACTTATTCGAATTTAGGTTCGTTTGCGCAGATTGACGTTCTTTCTCCATATACTAACATCGTCTATGAAGACGTCAAACATGCCATCGTCCACGAAATCGGTCACTCAATCGACGCATTTTATCTCGACCATACAAAAACTCGTTTATGCGACTATCCGGAATTTTCCGAAGCCTTTGAGAAGCTAAAGTCCGAAAGAGAAACTGGGAAGGGAAGTATCTCGGTAAAAAACCTCCCCCTAAGCGACTATGCTTTTAATTCAAAAGAGGAATTCCTGGCCGAAGCCTTCGTAGCTTATTATCGCGACAAGTTCAACGGCTATGCCCGAGAAAGTCTCGGAAAATCCACCGATGAATTAAATAATGCATTTGAGAAATATTTGTGTTATGCTGATAATGACTTTAATATGGAGACAAACTGCGAACTATGAATAGCCCGAGAAAACTTTCTCTGAAAAATCTACTGACCGACAAAAATTTTCTTACCATCGTGTTTTCAATTCTTGTCGGTATATTTTTAATTCTTGCCATCGTACTTACCTTAAAACACTTTAAAACCGAAATAAAAGAAACCCCAGTTATCGGCGCGCTCTCGCTCGACGGAGAAACATTGACGGTTAAAGCCGGAGATGATAAAGATCTTGTTTATTGCCTGAACGAAGAAGTAAAATCCTCAACTTGCGAGTGGCAAAACTACAACACCTTTCACCTTTCAGAGGAAAAAACATTTTATGTCTTCGTAAAGTCCGAATCTAGCGGAAAAGTTTCTAAACCCGAAAAGTTCACATATCAACAACTCGATTTTGAAAACATGAGAATGTAGCATGAAGTTCGAATTAGTTTCAAAATACCAGCCGACCGGCGATCAGCCCGCGGCAATCGAGCAACTAACAAAGGGTCTTAAGGAAGGCATAAAAGAACAGTGTCTTCTTGGTGTGACTGGTTCTGGAAAAACATTCACCATGGCGAACTTAATTCAAAATTACGGTCGTCCGACCTTGGTTCTCGCGCATAATAAAACTCTCGCCGCTCAACTATATTCCGAATTTCGCGAGTTCTTTCCTAAAAACGAAGTTCACTATTTTGTATCATATTTTGATTATTATCAGCCAGAGGCCTACATCGCTTCGACCGACACTTATATCGAAAAGGACTCCGCAATAAATGAAGAAATCGACCGGCTTCGCCATGGCGCAACCGAAGCACTCTTGACTCGTGACGATGTAATTATCGTCGCGTCGGTTTCATGTATCTATGGCATCGGTTCCCCGGCCAATTACCAAGAAATGTCTATCCCGCTTTGGAAACGTCCGACCGGTTGGGTTATGGAGGGTGAAGTTCCTGTTTCGGATCAGCTCTCCTTCATTCGTGCTCTAGTTAAAATCCAATATCATCGCAACGATCTTGCTTTTGAGCGTGGGAACTTTCGAGTTATGGGGGACACGGTTGATCTTTTTCCAGCTTCTGGAGAATGGGCTTATCGTTTTGAGTTTGGATTTGATAATCTCGAAGAAGTTAAAATCATCGACCCCCTAACGGGTGAAGTTCGCGAAAAACCCGACCATATCCACATTTTCCCAAACACCCATTATGCTACTCCCGAGTCCGACCTTTCTCGCGCTCTCGTCGAAATAGAAAAAGAGTATAAAGAACGTCTCGCTTTTTTTGAGCGTCACGAAAAATACCTCGAGGCTCAGCGTCTCTCTCAGCGAATCAAATACGACCTAGAAATGCTGAAAGAAACTGGCTTTGTGAAGGGAATTGAAAATTATTCTCGTCATCTCGAAGGTCGAAAGGCCGGAGAACCGCCTTCTACTCTTCTTGACTTTTTCCCGAGTGACTTTTTACTCCTCGTTGATGAATCTCACATGACTCTTCCTCAGGTTCGCGGAATGTATAATGGTGACCATTCCCGAAAACTAAACCTCGTTGATTATGGTTTCCGCCTTCCGAGCGCCCTCGACAACCGCCCCCTGACTTTCCCTGAATTTTACCGTCACATCTCTCACGCGGTCTATGTTTCTGCTACTCCAGGCGATTATGAACTATCTAACTGTCCAAAGCCCGCCGAACAGGTCATCCGCCCAACTGGACTCCTCGACCCAGAAATAGAAGTTCGTCCTCCCGATCATCAAATCGACGACCTCATGGAAGAAATCGACCGCCGAATCGCAAAAAATCAGCGAACTTTAGTTACGACTCTAACAAAGCGTATGGCAGAAGATCTAACCGACCATCTAAAAGAGCATGGCGTAAAAACAGCCTATATCCATTCCGACATCGACACCCTCGAACGCGGAGATATTCTAAGAGATTTGCGCGCCGGGGTTTACGATGTTTTGGTAGGAATAAACCTTCTCCGTGAGGGTCTCGACCTTCCCGAAGTTTCTCTTGTTGCTATTTTAGACGCTGACAAAGAAGGGTTCCTTCGTTCCGAGTCTGCTCTTATCCAAACCATAGGCCGCGCCGCTCGTCACGTCGAGGGGAAAGTTATCATGTATGCTAATTTTATAACCGAAAGCATGGAAAAAGCTATTTCCGAAACTGTTCGTCGTCGCGAAATTCAACAGAAATACAATGAAGAACATCACATAACTCCAAAAACCGTCGCAAAAGAAATTTCTGCCGGACTCCGCGCAATTATCCCCGAAAAAGAAGTCGAGTCGAAGTTGGACATAAAACGCATTCCTAAAGAAGATTTACCTTCACTCGTAAAAGAACTCTCATCTCAAATGAAGCTTGCAGCCGCAAACCTCGAATTTGAACGCGCTGCGCTTCTTCGTGACCAAATTTCTGAAATTGAAAACGAGATGAAACCTAAAAATAAGTTAAAATAAAACGAGTTTATGCTAAAATAATTATATGAACAGTTCGACAAAACAAGAACAAAAATCTTCCGTCTCGGAGAAGCCTTCGAAATCTTCATTTTCAAAAATCTCTCTCGAGTCCGAACCCCCCGCGAAAGTCCGAACGTCCATCATGTCCGCTCCTCCCGAGAAAAAAACTCCTTACACGACAGTTATTATTGTCGCATTAATCGTGAGTGTCGCCTTGAATATTCTCGCGCTCGTCTTTCTTCTCTCGAATAGTGCGACGATTTCCCTCCTCCGCTCCGAAAACGACTCTTACAAAGAAGACATTTTAGACCTCAAAAACCAACTCAACTCCCTCGAGTCTTTCTAAACTCCTAGAAAAGTGATATAATTTTTCTAATGAATATCTCAGAAAAAGAAATTGACCATCTTGCGGAATTATCAAATTTATCTCTCGAAAAAGACGAGAAAAAGGCTCTCGAAAAAGATCTTCAAAACATCTTTAAATATATTTCGAAGCTAAACGAGCTTGACACGGAGAATGTCGAACCGACTTACCAAGTTTTCGAAATGGAAAACGTCTGGAGAAAGGACGAAATCCTTCCTCAAGATGCCGATCGAGAAGCTCTTCTCGCCCTCTCGAAAGAACAAGAAGATAATCAAATAAAAGTCCCGAAGGTTTTATAACATGAAAGTCGCTAATAAATCCACTTCCGCAGTTTCTCTTGTCAAATCTGCACTTGAAAAAATCGAAAAATACAAAGACAAGAATATTTTTACTTTCATAAATCAAGAAAACGCTCTAAAAAAAGCTGAAGAAATCGACAAAAAGATTAGAAACGGCGAACAGGTCGGGAGGCTAGCTGGAGTTCCGTATGCCCTAAAAGACAATTTTCTCTCGACCGAAGGCGAAACAACCGCTTCCGCTAAAATCCTAACTGGCCTGAACAGTCCAATAAATTCCACTTGCGCCGAAAAACTCGAAAAAGAAGGTGCCATCATGGTTGCTCGAACGAATCTCGATGCCTTCGCACACGGTTCTTCGACCGAGAACTCTTTCTTCGGTCCAACAAAAAATGCCTACGACGACTCTCGTGTTGCTGGCGGTTCTTCCGGGGGTTCAGCCGTCGCCGTCGCCCTAGATTGTGTTGAATTTGCGACCGGGACCGACACTGGTGGCTCAATCCGCCAACCTGCCTCCTTCAACGGCGTTTTCGGAATCAAGCCTACTTATGGAACAATTTCTCGCTACGGCGTCGTTGCCATGGCTTCTTCGACCGACGTCGTCGGATTCTTCTCGAAATCTGCATCCGATCTTGATCTTCTTATGTCTATTGCCTCAGGACGAGACAGCAAAGACCAAACCTCTCTTCCTGATTTCTATGGAACTTCTGATTTCTCGCTCGAAAAGAAAAAAATTGGTCTCATTAAAGAATTTGTTGAATCCCCAGCTCTCAACCCTGAAATAAAATCCGCTTTTGATGAAAAAGTCTCGCTTTTTAAGTCTAAGGGTTACGAAATCGTAGAACTTTCTCTTCCTGCGCTCGAATATGCTCTTGCGGCGTACTATATTATCCAGCCCGCCGAGGTTGCCTCGAACCTTTCTCGTTACGACGGAATTCGCTATGCCTATCGTACTAAAAACCTTAAAGACGAAAGTTCCCCAGAAAAATCCCCGCTTGACCTCCTCTTCTCGAATACTCGCTCCGAAGGTTTTATGCGCGAAAACAAACGTCGCATCATGATTGGAAACTTTGTTCTAAGTTCTGGCTTTTATGATGCTTACTTTCTCAAGGCCGCGAAGGCGAGAACGCTGATTATAAAAGAATTTGAAAAAGCCTTCGAAAAAGTCGACGCAATCTTGTCTCCTGTCGCTCCGAACCCTGCGTTTAAGCTCGGAGAAAAAGTTGACGATCCCGTCTCGATGTATCTCGAAGATGTCATGAGTGTCCCGGTTAATCTCGCTGGTCTCCCCGCAGTTGCTTTCCCCGCAGGTTTCACCTCCGAGAATAACAAAGATTACAAAACTCCCGTCCCGCTTGGCCTTCAGCTTATCGGCCCCCGTCGAAGCGATAAAAACCTCATAGCTCTCGCTGGAGAAATTGTATAATGGATTCTTCATTTTTTACGCTTTTCGTTTCGATTTTTATCATCGGTGTTCTAGTTTTCGTAGCGATTTTGCTCACTTCGCACAAAAAATACACCTTTAATAAGATAGAGTACCAAACCGTTTTTCTCGCAATCGAAAACTCCCTCGTCCGCTCGAATGCTTTAAGCTACAACATGGCAATTGTTGACGCCGACAAACTTCTCGACAAAGCCCTCCGCGAAAGTGGCGTTCAAGGAAAGACCATGGGCGAACGCCTTAAAAAATGCGGAAAAGAAAAATTCTCAAATCTAAATTCCGTCTGGTCGGCGCACAAAATCAGAAACCAAATTGCCCACGAACCGAGATTCTCAGTTTCTTACGAACAGTCGAAGCGTGCGCTCGGAATCTACCGCCAAGCCTTAAAAGATCTAGGAGCTATTTAATGTCAGATAAAAAATATCAAATTACAATCGGAATTGAAACTCACGTCCAGCTTAAGACAAAAACTAAACTTTTTTCCGAAGTTGACAACGACGCGCGGGGGAAAGAGCCGAATTCTTGCGTCTCTCCAGTTGATTATGCGCTCCCTGGGATGCTTCCTCGCTTAAACGAAGATGCCGTCAAACTTGCAATTCGCGCCGGCTCCGCCATGAATGCAAAAATAAATTCACGCTCCAGGTTTGACAGGAAACACTATTTCTATCCCGATTCCCCGAAGGGCTATCAAATCACTCAGTTCTTCTCTCCGATCATTGGCGAAGGCTCAATTACCCTCCCTTCAGGAAAGAAGATTCGTATCGAACACGCTCATCTTGAAGGTGATGCCGGAAAACTTTCTCACTTCGACTCATATTCTCTCGTCGACTTAAATCGCGTTGACACTCCGCTTCTTGAAATTGTCTCCATGCCTGACATTTCCTCCGCCGAAGAAGCCCGCGACTACTGCAAAGAACTCTGGCGTAATATGGTTTATGCTGGCGTTACAAACGGCGACCTCTATAACGGCAATATGCGTTTTGATGTAAATATCTCACTGAAAAAACCGGAAGATAAAGCTCTCGGAACTCGTGCCGAAATTAAAAACCTGAACAGCTTTCGTAGCGTCGAGCGTGCAGTCGAATATGAGTATTCTCGACAGTCTAAACTCCTCGACAATGGCGAGAAGGTTATTCAAGAAACCCGAGGTTGGTCCGACGCGACCGGAAAAACCACATCTCAGCGTTCTAAAGAGAACGCCCAAGATTATCGTTATATGCCCGAGCCAGACCTCGCCCCGTTAAATCTTTCTGAAGATTTTATTAAAACCGAATATGAAAAATGTCCCGAACTTCCAGAAGATTATCGCAAGCGATTCAAAAACTCTGTTTCGTCCGACACAATCGAGATTATCCTCGATTATCCGGAACTAGCTCGTCGTCTTGCTGAAGTTGAAGAAAATAATTCTAATGAAGACACAGTTAATTATATCGCAAATCTCTTTTCTTCCGTTCTCCTCGCTGAAGAAAATTCTAGCCTTCTAAATGATCCGCTCCCCGATGCTCTCAAGCTTTCCGAACTCGCCGAAATGAAAGCGAAAAACGAGCTCTCTTCAACTTCCGCAAAAGAAGTTTTCCTAAAAATGTTCGAAGAGAAGCATTTAGGAAAATCTGCACGCATCCTCGCGAAAGAATTAAACCTAATACAAGAAAACGATTCTTCCGCCCTCGAAAAAATCGTTGAAACAGTCCTTTTGAATCCATCGACGAAAAAGGCTCAAGAAGATTACCGATCTGGTCAAGAAAAAGTTCTCGGTTTTCTCGTTGGTCAAGTTATGAAAGAGTCCAAGGGAAAGGCAAATCCTTCCGCTGTCTCGGAAATCTTGAAGAAAAAACTAAAATAGTGTAAACTATAACCATAAGGAGTATTATGGCTAAAAAACACATAAAAATATCTCAAGTTATTCTCGCCGTTCTGGCGTTTTTGACTCTGTCCTTCGCGTCGGCTTATCGTCCGGCCTTCGCTTGCGGGGAAGACGAATCCGACGTTACGAACTGCGTCGAAGAAAGAACTTCTGAAGATTCGGAAGAAGAATCCGAAGACGAAGGAAGCGACGATTATTACGGAGGAGAATCCCTCATCTCTGCCATTGAAAAAGATTCGATAGACGACGAATACTTTTCCTCCGGTGGAGTTCTAAACGAGTCTCGTTCGTTAAATCACTCAGCTTTCCTCGCAGGGAACGAAGTATCCTCCGAAGACGACATTGACGGAATCGCTCTTCTTGCCGGAAATCTCGTCAACTTCAAAGGTTGGGCCGAACACGCATTTATCGCCGGAAATTCCGTGAATATCTCCGGAACGACTTCGAGCGATGTTTTCGTTGCGGGAAATGCTATCGAAATCACCGATTCTGCGAGCATCGGTCGCGACCTCTTCGCGGTCGGCGACACTGTTCTTTTGAAGACTAATTTATACGGAAATGCATACCTCGCCGGAACCCGTCTCGTTCTTGAAAACGTTACTATAAATGGGAATTTAAAAGTCGATTTCGATGAAATCGTCATCAAGGGAAAATCTTCGGTCTCGGGTGATTTTAGATACAATAACACTGCTAAGGTTACGGGGCTCGAGAATCTAACGACCGAAACTAGCGGGACTTATGAAAGTTCTCCTTCAAGCTCAACATCGGTACTTTCAAAAATCGAGTCGAAGATAATTTCTCTTCTCGGGAGGCTTCTTGTCACGATTATCCTTCTTGCGCTAACTCCAAAGTTCTCTAAAAACCTTATCGAGAAGTTCGAACTAAAGTCCAGCTGGAAAGAACTCGGGATTGGCCTACTTGCGCTCATGCTGGTTCCAGTCGCCGCTCTATTTGTCATGATTACTGTTGTTGGAATTCCTTTCGGAATTATCGCTCTAATCATTTATGGCTTGATGATCTATCTTTCGACTTCTGTTACGGGTGGTGTCGTTGGCGAACTTGTCGCAAAAAACCTACTAAAGAAGAAAAACCTCCATATCTTCCTAAAATACACCATTGGGATCGTAATAGTCGCAATCCTTAAACTTATCCCAGTTGTCGGGGGCCTTGTCGGCGCAGTCAGCCTGTGCTTTGGCTTTGGCTATCTCGCAAAACTCATCTTTGCCCCGAAGAAAAAATCCGCCTAAGCTTCAAGAAAGAAAAATGCACGAATCTTGGAAAGCTTTCCTAGAAAAAGAGTTCAATGAGCCTTATTTTAGAAAGCTTTCCGCTTTTTTGTCCGAAGAATACAAAACAAAAACTATCTACCCTAAAAAAGAGCTTGTTTTTTCGGCTTTTTCGACCGATTTAAACAGTATAAAAGTCGTTATTCTAGGGCAAGATCCTTATCATACTCCTGGAGCTGCCCACGGATTGGCCTTTTCAGTTCCAGAGACCGAAAAAATTCCTCCTTCTCTCGTTAATATGTATAAAGAAATTGATTCTGACCTCGGCCAGCTGAAGACTGACCTCTTGACTATGAACCCAAACCTAAAGCTAAACCCCGAAGATTATAGACATAAGAATAAGACCGGGAACCTAAAATCCTGGCAAGAGCAAGGCGTCCTGCTTCTGAACAATGTCTTAACAGTCGAGGCCCATCTCGCCGGCTCTCATCGTGGTCATGGTTGGGAAACTTTCACAGAAAATGTAATAAAATATCTAAACGAAACTCGTCCTCATCTCGTCTTTATTCTTTGGGGACGCGACGCTCGTTCTAAAAAATCTTTAATTAACGAACAAAAACATTACATAATCGAGTCCGCTCACCCTTCTCCACTTTCTGCTTATCACGGATTTTTTGGTTCACGTCCTTTCACAAAAACAAACAACAAGCTCGCCGAATGGGGATTAGAAAAAATAATATGGTGAGAAGCTTCTAAAACTTAAACCCACTTAAGAAGCCTATCTCGCTCCGCACTCCCAGCTTCATATTGCGCTAAAATGTCTTCCGTATAACTTTTTCCATTAGAAAGATTCAAAGTTTCAACGTCGGGACAAGCTGCGAGCAATCTAATAACCGCTTCGTCCGTATCTATGGTCGTCATCGACTTATTTTTTTCATTCGAATGAGAATTTACCCTGAGTTCCTCATAAACAAATCTTTTTATCCCCGCCTGAAGACAATATTTCAAACAATTTTCGCAAGTTGCAATTTTGTTATATAATGTGCAACCTGTTAAATCTTTCCCAGCGAAGAGAACTGCATTCATTTCCGAATGAATAGCGAAATAATACTTCATCGGCCTCTCTTCCAGCGTCATCTTTGACTCGTCGGCTCCTTGAATCGTTCCATTATAACCGAAGGAAACGGGCCTATGTCTAGAATCAACAATCACACATCCATTCTTCGAACTCGGGTCTTTCGACTTTTTCGCAACTTCATTCGCAATTCCCATAAAATACAAGTCCCATTTTTTCTGTCCTTCGACTTCTTCTTTAGAAAAACATCTTGTAAATCCGCGATAACTTTTGTCGCCATTATCAGAACTATTTTTACTCATTATCCTCCTTATTGGCTAGATTATACCACACACTCAAGCTTATGCTTGCGATTTTATCTTTTGTCAAGTATCTTTATCTTAATTTAAGGAGGTAACAATGAAACTACACAGGTTTAATTTTCGCATCATAAAACATCTAAAATATCTCGCACCTGCGCTAATTTTGTCTTTTTCGAACACTCTCGGAGTTTGCTCCGCTGCGCTCGCAGAAAGCTACGACCCGAATTTTAATTGCTCCGACATAAAACTCGTTTACGCTCGTGAATCTGGCGCAGAACTCGGAGATTTAAACTACGAACGATTCACGACTGCATTTCTAGGAGCTTTTAAGGATAGCGGCCTCTCGATTGGAATTTACGAACTCGGAACGAAAGAAGGAGGCTATGACGGAAACTCCTATCCATCTCCGGGTGTCGGAATCGAAACGTGGCAAAGATTTAAAACTTCCATCGGAGCTTTCATCTCCGCCGGAGAAACTTATTCTTACGGCGAATCTGTAAAGGAAGGAGCTCGAGAGATGGTTTATTTCGTAAACCGTTACTCGTCCGCCTGTCCAAATTCAAAAATCGTCCTCGCCGGCTATTCTCAGGGCGCTCAAGTTGTCTCGCTCTCGCTCCAGAGTCTCGCACCGTCAAAAATCTACGCCGCCCTCACTTTTGGCGACCCGAAGCTCTATCTCCCCGAAGGAAAGTTTAACCCTCTAACAGTTTCGACTCCTGCTTGTTCCGAAGGCAGAGCCGTCCACTCTCCGTATCGCGCGAACGTTCCAGACTGCTATGCCTACAAAGGCATTCTTGGCGGCTACGTCCCATATCAACCTTCAAGCGAATACGACGGAAAAGTTCATGCCTACTGTCAATTCCACGACATCATTTGTAGCGCTTATATCGACCCTGATCGCTGGTATTCTGGCCACGCTTCTTACAAGGAAACCGGTGCCTATGATGTTGCCTCGAAGAAAGTTTATGACATGATTTTTGAAATTGAAGAAAACCCAGTAAAAAACCTTGCTATTCTCTTCGATGCAACCGAATCCATGAATAAGATGATAGGAAAATACAAATCCGACACAATAAAATCCGCGAAAAAAGTGCTCTCTGAGGGAGGAAAAGTTGCGCTCTACACTTTCGGAGATTTGAAGGAGCGCGACATTGAGCAACTCTGTGACTTCTCGACCTGTTCCGAAGAAAATATCTCGTCACTCATAAACTCGATAGAAACAAAAGGCGGAGGTGACGATCCCGAGTCGGTTCTTTCTGGCTCATATAAAATGATGCAAGAGCTTCACTGGAGTTTCGGAGCGAACAAATCCGTACTCGTTGTTACGGACAACAAACCTCTTAACCCCGACCGTGATGGAACGACCCTAGCTCAAGTAAAATCTCTCAGTTACGAAATTGACCCTGTGAATATTTACGTTCTAACAAAGCCCAGCATGGCGGACGCATTTTCTGAATTAACTTCTCTCACGAACGGAAAAGTTTACACAACCGACGACGAAGATGCTCTCGCGCTTTTCGAAACAGATTTCTCTTCCTTTGACCCCGCGGAGACTTATAATTCCGGAGCGCCTGTCGTTTCGACTCTTTCAAACATTAATCTTCAAAAATCCGGAACATCCTCGGCATCTCTCTCTTTCGAAACTGACGGAATCGGAACAGTTCTAATTGTAAACGACGATGTTCTTGGCTATCTCGAAACAAACACCGTAGAACTTGCCGACCTCGACTTCTCGAAAGAAACAACCGTCTGCCTGGCCTCAGTAAGTACGAACGGCTATCGCTCCGAAACTGTCTGTGAAACTATCTCCGCCGATGAAGGGAAAGGATCCTCGACGACGGTTTCTGAACAAGTAATTCCGAAAGCTCCTAAAACCGGCCGCCGCTAGTTGAAAATAAAACAAAAATACCATAGCCCCGAAAAAGCTAGTCAGCAGGGTTTGCCCGCGCCAAACTAGCTTTTCTCCTGGTTTTATGGTATTATATATATAATATATATGTCAGATGAGGTTAAAGAGGCTAGAAACAGGGAAGAAGACTTTATTTCTCATGTCGAAGGAAAAGATTTCGATTCCTCCGCTCCGAAAAAACGAATTTTCTTCGAGAACAAAAAGTCAAACCTCAAAAAACGTCTTCCTCTCTTCGCGATAATTTTCTTACTGTTAGTCGGAGTAGCTTTGATTTTTATCTCTCAGTCCCTTCTTCCTTTTGCAATCGTCAATCGTCTCCGCGAAGAATACAACACTGTCGGCTACACCTCAATTCTCCGCTCTGATGCTCTTTTGGACTCTCAACTTTCGGACTCCGCCGGGGTCCTCGCTCTCTCAAAAACTCAACGCGAATCTTTTCTTGAACTAGAAATCACTCCAGTCGATTTTTCTCTCGGCGGGAACAATTCGACTGCACTTGTTTTCGAAAAATCCCGCAACAAATTCTCTGCTGTCGTGCCTAAAAAACTTATCGAGGCTTATTCTGCGGAAGAAATCAACTCCGCAATAAATTCTCAACTGTCCGATATTATCGTTTCTGAACCTCCCCTTAGTTTCGGAGAAGCTCAATCGGTCGCATCTTTTCAAGATAAATACGTCTCCGCTTCGAAAGCTTGGCGCGGAGGAAGTTCAGGCTGGTATGATTATCTCGAGCAACTAACCGAGGCTCGCCTCGCCTTCACCCGCACTCGTTTTGCAAATTACGCGACGGTCGCTTTAAAATCTGGCTCAAAAGACGCCTGGAAACAACTCGCGAAGCTAAATTCGAATGCTGGCGACGACGGAATATCTAGTTATGGAACTTTCGCCGAAACTTCAGAAAATGGCGAAATAAAAACTTCAACCAACGCCGGAAAAGTCGACTCCGAGTCGCTAACTTCCCAAACAACGGCTGAAGGCGTCCGTTCCGCCCTTAATTCAAAAATCGCTAGCGTCTCAAAGCTTGCCGCAACTGCCGGATGCGCCGGAGTAGAAATTGGAACTGCTCTCCATAGCGTCATGTATTTTCAGAAACAGATCCAGACAATAAATTACGCCTCCGGATTTCTCGAAGCGGTCCAATCTGTCCAATCTGCCCAAGTCGGCCAGAACGATGAAAGACCAATGAACGAATATATCGAAGGTCTAACGAAGAAAGATCCAGAGACAAAACGCTCCGCCATTGAGTCCGCCCCCGCCGCAGCTCTGTTCTCCGGCTCGACAATTTCGTCACACGACGAGGGAATCGAAGATGTAAATTTCGAATCGTTAATTTCTTCCGTCGGTGCGCTCTCGAGCAACGTTAATTTAACCGCAAAAGCTTTTGAGGTATGCTCCTACGCTCGAATGGGTGTTGCGGCTGCAAATTTTGCGACAACTATCATGAGCTTTACTCCGATTCTCGGCCAAGCTTCTCTCGCAATTCATATTGCTGCGAAAACTGTCGGAAAAATCGCTCTCGGAGTCACTGCCGCCACGATTGCCTCCGTTATCATTCCGAAAATTTTCGACAAAGTCGTAAACTTAGTTATCTCTGACGTTGCGACAGAATGGACTGGCGGAAAACTATTTAACGCACTTTCTTCTGGTTCGAGCGGAATCATGGGAGGAAATTCCCAAACCGGCGGAGCTCTACCCGCCTCGAAGGAGGCCTTAAAGGCTTTCTATCGAGAAAAAAATGCTGTTCTTGCGCGAGAGGCGGAATCCGAACGTCGAACAAAGAGTCCGCTCGACGTCTCTTCCAAAAACACATTCTTAGGCTCGCTTACCTATTCTCTAATTCCTCTCGCAACAAACTCTTCAATTTCCGGAGTAATAAAATCCTTTAGTAATATCTTCTCTGGTTCGATAAATTCCGTCCTCCCCTCTGCCTCCGCGATTGCCGAAACTAACATGATTAATTCTGTCGGAAACTGTCCAATTCTCGAATCAGTCGGAATTGTCGGCGACGCAAACTGTAATCCATATTTCGTGGCTGATACTTCGACCATAAATATCTCCTATGAAGAAAACCTTCAAAAAGCCATGAGCTTCGATGCGAACAACTTTTCGAAAAACGAAACGACGGGCGAACTGGTAATCAACCCATCTTCAAATCTCGGGAAGAAAACCATGGTTTGCGACCAGCGCGTTGCGGAATTTGGTTTTCCTGATGCTCAAGCCGCTAATATTCTTGTTTCAAATCCTTCAACACTCGTCGCAAATCTTCCGCTCGTCGGCGACTTCGCGCAAATCATCTCCGCATCTGGCGAAGCGAAAAATATGCCCTGGATTTCTGGTGAAGCCTGCACCCTTTCTGAAGAGAATCCATACCTCGAAGAAATAAAAACATACAGTCGCCTAACCGAAGATTGGCGTCTCCTTAAAAACGCCGGAGTTCTCGAGGAAACTCCTTCAGAAAAACTCCTAGTGAGCTTTTATGAGAAAAATCCAATTGACAATTCGTACGAAGGAGTCCTCGCGCGTTATGCTGGGATGTCTAAAGAACAAGTTTCTTTAGCGCTTGACTATCTCGACGCGCTCAAATATCTCGCAAATTATGATTCTTCCTCTCGTCTTGTTTTCGGAAAAACTAAAGAACAAGTTTTAAAAGTTAATGGGCAAGATTCAAAAACTAGTCGACAAGTTTCAAAAACACGAGGACAAGATTTTGAAACTAGCGAACAAGATTTAAAAATACGCTCGAAAATAAAGTCGTCTTATGCTAAAATGATTTCAGATGGACGACAGTTCGGATTATTTGCGAAGTCTAGAATCCTCTTCCGTCGAAGAGAGGTCAGCCTCCTCGTCTGAGGATAGTGTTTCTGATGCTCGCGAAGCAGAAGATTCCTTCGAGAACTCCGTCGTCGGAAAAAGTTTCTCCCCTAAAAAACTCGGTTTTAAATTCTCCATCAAAAAATCTATTCCTCTCGGAGTCATCATTGGCCTAGTTGCGCTTTTTGCTGTTCTTATGTTCTTTGCTCAGTCCGCTATGCCCTTCGCGATTGTTGCTCGAATGTACGAAGAATTCAACAGCGTTGGAATTACCTCGATTCTCCGCTCCGACAACGTTCTCGACGTTCAACTCTCAACGAACACGGACTATTTTGCTCTGACCGATTATCAAAAGTCCAGTCTCGAAAAAGAAGGTATCTTGAACGCCGAATTTAACGGCGGAACCGCCCTCTTCTATCAAGACAACAAGAAAAACTGGACTGCTGTTGTTGGGAAGTCTCAGGAAGGAGCTGACTCCGACGTGACGTCTCTCCTTGCCGGTCTTCTCGAAGGCGAAGAAGCTCCGAAATTCGCTTCGCCCTCTGTCGTCACGGCAGAAGAGGCCTTGAAAGATCATAACTTTTACAATAAATACAATACCGCCTCTAAAACCTGGCGCGGAGGAAACGCTGGTTGGTATGATGGCAGTGCGAGTTTGAACGAGTCCGTAAGAAACCTCTCAAGGAGTCGCTTTGCAAACACCAACATCCGTTCGCTAAACTTTTCCGTTCGGAATTCTGGAAGAGTTTTGGGCTACACTGGAAAGGAAAGTATAGAGAACAAAGTAGTAAACCGCTTTACAGGCCGATCTATCAGCGAAAACATCCAAGAAAAAATGCGTGGAACGCAACTCGGAAAGCTGATTGATGCGAACAGTTCGATAAACTCCGCCGAGTCGCTCGCCCAAGTCGGTTTCAAGGCTGCAACTTTTCTATCCGGAATATCTCTTTTGTCTAACGTCGCCTGCCAGGGCATTCAACTTGTCGCAAAGGCTCAAACTCTAATCACTGGTTATCAAAATCTTCAACAGATGAACTATGTTACCGGTTTCGCCGAGTCTGTCCAGTGGGTCCAAGCCGGCGTTAATAACGGAGAGGCTATGAACGAATACGCCGAGAATCTCCTCGCCGTCGATGAAGAATCCGGTCTGAACGCTATGCAGAGCGAAGGTATGGGCGCGCTAATGTCTGGTGCGACCGTAGATCTTAAGTCCAAAGAAACTCAAGCCGTCAGTAGTCAAGGTGCAATTTCTAATATGCAGGCGACCGAGTCCGGAAGCGTAGTTTACAATGCCATTTCGGGCCTGATGGGCTTTGGCACGAGCATGGCTGACACAATCGCTTCATGCACCAACTTAGAATCTGG
The DNA here is from genome assembly GCA_017545595.1 of Candidatus Saccharimonadota bacterium. GTDB lineage: Bacteria > Patescibacteriota > Saccharimonadia > Saccharimonadales > Saccharimonadaceae > Nanosyncoccus. The sequence goes on along the minus strand of JAFWLO010000012.1, from coordinate 33,528 downwards.
TTTGACATTGCTTAGCACGGCCGTCTCTGTCGCAGCGGCCGCGGTGACCGGCGGAGTGAGCGCTGTTGTTGAGCTCGCTGCCGTCGCTGTTGTTTCGAGCGTTATCTCTAGCGCAGCTCAGCTAGTTCTCGAGCCGATTCTTTCGAATATAGCCGAATGGTTCTGGGATAGTTTCGGAAAAGTCTTAACTCAAAACGTCGCGACTGATGTTCTCGGCCCTCTTGCCGGAAATACTCTCGTCGCCGGCGCCGATCGCTATCTTGGTTCGAACCACGCCATAGGTGGTGGAAGCATTGCCACGAAAGAATCTCTTCTTGCTTATCGTCGAGAACAAGAGGTTGTTCTTGCGCGTGAGGCGGAATATGAGAGAGAAACTCGCTCCCCCTTTGATACTTCCTCAAGACATACGTTCCTCGGGAGTATAGTTTATAATATTCTCCCGATTGCGACGTCAGTCGGAGTCGGGACAGCTCTTCGAAATGTCAGCTCAACTCTAACAAATTCCGTCGAAAAACTCCTCCCCTCTGCTTCAGCCATAGCGGAAACAAATCTTGTTAGCCAAATCGGCGATTGTGAAAACCTAAAGGCTATTGGCGCTGTCGGCGATTTTGCCTGCGTCCCCTTCATAATCACCGACACTTCGACCATCACTCCGTCTCTAACTCCTGAGGAACTCGCAGAAATCGTTTATAATCTAGGCGGCATAAAATCCGCTACGCCGAACTCCTCCGGGAATTACGAAATCGTTGACGACAGCAACTTCGCAAAGTTTATAAACTTTTGCGGTCAACGCACATCGGATTTTGGAAATGCAGACGCAGGCATTGTAGAAGCTCTCCAGTCCCAGAGGACAAGCCACTGGTGGAACAAAATCCCTCTTGTCGGGAGTATAATTTCCGCTGTCCAATCACTTATGGATTCTAAGTCCGACAGAAACTGGATTACGGGATATAACTGCGTTGCTCGTCCCGAAGTCTCGACCTGTAATAACAGCGATAAGTCCGAATGCTTCTGGCAAACTGAAGGTCGCTACTATCAGGCCTTCGCCGAATACGACCGTCAGGCCGAAAACATGGGTATCACAAAAAAGAGCTCCCTTGCTCTCTATATCGAAGATAAGCTTGAGAAAAATCCGCTAGACGACTCCTTCGAAGGCGTTCTTGCCAGATACTCCGGAATGTCGAAAGATGATGTCGAACTTGCCATAGGTTTTATCTACGGAATTGAACATATTGCAAATTACGACCCGTCGACGCGCTATGCCTTCGTTCCGAAGAACGAAGAAAAACTCGACGTTCTTTATGAAGAGACCGACTCTGAAGTTATTCTTGCGCAAAATCTCGCCCCTGAGCGCATATATATAATATATACGCCTCTCCGAGACCGTTTCTATGTGATATAATATACTTATGCCTAATTTTTATAACAAATCCGCGAAAGACTCGTTAATCGACCTTCGTTCCGATCTCGAAAAAGGTTTAAGTCTAAAAGAAGTTTCTCGCCGCCAAAAAATTCACGGCGAAAACACCATCAACATAAAAACCACGCCTCTCTGGAGAAAACTCCTCGAGCCCTTCGCCGATCTTTTTATGATTATCCTGCTTTTTGCTCTTGTCTTGTCTATTTTCCAAAAAGCCTGGACCGAGGTCGTAGTTATTGCTCTCGACATCATTCTTGATGTTGCAGTCTTTTATTTTCAGCGCTTTTCGACCGAACGAATTTTAAATTCTCTTAAAGAAAAAACCATCCAAAAAATCACCGCCGTTCGGGGCGGTAAAGAAGTTGAAATAGACGCGAAAGAACTCGTCCCAGGTGACGTAGTCATCCTCCACGAAGGCGATCGTATCCCGGCCGACGGTAGAATCCTCTCTGAATCCGGCCTCCTCACAAACGAGTCTATGCTGACGGGCGAATCTGATGGAATCGAAAAAGACGCGAAAGCCATTTCTGGAAAGAAAAAAGTTTACGAACAGAAAAACATGGTCTTCTCCGGCTCTTTCGTTATAACTGGAGCTTCAAAAATACTTGTTACGGCAACAGGGAACGAAACCGAATATGGGAAAATCGCCTCCCTCGCCTCAGGTGTTTCCGTCACTTCTCCAATTCAAGAAAAAATCAACAAGCTCGTCGTTCGAATTGCGAGCGTTATTCTCGTTGCCGCGGCTGTCGTTCTCGGAATTCAACTCATTGACGGAATTCCATTTTATGACGCAACTCAGTTTACCCTCGCCATGATAGTGTCTGCTATCCCAGAGGATCTTCCTATTGTGACCGCAATTATCCTCGCCATCGGCGCAGTTCGCCTCGCGAAGAAAAACGCTCTCATAAAAGAGCTTCGAGCTATCCAGTCAGTCGGAATTGTCACGACAATCGCGAGTGATAAAACCGGAACACTGACAGAAAATCGCCTTTCTCTCCGAGACTTCTGGAAACATAACTTAAAGGAAACGAAATCCTCGAGAGATGAATTATTCGAGATTATCGCAAAAACCGCCGTTCCTGTTGACTCTGCGAGCGATCCGCTCGACCTGGCAATCTGGAATTTTATCCGCGAGCAAAAACCATACCTTGTCGACTCAAAGCCCGTTAAGACTTATGCCTTCGATCAAGAACTAAAAACCTCTGGAAATCTCTTCGAAGACAAAAACGGAAAGCTCAAACTCTTCATAAAAGGTGCCCCCGAAACAATTTTTCAAAAATGCAAAAAACTTTCTAAAGCAGAAAAAGAATCCGCCGAAGCAGAATTAGAAGCTTTTTCTAACAAAGGGTATAAAGTCATTACTCTTGCTTCGGCGAATATAACACACGAAATCAACGAACTTAAGCGCGTCTCTAAAGACGAAGTTTTTAAATTTGAAGGGCTGATCGCGATTGCTGACACGCTTCGCTCGGGTGTCACGAACGCCATTGTTCAGGCTACGACCGCCGGCGTGAAGGTTAAGATGGTTACTGGCGACTATGCAAAGACTGCCTTCGCAATCGGAAAGGAGCTCGGCCTCTGTAAAGATTTTTCAGAAGTGTTTGACTGTTCTAAACTCGGCGATATTCCCGACGCCGACCTCAGTGAAAAGATAAAAAACGCAACCATCTTCGCGCGCGTCACTCCTGAAGACAAGTTCCGCATTCTCGACATTATAAAACAATCAGAAATCGTCGCAATGACGGGCGACGGAGTGAATGATGTCCCCGCGCTAACGAATGCTCATGTCGGAATTGCCATGGGAGACTCCCCCTCAATTGTCCAAGATGCTGGAGATATCGTCCTCCTCGACAATAACTTCGCGAACATTGTCGCCTCGATAAAAGAAAGCCGTGTTATCTTGGCAAACATTCGCCGAATGCTGATCTATCTGCTTTCTACAAATGCCGGTGAAGTTATTATTACTATCATTGCCCTCCTCGTCTTTAAGTCTCAAATCCTACTCCCGATTCAAATCCTCTGGATAAATATGGTAACCGACTCTCTCATGGTTATACCTATCGGTCTCGAGCCTCAAGAAAAGGCCTTCATGTCTCAAAAACCCGAGAAAAAGGACGCTCCGATTCTCTCGAAAATTCTCGTTTCTCGAATGGTTGTCATCTCCCTCTCTATGGCGGCCATCGGTCTCGGAGTTTATTCCTTCGCGCTCCGTCATTTTTCTCACGACGAAGCGAACACTCTCGCCTTCACCGCCATCGTCGTCACTCAGTGGGCGAATGCCTTCTGCGTTCGCGGAACTTACGAATCTGCTTTCGCTCGTCTGAAAGTTAAGAACAATCTTTTTCTTCTCGCACTCGTTTCCGCAGTTCTTCTTCAAGCGCTTGTGCTTTTTGGCCCACTTTCGATTTTCGCAAAAACCGTCCCTGTCGAACCTCTTGCGCTTACTATAACCACAGCGGTTTCGTTTATCATTCCGATACTGGTTACTGAAGTTCATAAAAAACTTGTCAAATCTTAAGTTCGCTCTTATAATGCCTCCATAAATTTCTATGGAGGTAATAATGAGAAAAACCCTAAAGCTAAGTCTTCTGCTCTTTTTGAGTATATTTCTTACCGTTTCTCCAGCGACGCTAACATTTGCGCTAGAATCCGAAGAAATAAACGCAGTAGAAAGTGAAGAAGAGGCAAATCAAAAAACCAAAGAAACAGAAAAAACTACAAGTTCAAATAACTCTAGCGACGCGGAAGATTCTAATGATGCAGAAAGCGCCAGCAACTCGTACGATACGGATAAAACAGGCGTAGCTGAAGATAAAACACAGGGCAGTTCCGAGAAAGTTACGATTTTTGACGGGACTTACGAGCTTTGTCTGTACGTTGACTCAAAACTCGAGCCCAATCCCGAAGCTGGAATCTACCCTTACAATTGCGAAAATTACAAAACCAACAAAAACATTTATCTCCCAATCAACGGAAACGTCATTCCGACAGTCCAAGCTGGAGAAACAATGATTTTAAGAAATGTTCGCATCTCTCTCGAAGGCGGACAAAGAGTTTACCTTCGCGTCGCTCAGGGTGGAAAGCTCATTATCGAGGGTGAAGACACTTACATTTCTAAAACTGAAGGCTGTGCCATCATCGGAAATCAAAATTTAACCGGAGAAAACATCCAGATAAAAGCCGGAACATTCGTTGCGCGCGACGGCAACGCCTCTCCGATTTGTTTCGATAACGGAGAAATCCTCGGCGCAAAAAATCGCGAGGACTTAATCTCAAAAGAGACTGCTCTCGAACTTATTAAACAATATATCCCAGAAAATTCAAGCTATTACGATCTGACATACGAAGAGCCTCAAGAACTAACAGAAATTACCATGTTCCCTAAAACAATCTACAAAGACGGCCCGTCTTGGTTTTATGGCTTTAATACCTGGATTTTAAAAGTCTCAGAAAAACCGATCGAGCCGACTCCCGAAGAGCCCGAAGAACCAGAAAACCCGACCCCGACGCCAGAAAATCCCGAACCAGAAACTCCAACCCCAGAACCAGAAGAACCAGAAACTCCGTCAACCTCAGAAACGATTTCGACCGAAACAGTTTTAACAACTCCGGAAATCACCATAAAAAATCCAACAACTTCCGCCTCAGGACTTTCCCCCTACAAGCATCTTTTTGCTCTCTCTTCGATTGTAATTTTTACATTTTTCGTCACTATTTCTCGACAGAGAACGACCACAATAACGTCAGAAAAAAATAAGCATAATTAGCATTGACACGCTATATATAGTGTCATACAATATACACAAGCACTATATATGGTGTATGAAGAAAAATCAAAATGAGGTACAGAATATGTTCAAAAAAATCGTGAAGCGCGACGGAAAAATCGTCGACTTCAAGTCTGAAAAAATCGAAGAAGCAATCCGCAAGGCCGGCTCCGCGACTGGAGAATTTGATAAAGAACGCGCGAAAGAACTCGTCGCTGAATTTGAAACAACTTCAAAAGAGCTGATAAAATCCCGCATCCCTTCCGTCGAACAAGTTCAAGATGCCGTCGAAACCGTCCTTAAAAATGCCGGATTCAGAAAAACCGCCCGCGCCTATTCCGATTATCGCGCCCATCGTTCTGACATTCGTATCTCAAAGTCCGATCTCATGCAAATTTATCGCACAATCGCCTGCGCCGACGCCTCGGAAGATTCTGACGTCAAGCGCGGAAACGCGAACGTCGACGGAAACTCCGCGATGGGAAAAATGCTCCAGTTTGGCGCCGAAGGTTCAAAAGTCTTCGCAAAAACTTCACTCATGAAGCCAGAATATGCCTACGCCCACAACAACGGCGATATTCACATCCACGACCTCGACTTTTATGCGACGGGGACTCTAACCTGTTGTCAAACTGATCCTTTGATGCTCTTTAAGCACGGGTTTAACACTGGCCACGGTCATCTCCGCACCCCACAAAGTATCGGTTCTTACGCTGCTCTCGCTGCAATTATTCTCCAAGCGAACCAAAACGAACAGCACGGCGGTCAGTCCATTCCAAACTTCGACTACGCTATGGCTCCAGGCGTCGATAAAACTTTCAGAAAAGCTCTAAAGCGCAATCTCGAAAAATTCAACGAGTTCGTTGATCCGAAGAAAAAACTCGACATAGAAATCGGCGACTACATCGAATTTGGCGACGACGAAAAGCTCTCTCGCATGAAAGTCCCTGAATCCGTCATAAAGGCCTCGACCGAAGACACCGAACAAGAGACAAAACAAGCCATGGAAGGCTTCATTCATAACCTAAACACCATGCACTCTCGCGCGGGCGCTCAGGTTCCCTTCACTTCTATAAATTTCGGAACCGACACCTCTCCCGCCGGCCGACTTGTTTCAAAAATGCTTCTCGAAGCGACCGATAAAGGCCTCGGAAAGGGAGAAACTCCAATCTTTCCAATCTCCATCTTTAAGGTCAAAGAAGGCATAAACTACAACCCCGAAGATCCGAACTACGACCTCTTCAAACGTTCCATGGAAGTCTCCGCGAAGCGCCTTTTCCCGAACTTCACCTTCATCGACGCTCCGTTTAACCTTCAATACTACAAAAAGGGCGACTACCGCACGGAAATCGCGACTATGGGTTGTCGCACTCGCGTTTTCTCCTCTGTTTTCCCAGAATCCGATGGAATTGTAACTGGTCGCGGAAACCTCTCCTTCACAACCATCAATCTCGTCCGCCTCGGAATTAAAAACGGCATCGCCCTCGGAGAGCGCGAGGAGGCTGACTGGACCGGATTCTTTAACGATCTCGACGCTATGCTCGAACTCTGCGAAGGTGAACTCTACGAACGTTTCGAATTCCAAGCGAACCAGCACGTCCGCAACTTCCCCTTCCTCATGGGACAAGGAAACTGGTTTGGCTCCGAAAAACTCTCTCCGAACGACACTCTTCGCGACGTCATCAAACACGGCACTCTCTCGATTGGCTTTATCGGCCTCGCGGAAACCCTCGTCGCCATGACAGGAAAACATCACGGCGAAGACGAAACTGCTCGCGAACTCGGTCTCGACATAATTTCTCATATGCGAGAAAAATGTGACGAATTTTCTAAAAAGCACCACCTAAACTACTCCCTCCTCGCGACTCCTGCCGAAGGTCTCGCCGGTCGCTTCACTCGCATCGACCGCAAGGAATACGGAACGATAAAGGGCGTAACCGACCGCGATTACTACACAAACTCCTTCCATGTCCCTGTTTATTATCCAATTTCTGCCTTCGACAAGATAGAAATCGAAGCGCCCTACCACGCCCTCTGTAATGCCGGCCACATCTCCTACATCGAGCTTGACGGCGACCCGTCTCAAAACATCGAAGCTTTCGAAGCTGTTATCAGAAAAATGCACGATTGTGGAATTGGCTACGGCTCCGTAAACCACCCAGTCGATCGCGACCCTGTCTGTGGATTCTCTGGAATCATCTCCGGCCACACTTGTCCGTCCTGTGGTCGCGAAGAAGGTGATATTCCGTTCGAACGTCTTCGCCGCATAACCGGTTATCTCGTCGGAACTCTCGACCGCTGGAATGATGGGAAGAAAGCCGAGGAGCACGATCGCGTAAAACACAACGTAACAGGAGTCTATTCAACCGAAGAAAAATCTGCTCGCGAAGAAGCGAAAATCTCCGATGAATATGCCTCCGCCCTTGGAAAAATCTAACATGACCTCAAAAGAAAACGGAGACAAAAAGAAGTCTAAAGAGAAGAAAGTTGGGGAGGCGGGAAAAATCCGCCTCTCTGGCCCAATTGAAAGAGATTCCATCGTAAACGGCTACGGCCTCCGCGCCGTTCTCTGGACCCAAGGTTGTTTTACTCATTGCAAGGGCTGTCAAAATCCAGAAACCTGGGACCCAGCCGGAGGTTTTCTCGTTGATGTCGAAGAGATAAAGAAGCGCCTCTCTGAACTTAAAGGACAATCCGGAATTACTTTCTGCGGAGGTGAGCCCTTTCTCCAACCTGAAGCTTGCAAAGAAATTGCCGATTTCTGCCGAAACGAGCTTGGTTGGAATGTCTGGAGCTTCTCTGGCTATACTTACGAAATAATAAAAGAACGCGGCGGTCCCGCCTGGGAATTCCTAAAATCTCTCGACGCTCTCATAGACGGCCCCTTCGTTCTTGAAGAACGCGACCTCAGCTTAAAATTTCGAGGCTCCCGCAACCAACGCCTCCTCCACTTAGAAAACGGAACCGGAAAAATCCTCAAGGTAGAATAAATCATTGACAAAAAAGCATAAGTGTGATATAATGAAAAGATATACTTATGCCAAAAATCAAATTCACCATAATTACTCTCTTTGAAGACGCCCTAAAACCCTATCTTTCCGCCTCTATGATGTGGAAGGCCTCCGAGAAGGGAATTGCCGAATTTAACTTCGTAAATTTGCGCGATTTTGGCCTCGGCCCTCACAAATCCGTCGACGATACTCCGTATGGAGGCGGCGATGGAATGCTGCTCCGATGCGAACCAGTCTTCGCCGCTGTCGAAAGTATAAAAGAAAAAGACCCTTCCGCGAAGGTCATCCTCCCAACTCCGGTTGGAATGACTTGGAATCAAGAATACGCAAGAGCTTTTGCGAGCGGGGAAGATGAAGCTTTTGCAAGCCGGAAAAATGAGGCCTTTGCGAGCGGGGAGACATGTTCTTTGTCGAGAACGTCCGCAGGCCAACGGGCCGAGGAAGAGGAGGCTTCCGCCCGTAACGACGGGCCGGAAGAACTCCGTGTCTCGACAAGAACTGTCAACCGCAAGCGAGCAACCGACAGCGGCTCCCATTACATTATTTTATGTCCCCATTACGAAGGTTACGACGAGCGAATCCTTTCCCTTGTCGACTATAAAATCTCTCTCGGAAACTACGTTCTGACTGGGGGTGAACTCCCCGCCTTGATTATAATCGACAGCATCGTCCGCCTCATTCCAGGTGTCCTTGGCGGAGAAACATCCGCCGAAATCGAAAGCTTTTCCGACGGCGACAACCTCGAATTTCCTCAATACACGAAACCCGCCGAATTTCGTGGCATGAAAGTCCCCGACGTTCTTCTCTCAGGGAATCACGGCGAAATAAAAAAATGGAGAGATTCTCATGTCTCTAAACATGTTCTCTAAAGTCGAAGAAATAAAGGGTGTCGGCCCGAAGACGAAGGAGATAATGGAAAAAGCCGGGATCGTCACAGTTCGCGACCTCCTCTATTATCTTCCTCGAACATACGAAAACTTCACAAACACAACTCGCCTCGCTGATATTCGCCCGGGGAAGGTTGTTGTTCGCGGGAAAATCTCCGACCTCCGAATCATTCGAACCGCCCGCAGAAACTTCACAATCACCGAAGGAGTCATTCATGACGACACCGACGCAATTCGCGTGGTCTGGTTCAACCAGCCCTATCGAGTTAAACAATTTGACAAAAACAAAGATTATTACTTCACAGGCTCCTACGATTACAATCGCAATCGTTACCAACTAACCTCCCCAAAAGCCGAGCTCGCGAGCGATGTTGACGAATCTCGCGCCATGGGCAACGGTTTCAAACCAATTTACTCCGTGAAGGGCAGTTTTAAGTCCGAAAACTTCAAAAAAGTCTTCGAAACGCTCCGTCCGGAATTTGCTTTTATTCCCGATTTATTGCCAATTTCTGAATCTTCTCCTGATTTTGTCAAACCAGGCTGCCGTGCTGACGCACTTTTCAAGGCTCACTTCGCAGAAGACGAAAAAGAAGTGAAAGAAGCTCGAAAATATCTCGCCTACGAAGAACTCTTCGAGCTTATTCTCGCCGCAAACTTAAATAAGCGCGAAAATCAAAAACTTCGTGCTTCCGTCATCCCGTTTAATGCCGAAAAAATCCAAAAAGTCGTAAAAAAGCTTCCTTTCGAACTCACGAACGCCCAACGCCGTGCGACTTACGAAATTTTCAAAGACCTTGAGAAGAACGTCCCGATGAACCGCCTTCTTCAGGGAGACGTTGGCTCCGGAAAAACCGCTGTCGCTGCCCTTTCGGCCTTTGCCGTCGCCTCTGCTGGCTACCAAGTCGCCTTCCTTGCTCCGACCGCCATCCTCGCAAATCAACATGCCGACTCTCTGAACGAACTCCTCGCCCCCTTCGGAATCACTGTCGCTCTCTTAACCGGAGCAACGAAAAACAAGCCAGCCCTGAAGGCTCGCATAAAAAATGGAGAAATCGACCTCGTCGTCGGGACTCACGCACTCATCACCGACGACACCGAGTTTAAAAACCTAGCTCTCTGTATAATCGACGAGCAACACCGCTTCGGCGTAAACCAACGTCAAAAACTCCTCGCAAAAACCGTCGAGTCCGCCATTGGCGAAGAGGTTATTTCCGGCTCCGCAAATTCCGAAGCGAATTCCGAAAAACCTCTAAAAACCTCGACCAGTTCGAAAGAAAAGTCCGCAAAATCCGAAAAAATCCCCGACGGCTCGCTAAACCCCGACTTTTCTGCCCTAAAAAAGCCTCTTGCTCCTCATCTTCTCATGATGACGGCGACCCCAATTCCTCGCTCTCTCCAGCTCGCGATTTTCGGCGACCTTGATGTTTCTGTTTTGAATGAACTCCCAAAGGGGCGCCAACCCGTAGAAACAAAAATTATCACCGAGCTGAACTTCGTCGACGAACTCTACCCGAAGGTTCGCGAATATCTCAAGTCCGGCCAGCAAGTCTATTGGATTTGTCGCACAATCGAAGATAGCTCTCTCTCCGAAACTATCTCTGTTAAGAAGCAAACGGAAAAACTGAAAGAAATCTTTCCGAAGGAAAACGTCGTTTTCTTGCATGGTCGCATGAAAACTGATGAAAAAGACCAGATAATGTCCGAATTTGCAAGCGGAAAAATCAATATTCTCGTCTCGACGACCGTCGTTGAGGTTGGAGTGAACGTTCCGAACGCAAATCTCATGGTCATTATGGACGCCGACGGATATGGCCTCGCTCAGCTTCATCAGCTCCGTGGGCGCGTCGGTCGTGGAAAAAACGCTGCGATTTGCTATCTTGTTAGCCCTGCTGAGGCGGAGCCCGCAAAACGCCTTCGTGTCCTAGAAAAATCAAACGACGGCTTTTATCTCGCTGAGGCCGACCTTAAACTTCGCGGTCCTGGAGAAATTTACGGTTCCCTCCAACACGGCGCAATGTCTCTTCAGTTCGCGAGTCTCACGAACACAAAGCTCATCTCCGCCGCCTCGAACGAAGCGAAAAAATCCGCCGAAGAATTCTCAAAGTCTCCCGAACTATTTCAAAAGTATCCCGAACTGTCCATCTCCGTAAAAAAATACCAACAGCTAACTACCCTAAACTAATATTCAAAATTCGAATAATCTCCCAATAAATCGTAAAATTAGACCAAAATAACAAGGATTAACAGGGAAAATATATCACCATGCGAATAATTTCCGGAATCAACAAAAACAAGAATATTCAGTCTCCGAATCTCAATTCAACGCATCCCATGGGCGACAGGGAACGAATTGCCCTGTTTAATATGCTAGAGAGCGAAATCGGCTCATTCAAAGGCCTGAAAGTCCTCGATCTCTACGCTGGGACGGGCGCTCTCGGCCTTGAAGCTCTCTCTCGGGGCGCCTCTTCCGCGACTTTCGTAGAGAACAGCGAAAAGTGCCTGAAAACTTTACGGTCGAACATCCTCTCGCTCAGTCTCCCTCCGGACGTCAGCTCCGCCTCTGTCGTAAAAGCCTCCGTGAAAACTTTATCCTTCTCGGTTCTCGATTCTCTTAAATTTTCAAAAAACACTGACGAACTCGCAAAAACACCCAAAAACCTCGATAAATCCCCCAAAGTCCCCCAAAAAACCGCAGAAAGCGCAGATAACGCCTCCGACAAATCCTTCGATATTATCTTCGCTGACCCCCCATACGGCGCTTTTTATCCAGAAGATTTCCTCCCTATGTTAAACCTCTTGAATCCTTCCGGAATTTTCGTCCTCTCCTCGCCAAAATCCTTTAACCCAGCATCCATCATAGAAAAACCTCAAACATTGCCTAGTTCCTCGACCCCAGAATTTCTTGAGCCTTCAATTTATGAAAAAATTCCTCCTCTAGTCCTCCTCAAGTCCCGAACCTACGCCAATTCTCGCATTACTCTTTTTAGAAACGATCCAGCCTCTTCCAAATTTACCGAATCTATGGTATAATAATAAAAAACAGAGGTGGGTTTGAGAATAGGAGTTTCACAATGTACGGTTATGTTGACCAGACCCAACAATCAGAAAAGAAAAAAATCATCATAGTCTCTGTTATTATGGGGACAATTATCTTAATTTTGATTGGCTTTATCATTGCCGCGATAGTTAAGAAAAGTCAAACCGCAACTCTTCCTGTCCGCGAAGACAACGTCGCCTATACCCTCGATAAAGACGGAAACCTCGTAGAAAAATCCTCCACAGATTCATCCTCGGCGAGCAATTCCTCAGACACCTCTGCAAACGGCGCGGCCGCCTCTGGAGATTCCTCAGAAAACACCTCCTCCGAGAATAGCTCAACAGAAAACACATCCTCCGCGAACTCCACAAATTCCTCAAACTCCGATTCTAGCGCCCCTTCCGCCGAAGAAGGAAATCTAAATCCTGTTTCTAACTCCGCTGTCGCAACCGTCACTCCTTCGTCGAACGTCGTCGACCCATCAAAAACCCCAAATTCCGCTTCGAACTCTTCAAACTCCTCAAACTCCAGCTCCTCTTCAATCCCTCAAACCGGCCCCTCTTCTGTTCTAGGTCTTGCGCTCCTTCTTGGTTCCGTTGCTGCCTATCTCATCTCTAAACAAATTTCCCTCAGGAACATATAGCTCCATCCTTGAAAAATCCCCAACAATCTGATATATTTATACTGTCGCGCGAGAACGTTTTGAGCGAAAGCTCCCCTCTTCGCGCCTCGATTCGTTTGCCCGAGTGGTGAAATTGGTATACACGTATGCCTTAGGAGCATATGCCTTTCGGCGTGCTGGTTCAAGTCCAGTCTCGGGCACCAAATCTAGTTCTGTTCTTAAGACCCTGACTAAAGACGTTTTCAAGAGGTTTCTTCCACCTGAAGGAGACCTTATTTTTGTTGCCGATTTCTAGGTTCGTAAGTAGATTTCGAGCGTGCCACGTGCATAAAACTCCCACAAACCCCGCATCTTGCGAGTTGGTGGAAGGGAACAAACACCTTACCTTCCTCGGCTTTAACCGAAGCTGAGACGACTTTCTTAAGGTTGCGCCGTTTCGCTTGAGGCATGCCGAATTCTTCCTCGGTTATCATCGGTTTAAAGTTCGGATTAAGCTCACGCAAATCAACTTTCTGTCCAGCCTAGACGAGAATACCATAGTAAAAAGAGTCGTTTAGAATTGACGCCACGCTGGACGCCTTCTGAGAGATGTTCAGAATATTGTTTCGACATTGTAAACACAATGTTTAAGAGTAATTTTCCATTTGAATCATTTGTGAATTACAGTGTCGGGAATTTAAGATCTTTAATTTTGCCACTATCGACCATATCGACTGTCATCCCAGCTTCGATGGAGTTTCTTGCGAGGCGATCTGGGCGCCAGGCCAAGATTCCGTCGTTTTTTTTCAGCCTCGAAGTCTTTTAGCATAAGTTTTCTATTTTCGTTTTTCTATCTTTTCAGCCTCCTCGACTGCCAGACAAGATTCAATAAAATTCACTATTGCCTTTATAAATACTTTAATTTTACTAACTGTATCTATGTCTCCATATTCTCTAAGAAAATGCGCCTCGTCATTACAGAGCCACACTGCTTTTTCGGCAAGATTTTGGATTCTTTTATCATCAATATAGTCTTTTATGCATTGAACTATCCAGCTTTTCTCTATCGCGCTCTTTTTATCTGGATTATTTCTCGTAGCAAAATCTTTTATCAAAAACTCTAGCGCTTTCCTGTAGCCCATGCCGGCAATTTCGTTGAGATTTTCGTTTTCTGCAAAATTTGCCTCGTTGTAAATTTGACAGAACTTAGGCGATAGCTTTTTGATTTCTTCGCTAAAGTCTTCGGCGACATGCATAGTCGGGTAATTCCGTAGAGTCACCAAAGAATCGCCACGCTCGCTAATCAAATATTCTGTCGAAAACAGTTTTTCGCATACTGGACATCGAAAAACAACATAAGCAATTCTTGCATTTTTGCTATCCTTATAATCGAAAGCAAAAAGCTCGGTCGGCAAAATCCCAGTATGACATCTCGGACATTTATTGGGAAATTCTATATCAATGCCTGAATTATTTTTCGTAGTTACTGTTTTTCTCACGGATTACCCTTTCTCAAAAATAAATAAATATTCGTGTGCCAATAATAGGAAATTATATTTAACGCTATTCGTTTTCCAGTATCCGGTCGCTCGGCAATTATGTTGTTCTTTCATGATGATTTCTTTTAGCTTAAAGCCGGCATCTTCGAATACTTGCATCGTTTTAAAACTAAGGGGAATAACATGGCCTTTCTGGCGCGTATCGCCCATTAGAATCGCGCAGAACTTACCTTTCTTTAATACGCGATAACTTTCACTTGAAACGGCTTTCATTTGCTCTAAGAACTCATCTACTTTGAAATTCGAAAGGTCGGCCGGTATATCTTGACCCTCGCTATAATGAATAATATTTGCGTAAGGCGGATGCGTGCATATTAAATCTATACTATCGTTCGGCACTCCTTTTAGTTTTCGCGCATCTCCCTTACGGATATAGACTTTTCCGTCGGCGCCGTCATGCTTAAACTTAATCTTTTCTCGGCATCTTTTAAGAGCGTCGTCGTTTACGTCTAAGCCTAGAATATTTCTATTTAATAATTTCGCCTCTACTAAAGTAGTTCCGCCTCCGGCGAACTGATCTAACACCATGTCGCCCTCGCTAGAGTAGCGGAGAAGAATATTGCGCGGAATATATGGCGACCAGTTTCCGCGCCATTTCGCATCGTGGGTAGCCCAATTACCACGATTAGGGAAACTCCAGACGCTAGTCATCTCCAGTTCAAAGTCGTCCGGTTCCCATTTTGTAATTTTCTTGTCGGGCATAAGTAGTCTACCCCTCTTCGGTTTCTGGAACCGGCAAGCCAAGTCTCGTCAGTGGAATATATTCAAAATAATAATCACAACCTACACTGTGGATGTAGTCTAGGACATCCTTATACTTCGGATCTCTAAACCAGTTATCGAGCAGGTAAATATATTCAACGTCGATATTTGCTTGCGACATCAATTTTTGATATTGTTTTTTCTTAAAATCACAAGTCTGCAGTTTCTCGTCAACGGAGCCTTCCGTTTCTTGATGTTTACACTCAATAATAAAAAGTATATTATTCAACAAAACGTAGATACTGTCATCTGGATAAAGACGCCTTGAGATATGTTCTTCCCAATCTATACCAAGCTCTTTAAGGAATACATTATAGAATTTGTGTTTCTTAAAAACTCTTGCAACCAGCTCATCATTGTAGATAATTTCCTCGTCGTTCTCTACGCGATAACCATCCTGTTTTGAGAGAAATGTCGCCAAATCGGTTTTGCCCTCAAAGATTAAACCTGTTTTTGTATTCCCACCATAGATGCCACCTTTCTTCATTTTTGTCCCTTTCTTTAAAAATTTGATATTAATAATTCGTTAATTTTTCCGCGTTTGTTACTATTTCGGTTTATCATGCGTGTTGCGGAAACGCGCTTGATGTTCTGTTTTGCGTAGGCATCGTCGAAGAAGTTATCATCTTCGTTGGTGTTCTTTGGATCGGAATTACTTGCGACTATCTTAGCTCCTTTTTGGTCTAGTTCTTGAACGAATTTTGCAAGCTCTAACTGATTCTTATCGTCAAACATGCCCTCTGTGTATGATGTAAAGTTGGCAGTCGGTGTTAGTGGACGATACGGTGGATCGAAGTAAACGAACGTTTTGTTATCTATAAAATCACCAGATTCCTTGTAATCGCCACATACTATTTTTACGTTCTGTAGTTTCTTGGAGACTGCTTTCAAGTTATGCTCATTGTAAATAAGTGGATTCTTATAGGCACCCATTGGTACGTTGTATTCGCCTTTTCGATTTACGCGATACAAACCGTTAAAGCAGGTTTTGTTAAGGAATATCATCAAGGCAGCTAACACGACTCCGTTTTCTTTTCTGCCCTTAAGCTCGTTGAATCGCGCACGTTTGGCAAGATAAGCTTCTTTACGTCCATCGTTATCTAATGTTAGGTAATCGCTCTCAAATCGCTTTAAAATGTCTAATAACGCGTCGATATTGTCTCGGATTATCGTGTACGTATTTATTAGTTCTGCGTTGATATCACTAATATAAACTTCTTGAAGTTCGTGCTTATTTAAGATGTCGAATAGAACTGCGCCGCCACCAACAAACGGTTCTGCGTATTTTGTTATAGTAGTATCTTTAGTAAAAGGGTAGTATTGCTCGATTTCTTTGAGCAATTGCCCTTTACCGCCAGCCCATTTTAGGAAGGGCTTTGCGTCGTTACTTGCTAAAGATGCGGCTTTCGTTCGTGCGTCTATTGGTTTTGCGGCATCACATGGAATTATCCATGAATTCCCGACGAACATGGCGCCAACAACGCGCCCTTCAGAACATAAAGTCGCTACTCTCCTTTGAGAGATATCCCATTTTGTAGCAGTTTCTTTTGCTGAAATATAATTCATATCACCTCGCTTATTCTGCATATTATTATACTTCAGAATCGCGAACAATACTAAATCTAAAATGAACTATTTTCTGATTTACTCAATATGCTTTTCTCTAGTAATCTCATCCGGTCGAGAAAGCGGTGCTAATTTTGCCATAATAACCCCTTTCTGTTTAGAGATGCGTCATTTGGCGGTAATCCTAGTTTTTTGCCCGTAATAAATTTAACGTATCGTTTTTGTCCTTTTAGCGTTCGCAACTCTTCATCGGAAAGGTGTGACTTCTTTATCAGTTTCGCCATTTTGCTACGAATTTTAACGCCTGGATATAAACGATTTCTACCGATTCCGATTCCAAGAAATTCGAATTGAGCAATTTTGTCTTCTAGTAAGTGTCCGTCAGTGACGTCATATTCGTGCTGAAGATAATCGATTATTTTTGTCTTGTTTTTGTTCACTACTAATTTTGACGAATTTTCGATAAGCTTAGTGATGTCTTTATAAAGTGAAGATAACGAAACAGGATCAATTCTGCTCGCAGTGATACCTATATCGTCCATATAAACGGCAATTCTTGGATCGTGCTTATTGAGCCTTTTCGCCATGCAGTAAAAAAGACTCCTAAATAGGCTCAAATTGCGCCAAACGGCGAGCCGACTGGACGTAGAAAAACCTCTCGCCAAGACTTTTTCGTTGGTGTTGTTTGATGACTTTTTGCCGCTCTGAATACAGGCTATCTCGGCTATTATATGCGCAACATCTTTGCCGCAACCACAGTGACAAACTAGTATTTTTATCACATCTCCATACGATATATGTTCGAAAAAATGACTCATATCTAATTTTAATAAAGTGCGTTTATTTCGCTTACCTTGGAGGGCGATTACGGCATTCTTTATTCCTTTTTTGCCAACGCCGCCATAGATGAAAATTGGGAGCTCGCTATCATGTAGTGCTAGGACTTTCTGGTCGATTCTTTTTTGCAGCTTTCCTAGCGGCGTTCCAGAAGCATTACGTACCCATTTATTTTCATTCGATTTCGATTCTTCTGAGTTATCAGACCAGTATTTATCTTTATTTATAAGGCAATCATCGATCAATTTCATTGCGGAGTCAAACGACAAGTCTTTACCGCGAATTGCATCGGCTAACTGTTTTTTAGTATAAAGATTTAATTTTGGGTAACCTTGATTTAACATTTGAGAATATTCTTAGCTTTCTTAGAGATTAGTTGCTTTTGTAGGTCCATCCCAAATTGCGAGAGACGTTTTTCGAAACCTGAATCGTCTGAATATTTATTGGCTGAATAAACAAAGGGGATGATAGCCATAGGGGATACTTCCATCTTGTTTGCTAAAATTTCCACAAACTTCTTGGATGGCTCTTTTTGGCCTGATTCGATCATGGCAATCAGAACAGCTGAAACTCCAAGCTTGGACGCTAATTCAGACTGCGTAAGCTTTGTCTCTTTCCTTATATTTCTTAACAATTCTGGAAAATCATACATAATAATCTCGGTTACAAGTTGGTAGTTGGAGCTAGAATAAGCTCTTTAAGATCGCGAGGATTTCGACAATCAATTTGATAATTGAAAGTGCTTTCTTCACGAATCTTAATGCCTTTTCCAGCATTAAAAACTCCTACCAACTTGTGATAAGGGTGACACGATTCAATAACAGCTGAGAAGAATAAAGATCCCATCATAGGCGTATCCTTTCCTTATAAAAGTTGATAATAACTGTCGACTTAAATAAAAAAACGGCTTCCTGTACTGTCGCTACCATAACATAAAATAAGGTCACCCTGTAATAACCGCAGAAACTAAATAAGTTATGGTAGCTTCAGTGCGGAAAACCGTCTTTTTTCTACATGTCTCAATGCATAAAACATGAACGAGAGATGCAACAACCGACGAAGGAACCGTGCTAATGGTTCAGGCAATTTTACATTGTCTAGATTTATATCTGGTATGCTAACTTGAATCGATTTTAAACTTCTCCCCCTACTTTCATTATATACAAAACGTATAAGAAATCAAGTGGATTTTTTGACTTTTTAGAGGCTCTCATGGCGCACTTACTAGTGGTTCGTAATACGGCTGGTTGTCTTGACGCTAATTTATTTAAAACCGCTAGCATTAAAGATAACCTTGCTATCTATCAAGGCATAGGTCGGTCGCCAGTCACGTTTCAAAATTATGCAATCAACCGCCGAACAAAGTGGTTCGTAAAGGTTTAGATTTCGGGCACCAAATCTAGAAAAACATTATTAAACCCTTCGGCCTCCGGAAGGGATTTTTGTTTAAAAGCTCTCAAAGTGTGATAAAATCGCCTCCAAAAAGGTCGCAATGTGTGAAAAATTAGCGTTGAAAAAAGTCACAAAGTGTGAAAACATATCTATAAAAAACGCTTCGAATAATCCTTCATTCTCGAGCAAAATAACCATAAATAATTCTTGCAAAACTAAAAAACTCTTGCTAATATAAAAATAAGCATAAATTAGAAAGGATAAAAATTCTTATGGCTACAAAGTCTAAAAAAGGTTTTACCATCATCGAGGTCGTGCTTGTCCTTGCGATTGCCGGTCTTATCTTCCTCATGGTCTTCATCGCCCTCCCGAATATGCAGAGGTCCCAGAGAGACACTCAGCGTAGAAACGATTACGCCGCCTTTAGCGCAAACATGACTTCCTATATAACCAACAACAATGGCAGGTTGCCGACAGGGGCTTTTGATAATGATGCGGCAAATGCCAACTCTTGTGAAGATACGGACGCTAGAAAATATATAAACGACACTGGTGAAGATCCGAATGGTTATTGCTATCAGATGCAGAACGCTCAAATGACGGCTGATAATAACGTTCCTAACTTGACTGCAACGGATCGTAATACTGCTTCGACCGTATATCTAATTCGTAATGCGGTCTGTAATGACGGAACGCCACAATATAGTGCTTCAAAACGTGCCTTCGCGATATATGGCAACCTAGAAACAGGCAACGGAACCTACTGTCAATCTAACAGCTAATCCGTCAAAGGCTTTTACGTCACGAAAAAATCCCCCGAAAGGGGGATTTTTTATTGGAGTTGTTTCACTTGAAGGAAAGACAAATCCTAAGCGACTTCTCCTTGTTTCGCAAACATAATTGCCCCAGCGAGGATTCCGGCAAAGATGAATGTGTAAATATAAAGATTGATTCCGTCGTATGTGACAGGGTTTTCGAGTTCTGTCGATTCCGTAGTGGTCGTTTCTTCGGTAACGGGTTCTTCTTTCTTTTCTTCCCAAATCGCAAAGAGTTCGTTTGTGAAGTAATCCGTGTCTAGCGCGAGGAGCTCGCCAGGTTGATAACTCTTTCCGCTTCCGTCCGACATCGTATTCCACTCAACAAAGTTATATCCTTCTCTCTCAAACGAATTTGGAATAATCTCATAGTCGGCGTTGCGCTTGATTCCGTCGAAATACAGATATTCTTCGCTCCCCTCATAGTTTGAATTGTAATAGATTTCTGCAGTCGGTTCAGGATAATCGAACGCGGCGACAAGTCTGACGATTCCGTTGATAGCATAATCCGCGATGCTAATCAGTCCGTTGGGCTCGAAGAGTTCCGTGTAGGCGTCGACATGAGAATCACTATCCGTTCTCCACCCAACGAACGCTGGATAAAGATCGTTTCTTCCGCCTTCATATTCCTTAACGATGGCAGTTGCTCCATCGGTATAGTTCAGTTCGTCATAAATCTCATTGTCGTCAACGTCAACATAACAAACTCGAATAATATCCTTGTTGGAAATCCAAGTTGCGATGATGTTCGTGTCTTTAGAAATTTTTACCTTCTCAAAGTCAAACGTTTCGTCAGTGTCTTTATCTTTCCATCCGCCGAAGGTGTAGCCGTCTTTTGTTGGATCGGCGACAGAGTCAGCATATTCGCCGGAAAGAACTCTAATCCCATTTGGCGCATCTTCGCCTTCGCCCCCGTCAAGGTCTATTGTGACGCTATAATATGTCGGCTGTTCTGTCTCGAACTCTGGCTCTTCGACTTCATTTGCAGGCGTCCAGCTCTGTTCAGGCGAATTATAAGGTCGCTCGAAAAGTCCCGCATAGACAATCGAGAGATTTATCGTGTCTTCCGTCGTCGAAAGCATATCTGGTGTCACCATTCTGATATTTCCCCCGAAATATGGTCGCCCAGGAAGATTATCGGCCATCCAAGCGTAAAATCTTTGCGCAACTCCGAACGTATTTCTCATGTTTCCGACTGTCGTCGCCCATTCCTGAGAAATATCGTCGCCAATTTTAGCAGAGAAGGAGTATCCTTCGCTCGAAGAATGTTGGTTCCCAGCTCCATCGGTGAGGTACCTCTGACCAGCTAGCGCTCCAAACCCAGTGTTGCTCTCAAAATCGAATTCGAATGTATATTCTTTTCTCTTAAACTCAACAATAAAGACGGTTGTTCCATCTCCGGCGATAGTTTCCGTGACGGATTCTGCGACCGGCTCATAATAGTCAATGTCAGAGAAATTAATTTCTTCGTCGTCCGCACTGACCGTAACGCTCGATTCCGTCTCAGCTTCTCTGTCGAGAATAATTTGAACAGGTTTCATTTCACCTTCGGTGTTTTCGCGACGAACAACGATAGTATAAGGCGCAAGAACCGGTTTCCAAACCGCCTCAAGCGTAATATCGGAATTTACAGTGCGAGAAAAATCATATTTCGCTCCGTTAAGTTGCCACTCAACAAATTCATAACCTTTTCTTTCTGGATTTGCAGGCTTAGAGACTGTCGAACCAGGAACAACTGCGACAGCGCTAATTTCCGTAGCGTTTTCTCCGGTCTCAAATTCGACCCAAACTTTATTTTCGATAACCGCGCGATAAATTTTACTTTCCGTTATCGTAATTTCTTGGTTTGGGCTAACAATCGTTCCGTTATCATCCCAACCTCTGAGATATTCGCTAATCTTCAGGTCAGGCTCAACGTCGAGAGAAATTTTTCCGTCCTCTCCGGCGACTTGCGAAGCGATAACGACGTCTTTTCCGTCGATTTCTTGCACGAAATGTGCAACAATTCCCGCGTCTTCATATTTCGCGACAATCTTTTTCTCTCCGCTCTCCGAAACAGAAATCGAAGACCAAAAGTCGATTTTGTTATCGTCTTCGTCGAACCATCCGACAAAGACCTTTCCGTTAATGACTTTTGCTTCTGGCTCATAAAGAAAGTTTCCAGAAACAATTGTTTGTTCGCTGACGAGTTCGTCTTCAATATAGAAAGAATACTTAACTCTAACAGCTTCCTCTTTTGTCTGCAAATCATAAGCCGGCAAATTTCCGGTCCCAGATTCAGCATACGCTAGTGTCGGGGCAACAAAACCAAGAGTTGCCATCAAAGCTAGACCAAAGAGAGTTTTGTGCATGTGTTTCATCTAGCACTCCTCGCTTAATTGATAATAATTCCTTTATATCAAAAGTTTTAAGATTCGCAAGCATAGCCGTTTACAATTTTTAGTTTTATGCTAAAATAATTCAGAACAAGGAGGAAAATGCAAAAATCAAAGGTCTTTTATTCTAAAGAAATCTCACCAGAAGCATTGATAAGGATCTACGAAGCTCTCGGGGTTGAGCTAAAAGGAAAGGTCGGTGTGAAAGTCTCGACCGGCGAAGCTGGTGCCAAGGGCTATCTTAAAGCCGATTTAATCGCTCCGCTCGTAAAAAGATTGAACGGCACAATTATCGAATGTAATACTGCGTACGACGGCAAGAGAAACACCGTCGAAGACCACATGAAAGTCGCTGAAGATCACGGTTTTACGTCTTTCGCTGAAGTAGATATCATGGACGCAGAAGGTGAATTTAAAATTCCCGTCAAAAACGGAAAGCACCTCAAATACGACATCGTCGGAGATCATTTCAAAAATTACGATTCTATTCTTAACCTTGCTCACGGGAAGGGTCACATGATGGGTGGTTTCGGCGCGAATCTAAAAAACCAATCCATCGGAATCGCTTCGAGAAACGGGAAAGGTTACATTCATTCTTGCGGACAAACCGAGGATCCTGTCGAAGCCTGGAAAGTAAAATACAAACAAATCGATTTTATCGAATCTATGGCCGAAGCAGCCATGGCTGTCGCAGATTATCTTAAAGAAAACAACAAACCTATCCTCTACATTACCGTCATGAATGCCCTCTCGACCTCATGCGACTGCGACTCTCATCAAGACGATCCGGTCATGGTCGACTTGGGAATTGTCGGCTCACTCGACCCCGTCGCAAACGACCAAGCTTTTCTCGACCTTATCTGGAATTCCGAAGATAAAGGAAAAGAAAAGTTGATAAAACGAATAACTTCCCGCGAAGGAGAAAAAATCTTGCCGTATGCCGAATCTCTCGGTCTCGGTTCTACGAGCTACGAACTTGTAGAAATCTAAATTTTTGAGAACAAAACAAATCACTCGCCCGAACTTTACAGTCGATTCTGCTTGTGCTAAAATCATTGTATGAAATCGGGTGAGGCTATAGTTCGTCTAGAAAACGTCTCGAAATCCTTCGGCGACAAGAAGATTATAAAATCCCTCACTCTCGATATTTTCGAGGGTGAGTTTTTGACTTTGCTCGGCCCTTCCGGTTGCGGAAAAACGACTGTCCTCCGCCTTATCTCTGGTCTCGAATCCGTCTCTTCGGGGAAGGTCTATATTTCCGGCTCTGACGTGACCGAACTCCCCGCCTCTAAACGCCCCGTGAACACCATCTTTCAGAATTTCGCTCTCTTCCCGCATCTGACTGTTTTCAAGAATATAAATTTTGGCCTTAAAATAACTCATATTCCTCGCTTTGAAGCAGAAAAACGCATCCGCTCCGCCCTTCGTCTCGTTAAACTTTCCGGTTTCGAAGATCGCTACCCTTCTCAGCTTTCTGGTGGCCAACAACAGCGCGTCGCGATCGCTCGTGGAATCGTTTTGAAACACAAACTCCTACTTCTCGACGAATCCCTCGCTTCTCTCGACTTAAAGCTAAAACGCGAGATGCAAACCGAGCTTAAAAATCTCCAAGAAAAACTCGCGATAACCTTCGTTTATGTCACTCATGACCAAGACGAAGCTCTAACGATGTCCGACAGAATCGCCGTCATGAACGCCGGTCGTATTATCCAACTCGGAACGCCCGAAGAAATATACAAAAACCCTAAAAACGCCTTCGTTTCGAGCTTTATTTCCGACATAGATTTAATAAATTTCCAGAAGACTCGTCTCGCCCGCTACAAAAACCATAAGCCCGCCTCGTCGCGCACTTCCGCGCCCACTCCGAATTCTCCGAGAAGCTCCGCCTCAATAGAATCTAAGGATAAGCTCCCTTCCTCGCGTTCTTCCGATTCTTCCGAGCAAGAAAAAAAATCTTCTCGTCATGTTCCGGAAACTCACGAACAAACTTCTAAAGTTATCCCTCGTGTTTCTGAATCTTCTCGTCATGTTCCGGAAACACGTGGACAAAGTTCTAAAGCTAATCGACAAGTTTCTGAAAATTCTCGTCAAATTCCGAAAATACAAAGAAACCATCCCGAATTTCTGGAGAGAAAAAAATGAAACCCCGTCTCGACCCGTTCAAACTTCTAACGACTATCCCCGTCATAATTTATTCATTTTTTCTAATTTTGCTTCCGCTCGTTTATATTTTTTTCATCTCATTTTTCAAAAGCGATAACTACGGCGGTTTCGAAATATCTTTTTCTCTAAAAAACTATCTAGAAATTTTCAACCCAGCTTATTTAAAAATCTTCGCCGTCTCGATATTCATCGGCCTCACGACGACGCTAATTTGTCTTTTAATTGCGTATCCTTTTTCAATTTTTCTCCGTGATAAGTCGCAAAAAACTCAAAACCTCATCATAAAACTCGTCATGGTGCCGTTTCTAACGAATTCACTCATCCGAACTTACGGCTGGATAACTTTACTTCGCAAAAATGGTGTAGTAAATTCCTCTTTGCTTTCGCTCGGAATAATCGATTCTCCGTTAAATTTAATGTATAACAATTTCGGAGTGATCGTCGGTATGGTTTATACTCTTCTTCCGTTTATGATTCTTCCGGTCTACTCCGCCGTCTCGAAAGTTGATCAAAATTATCTTGACGCCGCTGAAGATCTCGGCGCAGGAAAGCTCAGACGTTTTTTTAGAGTTTATCTTCCGCTTACCCTCCCAGGCGCGTTTAATGGCTCGCTTATGGTCTTTATTCCTGCGATTGGATTTTTCTTCATCTCCGACATCCTCGGTGGAGGGAAAGCCATGATAATCGGAAACTTAATAAAAAACCAATTTTTAACGGCAAGAAATTGGCCTTTAGGCGCAGCTCTGTCGATTGTTCTTCTTGTCATGACTTTCGGACTAGTGAAGCTCTACGAAAAAATCGGTGGCAACCTTGACGAACTAGGAGGAGGATAAATGCCGAATTTAATTCTTTCAAAATACGAACCAGTTTCGAAAATGGTCGTCACAAAAAAACCAGGCGCACGCTCTCAAGAACAAGTTCTAAAAACCTTGTTTATCATTCTTGTTCTTGCGTTTTTGTTTTTGCCGATTTTGATATTGGTTGCTTTTAGCTTTAACGAATCACAGATGAACATTATTTTTACAGGATTTACGCTCGATTGGTACAAAAACCTTTTTGAAAATCGCGCTCTTCTCGAGGCTTTTCGAAACACTCTGCTTATCGCAGTTTTAAGCACGCTCATCTCGACCGTTATCGGCACAATTTCCGCCGTTGGTTTTAAAAAATATAATTTTTTTGGCGAAAAGTTCGTAGGAAAATTAATATATATTCCAATTGTTATTCCGGAAATCGTCATGGGAATCAGTCTTCTCGCAATTTTCACTTTTTTCAAAATCGAACTTGGCTTTTTTACGGTTCTCCTCGCTCATATCGCTTTTTCTATTCCTTTCGTCATCACAAGCGTCCGTTCAACTCTCTATTCTTTTTCGGAAAACATTGAAGAAGCCGCCGAAGACCTCGGCGCGACAAATTTCGAAACCTTCCGCTACGTCACTCTCCCCATGATAAAACCAGGAATCATCTCCGGAGCAATCCTCGCCTTCACTCTTAGCCTAGATGATGTCGTTATTTCTTATTTTGCCGCCGGCCCCGGGACAAACACCCTTCCGCTCTACATTTATTCAAACATAAAAACCGGAATCACTCCCGATGTAAATGCCCTGACGACACTCATGCTCGTCGTAACGATCCTGGCGCTATTCATTTCCTCAAAAATCGAAGCGCAGACCCTTTCCCGGAGACAAGGCAAATAAAATGATGATTATTAATGTTTCAGAAATTTTTTAGGAGAAGTCTAGTGAAGCTGAACGAAAAAACCAAATTCGGAATAGTCGGAGTCTTAATTATCCTTTTTGTTTCGATAATTTTCATTATAAAAAACAATAACAAAGAAAACCAATTCATCGGCGAACTAAACGTCCTAAACTGGACAAGTTATATTCCCGAAGAAATAATACAAGATTTCGAAAAAGAAGAAAAAATCAAAGTCAACTACGGAACATATTCCTCGAACGAAGAACTCCTCGCGAAAGTTTCGTCTGCTGCGCCAGGAACATATGATCTTGTTTTTCCGAGTGATTATATGGTTGAACTTATGTCAGCTCGCGACCTCCTCGAACCTCTCGACTTAGAAAAACTCCCGAACAAGCAAAACTTAAACCCACTTTTCTTGTCGCAAGAATACGACACCGATAATAAGTTTTCTCTTCCTTTTCTTCTCGCAACGACTGTTCTAATTTACGACTCTTCAAAACTAGATTCTTTAACAAGCTATCGAGATTTATTAAAACCCGAACTAAAAAACAACGTCGTTCTTCTCGACGACCAACGCGTGATGATAGGAGCTTTTCTAAACGCCGAAGGGTTCGACTCGAGCGACTTTGATGACGCACATCTCGAAAAAGCTCAAAACTTTTATAAAAAATTAAAGCCAAACGTAAAAGCTTTCGACTCCGACTCTCCAAAAACATTTTTCATTACAAAAGAAGTAGATGCTGGCATAGTTTGGAACGCCGAAGCTCTCCTCGCGAAACAAGAAAACGATAATTTGAAGATAGTTTATCCTGCCGAAGGATTTACACTCAGCATGGACAACTACGTCATCCTAAAAAACGCAAAAAACCGCGACTCTGCCTATAAGTTTATAAATTATCTCCTTCGCGATGATGTTTCGAAACGCATCGTCGAAGAATATCCGTACATCTCCCCAAACAAGTCTGCTGAAAATTTATCGCCGGACGAGCTCTACGAAATTCTAAAAAACGGAACCTATATCAAGAATGTCGGCGAGAATATAAAAAAGTTCGACACATTCTGGGCGAACATAAAATAGACTTGAAACATATTCTTCTCTTCGCTAAAATATAATTAGCTAGGAGGAATATGGCCAGTTTTGATGAGCAATATATAAATCTCTGTAAAAACATTATAAAAAACGGAGAAGAAGTCACTAATTATAAAAAAACTGACAATCGATCTGAAAAATCCGCTCTCTCTATTCCCGACCATTCCGCCCAAGGAAAGTCCTCCGCTAAAACAATTCGCCTTCCTCACCAATTTTTCCAGTTTGACCTCTCGAAAGAATATCCAATACTTCGTTCAAAAAAGGTTGCATTCAAAACCGCCGTTCTCGAAATCCTTTGGATATATCAAGTCGCCTCGAACGATGTTCGCTGGCTGAGAGAACGTGGAGTTAAAATTTGGGACGAATGGGAAATTTCCGAATCCGGAGAATACATGGGGAAAAACATCAACAAACTTTATAAAGACCTCCATCCTTCTCTTCCCGAAGAAAACTTCGCTCACACAATCGGAACGGCTTATGGCTGGATAGTAAAAAAATACTCTCTTATCGAAAATCTTTTAGAAACTCTAAAATCAAACCCAGGCAACCGCCGAATGGTTCTCTCCCTCTGGCAGAACGAATGGCTCCCGACTGCTGCGCTCCCAAGTTGCGTCTGGAATTCTCAATGGAATATGACGAACGGTCGCCTCAATCTACTCGTAACTTCACGCTCGTCCGACGTTCCGCTCGGTCTCCCCTTCAACATTGTTCAGTATGCTGTTTTATGCTGTCTTATCGCGCAATCTGTCGGCGTTGAGCCAGGCCAGTTTACCTTCATTACGAACGATGCGCATATTTACGAAAACCAGCTTGACGGAATTCGTGAACAAATCTCACGCTACGACAAAGCTATGAAGACTGGCACTCTTCCCGAACCTCCGAAACTCGTTCTAAACCCAGAAATAAAAGATTTTTACAGTTTCGACAACTCGAAAGAGCTAAAAGACATCCGATTAGAAAACTATAATCATCTCGGCGTAATAAAAATGCCAGTAACGGAGTAAAATGTCGTTCTCTATTATCTCGGCGGTCGGAAAAAATAACGAATTAGGGAAAAACAATGGTTTAATTTTTAGAATCCCAGAAGATCAAAAGTTTTTCAAAACAACAACCATGTCGCACAAAATCGTCATGGGGCGAAAAACTTTCGAGTCAATCGGAAGACCTCTTCCAGGGAGAAAAAATTATGTTATAACAACTTCAAAAACTTTTTCTAACGAAAATGTCGAAATAATTTCCGACCTAGAAAAATTCATCAAAGAAAACAAAGATTCGAGTGAAGAAATTTTTATAATTGGAGGAGCGTCGGTTTATAAGCAGTTTTTGCCAGTAGCGAAAATTATTTATTTAACTGAAATTGACGCCGAAGAAAAATCCGCTGATGTTTTCTTTCCCGAATTTAAAAAATCAAGTTACAAA
Source organism: Candidatus Saccharimonadota bacterium (assembly GCA_017545595.1). GTDB lineage: Bacteria > Patescibacteriota > Saccharimonadia > Saccharimonadales > Saccharimonadaceae > Nanosyncoccus. The sequence goes on along the minus strand of JAFWLO010000012.1, from coordinate 5,132 downwards.
AAATCAAATCTACTAGCGTCAAGTTATAACAACATAAATTTCGAAATTAATAAATACGAAAGGGAATCATGAAAGATCCAGTTTTCAATCTTATCGAAAGCGAAAAAAAGCGTCAAAGCGAGGGGCTCGAGCTTATTCCGAGCGAAAATTACGTTTCGAAAGAAGTTCTCGAGGCGGCCGGAACAATCTTAACTAATAAATATTCCGAAGGATATCCCTCATTCGAAGGCGTAGGAGAAAACGGCGAATTCTGGGATGAAAAAAGAATTGTCGAAGAAAAATTAAAAAACTATCGTTACTACGGCGGACAGGAAAATATCGATCGAATAGAGAGGCTAGCAATTTCTCGTGCGTGCAAACTATTTCATGCTGATCATGCGAACGTCCAGCCCCACTCTGGCGCGAACGCAAACGAAGCGGTTTATTGGGCTTGGTGTCGTCCGGGCGATACGATTCTTGCTATGACTTTAGCCTCGGGAGGGCATCTCACTCATGGTGCGCCCGTCACTCGTTCTGCAAACATTTATAATTTCGTCGGCTATGGTGTTGATGAATCTGGCGATATAGATTACGACGAACTCGAAAAAATCGCTCTCGAAGAACAGCCTAAGATTATTCTCGTCGGTTATTCAGCGTTTATGAAAATTCCTGACTTCGCACGAATAAAAAAGATTGCTGAAAAAATCCCCGACTGCCTCCTTATGGCGGACATGGCGCATGTCGCCGGGCTTATTGCTGGCGGAGTTCACCCAAACCCCCTAGACTTCGGCTTCTATGTCATGACAACGACTACGCATAAAACTCTCCGCGGTCCTCGAGGCGGGCTAATCCTCTCGAAAGGAAACGTTAAAAATCCTCTAAAAAAGCCAGAACGAACTCTCGAAAACATCCCTGTCTTGATCGACCGAGCAGTATTTCCAGGAACTCAAGGTGGCCCTCTCGAACACATCATTGCCGCGAAGGCTGTTGCGTTCGGCGAAGCCTTAAAGCCCGAATTTAAAGATTATGTGAAAAAAGTCGTAAAAAATGCGAAAAAACTCGCTCTAGAGCTTAAAAACCGTGGATTTATCCTTCAAGGCGACGGAACAGAGAATCATCTCGTTCTTGTAAATGTAAAGGAAAGCTTCGGCATAGACGGAAAATTCCTCGAAAAAGCTCTTGATTGTGTCGGTTTGAACTTAAATGCAAACGCTGTTCCTTCCGACAAGGGTGCCGCATTCCGTCCTTCCGGCGTTCGTCTCGGAACTCCAGCCATCACGACTCGAGGTCTCGGTGAAAAAGAAATGGAAAAAATCGCAGAATGGATGAGAAGAGTCGTCGATATTTGCGTCGGTCTTGGTGATGAAAATCTCCTCGTTAGCGCTGAAGAAGAACTATCCAAAATTCGCGAAGAAGTAAAATCCCTAGCGAAAAAATTTCCAGTTCCCGGAATCTAGTGCGAAACTAGAAATAAATTTGCGCGTATGCTATAATATCCCCGTGGGGAACTGCGGGGTAGTAGCTCATCTGGTAGAGCGCAGCATTCGCATTGCTGAGGTGAGGAGTTCGAGTCTCCTCTACTCCACCATTTTCGTTCCAGACTCTCCTTCTTTTCGAAGGAGAGCTTTTTCTCTATACAAAATAAGATTTTTATATTATAATATACACCAGTAGCTGACAGTTATGTACATTAGGAGGTGTAAACATATGAAATATTTTGATTGCTTCGAAAAGGAAATGGCTGACCTTTACCGTTTCCCACCTATTACAAGGGAAGAACACGGAGAGAACTACATCCGTATCGCCCTCGAAGGACAGAAAAAGGGTCCCGTTTCCGAAGCGAGAATCCAGAAAATTTTTGAAGCATTTAAACGCGAACAAAGAGAAAAAGGCTTTTCAGACGTAGAAATCGTCGAATGCTTCACGAAAATTATCCCGAGACTGAGAACAAACCACGGTCTTGCGCAGTTCATGGAAGATTATGGCGTAAAAAGCGCATATTTTATTCCTTGGCTTCTCGAAGTGCCGTCGGCAAGATGTCTCGAAGGCGCATTTGGTTGGGGATACGACATCGCAGGAAACTGGAAGAAAATCGAGCCTGAAGATCCGTTTTTTCGGTGGACAGTTCAGGAACCCATGTTCAAGTATCTTCGCGAACGTGCTGGAAGAACCGCTGACCTTGTAAAGGGAAAAAATCGTGTCCTTGTTCTCGGAGCTGGTTATCTTCCCGAGTTCCGCAAGGCTTGCTACGAACCACGCGTGGACAAGCAGGAAGTTCTTGCTTTCGACATTGATCCGAACGTAAACACTCATGCTATTGAGCTCGAACTGAAAAAAATCAGCAACATCTCAATCTCCTATCGCAGTTTAAGCATCCAGTCATTTTTTAAGATGAAAGACAATTACGGCCACTTCGACGCAATCATAATGAATGGAATCCAGAGTTACTATCTCGACAAGCTTGAAGAAAATATCGTAAACTGTTTTCATCTTTTGAACCCGAACGGAGTTTTTGTCTTCGACCTCCAGCTTATGCACTGGAATTTAGCAAGAGATGCTATTGTTTTCGATTTTAAGACAACGCCTCAGATGCAGCTGATCGAGTCGAAAGAAAGAGCTACGGAAAAAGTGAGAAACATCATTCGTCGCTATATTCCGACAGCTTCACTCGTCGTAACTCCCGATTCGACAAACAACCCTCCGACGGGAGTAATGTTCGCCGTGAACAAATATGCTCTTGTTGATTAACAAAAGCCCCGCAAGGGGCTTTATTTTTTTAGATTTCTTTGTTATATTTAAAACAAGCATTTTAGGAGGTTGTATGCGCTTAAATACTTTTCTGCTCTTAACGACAGCAATTTTGACTACGATGTGCGGTTTGGCGGTTTTTGTTGGTTCGACAAAGCCCGAGAAAAAACGCTCTCTCTGGTTTTTAATTGCGACCCTGGGTTGTGCTATTTGGACGGTCTCTATCGGCCTCTTTTTGTCACTCTCTCCAGAAAAAGAATCTCTCGCCCCGCTTCTCGTCGTCGGAATTTATCTTGGTGCCGTTATTATGGATGTCGGCATTCTCGCGTACAATAGTTGGAAATATGACCTAGGAAAACTTCTTACTGTCATTTTTCTCCTCATAGGCGCCGTTATCATCGGTATTTTTCTCTCGAACCCTTCCGTGCTATACGAATCCATCACGATTTCTCGAACAGAAAACTACGTTACGCTTGTGAATGGCTGGTATTACTGGACTTATCTGGTTTATTTCACGATTCTAACCTTCGCATTGCTCGGAAGTATCGTTTTTGCCATTAAAAACACAAAAAACAAAGGCCAAAGAATCGGCCTGAATGTGTTTTTCGTCGGGCAATCTATTGCTGGCCTTCTTGCTTGCATATTTGACCTCATTCTGCCCTTGAAGGATTATAGTTTAATTTGGATTGGGCCACTGGCGATTAGTATTACGATGCTGACGTTTTATTACGCTATCGTAAAATATCACTCAATTCGCTTGAATTCTGGCTGGTTGAAGGTCCTAACATATGTCGTTTTTGTCTCTCTCGCCGCGATAGTTTATATGCTGATTTTTTATATTATCTTCACAGCAATTTTCCGTGGGGCGAAACCTTCGACTCAAGTCATAGTTTTGAACTCCGTCATGATTCTAATAGTATTCTTATTGATGCCGGCGTTTAGTGAACTTACATCTTTTACGAAGTCCCTCATTTCCACGAAAGAAGTTGACCTCCCATATATCATCAAAAAACTTAACAAAATCGCCCAAGATTCCGTCGATTTGAAAGAACTCGCCTCTTTTCTTGCCGAACACCTACATTTTGAATACGTCGGATTTTTGATTGACGGAAAAATTTATGGCTCAGATTCCGTCGCCATCTCTACCGAAGAAATAAAACAGATAGAATTATTAAAATCCTACAAAGAAAATGGCATCTGGCAGGACTTCAACCAGCCTGTCGGAGAAATTCTCTCAAGAAGCAACATTAAAGCTGTCGCCGAATTGAAGGATTCTGAAGGAACATCATTTGGACAAATCCTCGTCGGAAAACCCGTCGGAAAGATAAAATTCGAAAGAAGAGATTTAATTCAACTAGAAATGATTATAAATCTAGTAGCGATAGTTATCTCCTCCGAAAGCAAAATTCACAGAAAGAAGTCTAAAAAATGAGCGCAGCTGCTGCGACCTTAAAACAAACTAGAATAACTATCCTCCTTTCGGTTAATGCTGCTGCGATTCTTATTGCTGGTATCCTGATCGCTTCTGCGATTTGGGGTGGAAAGCTTGAGTTTCGCGCAATCGACGAACGTTCAGACGAAGTTACAGAGTCCCCGGAAGAAACCGAACTACTCCAAAGCGTTTCGAACTCTTCCGAGGGAAAAACTATAGCTTCGGCGGACGGAGCGACATATCAAGTTGCTGCGAACGGGTGGATTTCTTCCGACCCGGTCCGTTCCGGCGAACTCTGGAATGAAACTTCCATAACTATTTTCGAAACCGCCGACATCGACATTTGTGTTGGCGGGAACCTCTCCGGACTCGGCTCAATGTATTGGCAATCATCAAACCAAGATGTTATTTCCGGCTTCTACTCGACCGCCAGAACATGGCTCGGGTATTCTTCCGATATCTGCCGTTACCCCATAATAAAAAACCCAGGAACAACGACCATAACCGCAGGAACCTACGATGGCAGTCGTCACGATTCGATCACGGTGAATGTTGTTAGTGTCCCTGTCGAACAATGGAAACGAGAAGTTTTGAGTTTAGTAAACAAAGAACGAGAAAAGAATGGTTTGTCGGCGCTAGGATGGGGAACAACCTGTGAAACCGCCGCCGCGATTCGTGCCCGCGAGCTCATGTCGTCTTACTCTCACACTCGTCCCGACGGAAGCAGCTGGGAAACGGCCTGTCCTATCCCAGAAACCGGAGGTTGGAGTGGAGAAAATCTAATGGCGGGGAATGCTGCCGTATCTCCCGAAACAGTTGTTTCGGCCTGGATGAACTCCCCGGATCACCGTGCGAACATCTTAAACGAAAACTTCACAAATCTCTCCGTCGGCTTCGTTTTTGACCCCGAAGCTAAATACAAAACCTACTGGTCAGAATTCTTCTCGACATATTAAAACCAGCTCAATAATAT
>JAFWLO010000011.1 GCA_017545595.1 Candidatus Saccharimonadota bacterium | reverse complement strand
GAGCCGGAACCTGAACCGCAGCAGGAGGTGATTCAACAGAAAGATGCTGAGAATCAACAGAGGATTGTCGAAGAAGCGGAAGAGCATCTTGCGGGAGATGTTGAGCGAACGGAAGACGTAAATGAAGTTGAAGAATACACAGAACAAGAACCGGAGAGAGAAGCGATTGACCAGCAGATTGTCGAAGAGCAGAATGCTGAAGAAAATGTTGTAGTGTCGAATGACGAAAATCAATTTGAGATGCCGGAGGAAGTGTATCGCGACGAAAATAATGACACTGGAACACCGATGATTGATGAAACTGAGGAAGGGAGAATAGAGCAGGAAGAAGCGAACGAACTAGAAAATAATCAACCTGATTTAACAGAGGAGGAGCAGAACCAAATAATTGATGATATAATGAGCGAATATCTCGATAGATTTGGAGCTTAGGAGGAAAATGAAAGATAATAAGAAAAAAATTACTATTAGTTCGATTCTTCTAGGGACAGTCCTGAGCGTGGCGGGGGCGCTCGGGGTGAAATCTAATGAAACGTTTGCTTGGGGACCGGAGAGGCAGACTTATACTAACGAGCAACCTGCTCCACAAGCGGTGTTTAATTCCATTACGAATAATGGCGGGGTTGGGGATGAACGAGATTTTGTGAGGATTGTAGAAGTCCATGACGACGGAACGAAAGATACATATACGAATGAGATAAATGTGTCAGCGGGGAAGACATACGAAGTTTATATCTATTATCACAACGATGCGAGCACAACTTATAACGACGCGGCGCATAACTATGTTGGGGTCGCGAGAGAGTCGAAAGTTTCTGCGGCTTTTCCGGAATCTCTAGCGAAGGGACAAAGAGGGGAAGTTAATGCGATTATTTCTTCTACGACTACTATGGTCCCGAAAGTTTGGGATGAGGCGTATATGACTGCCGAGGAAGATTTGACCTTTGCGTATATAACTGGTTCGGCGAAGATTTATAACGACTGGGGAGCGAACGGAAGTACGCTTTCTACGAATTTATTCTCAACTGAGGGGACTTATATTGGATTGAACGAACTTAACGGGCTTATTTTAGGTTGTGATGAATTTTCAGGGCAAGTTGTGTTTAGGATTAAGGCGAGTGCTGTGAATTCTCCTGAGGAGTCGGAAGAACCAGAAGTTCCTTCGAGCGTTGCTGGATTCGAAATCGATAAGAAAGTGAGTAAAGATGGGGGAAACACCTGGGAAGATAGCGTTGATGTGAAACCTGGGGATGAAGTTGAATTCAAGATTATTTATAAGAACACGGGGAATGTTGCGCAGAAAGATGTGAGTGCATTTGATACGCTCGAGGGGGCGGTCGGAATGGAATATGTTGCTGGTTCGACGAGAATTTATAAGAGCGGGGTTGAGACGAAAATTGAAGATGAGGCCGGGAAAGGATTGTTTGATGGGGGACTTTCTATCGGAGAAGTCGGAGGGGGAGTCGAGATAGAAATTCGATATAAAGCGAAAATTAGCGAGAGTAAAGATACATTTTCTTGCGGAAAGACTGTGCTTCATAACTTGGCAGGGGTGAGCGGAAGAAGAGCGGACCAGGAAGACGCAGGGGTGGCGACGGTTTATGATAAGGTCGCTGTGAACGTTGTGAGGACTGGGGAAGGATGTTTGCCGACGGCACTTCCGGAAACTGGGCCGGCTCAGATAATCCTCGCGGGAGTGGTTTCTGCTGGAGTACTCGTTGGACTCGGGTATTGGTTGAATTCGAAAATGCAACTTAGGAGACTTCAGAAAGTCGCTAAAGGTGAAAAAAGTTCGAAGAAACAGGCGAGCGAAGAGAAAAGAGAAGGGGAAAGTTTAAAGCGTGATGAAGAATCGAAAAACGGCGAGGAGACGAAGCATAACGACAAGAAATAGAGAAGGGCTTGAAAAATTGCGCCAGATATGATAGAATAGCAGAGCTAATAATTTAAGGATAATTATGAAAAAAGCAGTCATTGAACTTGGTGGCAAGCAATATATTGCGACCGAGGGTGAGACCCTACGGGTGGACCTCCTCCCGGAAGGAACTAAAGAGCTCGAAATGGACGCTTTGCTCGTGATTGATGGCGATAAGACGGAAGTCGGAATGCCAACAGTTAAAGGAGTGAAAGTTAAAGCGAAAGTTGTCGAGGCGGAAGTTAAAGGCGATAAAGTTCGCGTCATTAGATATCACTCCAAGAAACGTGTTCACAAAGAAACTGGACACAGACAAAAATATTCTGTTATTGAAATCGAAAGTATTAAATAATAGAACAAAAACCATTCGGAAACGAGTGGTTTTTTGATGAAAAAGTTATGTTTTTATGATATGCGGGGGAAATTGTGTTATAATAAAGCGTATATGGCAATAGTGATTTGTGTTACGAATCAAAAAGGAGGTGTCGGAAAAACTACTACGACGGTCAATCTGGCGTATTATCTTGCAAAAGATAAGTTTAGGACGCTTATAGTTGATTTTGACCCGCAGGGGAATGCTACTTCTGGACTCGGGATTGATAAGAGCGAGCTTGAGGCGGGGATGGTTGAGGTTATGACGGGAAAAGTCGGGATGGAGGGAGCAATTCTAGGGACAAAATATAAAAATCTTGATATTGTCCCGACGACGCCTGAGCTGGCGAATGCTGAGGTTGAGCTTGTTAATGCAAGGGGGAAATTTACTATCCTTAAAAATGCGATTTCTAGAGTCGCGAAAGAATATGATTATGTGATTATCGATTCGCCACCGAGTTTATCGCTTCTTACGGTGAATGGAATGATAGCTTCGAATTATCTTTTGCTTCCGGTTCAGACGGAGTTTTATGCGCTCGAGGGAGTTGTACAGTTGCTCGAGAGTATGAAACTCGTGAGAAAGGCGATGAATCCGAATTTGCAACTTATTGGGGTGCTTGCGACGATGTATGATAAGAGAACGAGCCTTTCGGGTCAGGTTTTAACGGAGGTAAAGAAGTATTTTAAGGAGAGGACGTTTGAAACGACTATCCCGAGAAACGTAAGGATTGCGGAGGCGCCGAGCCATGGGGCGCCAGTCGGAGACTATGACAAATTCTCGAAGGGAGCGAAGGCTTATAAACAACTCGCGAAAGAAGTTGAGGAGAGGACAGGAATGAAAGGAGGAAAGAAATGAGTTTAGGGAAGGGATTAGGGAGAGGATTTGAGAGCTTAATTCCGACGGATTTTGTGGATGAGGATTTTGACCCGACAGCGAGGGAGGATGAGAAGGTTTCTAAGTTACGTGAGCTTCCGCTGGAGGATATTGTTCGGGACGAAGACCAGCCGAGGAAGGAATTTGATCCAGAGGCGCTTGAGGCGCTTGCAAAATCGATAAAAGCGAACGGAGTTTTGCAGCCGATTGTTGTAACGAAAGAGGGGGATAAGTTTAAGATTGTCGCGGGGGAGAGGAGATATCGTGCGGCGGGGATAGCGGGACTCGAGACGATTCCGGCTATCGTCAGGACGCTCGATGCGCAGAATCGGTTAGAGCTTTCGATTATTGAGAATGCCCAAAGGGAAGATTTGAATGCGATTGAGCTCGCGACGGCGTATGCGAAACTTAAAACTCAGTTTAACCTTGACGCGAAGGGGATTGCGGAGAGGATAGGGAAGAGCGAGTCGGCAGTTATAAACACGATGAGACTGCTTAACCTTCCGGAGTTTGCGAAGAAAATTATGGTCGAGAATAATCTGTCGGAAGGGGTGATGAGGCCACTTATCACGATGGATGAGGAGACGATAAAAGAAGTTCTCCCGAGAATCATTGAAGACGGATGGTCGTCAAGGAGAGTTGAAGAATATATTAAGCTCAAGAAGAAGAAAAGCTCTTCGGCTATTATAAAGGAAAGTAAGTTTTTTGAGAGGGAAGAGAAATTCCAGAAAAAATTCCAGGCGAGAAAAGTGACTATTACGGACAAGTCGATTAAAATTACTTTCAAGAACAATAAGGAACTTGAGGAGTTATTGAAAAAACTCGGGGAGTAGTTTTAGGAACTTGATGACAAGATTTTGAAATTCGAGGTCGTGTTTTTGAAACTCGACGGCGTGTTTTTGAAATACGGAGACAAGATTTTGAAGTTTGAGTAGGAAGATTTGGAATAAGTTAATCCTTCGGGAGCATTTGGCGGAGTTTTTGGCGGGCGTGAGGAGTGATGATTTTATCGAGCCAGGAGGCGCGGGGTTTCTGATTTTTTGAGGTGAGGATTTCTACGACGTCGCCTTGTTCGAGATGGTGATTTAGGTTGGACATCTTTCCGTTGATTTTTACGCCGACGACATGACCACCAATTTCTGAGTGGAGACGAAAAGCAAAATCGAGAGGGAGAGAACCTTTCGGGAGGTCGATAATGTCGCCTTTTGGAGTGTAAACGAAGATTTTGTCGGCAAAAAGGTTTAGGCGGAGTTTTTTTAGATCGACTTTTTTACCTTCTTTTAATTTTGCGGCCGCTTCTTGGAGTTCGGTTATCCAGAGGAGGTTCGTTGGAAGGTGTTGGATTTTTCCTTGTTTGTAGTTTTCTGTTAGCTTTTGTTCGTTGTAGTAGAAGCTGGCGGCGAGACCACGTTCGGCGTATTCATGCATTTCGCGAGTGCGGATTTGGAATTCGACAATTTTTTTGTTTTTTGTGATGACGGTCGTGTGGAGAGACTGGTAGCCGTTTTGTTTTGGGACGGCGATGTAATCTTTTATGCGTTCGTTCATGGGGGTATAGAGGGAATGGAGTAGTCCGAGCGTGAGATAACAAGAAACGATGTCGGGGACGATAATACGGAGGGCAGTTAGATCGTAAATTTCTCCCATGTTTTGGTTGTGTTTTGCGAGTTTTTTATGAAGAGAATAAACGGATTTTATGCGACCGGAGATTTCGAAATCAATTTTTTCTTTTTTAAGGAGAGCAGAGACTTCGGATTTTATTTCTTTTAGGGCTTTAGAGGCTTGTTTGTTGGTGCTTTCGATGAGGTTTTTGAGGTATTCGTAGCGACGAGGATTGACGTAGGAGAAAGCGAGATCGGCGAGTTCGACGCGAAGAAGGCCCATGTTGAGGCGGTCGGCGAGGGGCGCGAAGATTTCTAGGGTTTCTAGAGCGATTTTTTTCTGCTTCGCTGGGGGAAGGGCGGAGAGAGTGCGGGCGTTGTGGAGACGGTCGGCGAGTTTGATGATGAGGACGCGGATGTCGGAGCCGAGGGCAATCATGAGGCGGAGGAAATTGTCTTTCGTCTCGGGGAGGTAAGTGTCGATGTCGTGCATGTTTTTTCTGACTTCGGAGAGTTTTGTGACGCCATCAACGAGGAAAGCGACGGATTCGCCGAATTCGGTTTTAATTTCTTCGAGGGTAACAGAGGTGTCTTCGACGACGTCATGGAGGATGCCGGCGATGATAGTGTCTTCGTCCATTTCCCATTCTTCGAGGATTTTTTTGACGGCAAGAGGGTGGATTATGTAGGGCTCGCCGGTTCGGCGGAATTGGCCGGAATGGGCTGTTTTTGCGAGGGCGACGGCTTTTTGGATGCGGGAAGAGGGGCTGGGCTTTTTAGAGGCGGTTTCGGGTTTTGGCGCTACGGATTTGGGTTCGAGAGAGTCTGAGGGTAATTCGGATGAGGGAGCTTTTTTGTTTGTTGACATTATGTTAAAATTATAACATGACAAAGATTTTATGGACAGACGGGAGCGCAAGTCCAAATCCTGGGCCTGGGGGGTTCGCTGTGATAGAAAATGGGGAGCCGATTAGGCTGGGGAGGGAAAAAAATTCTTCGAATATTAGAATGGAGGGGGCGGCGTTGATTGCGGCGATGGAGTATGCAGGGGAGGAAAATTGCGAGATTTATACGGATTCGCAGTTTTGGAAAAATGTGCTCGAAGTTTGGGCGAGAGGATGGGAAGATAGAAACTGGACGAAGAGATCGGGGGAAATAAAAAATCTTGAGATGGTTAAGACGGCTTGGAGATTCTATAAAAAGGGAAAAGCTGAGATAAAGTGGGTTCGGGGACACGTTGGAACGGAAATGAACGAGCTGGCGGACAAGTGGGCAAATAAAGCAAGAGAAGGAGCAGAAGTCGAGGGGAAATCGGTCGCTCTTGAAAAATTGCTTAGAAAAGAGAAATAAAGGAGAGACTGATGAAGAAAATTGTGACGAAAGTGAAACTGAAGGGGCGAGACGAATTTGAAGCGAAGCTTTCTAGAGCGGGGTATGATTTTGGAGCGATTTATTGGCAACACGACAGGGTTTATGTTCCGAGAGGGTATCAGAAGGGGAGGAATTTGCCGAGATTTATTTTGAGAACGGAAATGAAGGCTGTTGATAAACCAGCAAAGTATTATTTGATATTTAAGAGACATATTGAAGATTCGGGAGTTGAGATTGAAAATAGGACGGAGATTAAGGAATACACAGAAGCAGTTGAGATGGTAATGCAGATGGGGTTTGAGCTTCTAGGGGAAGTTTCCAGAAAGAGGCAGGAGACGAAGCTGAAGTCGGGGGAGAAATTGTATCTCGATAATGTTGAAAGAATTTCTGGATATTTTTTGAAAGTCGAGACGGAACTGAGCGGAGCGGATGTTGTCGAGAAGAGAAGAATTGAAAATTATAAGGTTTTTGAGAAGTTTGAAGAAAATAATTTTGTTCAAGGAATGTATGCGGAGATGCTAGGGAAGTAATGTCAAAAACTTGTTGACGTGTTTCTAGAGTTTGTCCTTGTGTTTCTAAGACATGAGGACAAGTTTTTTAAGCTCGAGGGTATGTTTTTGAAACATGGGGACGTGTTTTTGAAGTTTGAGGTTGAAAAATTTAGCAGAAGCGGTATAATGAGAGTAAGTTGTTTCCGGTTTGGTTTATAGGACGAGCGACCTGATCCTATAAAGATAAAGAGGAAACATTATGGACAACGCTGAGAGAAATATAGATTGGCGTCAACAAGCGATTGTTTTTGATGCTGGAGATAAAAAACGTCGAAGGGAAGAATATGATCGGGTAAAGTCCGATGTGTTTAGGCTGGAAAAAAAGAATTTTTCTCGGCTTATTTTAGTGCGGAGCGGAAAAGAATGGTTGAAGATGGGGGGAAATTCGATGTTGATTTATTATTATGATATTGCGAAGAAAATTCTTGATTTACGGCCGAATATTCAGCCAGATACCGATTTTTCTCAAGTGATTTTTGAGGAGGGGGTGATTTCTTTTAGGGGGTATGAAGGATTAGAAAAGAAGCTGAGAAAAGCTCAGGTGTTTAAGAGTAGAAAGGTCGGGAGAAATGTTGTTGAGTTTGAGTTGAATTTTTCTGTAGGGGTAGAGGAGATGAAATACCTTCGAGAGGAGATGATTCGGGAGAGGGAAAAGGCGATGGCGGTACTCAAACCGAGGACGATTTTGTATCCGAAGATTTATGAGAAGATTCGGAGGGTGCAGAAGAGAGTGTTTGAAGCAACACGAAAGATGACGGTGTTTGAACGAGATTATAACGGACTTCTCATAGCGGAGTATAGTCGGAAGATAGCGAAGTTTTATCTTATGCTGAACAACGGGATGATTCCGGAGATTGAGGGATGGAAGAAAATTACGGAACTTATAAACCTGCTTATTGTGGAGATGTCGTTTGCGACGGAGCTGAGGGAAATAAAACAAGAGCTTGCGATTGCGGTCGGGGCGGAGTTGATTGAGGTTCGACGCGAAGTTGAAAAAAGAATAAAGGAAAAGATGTGATGGCGCTACATATTGTTGAGGAGGATGAGACGTTCGAACAGTGGCTTCTTGTCGAGTTAAACCGGGCGTATCTTGATGCGAGAAGGGGAAAGAGAAAAACGGCGGATGAGCAGTTGTTTGAGCTAAATGAAATCGAAAATTTGTTAAACCTCAGAAATACAATAATAAACCGGACTTATAAACCGAATAGGGGGATTGCGTTTGTGACGAGAAAGCCGGTAATTCGGGAGATTTTTGCGGCGCCGTTCAGAGATAGAGTTGTGCATCATTTTCTTTATAATGCAGTCGGGGATTGGTGGGATAGGAGATTTATTTATGATTGTTATTCGTGTCGACCAGGGAAGGGGACGTGGTTTGGAGTTTATCGGGCAGAGAAAAACATGAGGAGAGCGAGCGAGAATTTTACAAGAGAGACGTTTGTAATTAAGTTGGATATTCAGGGGTATTTTATGAGTTTGCCGAGAAAAAAACTGTTTGAGCGGGTGGTTTGGGGGCTCGAGAAGCAATTTCCGGCTAAGGGGAAGGTTTATAGAGTTTTGAAGTTTTTGTGGGAGAAAGTGATTTTTGACGACCCGGTTAAGGATGTAACGCGAAAAGGAACGCCGAAAGATTGGCGAGACCTTCCGAGAAGCAAGAGTTTGTTTTGTCAGCCGGAAGGGAAGGGAATTGTGATTGGGAATTTGTCATCGCAACTTTTATCTAACATATATCTGGACCAGTTGGACAGGTTTGTTCAGTTTGAATTGGGGTATAAGTGCTATGGGAGATATGTGGATGATTTTTATATTATGGTTCCGGAGGAAGAGTATCCTAAGGCGATTGAAGATGTAGAAAAGATTGGGGAGTTTTTAGAGACGCTTGACCTCCGGCTTCACCCGAAAAAGAAGTATTGTCAGAATATTCGAAAAGGATTGCCGTTTTTGGGGGCGGTGGTGTATCCTGGGAGGATAGTGCCAGGAGTGAGAATAAAAAGGAGTTTTAGGGAAGGGGTGAGAAATTTTTCTATGGGAGGAAAGGGAGAGGAAACGGTGATTTCTTATCTTGGGTTTATGAAGAATTTGGATGGCGATAAGGCTACGAGGAAGATTTTTGAAGAGGTGGGGTGGAAATATAATTGGTGAGATTTTGGATGAGTGGTTTGGATGAGTGGTTTGGATGAGTGGTGGAAAATTATTCATTTTATGAATAATTTTTGAGAAAAATGAGTATTTCGGGAAACAGGGTTTTAAAATTATGCGTTTTATGATATAAAAGAGGAATGAAGAAGAGAATGAAAAACCAGAGAAGAGAGAAAAGCTATCAAGAAAGAATCGGAGAGGTGATAGAGAAGGCTCGGATTGAGCGGGGCTGGACGCAGTCGGAGCTGGCAGAGCTGGCAGACACGAGCCAGTCGGCGATACATAGGATAGAAAAAGGACAGCAGAACGTTTCCCTTGATATGGTTAAGAAACTTTCTAAAGTACTTGGCAGACAGATTATATCTGTTGCGGATGACGTAACTCAATCGTATGTGATTTATGGAGGGAAAGAATTACATGGGGAGATTGAAGTCAACACGAGCAAGAATGCGGCGGTCGGATTGCTTTGCGCGTCGCTACTGAATAAGGGGAAGACGACGCTAAAGGGACTTGCGAAGATTGAGGAAGTGTTCAGGATTATAGAGGTTTTGGAGTCGATTGGAGTGAGGGCGAATTGGGTAAACCATGGAAAAGATTTGGAAATTATATCACCAGATGAATTAAAAATTGAAAAGATAGATATAAATGCGGCAAGAAGGACGAGGTCGATTTTGATGTTTATGGGGCCACTGCTTCATTTGTTTGATAAATTTGAATTGCCGTATGCAGGGGGTTGTTCGCTTGGGACAAGGACGATAACTCCGCATCTCAAGGCGCTTTCTAGCTTTGGGATGGAAGTTGATGCGAGAAGCAGGAGCGGGTTTTATGAAATTGAAGTGGATGAGCGAAAGAAATTTGAGGTGAATGAGCGGGGAGAGTTTTTAGATAAGAAAATTGTGCTGATTGAGCGGGGTGATACAGTGACAGAAAATGCGCTTATGGCGGCGGCGAAATATCCCGGAAAGACGGTTATTGTCGGAGCGAGCCCGAATTATATGGTGCAGGATTTGTGCTTTTTCTTAGAGAAGCTCGGCGTAAAAATTAAGGGAGTCGGAACGACGAGATTGGAGATAATAGGGAAGAGAATAATAAACGAAGATATTGAGTATTATCCGTCGGAAGACCCGATAGAAGCGATGAGTTTGATTGCGGCGGGGATAGTGACGAAGTCGGAGATTGTTGTCAAAAGAGCACCGATTGAATTTCTCGAGATTGAACTTGAGGTATTAAAGAATATGGGGGCGAAGATTGAGGTCGGGGATGAATATTTGTCGAGAAACATGAAAACGAGGCTGGTTGATCTTAGAATTAAGAAGGCGAGGCTGACGGCGCTCGAGGATAAAATTCATCCTATGCCGTTTCCGGGCTTAAACATAGACAATTTGCCGTTTTTCTCGGTTATTGCGGCGACGGCACAGGGAAGGACGATGATACATGACTGGGTGTTTGAGAACAGAGCAATTTATACGACGGAGCTATCCAATTTGAATGTTAAGGTTGAGCTTTTAGATGCGCACAGGGTTTATGTTGAGGGGGAGACGAACTTTAGGCCGGCAGAAATGATGGCGCCTCCTGCGTTAAGGCCGGCGGTCGTGATTTTACTTGCGATGCTTGCGGCGCCTGGGAAGTCAATTCTTAGAAACGTTTATATGATAAAAAGAGGTTATCAGGACTTTGCAGAGAGGCTTAGAGAGCTAGGGGCAGAAATTGAGGTGCTTGAATAAATGAAAGATATAAAGGAAATTATCTATCGGGGGTTGAATCCGGCACAAAAGGAAGCTGTCGAGGCGACGGAGGGGCCGCTGTTGATTCTTGCAGGGGCGGGGTCGGGCAAGACGAAGACGATGACGCATAGGATTGCGAATTTGCTGACGAGCGGGGTGAGCGAATTTGATATTCTTGCGGTGACGTTTACGAATAAAGCAGCGAGGGAGATGAGGGAGAGGCTTTGGAAGATTTTGGCAGAAATAAGAGGGGTGAGCGAGGAGGCTGGAAGTTTTAACGGGGAAGTTTTGGACGCAAACGAAGCGCAAATTCCGAGAGGATTTATGCCATATATGGGGACGTTCCATGGGATTTGCGTGAGAATTTTGAGGATAGAATATGAGGGGGCGGGGCTAGAGAAGAACTTTACGATTTATGATAGCGACGACCAATTATCGCTTGTAAAGCGAACGATGAAGAACCTAAAGATTGAGTCAAAAACAATGAAGCCGAGGGCGATTTTGTCGGCGATTTCTAAGGCGAAAAACGAGGGGGTCGGGCCGGAAGAATTTTTCCAGCACGCGTTTTATCCGAATCAGAAGGCGATTGCGAAAGTTTACGCGACGTATGAGAAAGAAAAAGAGTCGGCGAATGCGCTGGATTTTGACGACTTGTTGCTGAGAACGCTGAGATTGTTTACATACAACGAAAATGTGAGAAAGAAGTGGCAAGATAGGTTTAAATATGTTCTAATTGATGAATATCAGGACACAAATAACGTACAATACAAGTTGATAAAATTGCTTGTTAATGATAAACATAACATTTGTGTTGTAGGGGATGACTGGCAGTCGATTTATTCTTGGAGGGGAGCAGATTTTACGAATATTCTGAATTTTAATAAGGATTTTCCAGAGGCGAAAGTGATAAAACTGGAGCAAAATTACCGTTCGACGGGAAATATTCTTGAGGCGAGCCAGAAAATTATTAATCAAAATAAACAAAGATCAGATAAAAAGCTATTTACAGAAGCGGGAGATGGAGATCCGATTGAAATAAAGACCACTAGAGATGAGACGGACGAAGCGCAATTTGTTTCGAGGAAGATTATTGAAATGAGTGAGAATAGGCCGTTCTCGGACTTCGCTGTGCTTTATCGAACGAATGCGCAGAGTTATGCGTTTGAAAAAGTTTTTATCAATATGAGGATTCCGTATAAAATCGTCGGAGGGGTGAGATTTTATGATAGGCGAGAAGTTAAGGATGTTTTAGCGATTCTGCATCTTCTCGTTAATCCGAGGGATAAGATAAGTTTCGAGAGGGTGACAAAAAATGTGGTTTCTGGAATTGGGGAGAAGAGTTTAGAAAAGATTTTTGCGCACCTAGATAACGGGGGGAGACTCGGGGATGAGGAACTTACAAGTAGCTTATCGGCGAAAGCGAGGGGAAGTTTGATTAGAGTAGCGAATTTTATAGGACAGATGAACCAAGGGGAGGAGTCGCCTTCGGAGATTGTTGAGCTAATTGTGAAGTATTTTGATTTTCCGACGTTGCTTGATGATGGCACGCCGACAGGGAAGGAAAGAATAAATAACCTTGTTGTGCTTGCGGATAATGCGGGGAAGTTTGAATCGCTGGACGAATTTTTGTCAGAGGCGGCGCTTATGTCAAGCGCGGACGAGAGTAGTGATAGAAATTCGGTGACGCTGATGACGCTTCACGCGGCGAAAGGGCTTGAGTTTCCGGTGGTGTTTTTGGTGGGTCTCGAGGAGGGATTGTTTCCAAGTAGCCGAGCGGAGGAAGAGGCGGACATTGAGGAAGAGAGAAGGTTGGCGTATGTCGGAATGACAAGAGCGATGGAAGATTTGTTCTTAACTTGGGCGCAGAGTAGGTTTAGCTTTGGGGGAAGGAATTATACGATGCCGTCGAGGTTTTTGACGGAACTTGGGTTCGACCCGTATGGTTCGAATGACTATGGGGGAGGCGAGGAAGATTCTTGGGGTGATGACGATTCTTTTGAGGATGATTTTGATCCGTTTCCAGATGAGAAAGAATTTGATTATGGATATTGAGGGTGAAAACTAGAAAGGCGAGAGACGTCATGTTATAATGAGGGGAAAGTTAAGTGGGGAATTAAGCGAGGTAAACTAATGGAAGATTTTGATGTTTTTCAGTGGGCGAATGAAGTTGATGAAGTTAAGAATAATGTTTCTGTCGAGTTGTTTTTGTTCAATAAAAATTATACACCGTTTAAGGTTAGATATTCGGATAAGCTGACAAATTCGGTTAAGGCGATGTTTATGAATGAGGCGATTTCTTATATCATAAAAGAAGCGGATAAGGGGCTTGAGTGTCGAACTTATGAGAAGAGCGACGGGGAAGATAAGGTTATTTATAAAACGAAACTTGAGAATGTTGGAAGAGCGGAGACGTTGCTTCATCTTATTGAGGATGAATACAAAGATATAGATTATTTTTCTGATAATGAATATGAGTTTAAGAAAGTTAAGGGGATAATTGCGAAGTTTTCTTATCCTGGAGGGGATGATGGAACGAAAACGTTTTATATCGCGAAGGGGATTTCTGCGAGCGCGGCGATAAAGGGGGCGACGAGCTGGGAATTAAACGGAGAGAGCTTTGAACCGTTTTCTGCGGAAGTCGCGATAAAGATGCCGGAAGACAATCAAGTTGCGATTGTTGATAAGTCGATTGTAGTGTTTAATCAAACGAAGTTTGAAGCGTTGTTCCAATATGACTTTAAATCGCAGGTGATTGCGGAGGCAAAGGCAAGGGAATTACAAGAGAAATATAAACTGTCGTTTGCGGAGGGATTGACGCTTGATGTTTTGTTACAAGATAAGAAACCGCTTTTAAAAAAGATACAGAACATTGATATAAATGAGGCGATGACGCAAGAGCAAATGCTTGATTATTCAGACGAGATGCAGCTTGACCTTATGACGGATGACGATAAATCGATTATTATTATGGATGATA
Source organism: Candidatus Saccharimonadota bacterium (assembly GCA_017545595.1). Taxonomy (GTDB): domain Bacteria; phylum Patescibacteriota; class Saccharimonadia; order Saccharimonadales; family Saccharimonadaceae; genus Nanosyncoccus. The sequence goes on along the minus strand of JAFWLO010000011.1, from coordinate 101,793 downwards.
AAGATCTTACGACGTTCGTGAATCTTTTGAATGAAGATTATTATGTTTCTCCAGTGACGGGGCTTAGATATGAGATTAAGTCGAAGAAACTTATGGGCGAGCCGGATGGAGGGGAACCACCGAGGGGGATGGAAGGGTAGGTTTGCTCCATCTTTAAGTGGCGTTTCTTCGATTCGTGTTTTGGGGCGGGTTATTATTGGACTAAGAGATAACAGGGAAGGATAAAAGTTTTCCACAGGGTTGTGGAAAACTTTTTTGTGTGTAACAGGGGTGGCGTGGAAAAAGTTAAAGAAAAGTCAAAAAATCGCGAAAAAGGTCTTGATTTTTTATTTCAAAGCGGTTAAACTAATAACAAGTAGATAACAAAACAAAAAAGAAAAATAAAAATCTACAGAAGGTACATTAAAATCAGTTTGAGGACGGCTAACAAGGAGTTTTGGCGCGCGGTTGAATTTAACGATACGCGTCAACAAAATCGTGAGTACATTCTAAAACTAACACCTCCCAATTAAAACTCTAAAGAACGAAAACTCCAAAGGTACAGTTCTTAAAACAACCAATTACACAATAAGTCTCTCAACGGCCACAATATGACGCAAGATTTCTTGTTGAGATTGTGGTAGATCTAAAGTGTAAGGGAAAACAAAAATCTAAGCAAAAACAAAAACGCTAAAATTTCTTGTTAAGCGTTCTCAAACTAACGAACGAGCATATGATATAATATATGTCATATGGAAGAACTTCATAAACCAGTTTTATTGTCGGAAGTGCTTCAAGTTCTCAAACCGAGTCTGGGTGAATCGTATTTAGATTTGACAGCGGGTTATGGAGGGCATGCAAGTAAAGTTTTGGATTTGACACAAAATTATAAAGAGTCGACGTTGGTTGATAGAGATTCATTCGCTACGGAGTATCTAAAAGGGAAGTACGAAAGTGAACCTTTAGAGATAGTGAATGAGGATTTTTATAGTTTGGTGCTGAAGGAAGTAGAGTGTGGTAAAGCTTTCGATATGATTCTGGCTGATTTTGGAGTTTCTTCGCCGCAATTAGACAAGGCAGAGAGAGGTTTTTCTTTTCTTCATGATGGACCGCTTGATATGAGGATGGATAGAGAACAGAAGTTGAGTGCGAAGGAAGTTGTGAACGGGTATTCTGAAAAGAGGCTCGCGGAGATATTTGAGAAATATGGAGAAGAGAGGACTGGAAATGCTAGAAGGATGGCGAGAGAGATTGTGCATAATCGACCTTTTTATACTACAAGTGAGCTTGCAGAATTTATAAAGTCGAAAAGTAAATTTTCTCGAAATCATCCAGCGACGAAATTTTTCCAGGCGATTAGGATTGAAGTGAATGATGAACTAGGAATTATCGAAAGAACGTTACCGCTGATACCTAAGATTTTGAAACCTGGGGGAAGAGTCGCGATTATAACATTTCATAGCCTTGAGGATAGGATTGTTAAGAATTACTTTAAGGAAGCGAGTGAGTTTGGGGAAGAGTCTGAACTGGAAATTTTGACGAGAAGTCCGATTGTTGCGAGCGAAGATGAGCTTGTTATCAACCCAAGAGCAAGGAGCGCAAAGCTTAGAGCGGCAAGAAAGAGAAAATGAGTCGCATCTTAGGCGCGCGAGGGGCTTCTTGGATGTGATAAAAACAAAAAAATAAAACAAAAAGGAGGCATTTATGCCAAAGCAAATTGTTGTTTCTAACAAAAGCAGAGCTCAAAAAGTCAAAATCAATTTCTGCTAACCCCCGGTAACGGGGGGAGGGGGAAAGGGGGATAAGATATGGCCCAATTGGGCTACCACGATTTTATGGTTGTGGAGTCTTATTAGGAGTGTGTTAATTTATGACCTTCCCTAGGCGGACCCGAGTTACTTATTGCTCTGCTCGGACAATCCGCCTAGGACTAAGTTATATACACCAAACCAAAAACAAAAATAAAACAAAAAGCGAGGAATAAATTCTAAAATGCGTGAATCCAGTTCGGCATGGGTGAGAAACAGAAATACAGTTAGATATACGCCGAAGAGTCTAGGGAGTGTTTCTCAGACGGTTATTTTAGGTGTGCTCGTTTTAGTTGTTGGTTTGATTTATGTAACTCAGGGGACAAAGGCAACGGGGTTTGATTATGAGCTTTCGAAAGTCGAGAGCGAGATTGCAGAGCTTGAAGCGAAAAAGGAAGATTTGGCTGTCGAGAGGGCGAGACTTACTTCGATTGCGTCAAATAATCAGAGCACGGTCGCAGCGAATATGGAGGTCGCGGAAGTGTCGGGGTATGCTGAATAATTTTAAGGTTTCTTTAAGGTTATTTTAAGGTATTTTTAAGCTAATTTTAAGGTTTTGTTCGGTTTTTCAGGGGTGAAAGATGAATTTTTGAGATTTTTGCTCTTCGATAATTTTTATGGTAAAATAAAGAGAATGGCTGAAGATAGAATTAAGTTTTTGAAGCTTGGTTTGTATTTTGTAGCCGGAGTGATTATGGTTCGGCTGTTTTTTGTGCAAATTATTCAGAATAAGATGTGGGTCGCTAAGGCGGAAGAACAGCATACGATGGAGAATAAGATTCTGGCGAAAAGGGGGGAGATTTATATGATGGACGGGAGCGAGCCGGTCGCGGTTGTGATGAATGAGAAGGTCTATACAGTTGTTGTTGACCCGATGGCGGCGGACGAGGAAGAGCTTAGGGGGCTGATTTTCGGGGAGGATATGAAAGAGAACTTGGTCGCGAGCGAGGAAGAGGTTTTTCGAGACAGAACGAGGAGGTATTTTTTAGTTGCGAGGAATGTCGGAACTCAAAAAGCTAAACAGATAAGAGAGGCGGAGCCGGCGGGGGTTTGGTTGAAAGAGGGGACGAAGAGAGTTTATCCGGAGGGGGAGCTCGGAGCGAGGTTACTCGGGTTTGTTAATGCGGAAGGGGAAGGACAGTATGGGGTCGAGGGGGCGCTTAATAAGGAGCTTAAAGGGACAGATGGGCTTTTGAAAACCGTGGCGGATGTGAACAGGGTTGCGCTATCTATCGGGAATGATAATGTGAAAATTCCGGCGAAAGACGGGGAAGATGTTGTTTTGACGATAGACAGGAATGTGCAGAATAATGTTGAGAGGATTTTGAAGGAGAAAATGGAGGAGTTTGGGAAGGACCAGGCGAGTGCGGTCGTGATGAACCCGAACACTGGGGAAATTCTCGCTATGGCGAACTTGCCGGGGTATGATCCGGCTAATTATGCAGAGGTCGAGAGCGCGGACGTGTTTATAAATAGGGTAACGGAAGATCCGTATGAGCCAGCGAGTGTGTGTAAGGCATTTACGTTTGCGACGGGGGTGGATTTGGGGGTGCTTGGGCCGGAGACAACTTATTATAATAACGGATATGAGGTGATTGATGGTTGGAAGATAAACAATGCGAGCCAGTATGATAGTTTGCTTGGGCCAACTAGCATACAGAAAGCGCTCAACTGGAGTTTGAATACGGGGAGCATTTATGCGTTGAAGTTGATTGGGGGGGATGCGAATAGGATAACAGAGGAGGGGAGGAAGAAACTTTATGAATATTATACAGAGAAGTTTGGGCTAGGGAAAGAAACGGGGGTGGAATTGTATGAAAATCTGGGGCTCATAGGAGATCCGGTTGAGGGAGATGGACGAGATTCGCTTTATGCGAACATGACATTTGGGCAGAATATGCTTGTGACGATGATGCAGGTGATTAGCGGGTATAATACGCTTGTGAATGGAGGAAAGAAGGTGACGCCGAGTGTTGTTGAGGGGGAGATGGTCGGAGGGGAACTAGTTAAAAAAGAGAGGGGGGAGGGGGAACAGGTTATATCTGAGGAGACGAGCAGGGTAATGAGAGAGATGCTTTGGGGGACGAGGACGACTTATCGGGCTAATGGAACGGATCCGGCGGGATACTATATTGGGGGAAAAACGGGGACGGCGCAGGTGATTCGGGATGGGAAATATTCGATGGATGAATGGGTGGCGACGTATGTCGGGTTCGGGGGGACGGAAGGGGAATTGCCGGAATATACTGTTATGGTGAGAATTTGGAAAGACGGAGAAACGACGAGCGCCGAGACGTATGCGTTGCCGATTTTTTCGGAAATATCGAATTATATGATAAACTACTTGAAATTAAGACCAAAACAAGAGTAAAATAGGTGTATGTGGCGCGCAGAAATTAACAATGAGCTCTTTTATGGAATGATTTTGACGCTTGCGGCGTTTTTGTTGTCGATGTTTCTGACGCCGATTTACACTTATTTTGCGTATAAATACAAGTTTTGGAAAAAGCAGAAGAAAACGGCGGTTGATGGAAAGAGCTTGCCGGTGATGACGAAACTTCATGCGCATAAGTTTAAGAGGGCGTTTCCGACGATGGCGGGGGTGATTGGGGTAGTTGCGGTTTCTGCGGTTACGCTTGTTTGTAACTGGGATAGGGGACAGACGTGGCTTCCGCTTGCGGGGTTTGTTGGGGGGAGTTTGGTAGGGTTGATTGATGATTGTATAAATGTGTTTGGTAGCGGAGAAGGTGCGGCGGGGCTTAGGGCGCCGGTGAAATTTGCGATGATTTCGCTCGTTGGGGTGTTTTTAGGGTGGTTTTTTGCTGTGAAACTGGGATGGACGACGGTTATGGTGCCGTTTTTGGGGAATATTGGGATAGGGGTGGTTGGGATGACATTGCTATTCGCGTTTGCGGTTGTTGCGACGAGTAATGCGGTGAATATTAGTGATGGGCTCGATGGGCTTGCAGGGGGGTTGATGATATTCGCGTATGGAGCGTATGGAGTGATTGGACTGTTCCAGGGGCAATGGATGTTGTTTGGGTTTTGTATGACGGTTGTAGGGTGGCTGTTGTCTTATGTGTGGTTTAATGTGCCGCCGGCGAGGTTTATGATGGGGGACGTGGGGAGCTTTGCGCTTGGGGCGGGGCTAGGGGTGGTTGCGATGATGACAAATGCATTTTTGTTGCTTCCTGTGATTGGGGTGATGTTGGTGATTGAGGCTGGGAGCAGTTTGTTACAAATGGTGAGTAAGAAATTTTTTGGGAGAAAAATCTTTATTTCTGCGCCAATTCATCATCATTTCGAGGCGAAAGGATGGGGAGAAGCGAAAGTTGTGATGAGATTTTGGGTACTCGGAGGAGTTGGGGCGCTTCTCGGGTTGTTTATTGCTAGCGTTTCTGGAATAATTTAGAAGAGAGGGGTGGGAGCGAAGAACTATGAGGAAACATAAAAGCGATAGATTGATTAGTTTGATGACATTTATACTGCTGATAACAGGGTTGATTGTCATTTACGCGATAGGGCCTATGAGAGTGAACTTTATGAAGGCAGCGTATGGGGCGGAACTGGGGCAAAATTATTTTTTTGTACATCAACTCCTAAACGTTGCGATTAGTATTGTGGCGTTTGTGTTTGCATTTAAATATCCGTACGAGAGAGTGAAAAAATACGGGAAATGGGTGCTCATTCTCGGGTTTTTGCTTTGTGCGGGGCTTTGGATTTTGGCGAAGGCTGGGTCTGGACTTGCGAAATGTGAGCTTGGGGCGTGTAGGTGGATAAATCTTGGGGGGTTTGGGAGTATCCAGCCGGCGGAAATAATAAAATTGGGGCTTGTTTTATATCTTGCGCCACTTGCGGCGGAAAGAAGACGAGAAGGGAAGATAGATTCGAGCGATTTTTGGATTCCAGCGGGAGTGATGAGTTTGATTAGTTTATTTTTCGTGATTGTTCTTCAGAAAGATTTGGGGACGGGGGCTGTAATTATTGCGATTATACTTGGGATTATTTTTGCGAGCGGGGTGGAACTCAAGAAGTTTTTGGGGGTCGTCGGGATGATTGGGCTGCTTGGGGTGCTTTCGATTGTAACGAGTCCGCACAGGATGGAAAGAGTCAAGACATTTATGAGTGAAGGCGGATCGGACAGTTATCATATTGAAAACGCGCTGATTGCTATTGGGACTGGGGGATTCGCTGGGGTTGGAGTGGGGAATAGCGTTCAAGCGACGGGATATTTGCCGGAAAGTATAAACGATTCCGTGTTTGCGGTTATGGGGGAGACGTTTGGGTTTTTGGGGCTGGGGCTGGTCGTCGTGGTGTTTGTAGTGCTTCTTGCGAGAATATTGAGAGTGGGAGAGTATGGGCAGGATGAGGAAGAGAGACTGGTCGCTGTCGGGGTGTTTTCTTGGGTGGGGATGCAGATGGCGGTGAATATTATGGCGATGACGGGGCTGATACCGCTGACAGGGATAACTTTGCCGCTGTTAAGTTACGGCGGGACGAGTATGATGTTTATTGCGGTGTCTTTAGGACTTGTTGCGCAACTTTCGTGCTATACTAGAAGAGAGAAAGATTTGAAGCAAGAGAAATATACAAACGGGCATTTGAGCGAGAGGAGATTGGGACAGAGGAGAGTAACGTTAAAGAAAACACAGAAAAGCTCAAGAGGAGCTAGAAGATAGGAAATGAAAATTTTAGTTGTTGGAGGAGGAAGCGGGGGTCATATCACGCCGGCGATTGCGGTTGTTCGAGAGATTCTCGAGAAAAGACCGAGGGCGAGGATTGAATTTTGGACTGATAGAAAATACTATAAAAATGTTGTAAAAATTACAACACTCGGGAAAGAAGGCGGGGATTTGCCGATTAGGGTGAGGAAGGTTTTGTCGGGGAAGTTTAGAAGATATGCGGGGTGGAGCTTTTTGGATTATTTTAGGAATTTTAAGATAACGTTTGTTGATCTTGTTTGTAAGAATATTCTAGGGTTTTTTGGGTTTTTGGGCGGGATTTTACAAAGTTTTTGCAGGCTTTTAAATAAAAAACAGAGGCCAGATGTGATTTTTCTTAAAGGCGGGTTTGTTGGGCTTCCGGTTGGGATTGTTGCGAAGTGGCTTAAAATCCCGTACGTGATTCATGAGAGCGATGCGACGCCTGGGCTTGCGAATAGGTTGCTTATGAAGGGGGCAGAGGTTGTTGCGATGGGGGTGAAATTCGAGAAGACTTTGAAGGATGATAATGGAGAGGAAATTGTTGATGAAAGAAAGAAAAATTGGGAGTGGGTTGGGATTCCGATTGGTGATGAATTTAGGAAGGTGAGTTTGCCGAGACAGGTGAGCCTTAAGAGAAGTTTTGGATTCGACACGAAGAAGCCGCTTGTGATTATTACTGGGGGGAGTCAGGGGTCGGAACACATGAACGAGGCAGTTCAGAAGGTGCTTCCAGAGCTTCTTAAAAATGCGAGCGTGGGGCTTATTGCGGGGAGAAAACACTATGAGAAGATGGTCGAGTTGAAGGAATTTGAGAAGTGGGAAGATGCTAAACTCACGAGTAATTTTAGAATGTGGGAATTTAATTCAAATATGCATGAGTTGCTTGGGGCGGCAGATATTGTAGTTTCTAGAGCGGGGGCGACGACGATTGCGGAGCTTGCTGCGCTCGGGAAGGCGGTTGTGTTGATTCCGTTTGAAAAACTTCCTGGAGGACATCAGGTAAAGAACGCGGAGAGATTGGAAAAAATCGAAGCGGCGATGATGATTCGAGATGATAAGATGGTGAAGAAGCCGGAATTGATCGTTGAGAAGGTGAGGGAACTTGTGAAAAAGCCGGCGCTTAGGAGGAAGTTAGCTGAAAATTTGAACGGAGAAGCTAAGCTTGATTCGGCAAGGAGACTTGCGGACATTGTGATAGGTATAGGAGAACATAAAATTGCTGAATTGTCAAGGGGGAGTAGGGAAGCAGTAAAGAAGGATGAAGATTCGGCAGGGAAGAGCGCGGGGAAAAATACAGGCATAAACAGGGATGGGCAGAATGGTTCAGGCAGGTAAAACGATAGTCAGGGAAAGGGGAAGACCGGAGAGCGATTCGGAAAGGGAAAGAGTCAGAAAACTTTATCGGAATAAGAAGATTGCGTCGGTTGTTGTGGTGGTCCTGATCGGGGCTAGTCTTTTGGGACTTTCGGTTAAAGCGATTCGAGAGTGGATTAAGTGGCTTTCTAATAGGGAGGAAGTTTTTGTTGTTCAAAAAGAACCTAGTGTGGAGGTGATCGATGAACGAACTGGGCAGACTACGACCCAAATTAGTTCGAGGATGAAGGAGTATATTGCGAATCTCGAGGAAGAGTTTGCGCAACTTGGATATAAGGTCGTTCGAGCGAGAATACCGGTTGATAAGATTAGGGAGATAGACGTGGAAATTGAGGGGGTTTCTGGGTTGATTAAGGTACATGTTGATAGAAATCCGGCGGTGAGCGCGGAAGATGGGGTGAAAATGATAAAATACCTCGAAGGACAGGGAATTACGGAGTTTGAGTATATCGATGTTAGGGTAGAAAGAAAGGCGTTTTGGAAGTAGGGGTCTCAGAAGAGGGAAACAATGCGTGAAATCGGGGATAATTAGCGTGAAAAAAGTGGATTTTGGAGATTTTTCGGGTGATTCCCTATGGTGTTCGGTTTTTGTTCTTTTGAAAAAAATGAAGATTTTTCTAGAATACTCGAAGGAGGGGGAGATGAGGAAGAAAAAGGCAAAAAAGTGCAAAAAAACAGGGAAATGTGAAAAATTTGGATTTTTGGGCAAAATCCGTGAAAATTTGTGAAATTTGCGGATTTCACGGAGGATGTTCGGGAGGTGTTCGGATTTGAAGGATTTTGAAAGGGGCTATAGAGGTCGAGGAGGGCTGTTAGCAACTTAACCAGAGCCGATTCCAGTATTCTATCCGAACCGTTTGCGTTTCCTCGTAGTGGCCTCTATATCTGGCACTCTACTGGCCTTGGCACTAGAGGTTCGCGCGGCTACTACTGGTCTTCGCATACTTACGCTACCACGTACTCTCACCTCAAGTACTTCTACTCTACGGACTTCGTTCCTCAGGGTGGGGACGGCAAGGGCTACGGCTTCGCAGTCCGTTGTGGCTTTATAGTATTTGGATTAGGCTAAAGACAGTGGGGGGGGCTAGGACGATATTATGCTTGTGTTGGCTTTTTAGCGAGGTTTTAGATGATTGTGGTATCGGCTTTTTATACTAGGGTTAATGTCTCAAAATAGTTATTGTGCGACATTAAAACTGTCGGAAAATGTGGATGGGAGAATCGTCGGAAAGCGACCAAAATGATGGGACTTCAAACGTTGTTTGTTTCTGATTCTATGAGGATCTTTGGATTTTTATCCGGTAGTCTTTATAAGTTATTTTTTATCTTTTGCGACGGCTTTTATGAGCTTTTCTAGGAGGTCGTTTTGACGGTCGAGTTTTTCAGAGAGATTATCTATTGAGGTTTTTATAAGCTCGGAACCGGATTTATAAGATATGGGCATTTTTACTCCTTAATTCCCTTCTATTTTAACAGAGGTAGAACAGGGGTCAAGCTTGAGTTTAATGAATAATGATAATATATTCTAGTGATTTATGACAATATAACCTTCGGTCGAGGTGTTGGGGGCGTTGGGGGTTTTGGGTTTTTTCAGGGAATCGTTGTTTTTGGAAGGTTTAGCGATAGAATTCGGGTTTTCTGGGGAATTACTGGATTTTTTAGAGGCAGAATGGAAGGTTGTAATCTTTGGAGTGGCGACTTTCGCGGGGTTTGGATGAGAAATATTGCGTTCTGGCGCAAAATTTGGGGCTTCTGAGCGATTTTCCGCTTGAGCTTGGTGTTTGGGCGCTTTGGACGATTCGGGGGTTACATGAGCCTTTTTATGGGCTCGTTTGGACTTTTTAGAGGGTTGTTCTTCCCTCTTGTCGTTCCCTACCTTTTCTTCGGATTTTTTCTCTTCTAGAAGCTTTCCTAGGTCTTTTAGGCCGAGTTTAGGAGCTTTTTCTTCGGCAACACTCGGAGAGATTTTGAGTCTTTTGAACTCTTCTTGAGGAGTGAGTGGGCGCGACGAGGACTTTCGTTCGGTTTTTGTTCGGGTTACTTCGGGACGGTAGGATTTTGAGGAGGAAATGTCGGCGGACTTAAAAACGAACTTCGGTTCGGATTTTTTATCACCTGAATCGTCTTGAGCGAGCCGACCGGAATCGGAGAGTTCTTTTTTGTATTTTTCGCTAGCTTCGATAGTTTCGCGAATTTCCTCCTCGACTTCGCTTCGAGGGCGGGAATATTGTTCTCGGCTACTTTCTATGATTTTTTCGAGATTGTCGTGAGGGGAAGTCGGAAGAGAAAGAGTCGTAGCGGAGAAAGCGGGGACCTTTTCTCCGTTTATAATCATGCTGATGATGAAGTTGCGGTTGTTCATTTGGATGAGGTCGTTTTGGTCGAAGGTTGGTTCGAATTGTTTGACAAGGACGGGAGCATCGTCGGCGGAAATACGGAAAGAGATAGTTGTTCCGACATTACCGAAGACAGCATCGCGGACACTATCGGTCATTTGGGCGGTGTATTGGTTCGCAACAGTGAGGTTAAGGCCATATTTTCTAGCTTCGGAGAGAATTGTCGCGAAGGAATCGGTCGCGAAGTTCTGAAATTCGTCAACATACAGATAAAACGGACGACGGTCGCGAACGTCAGGAATGTCGGAGCGGGACATGGCGGCAAGTTGGACCTTCGTCACTAGGAACGACCCAAGAATCCCGGCGTTATCCTCGCCAATCAATCCCTTAGAAAGGTTAACGACGAGAATTTTTCCCTCGTCCATGATTTTTCTAACGTCGAAGGAAGATTTTGGCTGACCGATAATATTGCGAATAATGGGGTTCGCCGTGAAGGCGCCGACTTTGTTAAGAACTGGGGCTATAGACTCGGTAACTTGCTTTTCGCTCCAGGTTCCGAATTCTTGTTTCCAGAATTGGAGAACGGTAACATCTTTACAATAATTTAGCGTTTCTTTTCTAAACTCCTTGTCAGTTAACATTCTTGAGATGTCAAGAAGGGTAGTTTCTGGGCGGTCCAAAAGAGCTAAAAGAGTGTATCTTAAAATATGTTCGAGGCGTGGACCCCAGGAATCACCAAACATACGTTTAAGGACGCCGATAACCTCGGAGGAAACATTGGGCTTTCTCGCAGGGTCGGAGAGCTCGAGAGGATTGAAGGCGACAGGGTGGGAGGTGTCGGCGGGGTTAAAATAGACTACGTCGCGAATACGACTCTCTGGGATGAACTTTAAGTTGTTGATGGCGAAGTCGCCATGAGGGTCAATGATGCAATATCCTTGGTTATAAAAGATATCAGAGAGCGCGAAGAGTTCGAGGAGACCGGATTTTCCGGCGCCGGTTTGGCCGATAATATAGACGTGACGACTGCGGTCGCGACGAAGAAGGCCGAATTGATGGTTTATGCCACGGAAATTTGTGAGACCGAAGGCAGAGATATTCTCGTCGTTTGCGGGGTTTCCGGTTATGAGGGGGAGTTTAGAAGGGGGTTCGGCGGTTTTTGAGTTGGCCCATACGATGTTTGGAGTTTCAACGCTGGTATGGGGGAGGTGATAGACGCTGGCGAGCTCGCTGATGTTCAGAATAAAACCGTTGTCTGTAAACTGCCTCAACTTGTAAGCGTCAAGACTTTCGGGGGAAAATGTGCTTCCGAGCATTTTAAACCCATTCAAATTTGTAGAATTGAACTGTTTAAATGTTCCGACGAGGGCCTGCATATTTAGTTTTGCGTTAACTTCGTCGTTTCCGAGGTAAGCAAGGCGGATTTTGACTTGATAACCGAGCTTTGTGGCTTTTTCTTCAGCTTTAGAGATTCGGGTTTGATCGCGTTCGCTGATTGTCGGGCCACTACCGGAGTCGCCAGTTCCGCCCGTAGGAGGAGTCCAGAGGGCGGCGAAGATTTCGGAAATGTAACTTGCGTCGAAGCCTAAAAAACCGCCACCGGAACGACCGGTTTTTATGCGGTTTATCCAGGTGTCGGTTGTGGACTTGTGCCAATCGTCGGCGATTGGGCGAGCAAGGATTTGAATCCAGAGCTCTTCGTTTAGGTCGCTGTCGAGCTTCGCTAAGGTCCCGGTAATCCCGGCAAGAGGGTCAACTTCAAAAGAATCGAAGGTTTTTATTGGGAGGGCGTCATCTTCGGTTAGGGCGAGTTCAGAAGAATAGATGATAGAGTGTTTCGAACGGTTATCGACGTAATCTTCGTCGCATTTGAAAATCTGGACGGTCGGATATTGGGAATAAATTTGGCCTTCGACGAATGATTGAAGAATTTTAGGAACCCAAACATAGAAACGGATTTGGCCGCCGGTCGAGACAATTTCGAAAGAAAGGTGTTCTTGGACGCCTCCGGAATTTCTGAGTTCGTTTTTGTCGCGGAGAATGCCGTGAAGAGAGGCGAAGAGTTGTTCGGCAGCTAGTTCTTTCTTGTCGTTTGTTCGGGGGATTTCGAGCATAAGGAGGACGGAATCGACATTAAGGACTTTGAGACGATTTGCTTGTTTGTAGTTCTGGTAAGTTAAAAATGCAAAAAGACCGACGAGAGGAATCCAAACAATAGGGGTTAAAATGAAGTGAATAATCGTTGCTAACATTTAGAATATTTTAGCATATTTTCTAAAAAATGTCGAAAGATTATGGTTATTTTGAGGGGGTTCTTAGAGTGTAGGAATTTTTGTCGACGCGTTCGAAATATTTTTTGTTTTGGAGATTTAAAAGAATAGTTGTTTCTTTTACTTTTCTTGATTTAAGGACTTCGGCGACAATTTCTTCGCGCGAGAGTGGACGGCCGGCAGACTTAAGGACGTTCGTGATGATTTCGGAGACAGTTCCCTTCTTGTAGCCCCAAGAGTCGAGGGCGTAGATTCCTCGGCCGATGAGAACGAAACGGGGATCTTTTATAAGTTCGTTATGAATAGCTTGGGTTGTGACGTTCTTTCGTTTGAAGTTGGACTCGGCGATGGCGGTGGAGATGTCGTTGAAGTGCATCGGTTCCTTCTTGTTTTCTAAGATGACATAGATTTTGTCACGAATGTTTTTAGGGTTTACGGTCGGCCATTTCGAGAGACCCCAGAGACCGTTCAAAGTTGCGAGGAGTTTAGAAACGGAGGCGATGGCGGAAATCTGAGAGGGGTGTTCGTAATTGAGACGCTCGTCGAGTTGTTCAAGAGAGAGGGGGGCTTTGTTGGATTTTATCATGGAAACGATTTCGTCGATTTTTTGACGAATTTGTTTTTCGTCGCCAACGTCGGCGATAGCTATGGCGTTGTTGTATTTGTCGTTTTCGGAAACGATAGTAAGAGAGGGGGAGATGTCGCCGAGAAAAACAAGGGCGGCTTTTTCCTTGTTCGAGGCTTTTCGACCGTAGATTTTATCAGCGAGGATATTCACTTTCGCAACACGACCGATTTCGGCAAGGTTGCGGATGATGATTTTTTCAGCCGAGGCGAGTTCGGGAATGTTGTTAGCTTTAGCGGTTATACGAAGACGAACGAGGATGACTTTTTCGAGCTGACGAACGCGTTCGCGGGTGACGGAGAGGGTTTCTCCGATTTGTTCTAGGGTTTCCTTTTGGCCGTCGAGACCAAAACGTTTTTCGACGATTTGTCGTTCCCTATCTTGTTCGATTATTTTGAGGCTACCATTGATTGCTTGCGCAATAATGTCCGCGTTTTGTTCCATTAGTTTTCCTCATTCATCGGTTATTATTGAAACTTGTTTATTATAATATCATAAAATAGGCATAATGTCAACTGGTAAAATTTGTGATTTTTGTTTCTAAATAAGGTGCTCTTCGATGGATTTATCCTGAAAATTATTGTATCACAAACTTTACAAATTATGCAAGAACATTATGAATATGTTTACTTTTTAGAAATAAGTTATATGAAATATTAGCTTTTTGTGGTTTTTTTCGCGGGTTTTTTCTTTGGGGCGGCTTTTTTTGTGGTTTTTTTGACTTTTGAAGTGCGTTTTTTGAGAGCGTCAGCTCCAGGAAGAGCGCGGGTGCCGAATTTTTCCATGAGCATTTCTTCGGCTTTCTTTTTGGTGATTTTTTTAGCGTCGATGTCTTTGGGTATTTTAAGATTGTTGCGACGACCGAGACCTTTTATGTAGGGGCCGTAAGCGCCGTTCAAAATCATAATTCCGTTTCCAAAATCTTTTATGACGGATTTTAATTTTTCTTGATAAAGAGAATTAGCGGTCTCAAAAGAAACTTTATAGGGGTCTTCTTTTCCGAGGGAGATGTTGTATTTTCCAGCTTTAAGATAGGGGCCGAAGGGGCCAGCGGCAGCAATAAGTTCGGTTCCGTCTTTGGCTGTTCCTAGAGAACGAGGAAGAGAGGGGAGAGAAAGTTGTTTAAGGGCTTCTTCGAGAGTAACATCTTTAACGGTTTTTCCCTTCGGAAGTGGAGCAAAGCGGGGTTTTTCTCCGGATTCTTTTTCATTTTCTCCGAGCTGAATAAAGCCGCCGTTTTTTCCGATTTTTGCGTAGATTTTTTTGCCGGTTTTGGGGTCAGTCCCAAGTTCTGTCGCAGAATTATAGCGCTCGAGAAATGAAGAATGATCGACTAATTCGGAGAACGGCGTGTAAAAGTCGCGTAACATTTTGACTTTGTCGAGTTTTTTCTCTGCTATTAGGTCGAGCTTTTGTTCAACGTCGGCAGTGAATCCATAATCGACTATTTGGTCGAAGTTGTCTGTCAGAAAGTCAGAAACAAGTTCGCCGACTGGGGTCGGAACGAGTTTTCCTTTCGTCGCACCGGTTTTTTCTGAAACAACTCCTTCGGAAACTACGCCGTTTTCGAGTTTTAGCTCGATAACGTCACGTTTTACGCCTTCGCCTTCGCCTTTTTTGACGTAATTCCTGGCTTGAATGGCGGTCATGATGGAAGCGTAAGTCGAAGGACGTCCTATTCCGAGTTCTTCGAGTTTCTTAACGAGGGAGCCTTCAGTGTATCTTGCTGGAGGTTTAGAGAAATTTTGACGAGCAGTGACGGAGGTTGCAAGAACCTTATCTCCGACGGAGAGATCGGGTAGTTCTAAATCTTTTGATTTTCCATAGACTTTTAGGAAACCGTCAAATATGACAACTTCTCCACGGGCGACAAAAATATGAGTTTTTGAAGATTCGGGGGTTAGAAAAATAGTTGTTTTTGCTACGCGGGCGTTCGCCATTTGAGTTGCAAGCGTGCGGGAGCGGATGAGATGGTAAAGTTTTCGTTCAAAGTCGTTTGAGCCGGCAACTTCGTTTTCTATGTGGGTCGGACGGATGGCTTCGTGGGCCTCTTGGGCGCCGGCGGATTTGGTTTTGAAATGGCGGACTTTTAAGTAGTTTTCTCCGAAGTTGGTTTTTATATAGTCGGCGATAGAGGCGAGGGCTTGTTTAGAAAGATTAAGAGAGTCAGTCCTGTGATAAGTGATGTGACCGGCTTGGTAGAGGCCTTGGGCAGCGCGCATAGTCGTTGAAGAGGAAAAACCTAGACGAGCATTCGCTTCGATTTGAAGAGCGGCGGTCGCGAAAGGGACTGGATTAGGTTTGTCAGCTTCGGAGCGATCGACAGCCGAGACGGAATAAGAAGTATTTTTAAGGGAATTTAAGAGATCTTTGGCTTCTTCAAGGGTCGAGGGGGCGTTTTTTTCTAGAGAACCTAGGAAATTTGTATTGTCGGAGGAGACGAAATCTCCTGTGACTTTAAAATTGAACTTTTCTCCGAAGTTTTTTATTTCTCTTTCCTTTTCTACGATAAGGCGAAGAGCGGGAGACTGAACACGCCCGGCGGAGATTGCGCCTGGGACTTTTCGGCGAACAACTCCAGAAAGATCAAAGCCGACGAGCATATCGAGAGTTTGGCGAGCTTGCTGAGAGGCGACCATGGCCATGTCAACAGTTCGGGGGGATTTTATGGCGGCCTCGAGGGCGGGTTTAGTGATTTCGTGGAAAGTGATGCGGTGGGTAGAAGAAGGGAGACCAAGAACTTCGAGAAGATGCCAGGAAATAGATTCTCCTTCGCGGTCTTCATCTGTCGCGAGCCAGACGGTTTCGGCGGATTTTGTCGCTTTTTTAAGTTCGGAAACGACCTTTTTGTGGCCTGGGTCAATTTCGTAAGTAACTGCAAAATCATTTTTTACGTCAACTTTTGTGTCTTTTCGGATGTGACCTACGGAGGAGAGGACATGGAAATCCTTTCCGAGGTATTTTTCGATGGTTTTTGCCTTAGCAGGAGACTCGACGATAACTAGATTTTTTGACATAACGGTATTATAGCATATTTTCGCAGACGTCTTTAAGGAACGCGGGGAGAGCGGATTTTTCTGATTCGGTGAATTTAGAGAGAACAAAATCGACGTCACCGATTTTTTTACGGAGTTCGTCGTTCCCCGTTCCAAGGCGGAGACGGGGGAAGTTTTCTGTTTTTAGATTTTCTATAATGGATTTTAGGCCATTGTTTCCGCCAGCGGAACCGCGTTCACGGAAACGACTGGAGCCAAATTTTAGATTGAAATCGTCACAGATAATGAGAATGTCGGAATTATCTATTTTATAAAAGTTTTTGAAACTAGAAACGGAGGTTCCGATGTTGTTGTAGAATGTTTGAGGCTTTATAAAGATTCTATCGTCGGCTTTTTTCCAGATTGCGTTGAATTTTTCGTGAGGTTCCCATTCTAAGTTTTTTAGTTTAAAATAAAAATCTAGAGTTAAGAAACCAAGATTGTGGCGAGTAAAATTGTATTCTGACCCTGGATTTCCGAATCCGACGATGAGTTTCATGTTTGAAATTATAATATAAGTTTTTAAGATTTCAAGAGCTTGCATTTTTCTAGCATAAGAACTAAACTTAAAATAGTATGAAATTAGGCAAAAAAGCATTAAGAAGAATGTTCATTTGTCTTTTTGCTCTGCTTTTGGCTGGAGGCGGGTTGTTTTTTGCGGTAAATAAGAAACATGAATCTGCGAAGGCTGTTGTTGTTGGGGATAAGATTAGTATTTATGCTGAGTCTAGTTATGTTTCTTATGGCGACGGACAGATGTCCAGAAGATATGGTTCGGATGTGATGGATGATGGAATATATGCCATCTGTGCTGAGCCGTCTAAAGCTTCTCCGGCGGGAGGGACTGGAACGGTTAGGTTACTTTCGGATGTTGTTGGTACCACAAAGGCTAAAAATATGATGCTCGTTTTGCTTCTTACTAATATAAATAGAGATTACTCGAATATTGCTAGTTCAACTTTTGCGTATAACTTGAAGGCTCAAGGTTATGATTTTGGGGGATACAGCAGTTTTAATGCGTTTCTTTCGGCGGTTTCTTCGGATATTCCTTCTTCATATAGTGATGATGATAAGATGTTTTTGGTTGGACATATTCTGGTGGGGCGACTTTATACTGGGGTTTATGACGGAATTTATAACGAGTCGAAATTTGAGGCACTTCTTAATTCGATTTTAGGATACTATGCTAAGACAGGAACTTATGTAATTGACGGGATGGGTGGATATATTGCCGTGACACCGGGGGCGCAGGATATTGTCTGGACGCAAGTTGAGATTACCCCTGGAGCATATTTTAAGTTGAGTAAGGTTGATACGAACGGAGATCTTATTTCTGGTCCGGAAGTTGTATTTAATATAAATGGGACAGAATATCCTTCAATGTCTGGTTCGACGGATTGGATTGCTGTGCCGCTCAATAAGGAATTTACTTATTATGAAGTTTCTGCTCCGGAAGGATACGAGATTGATACGAAACACTATACTGCGAAATATACAACTGGGGGATACTATGAGGCGTCTATTGTTAACAGGGAGCTCTCTACGGGGGGAGTTAAGATTAAGAAGATTGATTCAGAAACGGGGAGCGTGACCGGACAAGGACAAGCGAAGATTCAGGGAGCAGTGTTTGGAGTGTTCGAGAGCAGTTCGGCGAGTGATAGTGAAGCGATTGCGACGATGACAATAAATAGTAAAGGGACGGCAAGCGCTGGGCCGTTCGAGGAGGGGACGTATTATGTTTGGGAGATAACTCCTGGGGCTGGATATAAGAAGACGACTACTAAGAAGAGTTTTAAGATTACGAGTTCGAGTGCTGCGGTCATAGATTTGACCAACGATCCGTTTACTAATACCGTGATTAAGGGTGGATTGAAGCTTACTAAAACGAAACAGGTGTATGGCGGAAGCGATGCAGCATTTAGTGGAGTTTCTTTCAGAATAAAAGACAGCAGTGGCGCAACTGTGAAGACTATAAAAACAGGAAGCGATGGGGTCGCAACGACCGGAGCGAATGATTTGCCGTATGGAACATATACCGTGGTTGAGGTTAGCAATAGCGCTAATGCCGCTTATAATAAAGTTAGTAATTTCAGTGTGACTGTGAATAAAGACGGAACTATTGTTAATGCGGGGACATTTAGAGATACACTTAAGGATAGTCCGACAATAAGTTCGACGGCTAGAAATAGTGAAAGTTCTGCGAGTAGCCCGAATAAGGAACTTGGGTTGTCGTCGAACGAGAGCGTGACGGATGTATTTAACATTAGCGGGTTAACAAATGATTTGACGTATAGATTAAAGGCGACGCTTTATGACGTGAGTAAGAATGAGGCGATTGGCTCGACGAAGACGAAAGAATGGACAAGTAGTGGAAATACAAGTTTTGAGATTGTGTTTAGCGGGATAGACACGACGGGGCTTGGGGGGAAGTCGTTAAGTGTAAAGGCTACGCTCGAGGTGAGTAATAACGGAAGTTGGGTGACGATTGAAGAACATAACACCGATTTGACAGATGCGGGGCAGACTGTGACTGTGAAAAATATTAGTCTTGGGACAACAGCGACGAATTCGAGCGGAGGAAAAACGCTTGATGTAGGAAAAGTTAGTGTGGTTGATACTGTTGAGATTGAGGGGCTAGTGCCGGGAGAGTCTTATGATCTTGTTGGGCAGTTGGTTGATGAATATGGGAATGTAATTGCTCTTACGAATGGTGATAATTCGGTTATAGATAGCTTTACGTATCAGGGGGAGGCAGGGGCGACGCACACCGTTAATATGACGTTTAAGGTTGATACAAGCTCTTACATTGGGAAGAAAATAATTGTTTATGAAACACTATATCCTGCGGGAAGTTCTGACCCGATTGTTACACATAAAGATTTGACTGATTCGGGGCAGACGGTGAATGTGAAATCGGTTAGTATTAGTACGGTTGCAACAGGAGCAGACGGGACGAGCAAGGCTATTGATGTGGGGGAAGTGACCGTGAAAGATGTCGTGAGCTATGTGGGATTGTCGGAGGGGTCAACGTATCAGTTAAAGGCTGAACTTATCGCGAAGAACTCTGGAGTTGTTGTTGGGACGGCGAACACGAGTTTTACTGCGAGCGGAAGTTCGGGTGATACTTCAGCGAATCCGATTACGTTTTCGTTTGATAGTTCGAATTATTATGATTATACTTCTAGTAATCCTTGTGAGTTTGTAGTGTATGAATATTTATATTCGGGAGATACACTTGTGACTAGCCACGTTGATTCGGCAGACGAGAATCAAATCGTGAGGGTGGTTGGGCCGACTTTAAGTACCGTTGCGACGAATGGTGGGGCTGGGAGTGAAAACAAGAGACTTAATATCGGAAAAACAAAAGTCAGCGACACTGTGACTTATTCAGGATTAATAACTGGGAAGAAATATACTTTTGAAGGGAAGTTGTTAGTTAAAAATACCGAGGAAGTTGTCGCGAGCGGGACGAAAACCGTAAACGTGGAGGCTTCGAGCGGGACAGTTGATATTGAGTTTAGCTTAGATACGAGTAAATATCCGGTTGGGACTGAATTCGTTGTCGTTGAGACATTGAGAAATGCAACTGGAAAAATCGTCGCAGAGCATTATGACTTGACCGATAATAATCAAACCGTAGGGGTGGTTGAGGCTGAAGTCGGGACAATTGCAACGAGTAATGGAGGTGAAAGTGATTCGAAGACGCTCAGTGTTGGGAATACGAGTGTTAAGGATGTTGTGAGCTATAGTGGACTCATTAGCGGGAATACCTATACACTTAAGGGACAACTGATTAATTTAAAAACAAAAGAGACGGTAGCCGAGAAGGTTGTTCAATTTACTGCGAATGGGGAGAGCGGGGATACTTCAGCGACGCCGATGGCGTTCGATGTTGATACTACGAAGCTTGTAGATTTGGAGAATGGAAATCCGAGTTTGGTTGTGTATGAGAGTTTGTATGATAGTACAGGAGAAGTACTAATAAAGGAGCATAAGGACGATAGTGATACCAATCAAGTTGTTGGGGTAAAAAGTGTAGAGATTCATACTATTGCGACGAATAATGGGGCGGGAGGCGAGACGAAGACTCTTAGCGTGGGGAATACGAGCGTTAAGGATGTTGTGAGTTATAGTGGACTCGTGAGTGGAAATAGTTATACACTTAAGGGGAAACTCGTTAATTTGAATACGAAGGAAGTGTTGGCAGAAAATAGCGTGAAGTTTACCGCTAGCGGGGAGAGTGGGGATACTGCTTCGACGCCAATGATATTTGATGTTGATACGACCAAACTTGTAGATTTGGTAAATGGGAATCCGAACTTGGTGGTGTATGAGAGTTTATACAATAATACTGGAGATGTGTTAATTGCTAAACATGAGGATGATAACGATACGAATCAAATCGTTGGGATAAGAAGTGCGGGGATTGGGACCGTCGCCAAAAACGGCGGGGATGGAAGTGGAGAAAAAACACTTAATATTGGAAATACGAAGGTTGTCGATACAATAGCTTATTCTGGATTGGTTCCTGGGGACACTTATACCGTTAAGGGAAGTTTGCGCAATAAAAATGATGGTCTGAACGTTGTTGCGAGTGGAGAGAAGTCGTTTGTTCCAGAGAACGAGAGTGGTGAGGTCGAGGTTGAGTTTGATATCGATACAACAAGGTTATATACGCTTGGGGGTGAACAGGTGAGTTTGGTGGTTTATGAGGCGCTTTATAAGGGCGATACAGAGATTGCTAAGCATGAAGAGCAAGATGATACCGATCAGATTGTTGCACTAGTTAATCCAGAGGTTGGAACAAAGGCAGTAGATGAGAGTAGTGAGAGTGGAAAAGTTACGGTGGGCGAGACTACCGTAAAAGACACTGTTAGATATTCTGGGCTTGTTGGGGGAGAATGGTATAAAGTTGTTGGAACTTTGATGGATAAGGAGAGTCGGAGTGAGTTGGTTATAAACGGAAATACCGTGACGGAAAGTAAGAGTTTTCAGGCTGAGACTGGCGGCGCGGGGGAGGTAGTCGTCGAGTTTAATATTGATACTACCACGATTCAGGGGAAGAAGATTGTAGTGTTTGAGAAGCTTTATAGAGACGAAGAGAAGCATGGCGACGGGCGAGAACTTGCGAAGCATGAGGATTGGGATGATGAGGGGCAAAATCTGGAGATTAAGGTAGCGAAGATTGGGACTGTTGCGAAGGATAAGAATGATGGGGATAACATTATTTTTCCGGATAAGGAACAGACCATTGTTGATACTGTCGAATATATAAATTTGATGAAAGGGACGGAATATACAATGGTGGGGACGGTTATGGTGAAGGAGACGGGAGAGGCGCTTGAGATAAATGGGGAGAAGATTACAGTGAGGAAAACTTTTATAAGCAGTGAGACCGGGAGCGGAGAGGTTGAACTGGAGTTTGGGGTTGACGCAACGGATCTTCCTGGAGTGGAGCTTGTTGTGTTTGAGAGGTTATATCGAGGGGAACAGGAGGAAGTTCCGACGGCGGTTCATGAGGATATCAATGACGATAGTCAATATATTAAGGTTAGGGAGAGAATCGGGACGGAGGCGGTTGATTATTTGGATGGAGACCATAAGGTTGGAGTCGGGAATGTTGTAATTATTGATGGTGTGAAATACGAGGGGCTAACTATGGGTGAGAAGTATGTGATGGAGGGGAGGCTTATGGATAAGAAGACGGGGGAAGTCGTTCAATTAATGCAGAGGTGTGTTGAGAAGCCGTTTGGCGGGAATAATTCTGAGAGTGGAAGTAGTTCGGATAGTGAAAATACCGGTTTTGAGAGCGGAAGTAGTGCTGATGGCGAGGAATGTTTTGAGGTTGGGGACGCTGTTGTGACGAAGATCTTTACTGTTGGAGAGGCTGATATAACGGGAGATGGGAGCGTTACGACCGAAAAAGACGGAATGGTTTATCTGTATTTCGGGATAAACACCGTTGATCTTGCTGGGAAAGATTTGGTTGTATTTGAGAGGCTTTATAAGGCGAGTGAATATGGAAGTGAATCAGCGACAGTTATTACGGAGCATGAGGAGATTGAGGACGAAAGCCAGACGATTAGCGTGCTCGACCCGAATATTGGGACGCTCGCGACGGATAAGAATGATGGGGAGAAGGAACTTGAAGTGAACGCAGACGTCACGATAAGAGACGAAGTGAAATATAAAGGGCTTGTTCCTGGAGAAACTTACACGCTTAAGGGGGTACTTATGAATAAATACGATGGAAAGATAGCGCAATTCCCTGCTGGAGGTGAGACCGAGAAGGAAATGAAGTTTGTCGCTACGGGAGAGTCGGGAACGGTTAAACTTGATTTTAATATAAATACGACGGATGCGGGTGGGGTTTATATTGTAGTGTTTGAAGAGTTGTATTTCGAGAAGGTGACAGAGAAGAATGAGAAATATACTGTTGGAGAAAAGTTGATTGCGGAGCACAAAGACCTAGATGATGCAGAGCAGACGGTTTGGACGAAAGTTGCGCCTCCAGAGACGGGTGGAAGAGCGAGCGAAGATAATGGAGGGGCGAGAAACGGAGGAGGGGTTGCACTAATTATTGTTGGGGTTGCCATAGTTTTAGGGGGAGGAGTCGCGGTTCTAAAGAAAAGAAGGAGAACCGGAAAGATAGAGATATAGAAAATAGCCCCCGTAACGGGGGTTATTTTGTTTGAGGATGATTGGACAGGAGGGGGTAGCTAAGAAACAGTGTTATTCCCCGTCTTTGGGTTTGTCCTCCCGAAAAGAGAACATGATTGGCGTGCCAATAAAGGGATAAGCTTCGCGGATTTTATTTTCTAGAAAGCGTTTCCAGGACCAGTGAAGGAGAGAGAGGTTGTGGCCGTGGACGACAAACCAAGGCGGGCAAGTGTCGGTTTGGACGATGTATTTTGGTTTAGGACGGGTGTTTTTGAGGCCAGCGGGGGTGTGGTCGAGAATGGCGGAGGTGAGGATTTTGTTGAGGTCGGAAGTTTTGATTTCTAGGTGGCGAGTTTTGTCGATTTCTAGAGCGAGATCGAAGAGCTTTGTGACGTTTTCTCCGGTTTTTGAGGAGGTTAGGAGAGCTGGAGCGTAAGGAATGAAGTTGAAGTCGTTTTCTAGCTGATCAAGGATAGCAGAGGAATCTTCGATTAAGTCGGTTTTTGTGAGAACGACGATAATTCCCTTTCCGGCTTTGATGATTTCTCCGGCGAGAGATTGGTCGAGTTTTGAATGTGGTTCGGTCGAATCGACGAGAAGTGCACAAATGTCGGATTCTTCGATTGCGGAAAGGGTGCGGATTGCGGAAAACTTTTCTATTCCAACTTCACGATGGCCTGGCTTTCTGAGACCGGCCGTGTCGAGGATTTCTAGGTTTTTTCCTTTGAACTTGAGAGAGATGCGGTTGATGTCGCGAGTCGTTCCCTGACGGGAGCTAACAATGGCTTGCTGTTTTTTTCCGAGGGAGTTAAAGAGACTGGATTTTCCGACGTTTGGACGGCCGATGAGGGCGATTTTGAGCGGAGGATTTTCTGGAGGGGTCGAAACAGGATAGTTCCCTGCTTCTCGAAGGGAGGACTCGATGGAAGATTTTAGTTCATGGATGCCTCGGCCGGTTGTCGCGGAGGTTTGGAAGGTTTGTTCGGGTTTTATGCCGAGAGAGCGGAATTCTTCGGGGACGAGAGAGGAACCGAGGTCGGATTTGTTCAGGACGAGAAAGACTGGTTTTTTGGACTTTAGGGCAAGTTTGGCAATTCTTTTGTCTTTTTCTGAAGGGTAGAGGGAGGAATCGAGGGTTAGAAGGATGAGGTCAGCAGAAGCGATTGCATCGGAAATTTGGTCTTGGATAGAAGCTTCAAAGGAGTCTTCGGGGTTTTTAAGGCCGGCAGTGTCGACTAAAAGGAATTTTTCGTCGATTCTAGCAGAGACACTATCTCGGGTTGTCCCCTCTTCGCGAGCGACTATGGCGATATTCTTCTTCGCGAAGCGGTTAAGAAGGCTGGATTTTCCGGCGTTTGTTTGGCCAATAAGCGCTACGATAGGGAGAGATTTCATGAGGAAATTATAGCAAACTTGACTTTTTTCGTCAAGTGTGGTATAATGAGGGGATAAGGTGTTCTTGAGGGGTTTTTATTGTGGGGTCGAGGGTAAAATGGCTATTTGTTTGGACTGTTAAGATGTAATAAAAAAAGTCCCTATAGAGGCTTTTATATCTGTCTAGGTTTGGTGATTCCGGCGGGAGTCGAACCCGCGATTTTCTGGATGAGAACCAGACGTCCTGGACCACTAGACGACGGAACCATAACGATATTTTAGCATGATTTTCGGGGTTTTACAAGACGATCGTAAAGGACGAGTTTTGCCTGTATTTTTATAAACGTTTTTATGGATTTAAGGGTGGATTTATTCGTAGTTTATAACTCCGTAGGCTGGGACGGCAGAAATCCAGGTTTGACCGGGGATGAGAGAGACGGTTTCTCCGGCTTCGTTACGGAAAATGATTTGTTCGTCGGCGGAGGATTTTTCCCAGGTTCCTTTCACGAGACTTCCGTTCTGGAAAATGTATGCATCTCCAGCACCAAGAGAGGAAACATCTTCGTGGTAGTTGTCGTAGGCAGCGACTTTTTCTTGAACTATCATGGCGATGATGGCGGAGGGGGAGATTTGTTTCAAAGGACAGACGAGTTCTGGGGTGATTGTTCCGGATTGACCTTCGCAATCATAAGATTCGTGAGCGGCTCCGGTTTCGTAACTTCTTCTGTATGTATTACTTTCTCTGTCATAATCGTAAACAGGATTATAGCTCGGAATGTCACCGAAACGGAAATTGATGTGGGTTACGGAAGGTTTGAGCTCGTTCGTGTCGCCAGGGGCGGGCTCGTCGATTTTTAAAGGATTTACGGCTTGGGAGTTTATCTTGTTTTTAAGGGCAGATTCGGGGGTCATTCTCGGGAAGGAATTAATATTGGAGGATAAATAACCCTTGGATTCGTTATAAGATTTCATGAGGTCGCCAGAAGTGAAGAGGTTGTTCCAGAGACGGTTTAGGTTGGCATTTGCGCTTGTGCGCCACATATAAGTCGTGCTTTCGTCAAGTTCTTTTGCGCCAGAAGAACGGAGGGCGGAGATTGCGTCATTAGCGCCACCAGCATGAACGATTGTGCAGTCGAAGGGGCGGTCCCAGTTGAAATAATATATCCTCAGAGAGCGAATCGGGCCGACGACGGCAGGGGGATTTTGGAAAATAGCAGCAAAACGGGTGATTCCGCGTTCGGCGATGGCTTCGAAGACGACCTTCGCGCTGTTTAAGCCAGCTTGAGGACGAGCGCCGTCGAGACCGTTCGGAATTTGGACGCAATAAGTCGGGGCGGAACTTTCGGCTTCGGAAGAGATGGGCTCGCCGGAAAGACGAGAATAGAACTTTTCTGAGGGGAGCTCTTCGGGTTCGATTTTTTCTTGTTCAGGGGTCTCAGGAGAGGAGGGGGATTCTTGGGAAGTTTGAGACGATGGGACGGGTGAATTTTCTGGAGTATAAACGAGAAAATAGTATGCGGCTCCACCTCCACCGGCAAGAACTAGAAAAAGAATGATAAAAATCGTGATAAAAAGAGGTTTTTTAGACTTTTTCTCGGAAGGAAGAGGAGTTTCCGATTCTGGTTTGGGAGCGTCGAGAGATTTTGCGCGAGCTTTTGCGATTTTTTCGGCAAGTTCGGCTGGGTCGGCTACGTCGGAAGAAGCAGGAACATCACTAGAAAGGGGAGACTTAGCTTGTTCTTCATTCTGCATAAGCTTATTATCGCGCAAAAAGGAGCGGTAGTCAAGAAAAACTAAGAGCTAGGATGCTATTGGTTGTCGAGGAGGAGAGCAGATTGAACGGATTGGAGGCGAGAAAGGGTGACATTTCGACCAAGAACAGAGAGAGTGAGATCGAGAGCGGGTGAGAATGGCGCGAAGGAGACGGAAATGCGAATGAGGGAGAAAAGCTCAGCGGGTTTTTTCTCGGTTTTTTCAAGAAGGGAGTTTAGGGTTTTGTTTAAGTTCTCTTCGGTCCAATTCTTTTCGTCGATGGCTTCTAGGGCAGAAATTGAGGTTTCGAGAAGGGATTTTAGTTCAAGTTCGGAGAATTTTTTGAGGAATTTATTTTTCGTGAGCATTTCTATATCGAACTTTGGGTCGGTGAAGAAATAAGTCGTCATTTCTTGAAGATCGGAGAGGGTTTTTAGACGGTCATAGATGATGGAGAGAACTTTCTTTTTATAACTTTCTTCATAAGATTTCGAGGATTCCAGCCAGTAGTCGAGAGTTCGCTCGAAAAATTTGTCGATTCCCTGTTCTGAGACGAGACGACGAATCCATTGACCGTTCATCCAGAGGAGTTTTGTTTCGTCGAAGCGTGCTCCGGAATTTTGGATTCGAGAGACGGAGAATTTTTCTATGAGTTCGGATTTTGTGTAGAGTTCTTGTTCGGTCCCGTCATTCCAACCGAGACAAGCGAGGTAGTTTAGCATGGCTTCGGGAAGGATGCCATCGTCGCGATATTCCGTGACAGACTTAGCACCGTCGCGTTTTGAGAGTTTTTTGTTGCCTTGAGGGGCGAGAATGTGAGGAAGAGAGACAAACAGGGGCGGATTGAGGTCTAGCGCTTCGTAGAGAGCAAGATAATTTGGAGTGCTAGAGAGGTATTCAACGCCTCGAGCAACTAAATTTACTCCCATGAGGGTGTCATCGACGATGTGGGCAAAATTGTAGGTCGGAAGACCATCCTTTTTAATAAGAATGATGTCGTCTTGAACTTCGGGGCCGGCATGAAGGTCACCCATAACTTCGTCGTGCCATTTTCGAGGTTTAGGGTCGGACTTGAAGCGAATCGGGACGCCCTCTTTCCAGAGAGAGATAATTTCCGAGGGGCTTAAGTCGGCCTCTTTTGGACGGTGATTTCGGTAGAGATAGGGGACTTTTTTAGTATTGTCTAAGTCGCGGTATTTTTGGATGGTTTCAGGGTCGGTCGGGTCGGCATAAGCACGGCCTTTAAGGATGAGACGTTTAGCCCAATCTTGATAAATGGATTTTCGCTTGCTTTGAAAATATGGAGCGGCTGGGCCGTCTTTTTCTGGTCCCTCATCCCATTCAAGGCCGAGCCAACGCAGAGTTTCGAGAATAAGCTCGGTCGCACCTTCGACATAGCGGGATTGGTCTGTGTCTTCTATGCGGAGAATGAATTTTCCGCCGGATTGTTTTGCAGCTAGATATGGATAGATTGCGCTGCGGACGTTGCCGATGTGAATGTAGCCGGTTGGGGACGGCGCGAAACGAGTGACGATTTTTTTCATAATACTATTATGCGTTAAAACTCGGCGTTAGTCAAATGCCGAGTTTAACTTTTTGTAAGCAGGGTGGATTTTAGAGAGAAGTGACGATAGACTTAATCTGTTTTTTGGTTAAGGCGTTTCCGGAGGAATTTAATTTGTAAAGGATGCCACCGTTCACCCAGCTTGCGTCGGAACCGGAAATAAAGATAGTGATTCCCTGTTCGCGAATGGAGGTGTAGTTGTTGTTCCAAGTTTGCTTGACGTAGTTCGATTCGAGGGTGTTGTTGTCCCAGGCGGACTTTTCTTCGGAGAGGATAAAGGAGGCTCCTTCGGAATTTGTGAAGGTCATCTCGAGTTCACCTTCTTTAGAGACGATGTCGGAGAGGGAGTAACCTCGGGGAACGTAGGAAGGATAGGAGGCTTCGATTCCGGACTGCATAGCAGCGACGCGAACGGAAAGATCGGGGGTGTTCGTGGAGACGAAATAACCGATAAGACCGACGGCAACGACGGAACACGCGAGGGCGAGAGCGATGCGTTTTGCGCCGAGTTTCCCACGGGTAGAAATAGAGTCGGAAACGACGGTCTTAGAAGAAGACTCAAGAGAGGAAACAGATTTCATGGCGCTTTGAATAGCGGAATCAGCGACGGGTTTCGCGGACTCTGACTTCGGAGCGGGGGCGACGAGGTTTTTTTCGATTGTCGCGGAGAGGGGCTTTGGAGGTTCGGGAGATGGGGCAGGGACAGAAGCGGCTTTTTCGACGGCGACAGGAACTTTCGCGGAAGAAAGGGATTTTCCGGACCTTAGCGCAGAGAGACGTTCGCGGTTGATTTTTTCGGCGAGGGCTTGGCGGCGCCTCAAATCGTCAGCGCGACGTTTTGCGAGAGAATCTATCGCGACTTTTTCTCCACTTTCGGGACGTTTGACGTATTTTCGGTTAAGGGTCGTAGATTTTTGGGTTCGTAGATGGGACGCAGAACTGGAAAGATTAACTTTCTCGGAATCTGGATTGTTATCCATGTTAGTTTTTACCTCGCTTTTATAAATTCTATATTTATAATAACATTAAGCACTTTCGAAAAGCAAGAGCTATTTTTCTGAGATGGAATATGTTATAATTATTGTGTTTTATGGACGAACGAGAAAAAATCCAACAACTTAGAAAAATAAAAGTTATACTCACGGAAATATTTATGTTTATTTCTGTGATTTTTTTAGTGATATTTTTGACTCTTATCGTAACAGGGTATAGTTTTAACTTGAAACAGTTTGGAAAAACTGACGGAGAGTTTATTGAGAGGACAGGGTTAGTGCAGATTTCTTCGAAACCTGTCGGAGCGACTGTTTCTATTGATGGCGAACAACAACTTCTTCTTAGAACAAATGGAAGCAAAACACTTTCGAGTGGAGATCATGAAATTATACTTTCTAAAGACGGATACGGACAATGGGAAAAAACGGTTTCCATCAAAGAAGGAATGATGCATCGAGTGAATTATCCGAGGCTGTTTTTGAATGAGCTTGAAGAAGAAAAAGTTGCAAGTTTTCCGAAAGCTACGTTCATGACAACTTCTCCGAATATGGAAAAAATGATAGTTCTTCAGGACGGAGGGCTGTTTTTGTTCCACTTAAATAACGCTAAACAGGCTGTTGAGTCGATTAAGGTTGAGAAATTCGGGAAGATTGAAAGTTTGAGTGAAGTGAAGTGGAGCGGAAATAGCGAGAGGATGCTTGCGAAGATAAACGGAAAGTACGGAGTTATAAATATCAAAAATCCAGCGGAGTCGTTTTATCTAGAGGAAGTGACGAAGGAAGAAGTGGGTGATATTGAGTTTCAGAGCGATGGAGGAGGAGAGCTTGTCGCATTGTTTAAGACCGGAGAAGTTAGAGAGATTGACATAAAAAATAAAAAGCTTGGGGAAATTGTGGCTGAGGGGGTTGTGAGATTTGATAATGATGGAGAGAAACTGGTTTTCTTGGAGAAGGATAAAAATACAGAAAGTTATGAGATAAAAACTTATAGAATTGGAGATGAAGAGAGCTATTCTCTTAGGGCAAGGAAAACAAATAGCGAAGAAAAGATAGAGAATGGAAGTGTTGTGGAGGGTGAGAATGATGAAGAGAGTAGAGAAGATAAGACCGGGGAAATAGATGACGTCGAAGGGCTGGAAGTTTCAGATATTTCGGAGCTGTCTAGTTTGTTTAAAATTCCCGCAAACCAAAATACTATAATCTCCACAATGGAGTATTTTCAAGAATCATTCGTATTAGTTGCCGATGGGGAGGATGTTAAGGTTTTGAGTAGTGAAGAATGGGGGGATGAAGAAGTGGGGATGGAAATTGTTTATGAGGGGAAAGTTGGGTTTGAGGTCCAGAAAGTTGAGAAAAAGGGGAAAGGAATGGTGTTTGGGCTAGTCGGAAAAAACGGAGAGGGTGCCGTATTTGATATTGAAAACTTAGAAGTGACAAAGAGAGAAAAAGATATAGAGGAAGGAAGCGAAACTGGCTGGATTGACGAGTTTTTGAGGTATGAGATAGATAAAACTGGAAAAGTTACGATATTTGATTATGATTGGATGAATGAAAGAGAGCTGGTGGAGGAAGGGGCGAGTAATAAATTTGATATTGTTATTTCCGGGAATGGGAAATGGCTGTATTATTTTAAAGAGAACGATCTTTATAGGGAAAGAATAAGATATTAGAGACGAATGGAAAACAAAAAAATATCCCCCGAGGGGGATATTTTCGTTACCAGACTTTGACTAGAATTTCTCCGCCGAGACGAGCTTTTGTAGCTTCTTGACCAGTCATAATTCCCTTTGAAGTCGAAATGAGGACAATTCCTCGGCCGGACTTTACTTTAGGGATGTCGTCGACTGAGACATAAACTCGTCGACCTGGTTTGGAAACCTTCTCTATTTCGTTGATTCTCGGAGCTTTTTCTTTTTCGTTGATGATGACGTGAAGAGTGCTTCGAGGGGAGCCTTCGATAAGGTCATAGCCTGAAATGAAGTTTGTCTTCTTTAAGGCTTCAGTGATAGCGACCTTGAGCTTTGAAGTTGGGAGATAGATTTCGCTCTTTCCAACCATGATGGCGTTACGGATGCGAGTCAAGAGGTCGGCAATTTGATCTGTTGATTGTAGTGACATATCTTTCCTTTCTCCTACCAGCTACTCTTTGTTACGCCTGGGATTTCTCCCTTGGAGGCTTTTTCTCGGAAGTTAATACGGCTGAGGCCGAATCTGCGCATATAGCCTCGAGGGCGACCGTCGAGCATATCGCGGTTTTTGAGGCGAGTTATAGACGCGTTTCGGGGAAGCTTTTGGAGACCTTCGAGATCGCCAGCGGCTTTAAGCTCATCGTGTTTTGCTTTATATTTTGCATACATTTTTGCGCGTTTTTGATCGCGGAGAACAGCGGATTTTTTAGCCATGTTATTTATTCTCCTTCTCAAACGGCATGCCGAATTTTTCTAGCAATTTAGTACTTCCTTCTTTAGAACCGTTTTTAATAATGAACGTAACTTCAAGGCCGTGGAGGACAGCAGAATCTTCGAAAGTAATCTCGGGGAAAACTGTTTGCTCTCGGAGGCCAAGAGAATAATTCCCTTGAGCATCGAACGAATTTCGAGAAACGCCGTGGAAATCGCGTACGTGCGGAAGCGCGACGTTGATGAGGCGATCGATGAATTCGTACATTTTGTCGTTTCGAAGAGTGGTCAGATATCCAACTGGAGCGCCCATACCTTTGCGGATTTTGAAGGTCGCGATGGATTTTTTAGCGAGGCGCGAAGTTGAGGCTTGCCCGGTGATTTTCTCAAGGGTAAGTTCAACGGTTTCCGTGAAACGTTTGTCTTCGCGT
Source organism: Candidatus Saccharimonadota bacterium (assembly GCA_017545595.1). Lineage (GTDB taxonomy): Bacteria > Patescibacteriota > Saccharimonadia > Saccharimonadales > Saccharimonadaceae > Nanosyncoccus. The sequence continues at coordinate 70,491 of JAFWLO010000011.1, read as the reverse complement.
TTCTTTCCGACGCCGGAAGAAACAACAACTTTTTCAAGAACAGGAACTTGATTGATGTTTTTTAAGTTAAGTTCTTTTTTGAGGGATTCTTTAATCTCGTCATTGTAAAGAGTTTTGAGACGAGGAACGTATTTGTCTGCCATTATTTTTTACCCTCCTCTTTTTTAAGGTTGGAAATGTTGATTCCGACGTGGATTTCTTTCTTTCCGCCCTTGGGGTTTAGATAACTTGCGCGGATATGGCGTTCTCGGACGCCAATTCCTTCAATCATGGCGAGATTTTTCTCGCGGTCAACTTTGAGGACTTTTCCGGATTTTCCTTTGTTAGCTCCCGCAATGATTTTTACGGTGTCGCCGGTTTTTATGGAACTTTTCATTATAGTACCTCCGGCGCTAAGCTAATAATTTTGGTGAATCCGAGATCGCGGAGTTCGCGAGGAACTGGCCCGAAAACGCGAGTTCCTTTCGGGGTTTTGTCGTCATTAACGAGAACGGCGGCGTTGTCGTCAAAACGGATAGTTGAACCGTCTGGACGGCGAATTTGTTCGCGGGTACGGACGATAACTGCTCGGACAACAGCTTTTTTCTTGACTCCGCCTGTTGGGGAGGCTTCTTTGACCGAACAGGTTACGATGTCGCCGACGCGAGCATAACGAGCGCGAGTTCCGCCAAGAACGCGAATAACTCCGAGTTCTTTCGCTCCGCTGTTGTCAGCAACCTTTAATCTTGTTTCTTGTTGGATCATTTATTCTTTCTCTCCTTGTTCGGAAGAAGTTTCGACAGTTCCTTGGAATGCGTCGTTCGCTTCTTCTTTTAGTTCGACGGAGCCATGAGACTTCTCGAGAACCTTTACGAGCGTGTATGCTTTGGTTTTTGAGAGAGGTCGGCATGCGGCGATTTCGACCTTGTCGCCGACGTGGGCTTCGTTTTTCTCGTCGTGGGCAGTATATTTTCGGGTTTTAGTGTATTGCTTTCGGTAAAGGGGGTGGGTTTCGCGATTCGTGATGGAGACGGTAATGGTCTTGTCACGTTTATCGGAGGAAACAATCCCGACTAATGTGTGTGCCATAATTAGAACTCCTCTTTTTTGATTATTTTTGTACGAACCGGTAATTTGTGGCCAGCAAGACGAAGAGCTTCTTTTGCTTGTTCTTCGGTTACGTCGGCAATTTCGAACATGACTGTTCCGGCTTTGACCTTCGCGACGAAGAATTGAGGTTCGCCTTTTCCGCTACCCATTTTTACGTCGAGAGGTTTCTTCGTAACTGGGGTATGAGGAAAGATACGAATCCAGATTTTTCCGCCACGTTTGATGTAGCGAGTGATTGCTTGACGAGCGGCTTCGATTTGGCGGGAGGTGACGCGTTCGTTTTGGAGAGACATAAGTCCGTATTCTCCGAAAGCGACGGTGTTGCAACGGGTTGCGACACCCGCGTTCTTCCCTTTTCTGACCTTGCGGTGTGCTGTTTTCTTTGGAAGTAGAATAGCCATATTATTTCTCCCCCTTATAAATCCAGACTTTTACTCCAACGATGCCGGCGATGGTCGGGGCGTGGTGGCAGTAGAAATCGATGTCGGCGCGGAGAGTATGAAGAGGAACGGAGCCCTCGATGAACTTTTCGCGACGAGACATTTCTGCGCCATTTAAACGTCCGGAAACTTCAATACGAACACCTTGAGCACCTGCAGTCATGGTCGATTGGCAGGCCATCTTGACGGCTCGGCGGAAGTTCATACGTTTTCCGAGTTGGAAACCGATGTTTTCGGCGACAAGTTTGGCATTTAGTTCTGGTTTTTTAACTTCTTCGACGTTGATGCGAATTGGACCAGTGACGATTTTTTCGAGCTCTTTTTTAAGTTCGTTGATTCCCGCACCTTGCTTTCCAATAACGGCGCCGGCTTTTGCGGTTAAAATCGTGATGGTGGTTAAGTTCGCGGAACGTTCGATGTTGATTTTCGCGATTGTTGGGCGAGATTTAAAGCGATTCTCGATACATTCGCGGATTTTAATGTCTTCGATGAGCCAGTTTTTGAATTTGGTGTTGCGAGTGAACCACTTTGAAGACCAATCTTTGCTGACTTGGAGACGATAAGAGATAGGATTAACTTTCTGTCCCATTACTTTTTCTCCTTTTCGTCGGAAGTTTTCTTAGCTTTTTCTTCGCCAGCAACTTCGACGAAAATATTGCTGGAGATTTTTTCGAACGGAAGAGCTCGGCCACGAGAAGCGGGAACATAGCGACGAATTCTCGTCCCAGAGGTGACGGAAATGCGAGAGATGCGAATTGACTTCGGGTCGATTGAAGCTCCGGAGTTTAGGAGGTTTGCATTCGCGGATTCGACGGCCTTGAGGACGGCACGAGCGGCGCGACGAGGCGTGTGTTCGAGAATAACGACAGCGTCGGAGACGTAGCGGTCTCGAACGAGGCTCGCGACGATATTAGTTTTTCTTGGTTGAGAATCTGTGCCTTTGATGTAGGCATGCGCAAAGACAGTAGCCATTATTTAGCTCCTTTCGCCGCGGCAGCTTCGGCGGCTTTCTTTCCGCCATGGCGCCTGAATTTGCGGGTTGGGGCGAACTCTCCGAGTTTGTGACCAACCATGTTTTCGCTGATGAGGACGGGAACATGGGTTTTTCCGTTATGGACGGCAATTGTGCGACCAACCATTTCTGGAGAGATGGTTGAGTAGCGAGCCCAGGTTTTTATCACGGTTCGATCTTCGAGAGAGAGGGCCTTAATCTTCTTTTCTAGCTTGTAGTCCACGAAAGGACCTTTTTTCAAACTACGAGACATTATTTCCTCTTTCCTTCGTGACGACTACGCACGATCATTTTATTAGTTTTCTTGTTATGACGGGTCCTAAACCCAAGAGTGAGTTGACCCCAAGGAGTTCTTGGAGCTTTTCCGGAGCCGTGACGGCCGCCATCACCACCACCGTGAGGGTGGTCGGTTGCGTTCATAACGACACCACGAACGGTCGGACGAATACCTTTTCTGCGGACGCGACCAGCGGCACCTTTCTTGATGTTTTGGTGTTGGATATTGCCGACGGTTCCGATGGAAGCTTCGCAGGTTTCTAGGACTTTGCGGACTTCTCCGGAAGGCATCTTAAGGGTCGCGTATCCGTTTTCTCGGGCCATAAGCTGAGCGGATGTTCCGGCAGCGCGGACCATTTGGGCTCCACGGCCTGGAGTGAGCTCGATAGCGTAAACGAAGGTACCGACAGGGATTTTAGAGAGAGGAAGACGGTTTGACGCTTCGACAGAGGCGGATTCGCCGGTCTCGAAAGTTGAACCTTTCGTCATGGAAGTGTCCGCGAGGACGTAGTAGAAATTTCCGTCTTGATCTTCGACGCGAGCGATGCGTGCGGAACGGTTTGGGTCGTATTCGATTTCTCGAACGGTTAATTTTAAGCCCGCAGGAAGATTGTGGGTCAAGATTCGGTAGTGGCGTTTTACGCCGCCGCCGCGATGACGAACGGTGATTCTTCCCTGGTTGTTCTTTCCGGCTTGTTGTTTTTTAGCGCGAGTGAGGGACTTCAGGGGTTTTTTGGTCGTGATTTGATCAAAATCCTGAGTTGTCTTTTGGCGCTGAGCCGGAGTAGTCGGGCGATAGGCTTTTATACTCATTATTTATTCTCCTTGTCTGCTTTCTTGTCGGCCTTTTTGGCTTCCTTTGCGCTGACTTTGTCTGCCTTTTTTGTTGAGGCTTTTTCTAGTTCGGAATTCTCTTCAGGAGTTTCGAACACGCGGATGGAATTCCCTTCTTTTAAGGTGACGTAAGCGAGTTTGTGGTCGCGTCGGAAGGTGATTCCTGGGTAAGCGTGTTTTCCTTTGGAGAATTTGGTTTTCTTCCCTTTTCTGGTCAAAGTTCGGACATCTTCGACGGTAACGTTGAATTGGTCGGAAACTTTTTTGGCGATTTCTTGTTTAGAATCGGAAGGATTCACGAAGAAGGCGTAAGTTCGGCGTGTTTGTTCGGCGTAGGTTTTTTCGGTTGCACGAGGAACAAGCGCGGACTTTTGATCAAGGATTAATGGAGTTTTTTCTGTGGATTTTTCTGCCATGATTATTTCTCCTTCCCTTCTTTAGTATCGACAAGCCAAGCTTCGGCGTCTTTAAGAGCGGAGCTGTTAAAGATGACGGCGTCGGCGTTTAAGATGTCGAAAACGTTGAGGTAGGTCGCTCGGACGAGTTTGAGATTTTCGAGGTTGTTTGTTGAGCGAAGAATCTCAGGGGTTTTCTCGGAAACGACGACGAGAACGGATTTGTCGTTTAATTTTAGATCGTCGAGAATCTTAACCATGTCTTTGGTTTTTCCGGAAAGCTTCAAATCGTTAACGAGGACGGATTTTTCAGCGTTTTTAAGGCTGAGAGCTTGACGAACAGCGAGTTTTTTCGAGTTTTTCGCGAGTTTTTTCGTGAAGTTTTCTTCGCCGGTTCGACCGAAGGCGACGCCACCATGACGCCAGATTGGGTTTCTGGTTGAGCCGAAGCGAGCACGACCGGTTCCCTTTTGTTTCCAGGGTTTTTTACCGCCACCGCGGACTTCACCACGTTTTAGGGTTTTTGCGTGAGACGAACGAGAATTCGCGAGATAAGAATCGTACGCGAGTTTTAGGAGTTCGTAATTTTCGACTTCGAGCGAAAAGATTTCTTTGTTCAGAGTTTCTGCCATGTTATTCCTTTCCCTCGATCGTTATGGTTCCCTTTTTAGGACCCGGAACAGCGCCCTTGAGACCGATAAGGTTGTTTTCTTTGTCGATATAGGCGACTTCGAGGTTTTTGACGGTTACTTGATCATGGCCCATACGACCTGGCATACGTTTGCCCTTGAAGACTTTTTGAGGGTACATCGAGCCAATTGAGCCGACACGACGAATGTTTCCCTTAAAACCGTGGGTGTTGCGAGACTCTTGGAAGTTCCAGCGTTTTACGGTTCCGGCGAAACCTTTGCCTTTAGAAATTCCGGTTACGGAGACCTTGTCACCGAGATTGAAAGCTTCGACGGTTATGATGTCGCCGAGCTTCGCTTCGGGGGCGGACTCAAGACGGAATTCTTTAAGAATTTTAGGGTTGATGTTTTCTCCGGCTTTTTTAACGTGGCCGGAAATCGACTTGCTCAGATTCTTACCCTTACCAAACCCAAGCTGGACAGCGTTATAACCATCGGATTCGACGGTTTTAATCTGAGTCACTGTCGCGGGGCCGGCTTCGATGATTGTGACAGGGGTCACGACGCCATCGGAACCGATGATTTGGGTCATACCAATTTTGGTGCCGAGAATGACTTGCATTCTTTTCCTTTCCCTTAAATTTAACATTAATAAATCTAGACATTTAGCAGTTTCTTCTCTCTGGGGAAACAGAGGTCGGACTTACTAGTTCGTCTAGGTATAGATATACGCTTATCATTTTATCATAGATTTAAGAGAAAAGCAAGGGGTAAGTTGGAAAAAGCCCCGTAAGAACGGGGCGGGGTTAGTTAGAAGATGGCATCTGTGCATTTAATAGTTAGGGTTCCGCTTGAGGCATTGCAACTGTTGTCATAATTTATATGAAACATAATTTCTGTTGGCTCTTTGTAGGACTCGGTTTCATGAGCATGTAGCCCAGATACGCCTAAAGTGTATATTTTGCTTGCGATTTGAACTGTGGCTTTTAGAACTTCGATTGCTTCCCTTTCGGGAATACAAAATCCTTTCAGATTTGGTTCTTCTTGCCAGATTCGTTTGTAGACTAATCGTAAAGCCTCTTTTAGTTCTTGATCTTCTACGACTTCTACGTTGTTTTCGAATAAGACATCCATTTTCTTCCCCTCCTGTATGTGTAAGAACTTAACAAACGTTATTCTCTTATTATAGCACAAGAGGGATAAAAAGTCAATAAATTAGGTATTGAGAACAAAAAAGTGTCCCCTATAGAGTTTAGGGGACACTTTTTGTTTTTTGGCGCTTTTTAGAAGCCTGCGAGGTCTTCTTCGGTCGGTTCGGCGGAATTTTCGAGTTTTAGGGGTTTTACGCCAGTTCCGACAGGAATCTTGCGACCAATGATGACGTTCTCTTTTAGACCATGGAGATGGTCGATGCGACCGTGGGTTGCGGCGTTGATGAGAACGCGAGTTGTGTCCTGGAAGGACGCGGCGGACAAGAACGAATCGGACCAGATAGAAACCTTGGTAATTCCGAGAAGGAGGGCGTCGAAGCTTGCAGGGGTCTTTTTCTCGGCTTCGAGGGATTTGTTTTTGGCTTCGACAGCGGCGCGACCGATGATGTCGCCAGCAACGAAGGAACTATCTCCAGAATCGGTAATCATGACGCGGTTAAACATCTGACGGATGATAACTTCGAAGTGTTTCGAAGAGATTTCGTGGCCTTGGGCAGCATAGACAGACATAACGTCGTTCATGATATAGCGTTCGGTTTCTTCGGTTCCCTTGTAACGGAGAAGGTCTTGGAGGTTCAAAGAACCAGTCGTGAGACGATCGCCAGCGGTGACGGAATCATCGTTTTTAACGACAAGTTCGGCTGTGTTCGGAATTTCGATGCGAACTGGGCTTCCGGCGGTTCCGACGAGGATGATTGCGCCTTCAACAAGTTGAGCATTTCCGTCGAACGGGGCGATGATAGGTTCGAGACCTTTCGCTTTTGAAGCGATTACGTCGCCGGTTTTGACGGAGGCGCCGTCTTTAATTTTCGACTTTTTGTCGCCAAGTTCGATACGAACGGTTTCTCCGGCCTGAGGGGAGACGGTTACGATGTAGTGATTTCCGTCTTCGTGGACTTCGACGATACCGTCGATAGGAGAAATCCAGGCTTGACCTTTAGGGGAGCGGGCTTCGAGAAGCTCCTCGACACGAGGAAGACCTCGAGCGATAGCGCCGGAGCCAGCAACACCAGAACCGTGTTTTGTATCGAGAGTGAGTTGGGTGCCCGGTTCGCCGAGGGATTGTGCGGCGATAACTCCGACAGGCTGGTTTGCTTCAACAAGTTCGCGGGTGGACATATCGACACCGTAAGCTTTTCTCGGGACGCCATTAACGGCGGTCGTCGAGAGAACGGATTGGATTTTTACACTTTCTATCTTATCGTCGGCTTCGATTTGAGCAGCGAGGTCGTTTGTGATGAGCTCGTCGGCTTCAAGATAGCCTGGGATAGCTTCGGCGGTGTAGCGTCCAGCAATGCGGACAGAGAAAGCGATGCCAGTTTGTTCGGTTTCTGATTTATAGACTGTAAAGCCTGGATCGTAAGCTTCTTCATCGGTCGTGAAGACATCTTGAGCGACGTCAACGAGGCGACGGGTGAGGTAACCAGAGTCGGCAGTACGGAGAGCGGTCGAAACCTGACCTTGGCGAGCGCCTCGGGTCGCAATGAAGGATTCGAGAGTGTTTAGGCCTTCTTTGTAAGAAGATTTAACAGGGAGCTCGATTTCGTTGTTGTTGATATCGACCATGATACCGATTTCTGCGGAAGCGAGTTTGATGTTCGAAACGGAACCACGAGCGCCGGAGTTGACCATGACGGCGATGTCTGTGTCCATCGTGGAGAGTTTTTCTTTAAGGAAGTCGGAGATTTTCTTGTCGATGTCTCGCCAGTTTGCGATCGTAAGGTTCTTTCTTTCCTCTTCGGTTACGAGACCTTGGTTGAATTGGTCTTGAATCAAAGCGGTCTTCGCGTCTCCTTCGGCGATAAAGTCGGCGATTTCTGGATAAGTCGGGTAATCGTCTTTCGCTGTCGAGACGGAAGCGATAGTTTCATACTCGAAGGCGAGGTTTTTGACGGCGTCGGCGGTTTTTACGGTTACTTCGGGGCCGTATTGGTCGAAAATGTTCGCCATGACTTTTTTAAGTTGTTTCGAAGTCTGGACGGAGTTGTCGAACGGATAATCCTTCGGGAGGATTTCGTTAAAGATGACACGTCCGAGAGTCGTGTTTCTGATTTCTTTCTTCGCGAAGACACGAATTGGGGTTTGGAGCGCGATTAGACCCTTGTCGTAGGCCATTTCTGCTTCGTAAATCGAAGAGAAGGCATGGGCTTTTTCGGTGTCGGTCCCGGGTTTGTCGTAAGTTAGGTAGTAAATTCCGAGAACGACATCCTGATAAATCGCGAGAACAGGGGCACCGTCGGCAGGTTTAAGAAGGTTTTTAGTTGCGGACATGAGTTCGCGGGCTTCGGCTTGGGCGGCGTCGGATAGCGGAAGGTGGACAGCCATTTGGTCGCCGTCGTAGTCGGCGTTGAAACCGGATGCGACGAGCGGGTGAAGCTGGATGGCTTTTCCGTTGATGAGTTTTGGCTGGAAAGCCTGAACAGAGAGACGGTGGAGGGACGGAGCGCGGTTCAAGAGGACATAACGACCTTGAATAACTTCGTCGAGAGCATCCCAAACGACGTTTTCTCCTGCTTCGATCATGCGAGCGGCGGCGCGGATGTTGTTTGCGTGTTCATTGCGGATGAGCCAAGAAATTACGAAAGGCTTAAAGAGTTCGAGCGCCATTTGCTTCGGGAGGCCACATTCGTTGAGTTTTAGCTCAGGACCAACAACGATGACGGAGCGGCCGGAATAGTCGACGCGTTTTCCGAGGAGGTTCTGGCGGAAGCGACCTTGCTTTCCTTTCAAGAGGTCGGAGAGAGATTTGAGCTTTCTTCGGCCGTTTTGGGAAGCGGCAGAGCGAGAACCGTGAGATGCGGAGTTGTCGATGAGGGCATCGACGGCCTCTTGGAGCATACGCATTTCGTTTCGGCAGATAACTTCTGGAGCGTTAAGATCGAGAAGCTTTTTCAGACGATTATTGCGGTTTATGACACGGCGATAAAGGTCGTTCAAATCGGAGGTTGCAAAACGTCCGCCTGGGAGAGAAATCATTGGACGAAGATCCGGAGGAATGACTGGAATAACCGTCAGAACGAGGTCGCTTGGCTTTATGCCGGCGGATTGCATTCCTTCGAGGGTTTTTAGGCGTTTGATGAGTTTTTTCGCCTTTTGACCCTTGGCGGTTTCGGATTGTTCTTTGATTTCGTTGATAAGAAGGTCAAGATCGATTTCATCGAGAAGTTTTTTGATGGCGGTTGCGCCCATTCCGACTTCGATTAAATCTTCGTATTCTTCGGGGAGCTCGCGATAATCGTGCTCAGAAAGGATAGCGCCTTTGTGGAAGCCTTCGAGATAGGACTTTCGGCGAACAAAATCGGTTTCGAGCTCTTCTAGCTCTTTTGTTTGAGCTTCGGCGAGAGCGCGAACGTCAGCACCCTCAACGGAGGCTTCGTTCTCGTAGCGGATTTTTATTGCGTTTCTCGCGGCTTCGGTCTGAGCTTCAAGGTCGTGAAGAGTTTTTTCGACTTCTTCGTCTTTCGCTTCGGTGATTAAGTAGGTCGCGAAATAAACAACTTTCTCGATGTTTTTAACGGTTAAATCAAGCAATGTTGCAAGAGCGGATGGCGTTCCGCGCATAAACCAGATATGAGTGACGGGAGCGGCGAGGGCGATGTGACCCATGCGCTCGCGGCGTGTGATGGACTTTGTGACAAGATTCCCTTCTTTATCGACGGCAGCTTCGCGAGAACGAATGCCTTTGAGTTTTGCGTCGTGAGGGTTAATGTCTTTTACTGGGCCGAAAATCTTTTCACAGAAAAGACCGTCGCGCTCAGGTTTTTGAGTTCGATAGTTGATTGTCTCGGGTTTTGTAACCTGCCCGTAGCTCCAGTTTAGAATGTCTTCTGCGGAAGCTACGCTGAGACGAATCGAATCAAAATCGTTGGCACTGATGTAGTTGTTGTAATTCCAGGCCATATTAGATCTCCTCTCCGAGGTCGGTGGTTGCGTCATCGCCCTCTGTTATTTGAATTCCTTCGTCTTCTAAGATTTCTTTAGTTTCTTCCGAATCGAGGTCGGTTATAGTCGGTTCGGTTTCTTCTTTGTGTTGTGCGTAAATGAGCTGGTCGTCCTGTTCTTTTTCTATTTCGCGGGAAGTTTCTTCAATGACGTCGGAAGCATCGTTGATTTCTCCATGGTCAAGAAGATCGACTTTAAGACCGAGACCTTGGAGCTCTTTGACGAGGACGTTGAAGCCTTCAGGAAGCTTCGGGCCTTCGATTGGCTCGTTTTTAATGATGGCTTCGTAGGCTTTCGCACGGCCATAAACATCATCGGATTTTATCGTCAACATTTCTTGGAGTGTGGTGGCGGCACCGTATGCTTCGAGCGCCCAAACCTCCATTTCTCCGAAACGCTGACCACCGTTCTGGGCCTTTCCGCCGAGAGGTTGCTGGGTGACCATAGTGTATGGACCGGTTGAACGGGCGTGGATTTTATCTTCGACCATGTGGTGGAGTTTTATCATGTGCATGATACCGACGGAAGTTCTTTCGTTGAAGGGTTCGCCGGTTAGGCCATCGTAAAGTTGGACACGACCGTCTTCGTCGAAACCGGCCTTTTTAAGCTCCTCAGAGATGACTTCTCCTGGGACACCATTGAAGGACGGGGTGGCGACTTTGTAACCGAGGTTTTTAGCGGCAAAACCGAGGTGGGTTTCGAAAAGCTGGCCGAGGTTCATGCGGCTTGGGACGCCCATTGGAGAAAGAAGGATGTCGATTGGAGTTCCGTCTTCCATGAAGGGCATATCTTCGACAGGAAGAATGCGAGAAACGACACCTTTGTTTCCGTGGCGACCTGCGAGCTTATCGCCGACGTCGATTTTTCTCATTTCGGCGACGTAGATTTTGATTTGCATGAGGACGCCAGCTTTGAGGTCGTGACCTTGTTCGCGAGTATAAGTGCGGACGCCGATGACTTTTCCGGTTCCGCCGTTCATGCGAACAGAAGTGTCGCGGACATCTTTAGCTTTTTCACCGAAGATGGCTCGGAGGAGACGTTCCTCGGAAGAAAGCTCTTGTTCGCCTTTCGGGGTGATTTTCCCGACGAGAATGTCTCCGGTGGAAACTTCGCTACCGACGGTGACAATTCCGTCTTCGCCGAGATGACGAAGGGAATGTTCGCTGACGTTTGGAATGTCGCGAGTGATTTGTTCGGGGCCGAGCTTTGTTTCGCGAACCTCAACGTCGTAATCTTTGATGTTGATTGAGGTCAGAGTGTCGTCTTTTACGAGGCGGGAAGAGATGACGATAGCGTCATCCATGTTGTAACCGCGCCAAGGCATGAACGCGACGAGGAGATCTTTTCCGAGAGCGAGTTCGCCATCTTCTATGGAAGCGCCTTCAATAAGGACGTCGCCTTTTTTGACTTTTTGACCACGAACGACCTTTGTGCGTTGGTTATAACAGCGGTCGTCGTTGTTTTTCTCGAAGTGGACGAGTTTGTATTCTTTTTCGGAATTGTCTTTGTATTTGACGATAACAGAGACGCCGTCGGCCTTTTTGACTTCTCCGTCGCCTTCAGCAAAGACGATTTGGGAGAGGTTTTTGGCGACTTCACCTTCAATTCCGGTTCCGACGACGGGAGCGTCGGTTTTAAGAAGAGGAACAGCTTGTTTCTGCATGGCGCAGGCCATGAGGGAGCGGTCAACGCGGTTTTTCTCGACGAAAGGAATAAGCGAGGCGGAAACTCCGAGAATTTCTTTGTGAGCGGCGTCGATATGAGTGACGCGAGAAGATTCGACTTGAGCCGGAGTTCCGTGGACGCGAGCAGAAACGTAGGTGTCGACAAACTTTCCGTCTTTGTCGAGTTTTACGGAGGCGTCAGCGATAATCATGTCGTTTTCTAGAGAGGCGTCAACGTAAACAACTTCGTCCGTGACTTTGCCGTTTTTAACGACGCGGTAGGGGGCTTCGATGAAGCCATAGTCGTTTATGCGGGCATAGGTCGCGAGGTTAAGAACGAGACCGACGTTTCCACCTTCAGGGGTTTCGACGGTACAGATGCGACCGTAGTGGGTCGGGTGGGCATCGCGGACGTCAAAGCCGGCGCGTTCGCGGGTTAGCCCGCCGGGGCCCATCGAAGACAGACGGCGCTTGTGGGAGAGTTCGGCGAAGGGGTTGGTTTCGTCCATAAGCTGAGAAAGCTGAGAGGACGCAAAGAATTCCTTGACGGCGGCGACGACAGGGCGAGAATTTAGAAGCTGAGAAGGAGTGACTTCTTCAAGGTTAGCCATTGACATTCTGTCGAGAATGTTGCGCTGAAGGCGAAGCATCCCGAGGCGGAATTGACGTTGAACAAGCTCGCCAACGAGCTTTATGCGACGGTTTGCGAGAGAATCGATGTCGTCTGGGGCGTCTTGAGTGTTGTTTAGGCGGATGATTTCGGCGATAATCGCGATAAGGTCCTTCATCTGGAGGGTGCGATGTTCGGAATCGTTCGGGGTGTCGAAACCGAGGCGTTGGTTAATCTTGAAACGCCCAACACGGGAATAATCGTAACGCTTGTAGTCGAAGAAAGTGCGTTCGATCATGTCCTTCGCGTTTTCGACGGTCGCGAGGTCGCCCGGGCGAAGTCTGCGATAAACTTCGATGAGAGCTTCGGACTGGCCACGGGTCGTGTCTTTCTCGAGGGTGGCGTCGATATAGGAGACGTCGCCTTCGTCGAGACCTGCGAATTTTTCTTTGATTTCGGAATTTTTCGCAACGCCAAGAGCGCGAAGAAGGGTTGTTACGGGGATTTTTCGGCGACGGTCGATTTTGACGTAGATTGCGCCGTTAGGGGCGGTTTCGAATTCGAGCCAAGCGCCACGACCAGGGATGACTTTTGCGCCGTAGTAACGACGTTCGCCGATTTGGTCGGCCGTGAAAAAGACGCCTGCGGAGCGAATGAGCTGAGAGACAATAACGCGCTCAGTTCCGTTGATGATGAAGGTTGCACGGTCGGTCATCCAGGGATAATCGCCAAAGAAGATATCCTGTTCTTTCTTCTCGCCGGAAACTTTGTTTTCTAGCTCGACGATGACATGGAGAGGGGCGTCGTATGTTGTTAAATTGTATTTCGCTTCCCTTTCCGACTCGGAAGGCTCTTTGAAATAATAATCTTTAAAGCGGAGCGCGAGTTTTTGGTGAGTGTAATCCTCAATCGGATTGAGCTCGTTAAAAACTTCGCGAAGGCCTGATTTGACAAAATCTTCCCAGCTGTCTTTTTGGTGGGCAATCAAATCAGGAATTGGGAGGGCTTGGTCGCCTTCAGTGAAGAACTTGCGACCGGTCGTCGTTGTTTTGTTCACGAAATTCCTTTTTGGTTAGAGTTTGTATGACCTTTCGAGTCTAGAGGCCGAGGCCACAGGCACGATTAAATAGCGCCGAAGATTACTGCTGATTTTGCTACGGGGGTCGCCGGTCCCGAGTAGCGAGCAAAAAATCAGCAAATCTGCTTCTTCTGCTCATTTTAGCATAGAAAGGATAAAAATTCAAGGTTTTTGTTATGGGGCTTGCAAAATTTGGAGAAATTTGGTATAATATAGGTGTGACATGTTCTTTATAATCTCATAAGGGGGTAAAAAATGATTATTTTGGCACCATCACAGAAAGACTTTGAACTGGCTAAGAAAACATTTTGCGGAACGGAGGAGGCAGATATTTACCTGACTGGGGTCGGGCCGAAGCATATTCTGAATTTTCTTTCTCAGATGAATCTTCCCTTAAAACAGGAAGTTTTGCTTTTCGGTTACGCTCGGGCGAGAAATATCAAGCCGGGACTTCATGTCTGGGTTGATCAGAGTTATTGGTTTAATCCGTTCATGGATTACGATAAGGAGGGGATAAAGGTAAAGCGTCCTGGGATGGCAGAAACGCCGCTTCTTCCGGTAGCTTGCTACACATCAACGGATAGCGAAGATGCTTTCCTCACTTCAAAGTCAAAAGCAGGTCCGGCGCTGTATGATTCGGAACTTTCGTTCCTTCTTTCGGTCCATCCGAATTCTAGCGCTTGGAGAGTGTCAATTTAACATCAACCCCCGGCTAAACGTCGGGGGATTTTACTGCACCTTAAAATCAGTTTGTTTCGTATCTTCGTATTCTTGAGAGGGGGAATTTTATGCACTGGACGGATTTTTTTAACTTTTGGGAACTTCTAGAGATGGGAAACACAATTGTTCTTCTTGTTTTGCTTCTTTCGGCGATTTTGTCAGAGATTTTTTATCGGTTTTTTAGTGTAAAAATGGGAATTGATGTTGATCATGCGACGGGAGTGGCAATTATTCTTTCGGGAATGATAGTGTTTTCTCTGACGTTTTTCTTTTATCACTTTTATGTAAAAGATTTAGATAAAAATGTTGAGCTTTTGAACGTTCATGAGAAAGTTGAATCGTCGTTTTCTTATACTAGAACCGGAGAAATCATTGACTCTGAGGATGGAAAGCCTCACCTTTACGAAATCCAGACATGGAGATTTGATGTTCCGCTTGAGATTTTGCAGAGAGAAAAACTTATCGTGAATGACCTCGGAGTTTACACTCCAGAAACAAACTAAAACAAAAAGCCCCAGGAAACTGGGGCGATTTTTATAGGACTAAAAAGAAATTTTTAGATGTCGAGATCGTCAAGGTCTTCCATTTCGGCGCGGGTTTTCTCGGCGAGGCGAGAAGAATCGGATTCTTCGGAAGAATCGGAGGTTTCTTCGCCCGAGAAAGAATCGGAAGAATCAGAGGAAGACAAATCGTCGGTGTTGACTATCTTGAGATTGTAGCGGGCGTCGTTTTTCGTGCCGAGGGCGCGAAGAAGGGTGCGGATGGACTGGGCAGTCGCGCCGCGTTTTCCGATAACACGACCAACATCTTCTGGATCGACAGAGAGGGATAGAAGGACGCCTTTTTCGTCGATTTTTCTTTCGACGGAAACTTTATCAGGATTGTTCACGAGGGTTTTCACGATGTACTCGACAAATTGCTGGTCAATGGTTGCCATTTTATTCTCCGTATTAAGTTTGTAATTTTATTATAGCACAATTATTAAAAAATAGCCCGGAAGAGGGCTATTTTTTGGTTTTTGGAATTATTCCGCGGACGATTCAGCCTCGGAAGGTTCTTCTTCCTTTGGTTGGTTTTTGCGAAGTTTGTCGGCGTGTTTCGCGGACTTGTGCTTCTCGGCAGGTTTT
The DNA here is from genome assembly GCA_017545595.1 of Candidatus Saccharimonadota bacterium. Classification (GTDB taxonomy): domain Bacteria; phylum Patescibacteriota; class Saccharimonadia; order Saccharimonadales; family Saccharimonadaceae; genus Nanosyncoccus. Next base: position 55,464 of record JAFWLO010000011.1, on the reverse strand, counting down.
TTATACCAGGCGGGGAGAGTTATCCCGTTTTTCTCAAGGACGAAGGCGACACGAGAAGAAGGTTGGGCGCCGTTCTTGAGATAAAACTCGATTTTTTCTTTGTCGAGGGTGGTTTGCTTTGTTTCGGGGTTGTATGAGCCGACCTCAGCCACAACGCGCCCGGAAAGAGGGTGACGCTGGGATTCTTGGACGACTATCCGGTACACTGGGAGGTGTGCGCGGCCATTACGCTGCATTCGAATCGCGAGCATGATTTCTCCTTAATTAATTTTCAGTATATTTTAGCGTATTTTTAGAGAAAATGCAAGAGGAGGGTCCGAGGGAGCTGTTCTCGAAATTGCTCATCGAGGCGCATTATTGAAGAATTTCTAAGAAGAAGGCGCGAAGAGGAAGAGCTGCCTACCGAGCGACACAACGAATCGAGAAGCCAAAGCCCCTGTTGCCCTCACCCGGAGGATTGAAGTTCGTAGAGTCGAAGTGCTGGTAGTGAGAGTACGTGGTAGTGAAAGTGTGCGAAGACCAGTGGTGGCCGCGCGAGCTCCTATTGAAAAGGCCAGTAGAGTGCCAGTTATAATTACCACTACGGACAAACGCAAACGGTTCGGAGAGAACACCGGAGTCGGCTCTGGTTAAGTTACTTCCTACATTCATAGAGAGCATTGAGCTGAAAAAGGAGGAGAAAAACGCGACGCACCGGACTGCGAAGCCGTAGCCCTTGAGACTCACATTCCGAGGATTGAAGCCTGTAGAGGCGAAGTTCTGGTAGTGAGAGCTCGTGGTGGAGAAAGTAGGTGAAAGCCAGTAGTCGCCGTACGAACTCCTATTGCGAAGGCCAGTAGAGTACCAGTAATAGTAACCACTACGGAGAAGTGCAAACGGTTCGGAGAGAATACTGGAGTCGGCTCTGGTGATGGTTCTTTTGGGTGGTTGCACTCATTGCGACTTCTTCCATATTTTCTTCGGAATGTTTTGATGTGCTTATTTGTTTTCTAATTCTCTCTTTTATAGGAGGCTCGCTTGCGGTCGTTTCCATTTTGCGCGACTGGAGTTCCGCCAGCCCGCCGTCGCGGGTGTCGGCCTCCTTATCCTCGGTCGTAACCTGCGGACGTCGCTCAAAGCTGGAAACTCCCCGCTCGCCAGCTCCGGATATTCCCGAGTAAGAGCTTTCTTCCATAGGAGAAAACCGCTGCATTTTTAGAAACACAACGGACTGCAAAGCCGTAGCCCTTGCCGTACCTATTCTGAGGGCCGAAGTCCGTAGAGTAGAAGTGCTGGCCGTGAGAGTACGTGGTAGAGTGACTATGCGAAGACCAGTAGTTGCCGACCGAACTCCTATCGTTAAGGCCAGTAGAGCTCCAGCCATAGTAGCCACTACGAGGAAACGCAAACGGTTCGGATAGAATACCGGAATCGGCTCTGGTGAGGTTGCTTCCTACATTCATAGATAGCGTTGAGTCGAAGAGGGTGGAGAAACTGTTGGTGCCGGAGAGATTTTTAGAACCAAAAAACCACCGGTAGCCAAACCCGTGGATTTTTGAACATATAAGCTCTCAACTTGTTATGTGTAAAGCTGACTCGCAGTTAGCTTTTGTTCAAAATGAACTAATGTCATTATAGTCAAACAACTTATGTTTGTCAAGAGTTTTTAGACAGAAAAACGTAAAAAAGCGCCCCGAAGGGCGCTTGAAGAGAGGAAGGAGGGTTAAATGGTGGGGTCGTAGGCGAGTTCCATGGCATGTCGGCCGGTGCGGACGTAGTAGAACTCGACGTAATAGAGGACAGAGAGGTAAAGCGGAGATGTTGAGCGGCCTTCCTCGGGGGTGAGGACTTCGAAGCTATCAACGAAATACTTAAAGTATTCGTAGGTGCTAACTCGGAACGAATCCGTCGTCGTGTTTCTTAAAAGCTCCGGAATACGGAAGAGACCGTCTTTTATCTCCGCGATGTAGTTGTAAATCGCGTAATAGATAAAACCGTCATCTTTGAGAATTGCATAATGATCAAACTCATCATCTTCGCGCAATCTTTTCGGGAATCTTTCGAGTTTCTGATTGAGCATTAGACTATCGAGGTATTTTGAAGTCTCGACGATTTGGCTACTCAAAAGTTCGACGGTATCTTCGATTGCGCGAACGGTGGCGACATCAATTCTGTCGCCCATGTGACGATCGAGAAAGGATATCATTAGGTTTAGGAACAGCAGTTCCCTTGGAGAAAAATTGCGATGACGAGCTTCTTCGCGAAGATAGGATGCGTAGTGAGAGAAAGCGTGGCGTTTATAAGCGGTTCGTTTTGCGTCGTGTTTTATGTCTCTAATTCCCTGAAACATCTCCATACTAAATTCCATAGTTCCCTCCTTTGAAAAAAGTGCCTAAAAATGCGCAAAAACGCATAGCTACAACTCTATTGTATCATAAAATGCGAAAAAAGTCAAGGTTTTGAGGGTTTTTTCTGATTTTTGTAGAATTTAATTCCCTCTTTCGCGGCGGCGGTTTGAGCTTCTTGTTTAGAGTGGCCGGTTCCGACTCCACGGATGGCCTTTCCGACATAGACGCCGACCGTGAAAGATTTGTCGTGGTCGGGGCCTTCTTCTTTTAGGGTATGATAAGAGGGGGTTTCTCCGTCGTGTTTTTGGGCGAGTTCTTGGAAATAGGACTTTGGGTCGCGCCAGGAGCCCTCTTCGAGGATTTCGTTTATCTTAACGAGAATGTGTTTTTCTATGAATTTTTTCGCTTCGTCGTAGCCTTTGTCGAGATAGATGGCGCCAATGACGGCTTCGAAGCAGTCGGCGAGGATGACGGCGTGGGCGCGGTCGGAGCCGTGTTTTTCGCCCTTAGAGAGACGGACGAGAGGAGCATAGCCGAGTTCTTCGCCAGCGGCGCCGATGGATTCTGTGCGGACGAGGGCGGCGCGCCAAGAGGTCATGATGCCTTCGGGTTCGTTGTAGTTCCGAAAGAGAAAGTCGCTCGAAACGAGCTCGAGAACGGCATCGCCGAGGAATTCGAGACGTTCGTTGTGGTCGTGGGTTGATTTTTTATGTTCGTTAACGTAACTTCGGTGGGTTAGGGCGGTTACGAGGAGGTTGATGTCGGAAAATTCGAAGCCTAGTTTTTCTTTTGCGAATTCTTGATAGGGAGTTGTGTCCATATATTAGTATTCTCCACTTCTGATTTTTTTCTTTGCAATTAGCATGAGTTTTTCGATGTCTTCGTATTCGATGGCGTCGAGAGCGTCGGAAAACTTAAACCATTTTATGCCGTTCATCCATTTTTCTTTTGTTGGGGTTTCTCGAAGGTCGAGAGAATGGACGAGGTAGATCTGGGTCGTCATCAGAACGAGTTTGTCGAGACGGCGATATTTGAAGTGGATTTTTCCAAGCCAACAGAGGACGTTGATATGGAAAAGACCCGCTTCTTCTCCGATTTCTCGGATTGCTGTTTGTTTTGCGGTTTCTCCTGGTTCGATATGACCTTTGGGGATTGTCCAGCGATTTTTTGAATCTTGAATTAGTAGGATTTCTATGTCGTGTTTGTCTTTCGAGAGACGAAAAACTATGCCACCTGCGGTCGGTTCGCGGACGATTTCTTGGATGGCTGGTTTTTTCTTGAAAACTGTCTCACGAAATTTTGTGATTGGGGAGGGTTTGTATTGTTTCGGAAGGGCTTCCGGAACTTTTAGATTACTCCCCTTGCGTGCTAGCGGAGGTTTCCTCCGAGGCAGGCTGTTTGGGGTTTTCTTGTTCATTGGTTTCTAAGTTAAGGTTTTTGAAGGCAGTCCCAAGAACGCCGTTGATAAAGCGTGAGGAATTTTCCGAACCGAAAGCCTTCGCGAGCTCGACAGCTTCGTTGATAGCGACTTTCGGGGGGACTTGACCCATGCAATGTTTAAGCTCGTAGAGCCCGATGCGAAGGACGTTGCGGTCGATTGAAGCGATGGACTCGATGGGCCATTCGGGGGCGAGAGGGGCGAGATCCTTATCTAGCTCGGCTGCATGGTCGAGGACGCCTTTCGTGAGGCGATAGACGAATTCGGTGTCGCCGAGGGCTTTTTCGTAAGGGATGATGTTTTTCGCGACGATAAGGTCGATATCGGCTGTTTTGTCGCCCGCCTTGCTTCGGAATTCGTATTCGTACAAACTTTGAAGCGATATAATTCTGCCTAAATGCCGATTTGACGCCACCGCTAGTCCTTTTTCGCTTTGGAAGATTTAGAGGTTTTTACTTTAAGGTTAGGGGTTTTCTTCTTGGTTTCGAAGGCTTTTACGGGGGAAATTTTATTAACGGAACGAGCAAGCTTCAGGCGAAGATGGCTCCTGCGGAGACCAGTTTTTCGAGGGCTGCTCTGTTTTTTAGGTTCAGGCATAATGCTCCTTTAATAATACATACTACTTTGGGGGTATTTTATCACGTTTTAGGGTATATTGCAAGAAGAAAAGACTATTTATCTTTCTATTATAGCACAAGAGGGACAAAATGTCAAGAGGAAGAGGGGTTATAGGGGATTTCTTGGGGGGTTTAGCAGATTTTAGGGCTGGGTTTAAGATTTTTTTGAGGATTTTAGAGGTTTTTGGGGATTATACTACGAAATTGAGGAGTTTGGCTTTTTTAACGAAGATGGTCTTTTTAGGAGTGGTTTTAACGAATTTTTGGACGTTTTTATCTTCGAGAGCGAGTTTTTTAACTTCTTCTTCGTTTTCGAGAAATTCGGCAGGGAGAGAAAGTTTCCCACGGAGTTTCCCGTTGACTTGGACGATGATCTGGACGAGGTCGGACTCGAGGAGAGATTCGTCGCAGACTGGCCAAGAGTCGTCGGAATGGTAGGCTTCAAGGATTTCTGAGGCGAGATGAGGGGCGAAGGGTTTTAGAAGCTTCGCGAGGATGATAATGTCTTCGGCAGAGGCGCCGGATTTGTAGAGGTCGTTTACGAATTCCATGAGGGCAGAAACGGCGGTGTTAAAGGAATAGCGTTCTATGTCTTCGGTTACGCGCTTAATGGTTTTTGCGCGAAGCGGGGCGTTTTGAGGGATTTCTTCGGGGGCTTTGTCGGTTTTACCGGAATTTTTAAGGGCATTTTCGGGGGTTTGTTTGTCAAACGCGAGAGCGTAAACTCTTGAGAGAAAACGGTGGACACCGCCGACTGAGCGGGGGTTCCAGGCGGCATCAAGGTCGTAGGGACCGATGAACATTTCATAGGTGCGGAGGGTGTCGGCGCCATAGCCGGAGTTTATGACGTCGAGAGGATCGATTACGTTGCCCTTTGACTTCGACATTTTCTTCCCGTCGGGGGCGTTGATGTAGCCGTTATAGAGAAGGGTTTTTACGGGCTCGCGGAAAGGGAGCTTTCCTTCGTCGGCGAAGAATTTGGCCCAGAAACGGATGTAGAGAAGGTGAGCGACGGCGTGGTCGGCTCCGCAGTAAATGTCGAGGGGTTCCCAGTAGGCGATTTTTTCTGGGTCCCAGGCAAATTCGGAGCAGTTTGGGGAGGCGTAGCGCCAGAGATACCAAGAAGAGCAAGCATAGCCGTCAAGAGTGTCGGTTTCTCGGGTCATTTCTTCGAGATGAGTCTCGCCGGTTTTTTCGTCAACGACGGGGATTTTAACTTTGAGCCAATCGGTCGCTTTTGCGAGGGCAGAACGGCCGGTGTTGTCGGGCTTATAATCAGAAACTTCGGGGATTAGGACGGGAAGTTGGTCTTCGGGAATTGGGTGGGGGTTTCTGGACTTATCGTAAGCAATAGGGATGGGGCAACCCCAATAACGTTGGCGAGAAATAAGCCAGTCGCGCATACGATAGGTTGTTTTTTCTTTTCCGAAGGGTTTTTCTGGGGTTTTTTCGATTTCTCGGATTTCTAGGTTGAATTTTTCTGCAAATTCACGATCGCGTTCGTCGCCTGCAGGGACAGCCATGATTGCGCCCGTTCCGTAGCCCGAGAGGATATAGTCGGCAACCCAAATAGGGATTTTTTCGCCCGTGGCGGGATTTATAGCGTAGGAACCCGTGAAAACACCGGTTTTTTCTTTGTTTTCTTGGCGTTCGATCTCAGACTTTTTAAGGGAGTCGGCACAGTATTTTTCGACGGCGGGGCGGGTGTTTTCGGTCGCGAGGAGCGGGACGAGAGGATGTTCGGGGGCGAGGACAAGGAAAGTCGCGCCGAAAATGGTGTCGGGGCGGGTGGTGAAAACTGTTATAGCTGTTTTAGTGCTTGAATCTGAGGTTTCTTGAGAATCGGGAGCTAATTCGAATTCTATCTCCGCGCCGGTGCTCTTTCCGATCCAGTTTTTCTGCATGGTTTTTATTTTGTCGGGCCAGTCGAGAGAATCGATTTCTTCGAGGAGTTCATCGGCGTATTCGGTTATTTTGAAGAACCATTGTTTCATCTTCTTTTTTTCGACTTCAGCCCCACAGCGCCAGCAGTGGCCGTTTTCGACTTGCTCGTTTGCGAGGACGGTTTGATCTACGGGGCACCACCATTGATAAGATTCTTTTTGGTAGGCTAGACCTTTTTTGTAGAGTTGGAGGAAGCACCACTGAGTCCAGCGGTAGTATTCGGGATTAGAGGTGTTTATTTCCCTGTCCCAATCTATGTAATAACCGAGGCGTTTGAGCTGTTTACGGAAGTTTTCTACGTTGATTTTTGTCGCGGATTGAGGAGAGACGCCGGTTTTTATGGCGTAATTTTCGGCGGGAAGGCCAAAGGTGTCGTAGCCGAAGGGGCGGAGGACGTTAAAGCCCTTTTGGGCATAAAAACGCGCTAGAATATCGACGATGGTGAAATTGCGGACATGACCGACGTGGAGGCCGGCGCCGGAGGGATACGGGAACATCTCTGCGAGGAATTTTTTAGGGGCTTTTGCGCCGTCGAGAGCTCTGAACGGAGATTCTTTTTCCCATTTTTCTTGCCATTTTTGTTCGATTTTTAGCGGTTCGTAACGATTCATGAGAAATATTATACCATTTTTCTTAGAATAGAAAAAGCGCCCCGATTAGGAGCGCACGATGATAAGAAGAAAGAGTTTCGAGACGACCAAAAGGCCGACGATAGCCATGATAATGATGAAAACTATTCCTAAGTAGTATTGGTTGTCTCGGAGGAACGTGTGGATTTTTTTGGAACGTGGCGTGGGTTTGTGGGCTACGAAGTAATCTTCGAGGACGGCCTTGGTGATTTTTATGGTGAAATCTGTGAAAAGGACGTCGATGAAGAGAACTGTTGCTGAACAAAGTAGAAAAAATACAAGATTCATCACGAAATTAATAACGCTCGAAATATTCATAGGGCCCCCTCCATTTCTTCTTGAACAAAAAGTGCACGCGCGAAGCGCTAGGACTATTATAACATTATTTTAGCTTTAAGTCACCTTGGCGGATGATAACAGGGGTTTTTCCGGTTAAATCGACGACGGTCGAGGGGAGTTTCCCGGAGGGGGTCTTCCCTTCTACGATGACGTCAACCTTCGGGAGAGTTTCGGCGACTTCTTCGGAAGAGGTCGCGGGTTTGTCTCCACGAGGATTAGCGGAAGTCAGAAGGAGCGGACCGGTTTCGGGGAGGATATTAAAGAAAAGCTGAGACTTCGGGAGGCGTAGGCCGATAGTTGAGAAATGGTTAAAATAAGGATGGGAAAACTCGGGGTTTTTATGGAGAATGAGGGTGATTTCTCCGGGGACGTATTTAGAGATGAAAGTTCGAGAGAGGCGCGTCGGAACGGAATAAGTCGAGAAGTCGGACTTTGTCGGCGGGACAAGGGTGAAAACCTTTCCGGATTTAAGGTCGCGACGCTTTAGGTAGATGAGCTTTTCGAGGGCGGTCGGGGAGTTAAGGGAGATGGCGAGACCATAGACGGTTTCGGTCGGAAGGGCGACAACTTGACCGGAGTTTAGGGCGTTTATGATTTGGGACGTGGAATCTTTTGAGATTTGAATCATATCTAGAGTTATTGTATCATGAAAAGTATGAAAGTTGTGGTCGTTTTGAATAACATTCGTTCGGCAGGAAATGTCGGTTCAATCCTAAGGACTTCGGAAGGGTTTGGGGTGGAAGCGGTGATTTTTTCGGGATATACGCCGAGACCGGACGACGAAAGAATTTTGCCGCATCTTAGAGAAAAGCTGAATAAACAGATAGAAAAGACGGCGCTCGGGGCGGAAAAGTTAGTTAAAAATTATTCATCTCATGATATAATTTCTGAACTTAGAGAATTCAAGAAAAAAGGATATGTTGTTGCGGGTTTAGAAAATAATATCGAAGATAAAAGGTTAATTTCTCTCTGTAATTCTAATTTTCCAACGCTTAAAAAGAGACTTGGAGAGAGAGTCGTCCTTGTCCTCGGAGAGGAGGTTGAAGGAATAAATTATTCGTTTTATGATATAATTGACGTGTTTTTAGAAATTCCGATGTTTGGAGAGAAGGAGTCATTTAATGTTTCTGTTGCGGCGGGAATAGCGCTCTTTGGGCTAAGTTGTCTTTATTGAGAAACTGCGGAGCTTTGTTCGGGGTCAACGGTCGGAGCGGTCTCTTCGGAGACTTCTTCGGACGGGGAAGCTTCTTGGGTTTCGGCGGGAGTTTCTCCTTCTTCGGCGACTGGTTCTGCAGTTCCTGAAGATTCTGTTTCTGAAGTAGAATTTGTTGGGGTGATTATGGTTGGAGTCGGGCGGTTTTTAGAATCTTGTTCGGGTTTTATGACGAGGAAATAATAACTTGCGGCTCCGGCGCCAAGAAGAAAGAAGAAGAGGACGAGCAGGAAGATGGTCGCTCCGTTACGTTTTTGAGTCGCTGTCCCAAAGGCGCGAGAAGCGGGAGTTGAAGTTTTTTCTGCAGGTTCTTCAAGATTCGCGGCAGCTATTTGGGCGGGAGTCAGACCAGTCTGAGCGGAGGATTCTTGAGACTGTTTAGGTTTTTCTTCTGGTTCTGGGGCTGGAGTTCCTGCGGCCTCGGGAGGAGGCGTAAGCTCGGAGATAGGGACGGGAGTTTTGGGCTTGGGGGATTCTTGATGGACGACTGGAGGAGGAGTCGGTTCAGGAGTAGGATAGATAGATTCGGGGGATTTTAGGGCTGATTCGCCAGCGGGAGTGCCGGTTTTAGGAGCAGGGTCCGTGCTGGCTGAAGGGGTTGTAGAAGGTTGAGATGTTTGTGCTGCCGTTGGCGTCACGGGACTTGCTGCGGGCGTAGCTGGCTGAGCTGTTGTTGCCGGAGTTGTTGGAGTTGTTGGCGTTGCTTGTGCTGTCGATGTCGCTGGAGTCGCCGTTGGCGCTGGTTTTTGAGGCTGATTTTCGGGAGTCATGAGCTAATCTCTTTCAGGGAGGGGTTCAACTTTAGTGAAATAGTAGTTTCCTTCGGCTTGTTCGAAGGTGAAGCGATATTGTGGGAAAAGATTGGTATTTCCGGAGTTGATGAGCTGTTCTATCGGGGCTTGATCTCCGTCGTATTTGTTTGTGATAGCGACATTAACGTAGTATTCTGTTCCCTTTTGAGTGTAAGAAATGACATAAAGTTGTTGCCCGACACCAATTCCTCCGCAGTCTTCTGGTCGAGTTATGTAGGCTTTTAGCTCAGAACTGTATGTTAAACTGCCACAGATTTCTGTCGCATCTTGATGGCGGATGGTTTTTCCGAAAATGTCTTTATAGAGAGAGGCGACAGCGGTTTGTTCAATGCCCTTTGCCTCAGAATACCATTCGGAATTATCAGGATAGGCAGAAATGTACGCTTCTTCGGAAATTCCGAGCTCGGAAAGAGGTTTGAGCTTGTCCTGAGCATGAAGGGCTTTTGTGACGATATAAATTCGATCGGAAGCGGAGAGATTGCCAGAATAAAGGGCGTCAGTTACATTATAAGATGCGTCGAAGGCAAAATAGGCTTTTTCTTCGAAGAGGGGGTTGGAGCCATTAAACGTTTCGTCGTAGTCGGCGCCACTGTGAAGCGAGAAAAGGCGTTTGAAAAGGAGAGTCTTTTCTTCTTCGAGGGAGATTTCTACCTCTTCTTCGGGAAGAGAGGCAGAAGGATTCGTCGTGTTTTCCGAAGAAGAAGACGAAGAGGTAGAGGAAGATTGGTTAAAGAAATTCTGGAAGGGATTTAAATCGGGACGGAGAACAACGACATAATAGCTCGCGGCGCAGGCCGAGAAAAAGAGGACGAAAATGATAATGAGAAAGACGAGAAGACCGCTTTTTTTCTTCTTTGGCTCGGTCGAGAGACGGGGAGCTTCAGGGTCGAACTCGGGGACGGAGACGACGGGTTCGCTTTCGGTCTCCATGGAGAGGATTTTTGCGCCAGAATCGGACGAAGGGGATTTTGTCTCGGGTTCTGGGGCTTTTTCGGGTTCCGGTTCGGAGTCGGAGATATGATGGACTTCGATTTTTTCAACTGGGGAGGAATTTTCTGAAGGTTCTTCAATAGGGGAATGTTCGGGCTCTTCCTCAGGAACAGAGGAAGGGGCTTCGGGGACGGAGGAAACTTCAGGGGATTTTTCGGAGTCGCTCGAGCTTCTTTCCGCAAAGAGAAAATCCGGAGCGGAAGAATCAGAGGAAGTTTCGGATTTTTCTGCCGAGGAAGAAGAACCTTTAGGTTTGTTTAGGTTTGTTTTTATCGACTTTAAAGCATTATCATTATCCATAATTCAAGTATAGCATAAATTTTGGTGATATAATAGAATTATGAGTCAAGAAAAAGTGGAGAATTCTGAAGAAACTGAAGAAATTGTGCTTAAACCGAGCGATTTTGTCCATCTTCATAACCATACGCATTATTCCCTTCTTGATGGGCTGACAAAAATTCCTGAACTTGTTGATTTTGTGAAGGAACATGGGATGGAAGCTGTCGCAGTGACCGACCACGGGACAATGTCGGGACTGGTTGAGCTTTATAAAACTTGTAAAGATGCCGGAATTAAGCCGATTTTGGGGCTTGAGGCGTATGTCGCGGCAAGAAATCTCGAAGATAGAGATCCGGCGCATGACAAACAGAGGTTCCACATTACTCTTCTTGCGATGAACGACAAGGGGTTTGAGAATCTTTGTCGAATCATGTCTAATGCTGAGATTAACGGAAAATACTATAAACCCCGAACTGACCATAAAGATATGGAGAAGTATAATGAGGGGATTATCTGTTTATCTGGTTGTGCGGGGTCGGAGATTTCTGAGGCGATTCGTGCGGGTGACGATAAAAAGGCTCTCGAACTTATAGATTGGTATCGAAATGTGTTTAAGGATAGATTTTATCTTGAGATGCAGGACCATGGACATCCAGATTCTCCGACACATTGGGCAGAGCAGACAAAAATTAACGATTGGCACATGGCGCACGCGAAAGAACTGGGGCTACCGCTTGTGGTGACGTGCGATGCGCATTATTTGAACCATGAAGACCAGGATGCGCATGAAGTTTTGCTTTGTGTTGGGACGGGTTCAAACCTTTCTGATACGAACAGGATGTCGCTCAAGGAATTCCAACTTCATGTTATACCTCCAGAAGAAATCATAAAGAGGTGGCAGAAGACTTGTCCTGAGGCAGTTTTGAATTCGAGAAGAATTGCGGACAGATGTAATGTCGAGCTTCAGCTTGGGAGGATTTTAATTCCGAAATTCCCTGTTCCAGAGGGAGAAACCGATAAAACTTATCTAGACAAGTTGGTTTTTAGAGGATTGGTGTTTAGATATGGCGGAAAAACAGAGGAAGAAGCGAGTAAGTTGACTGTCGAGGAATGTAGAAAAATTCTCGAAAAAGTGGATGAAACTAGAGACGAACTTCATAAACTTCTCCCGAGGATAGATTATGAGCTTTCTGTTGTTGATAAGATGGGGTATAACGGTTATTTCTTGATTGTTTGGGATTTTATCAACTGGGGTAAGAGGCAAGGGATCGTGTATGGGCCTGGGCGTGGAAGTGCGGCAGGGGCGCTTCTTGCGTATGCAATGAGGATTACAGAGCTCGACCCGATGAGCTATGATCTTCTTTTTGAGAGGTTTTTGAATCCGGATCGTATTTCTATGCCGGATATTGATACGGATATTCAAGATACGCGCCGAGATGAGGTTATTGAATATTGTACGAGAAAATACGGAAAAGCAAGGGTGTCGAATATTGCGACTTTTGGCAAGATGATGGCAAAAAACGCCGTGAGGGATGTTGCGAGAGTGCTCGAGGTTCCCTATTCGGAGGCGGATAGACTCGCAAAGATGGTTCCAGACCCGGTTATGGGACATCATGTTCATCTTCCTGATGCGATTCGAGACGTTCCGGACCTCAAGAATGAATACGAGACGAATCCGACTTCGAAGGAAGTTCTTGATTTTGCAAGCAGGCTAGAAGGAACGATTCGCGGACATGGGGTGCATGCCTGTGGGGTCGTGATTGCGCCGGACGATCTCGTTAAGTTTGTTCCGCTGGAAGTTTCTGCGAAGGGGCCGATTGCAGCGCAGTTTCCAATGGGAACGATTGAGGAGCTGGGTCTTCTTAAAATGGACTTTTTGGGGCTTTCTAACCTTTCTGTGATTAATAATGCTTTAAGGATGATTCGAAAAGTCTATCATGATGATATAGACATGTATTCTGTCCCGCTGGATGATGAAAAAACCTATAAATTGCTCCAAAATGCCGAAACGACAGGGGTGTTCCAGCTTGAATCGGCTGGAATGAAGCGTTATCTTAAGGACCTTAAAGCTGACCACTTCGAGGATATTATCGCTATGGTAGCTTTGTATCGTCCGGGACCGATGCAATTTATTGATTCGTTTATTCGTAGAAAACACGGCGAAGAGCCGATAACATACCTCCATCCGGGTTTGGAAAATTCTTTAAAAAACACGTATGGAATTATGATTTATCAAGAGCAGTTCATGCAGATAAGTCGAGAATGGTGCGGATTTACGGGTGGACAGGCAGATACGCTTAGAAAAGCGGTTGGGAAAAAGAAAATCGACATGATGAAAAAAGTCAAACCGCAATTTATTGAGGGGGCGGTCAAGGTTGGAGGGGCAACAGAAGAAATTGCGGAGACGTTTTGGAAACAACTACTAGATTTTGCTAACTATTGCTTTAATAAGTCTCATGCGGCGTGTTATGGACTGGTTTCTTACTGGACGGCGTATTTGAAGGCGCATTATCCTGACGCTTATATGGCTGCGCTTATGACGGCGGATATGAGATGGACAGATAGATTAGCGATTGAGATTGCGGAATGTAAGAGAATGGGGATTAAAGTTCTCGGGCCGGACATCAACCAGAGTTATGGGGATTTTGGTATTGTCGGGGGAGAAAACACTATTCGTTTCGGGCTTTCTGGGATTAAAGGCGTCGGAAAAGCACTTGTCGAGGAAAAAGTTATTCCGGAAAGAGATAGCGGAGGGCCGTTTAAGAGCGTATGTGACTTTGCGAAACGTGTTGATTCGACAAAGTTTAATAAAAAAGCTTGGGAGTCGGCAATAAAAACTGGGGCGTTTGATAGCTTTGGAACGAGGAGTGATCTTCTTTATAATCTTGAAAATATTCAGGCTTATGGGGCGAAAATGCAAAAAGACGCGGCAAGTGGGCAGACAGATCTTTTTGGGGCTTTTGGGGCGGTGGCTGCAATTCCGGAAGTCGAGATAAAGCCTTCGCCGGCGCAATACAGCGAAAAGGAGCAGCTTCTCTGGGAAAGAGATTTGATGGGGCTTTACGTCTCAGCGCATCCGCTAGATAAATACGATACCTATTTCGAGGAACAGACTCATCCGTTCTCTTATGTTTGTGAACAATATGATGGAAGGACGGTTGTTGTCGGGGGGATTATTACGGCAGTTCGAACGATTTTGACGAAGTCTAATACGAAGATGGCGTTCGTGAAGATAGAAAATAAGACAAGCGAGCAAGAAGTTGTGGTTTTTCCGAGCGTATATGAAGAATATGGCGGAAAATTAGTTCAAGATAACGTTGTGAAGGTTATTGGTAAAGTTAATGCGCGAGATAAAAATGGAAATGTTGTTCCTGAAGCGAAAGTGTTGATGGATTCTTGTGAAGTTGTTTCTGACGAAGTTCTCGAGGGGTATGAGTCGACAGGAATGAGGCTCGGAGAACCAAAGGAAGCTCCAAAATTCCAGAGGCGTTCGAAAACTTCAGCTTCGAGCGTCGGAGGAGGAGGCGGATATTCTCGAGGAGGAGCATCGTTTTCGAGCGGAAACTCCGGAACGGGTGGAGGAGCGGATGTTCAATTCGAAAAAATTCGTGTCGTGAAACCCCCTAAAGATACGAGAAAAGAGAAAGTTTATATTTTGGTTAAGACTCCGGACGACACGAATATTCTTGAGGCGATTAAGAGAGTCTGTGATAGGAATTTAGGAATGCAGGATGTTGTCTTGGTTCTTCAAGACGGAGAAGAAAAAAAGGCACTTAAGATGCCGTTTAGAGTGGAAGTATGCGAAGAATTCAAGAAAGAAATTGGAGAAGTTGTTGGGGAGGAGTGTGTGAAAGTAGTATAGATTTATTTCGCGTCTCGAAAGATACCAGTAAAAAATCCGCAAATCATGCCAAGAAAATGGCCGAGTGCGGATTTTATCTTTGTTACGTTAGAATTGGTTTTGAGCTTAGTTTTTTGAGGATTTTTTGGACTTTGTTTCATGGGCGGATCTTGTTGAAGAGTTCGAAGCGGTCGAAGGTTTTGTGGCGGACCTTGGAGTGGGTTTTTCTGTGGGGGTTTTAGGGACGCTTTCTTGAGTCGGTTCGGCAGATTCGGCTGGTTCTGGGTCGCTCGGGACTTTGATTTTTGGTTTTTTGGAGAGGTCGATTTCTACGCCGTTTCGGTCGATTCGATTTGCGAAAGCTTTGGCGATTCCGCCGATGGAGGTGAAATCTTTAACGTTTTCTACGACATCTTCGGTTTTTTCTGCGATTCCCTGGCTGGTTTTTACGACGATTTTAGCTTCTTTTGTGAGATCGATAAGTTTAATAAGGAAAATAGTTGCGACAACGAGGAAGACAAGTAGGGTGAGGGATAAGATTACTACTAAAATCCATTCGGCGGTGTTCATGGTTCTCCTTTAGTTTTTGTTGATAAAATCTCTCAGCTCGCTGGCGTAAGGCTCGTTATCGAGGGCGTATTTAAGTTGGGCGAAGGCGTAGTTGCGGGGGTCGCCGGTCGTCATCCAGAGGCCTGAGGTTTCTTTAACGTAAACGCGGTTTGTAGGGATGAGTTTTGCGATAGCGTCGGCGGTCCAAAGTTCGGCGTCGAGGCCAGTGTTCTCAGGTTTTAGGAATTTGAAAATTTCGGGGGTCAAGAGGTAGCGACCGTAAGAGGCGAGGTCGGACTTGGCTTCTTCGGGGGCGGGTTTTTCGACGAGGCCTTTCAGAACTTCGGAGGATTCGTCAAAATCGACGGAGGCGTATTTTTTAATTTCTTCGTGAGGGACGAGCTGGGCGCCGACTATCGCGAGAGCGTCGGGGTGTTTCTCGAAGGATTCGATGAGGTCTTTTACAGCAGACTTACCGTAGACGACGTCGTCGGAATAAGCGACAATGAAAGATTCGTCGGGGGAGATAAAATTGGCCGCGGAGGCAATCGGAGAGCCGTTCCCGTAAGGGAGCGAAGGGTCCTGGACAATGACTTTTATCTCAGGAAAGGAGAGAACTTTTTCGACGGACTCGAAACGATCGGACTTTCCTTGAGAGGCAAGTTGGTTCTTAACTTTTTCGACTTTGTTGTTGAAATAATCTTCGTAGAAAGGTTTTCCATCTTCAGTTGCGACGATGATAATCTGCTCTATTCCGGCTTCGAGACACTCTTCGATGACGAGCTGCATGACGGGGCGATTCCCGATCGGGAGCATGGCTTTAGGGACGGTTTTAGTGATGGGGAGGAAGCGACTGGCAAAGCCAGCGTCGGTTATGATGGCTTTCTTGGGAGATTTGTAGTTCATGATGAGGATATTATAACACTATTTGGACTTTTTCGCGACTCGGGACTTTTTTGAGCGGGATTTTGCGGCTTCTCGGCGTGCTTCGAGGTCTTCTTGCTTTTGGACGTGATTGTGGACGCCATAGACGAGGCTACAAATTCCGATTGTTAAAAGATAAGCTCCGAAGAAGCGGACAAAGTATTCGCCGGAGTTGAGAATGGCAAGGCCCATGATACAACCACACATTCCGCCAAGAACCCAAGTGAAACGGTCGGTTGGGTCGACTGTCGTCCTGAAACCTGAGACGATTTCGCAGAAGCCACGAATGAAGGAGTAAGCCGCAACGAGAACGAGGTGCCAGGTTACGTCTTGGTTTATGGTGAAGAGGAGGGCGAGAGCAACAACAGCGTCAACCACGGCTAACGAGAGGGCGGCGGACCAACCGGTTTTTTTCTTGGCTTTATATAGGGCGTTAATGAACTCGATGATAGACATGGACAACAAGAACATTCCGACGAGCATAATCATATAGCTGAACTCGCGGTTCATTGAGAATAAAGCAACCCAGCCGAACAGCAAGGAAATTATTCCCTTTACGATAAAGATAAACCAATGCGTGTCTATGTATTTTCGGTTGATGTGTGCCATTTTCTCTCCTTTATTGATTAAATGTTATTGTTTCTAGGATTTTATTGTAATCGGAAATATAGATGTCGCCCTTTGTCCAGAAACTGGCGGTTTTGTCACGGATTTTGATAAGAACGAGAGTTCCGGTCTCTTCTCGTCCGAAAGTTCCAGAAAGGCGAGTTGCGTCTTGGCCGTTAATCTTAATGATTGAGCTTGTAAGTTCGCCAGATTCGACGTTACGAGAGTAGTTTGAGACGAAGGAATCGTAAGGAGTCGTGGATATTTCTACGGTCAGAGCGATAGGATTGTCGTCGTTTATAGGAGGGACTTCGTCGGGATGGAGATAGGCGACGAAATCTCCGCCGGAGGAAGCATCTTTTTCGACATAAGCACTCCAAGTTTTAGGGTATTTAAAGCTGAGAGAGCCGTAGTCAGTCGGACCTCCGAAGGATTTATAAGGAGACTTTTCTTCTTCGTCATACTCGGCGCGGAGGCTATCTTCGATATTTTTAGACTCTTTCGCAACAGCGGAGGCGACTTGGGAATCAATTGTTGTTCGGGCGACGCGATATTCTCGGAAGAAATAATAAGAAAGAAGGATAGCTCCGACGAGAAGGAGACTTAAGAGGATGATGATGACGGTTTTAAGAAGAGAAGAATCGCCGGAACGTGAGCTCGGGACGGAAACGGGAGTAGAGGCGACATAACCCGGGCCAGAAGAAGGAGCTCCGGAGGGAGGAACTGGAGGCATTTGAGGGGAAGACTGATTATTAAACATAGTTTTATTTTAGCACGAACATTTTAGCGAGTAAAGTCGTGGCCGAGGATTTTTATATTGTTTTTTAGATTTTCTAGGTCGGATTCGATTTCTTTGGCGAGGAAGACGGCGGATTTATAGTTTTCTTCGGCGGAGTCGAGGGAAAAATCGTCAGAATAGAACCATTGGATTTTTTCGTCGAGGGAGGAGATTTTTTCGGTTATGGAGAGTTTGTTCTCGGAGGTACTAGAAATACTTTCTTTATTCCCCTGTTCTTTGTTGGTTTTTTCGGTCATTTTATCTTCCTTTCTGTATAAAATAATTGTTCAATTTTTGTGATGAAATTTGCTTAAAATCTGTTGTAAAATTTACAACAGTTTGGGTTTTGCGCGGTTTTCTACTCTGTTAATTGTGGCTTCGAGGATTTTCTTTGCTAATGTAATTTTTACAACATTTCCTGTGGATAAGTCGCCTTTCAAGATGGCGTAGCCTTGTTTGAGGATTTTTTCTGGGTCGAAGGAGGAAAGGACGGTTTGTTTGTGAAGGTTTTCTCCAATTTTTAGGTCGATTCTTGAATCGATTTCTCGGGAGACGGAAGCGAGGGCGGAGGACTTTGTTTCTTTTAGTGTTTCGAGATATTGAGTAAGATATTTTTCGAGAGAGGAGAGATTGTCGTAAACTCGCCAAATCTCGGAGCGTTTATCGGGAGTGAGAAGTTCAGCGGCGTTAGTCGGCGTTGCAGCGCGGACGTCGGCTGAAAGGTCGGCGAGTGATTCGTCGACCTCGTGGCCGATTCCGGTGATGATAGGAATACGAGAGGAAGCGATGCGTTTTGCGAGAAATTCGTCATTAAAAACGGCGAGATCGTCGGCAGAGCCGCCTCCGCGAACGATTGCTATCATCTCTACGTCGCCTCTGAGGTTGAAAAAATCTATGGCGCGGATGATTTCGTCGGCGGCGGAGAGGCCTTGGACTCCGCAGTTTGCAACGGTAATGTCGAGACCTCCCCAGCGGTCGTTGAGGATTTTGATGAAATCTATATATCCGGCGGCGGTGACAGAAGAGATGACACCGAGGGATTTGAGGTTTTTAGGGACAGGGCGCTTTCTTTCGGGACTAAAAATTCCTTGTTTTTCGAGTTTTTGTTTAAGAAGGACGAAGGATTTTTTGATGTTCCCTTCTCCGAGAGGTTGGACGTTTGAAACAGTCAGAGAAAAGCGTCCAGTGTCGGTTAGATGGGGCGTTCCGGAGACGGCGAGGCGCATTCCTTCGCGGATGGTTGTGCGGAGTTGGAAAATGGTCATGAAGCAGTTTATGGTCGAAGTAGAGTCTTTTAGGTCGAAGAAAATCCACTTTCCTTTAGAAATGCGGTAGTTTGCGACTTCGCCTTCGACTTCGACGTTGGAAAATGCGTAATCCAAGGTTTGATTGCAGATTCCGATGAAATCTGTAACGCTAAAACGGGGGACGTCGGACATCAACTCGCCTTTTCTGTTTCTGGTGTTTCGTTTTCTGAATCGGGTTTTTGAGGATGTTCGAGTTCGGGCGAGTAGGCAGGCTCACCGAGTTTTTTAGAGCGAGAGAGTGTGGTTTGGTAGACGATGTAGCCTGGAACGAGACTTTCGAGGAGGATAAGTATGCGAGTGATGACGACGATAAGACTGGCCAGACCAAGATCGACGCCGAGGCTAGCCATGGCACCGGCCATGCCGAGCTCGTATAATCCGTATGGCATAAAAATTCCAGCGACGGAGCCAACGGCTTCGCCAATCATGATTTGAGGAAAAAGCTGGGGGTAGCCGAAGCTAGAAGCGACGACCCAGTATGTAGCGATTTCAAAAAAGCTATAAAACATTCCCCAGAGGATGGGTTTTTTGATGATGATGGGGTTTTTTCGGGCGGTTTTGTAGGTTTCGTGGAGTTCGGAGAGGAATTCTTCGGATTTTTTCGTGTCGAGGACTTTTCGGCGTTTCCCGAAGGTGAGTTTTCGAACGAGGTAATTAATGAAGGCTGTTCCGCGAGTCGCAAACCAGACGATGCGGGACTTGTTTGCGATGAGGAAGACGGTTGCTACGAGAAAAAGACCGGTCAGAATGGCGATGAAGCCGGCTAGAAGGAGAATAGTTTGGCCGGCAGGGGTGAGGTCGAAGGAGAAAGCGATAACGAGGACGGCGAGGAGGGTTTGGGCTTGGTTTGTGCAGACGATGGCGAAATAACGGAGGATATAGATGAAACTGGTTTGGGCGGAGGTGAATTGGTAGGGTTTGAGCCTCCAGGCGAGAAAGGCCGCGCTGCTCAGGCCAGCGGAGGGATAAGCTTGGCGAGCGAAGTTGCTTTCAAGGGAGATGCGAATCAGCTCAGAGGTTTTCGGCTCGGGAGCAGAGAGAGGACGCTTTTCGTCGTGATACGAGAAAAAGATTTTTCCACCACAATAGAGCATCATGAGCTGTTCAGGAATGAGAAGAAGGAGAATGAGGAGATTGGTTTCGCCGATGTGGTCGAGAGCAACCATGATATCGTCCCAGTTTGAAATAATTATAAAGATGACAATACCGAAGGTCACGACGGAGAGGAGGGCTTTTAAGGGGGAGAATTCGCGTGTTTGTTTTTTAGACGACATAGGAAAATTATAGCACATGTGGTATAATTTAGATAATGAAATATCTAGCCGTTCTCGGGAGACAGCCAAAAATTTCGCTTGCGGAGCTTGAGAGCTTTTTTTCTGATGTAAAGTATATGGGCGAGACAACACAGGGACTAGGAAGGATTCGAAGAGGTTCTTCGGAGAGGGATACAGAGTTTTTTGGCGGGTGCGGACTCGCGACGTTTGAGACATGGGAGCTTCCGGATTTTTCTAGGTTTGGGGGGACGTTGAAATTTGGAGAGGAGCTTCCGAAGGGCGAGAAAGAACTTGTCCGTTTTCTTTTGAGGCTTCCAGAAGGAAAAATTACGCTCGGGGTTTCTGACTTCCGGACGGGAGACGTAAGAGCAGTTCGAGCCGAGGCGCTTAAACTAAAGAAGATACTCTCGAGAGAGGGCAGGAGTGTTCGGGTTTTGGAAAATAAAACTGCTGTGTTGTCAACTGCTACTTCTCATCATAACCAACTTGCGGAAAAGAAAAATCATGTTGAAATTATGTTGACGAAATTCGGAAATTTCAAGTTGACTCACGTTCAGAACATTTCGGACTATGCGAAGCGAGATCAGAGGAGGCCAGCAAGAGATGCTAAAGTCGGGATGTTGCCTCCGAAGCTTGCGCAGATTCTAATTAACCTTGCAGGGCCGCTTGAGACGGGGACGAGGATTCTCGACCCGTTTTGTGGGACGGGAGTGGTGCTTCAGGAGGCGTTTTTGGACGGATACCGAGTTTTTGGGACGGATTTGAACCCGAGGATGGTCGAATACACGAAGAGGAATTTAGAGTGGCTTCTTGAGTGTGCGGAGAGTAAAAACAGTTTTTCAAGCCTTTCGGACAGAAAAGGCAGTTTTAGGAAAAGTTCGAGCGGGGAAAATGGCGAAGAAACAGATGATGTAACAGATGAAACCTTGACAAAATTAGTTAAGTGTGATATAATGAAGAGATATAGCGATTTTATTCTTTCTGAGGGGGACGCGACGGAGTTTAACTGGGGGGAGAAGGCAAAGATAGGGGCGGTTGTTGCTGAGACGTATCTCGGGCAACCGATGTCGAATCCGCCAGCGGAAATTAAACTAAAACAAGAAAAAATGACGTGCAAGGCGACGATTTTAGGGTTTTTGAAGAATCTTTCTGGGCAGATAGAAGCGGATACGCCGGTTGTGATTGCGGTTCCGGCGTGGCTTAGGGAAAACGGGGAGTATTCTCGGCTGAATATCCTTGACGAAATTCAAGGGTTGGGGTATAATGTAGTAAGTTTTAGAAACGCGAGGCAAGAAGACTTGCTTTATCACAGAGAAGGACAGATTGTTGCTCGCGAAATAATAGTATTAAGGAAACAATAAGATGTCACATGTCAAAGCTGGCGGTACCGCTAAGAACGTACATAACAACGCTGGACAGCGCCTTGGCGTAAAACGCTTTGGCGGTCAAAAAGTTAAGGCTGGAGAAGTTCTCGTCCGCCAAACTGGAAGCACGAAAATCCCTGGCGAAGGAACTTATATGTCGAGAAATTTCACGATTCACGCGAAGAAAGATGGAGTTGTGACCTTCGTGAAGACGAAAAAAGCTCACTTTTCCGGGAAAAACGTTCCGAGAGTCCGCGTCGAGGTTCGATAGAATTATAGAAAACCGCTCTAAGGGGCGGTTTTTTGGTTCTCAGATAGGTTTTTGAGGATTTTTGATTTGTTTTGGTTGAGTTTTTGGAGTTGGTTTTAGGATTTTAGACCTCATAGTGTTTTTAGGCGGGGTAATGTGGTATAATTTTAGCATGAGCGAAAAGATCTTGATTGTTGGAAATGTGTTAAAAGATAGTTATTTGATGTTGAATGAACGGAAAGAGGAGCTCGAAACGGACGAGAGAGGGGTGAAGTGGCTTGATTGGGGGTTTGATGGGAGTGCACACGAGTTCTTTAAGAGGACTAGTGTGTTTTCTGGGGTTGTGGTTACGCTTGAGGTGCTTAGGAGGTTCGGAATCGAGGCGGATGTGTTTAGCGAGGATATTCGACTCGAGAGAGGCGATTTTGATTATTCTAAGGTGAAAAACATTAATCATAGATATATTTTGTGTGCTGGGGAACAGATTTCTTATCTTGTTCCGACGGAAAAACGCGCGACGGAGATAGATCCAGAGGATTTTGACAAAAAATATGGGTGGATTTTTGTGGATAGGTCGGCGATTATTTCTAATAAACTCGCTGAAGATATCTCGAAGATTTTAGAGGAAAATCCGAGGACGAGGCTCGCGATTTATGCGCCGAAGAAGTTGACTAAGGCTTCAATTCCACTTGTCGAGAGAGCGGAACTGGTGTTTGCGGATAAAGAGACGAAGGGGATTTCTTCAAGGGGGAGGGTTTGTCGGATTTCTGAAGAGGGCGTTTCTATTGAAAAAACAGAGGTGAAATTTGCGAAACTAAGAAAGACAGAGCTGTTTACGCATCTTACGACGTATTCTATTGTAGCAGCGAGTGTGTTCGGGGCGGCGCTGAGGAGGAAAACCGTAGGTGATTCCCTGCTTATGGCGAAGTTTAATATAGAGAATACGAGGCTCGATGAGACAAAAGATTTTGAGGAGCTTGAAGAGCTGGTTCGAGAAGAAAAGTCGAGCGGAGTTAATCTTAGACAGATGGCGTCGCAACTGATGACGAGAGGAAAAGGGATTTTGGCGGCGGACGAATCTGGAGGGTCGATTCATAAAAAGTTTGAGATAGCTGGGATTCCTGACGATTATCAGCATCGTCGAGACTATCGAAACTTGTTTTTTACGGCTGAAGGACTAGAGAAATATGTTAATGGGGTGATTTTGTTCGACGAGACGGCGAGGCAGAAAGCGGACGACGGGCAGAATTTCGTGCAGTTTTTGACGAATAGAGGGGTTATTCCGGGGATAAAAGTTGATCTCGGGCTTCAGAATTTTTCTGGGTCGAGCGAAAAATACACGCTTGGACTCGAGGGGATAGACGAGAGGCTTGATGAATATTATGAGATGGGACTGAGGTTTGCGAAGTGGAGGGCGGCTTTTGAGATTTCTGAGACAACGCCGTCGAAAAATGAGATTCTTAAAAATGTGGAAATTTTGGCGGAGTACGCGAAAGCTTGTCAGAGGGCGAGGATTGTGCCGATTGTGGAGCCGGAGGTGGTTTATGACGGGGATTATCCGATTGAGAAATGCGCAGGATATACGGGGATAATTCTTAGAGAGTTGTTTAGAGAGCTTAAAGAGAAGCAGGTCCAGATGAATGCGGTGATTTTGAAGGTGAATATGATTTGTGCCGGGAAGAAATATACGCAACAATCTTCTCCGGAACAGGTTGGGCTTTGGACTTCAAGGGTTCTTAAGAGATTTGTTCCTAAGGATGTCGCTGGGGTAGTCTTCTTGTCTGGCGGGCAAACGCCGGAACAGGCGACGGAGAATCTTCAGGCTATCACGAATCAAGGGCCATTTCCTTGGCCAGTTTCCTTCTCCTTTGCGCGTGCGGTTCAGGAGCCAGCTTTGGAGGCTTGGAGGGGAGATAACAAAAACTATCCTGAGGCGAAAAAGGCGTTCGTAGAGAGGTTAATCGCTAACACGGAGGCTTTGAAGAAACACTAGAGGTAGAGGGCGGAGTTTAGATGTCTATGAAGAGATTGTTTTTGAGTGGTTTAGAGGTGATTTAGGCTTAAAACAGAGTTAAGCTTGACTTTTTTGAAAGAGTGTGGTATAATGAAAGGATAGGGGTATTTTTTGTTCTTTATGGCTGACATTTTGTTAAAGGAGGGGTTTAGAATGTCGAATGGGATAGAAGTTCGTGAGAAATTAAAACGGCTTGATTCGTTGTTTGAAGAGTTGAGCGAAATTATGCGAAGCGATAAAGCCTGGACTAAAGGAACAGAGGTCCAGATTTATTTGACCGATATCGTTGCGCTGGAAAACAATATTTCTGACGAGCTTGAAGAAATGATTGGGGATTATTCTTCGGTTGTTGCGGCGGACGATATGAATTCGTATTTAGCGGACAAGATGGTTGATTTGTTTGAACTGTATTCTGAGTTGAATCAGAAGATGCAACAGTTTATTGACGATCTTGTTTATCTTCTTATGAAGAGAAATTAAATTTATTGCTATCTTTCTCTGCAACCTATACCCCTAAAAACGCCGCCCAGGAAGGGCGGCTTTTTGATTGCTTGTTCTTTAAGAGAATTAAGCTTCGGCTGATTCGGGATTTTCTGGCTTTTGGCCGTTGTCGGACGGGACGTCGGCCGCTTCGACAGGCTCGGATTCTTCGGAAGACTGAGCTTCGCGAGCTTCGGCTTCGGCGGCGGAGTCGTAGAGAGTCGCGACGACTTGCGAGAGATCAAGGTCTTTTTCGGCAAACTCGACACCTTTCGGGAGGGTAAGGTCGCTTAAAAGGATTTTATCGTCGAGAGAGGCAAGGCCCGAGGCATCGACAAGGAGTTTCTCAGGAAGAGCGGAAGGTTTGGCCTTTATGGAGATTTCTTCGAGCTGTTGAGAGAGGGTGAGGTGGAGTTTGTTTGCTTCGGAGGCTTCGAAATTTTCAAGAACGATTGGAGCTGTCGCCTCGACGACTTTCCTTTCGGAAATTTTTTGGAAAGAGACGGATACTATTCGGCGGGAAACTGGGTTTATAGAGACAGATTTCGCGAGAGCGAGTGTTTTCTTGCCGTCAATCTCGAGCGAGATTGGCGAGTGATAACCGGCGAGTTTGAGGACTTTTTCGGTTTCGTTGTAGGGGGACTGAGCGAGGATTTCGGACTTTCCGCCATAAATAACAGATGGAACGAGGCCGGACTTTCGGAGGGCGAGAGATTTCTTCCCTGTTTCGGTGCGGACGCTCAAACTTAAATTGTAATCAGACATGTTTACCTCCTTATGTGATAGAACTATTATAATTGAGGTTTTTAGATATAGCAAGGGGTCGAGAGAGGCGAAATTATAAAAAAGACCCCTTGGGGAGGGGTCGGGGTTTGGAGGAAGTTAGGCGCGGATAAGACAATCATTGATATGCTCGAGGGAGATTCTGAAGAGCTTTACGATTCTCGCGTCGAGGTTAGAGAAAGTGTTCTGGTCGGTTGTGGCGAGGTCGTAAATGAGGTGAAAAAATAACTGATTGAAGGTGAATTCGGCGAAAACCCGGGAAGGCCCCCAGCTGTTTTTGACATAGAAAAGACTCATCCGAGTGACGATGGCGTCGAAGACTTCGTAGCGAAGGCGACCGAAAGTGTTGGCGGTTAAAACCGTGGCGAATTTGATGATGCGACGACGATAAGCTGTGTCATCGGGACCTTCGGGGCCGCCTGGGGTCATACAGAGATCAATCCATGTTCCGCTCGGGACTTTGACGAGGCCGGTAAGAACGGCGATAGCGTGGTTTTCTTCTCTCGAGTCAGGCTTAGACGAGACGAGCTCTTCTACGAATTTTTCGTTGATGATGCTGAGGTCGTTGTTTCGAGGTAAACTTTCTTTCTGCATAAGTTCCTCCTTTAAAGGTGCGGTTTTGGGAAACTAATACTATTATACCACGTTTTTAAAGAAAAAACAAGGGAGAAAGTTTTTAAGGTTATTTTAAGCTAATTTTAAGGTTTTGTTCGGTTTTACTGGGGTGATGCGGGGAAATTAGTTTGTTCGGTTTTTAGTTTTTGAGGAGATTTTTGAGGTATTTCCCTGTCGGGGTGTCGGGATTTTTTGCGAGGGATTCGGGGGTGCCTTCGGCGATGATTCGACCACCTCCTTGGCCTCCTTCGGGACCCATGTCGATAATCCAGTCGGCGGATTTTATGACGTGGAGGTTGTGTTCGATGATAATCATGGTGTTTCCGCCAGCGACGAGTTTGTCGAGGATGGCGAGGAGACGCTTTACGTCGTCGGTGTGGAGACCGGTTGTAGGTTCGTCGAGAATGTAGAGGGTTTTTCCGGTTGAACGACGAGAGAGTTCGGTCGCGAGTTTGATGCGCTGAGCTTCGCCTCCGGAGAAGGTTGTTGCGGGCTGACCGAGACGAATATAACCGAGGCCGACTTCTTGAAGGGTTTTTAGTTTGTTAAAGATGGCAGGGATGTTAGAAAAGAATTCGACAGCTTCGTCAATAGTCATTTCTAGGACTTCGGAAATGTCTTTTCCTTTGTACTTTATTTCGAGAGCTTCGCGGTTGTAGCGACGACCGTGACATTCGGGACAGGTGACGTAAACGTCGGGGAGGAAATGCATTTCGATTTTGTTAACGCCGTCACCCTGACAAGCTTCGCAACGTCCGCCTTTGACATTGAAGGAGAAGCGCCCGGATTTATAGCCACGAAGCTCGGACTCGGGCTGGGCAGCGTAGAGGTCGCGGATGGCGGTGAAAACGCCGGTGTAAGTCGCAGGGTTGCTTCTTGGGGTGCGGCCGATTGGGGATTGGTCGACGATGACGACTTTGTCGAGGTTTTCTATGCCCTCGATTCGATCGTGGAGACCTGGGACGGTCTGGGCGTGGTTCAGGCGGGCTTGAAGTTCTTTTGCGAGAATTTCGTTTACGAGGGTGGACTTTCCGGAACCAGAGACACCGGAAACGACAGTCATGACGCCGAGAGGGAAGTTGACGGTGAGGTTTTTAAGGTTGTTTTCGCGAGCGCCA
Organism: Candidatus Saccharimonadota bacterium; assembly: GCA_017545595.1. Classification (GTDB taxonomy): domain Bacteria; phylum Patescibacteriota; class Saccharimonadia; order Saccharimonadales; family Saccharimonadaceae; genus Nanosyncoccus. Next base: position 28,973 of record JAFWLO010000011.1, on the reverse strand, counting down.
ACGACAGTCAAAAATTTGCCCTTTTTGGGTTTTCTGCGTTTTTTCGGGGGGTCGATTTTAAGGGCGCCAGAAAGGTATTTTCCGGTGATGGAGTCGGGGTTGTTCATGACTTCTTCGGGGGTGCCGGCGGCGACAAGACGGCCACCTTTAGAACCGGCGCCAGGACCGATGTCGATGATGTAGTCGCTCGAGAGCATGGTGTCTTCGTCGTGCTCGACGACAAGAACGGTGTTTTTGAGGTCGCGGAGGTGTTTTAAGGTGGAGATGAGTTTGTCATTGTCGCGCTGATGAAGGCCAATTGAAGGCTCGTCGAGAACATAAAGAACGCCTTGGAGGCCGGAGCCGATTTGAGTCGCGAGGCGGATGCGTTGAGCTTCGCCTCCGGAGAGGGTGTTCGCGGCGCGGCCGAGTTCGAGATAGCCGAGACCGACGTCTTGCATAAATTGAACGCGTTCGCGGATTTCTTTAAGGATGGGGTCGGCGATTAGAGATTCTTCGGGGGAGAATTTAAGGTCTTGATTGAGGATTTTAAGGGTGGAATCGACGTCGAGAGAGCACATATCGATAATGTTTAAATCGTGGACGGTAACGGCGAGGACGGAAGGTTTTAGACGGGCGCCGTGGCAGGTCTGACATTCGCGGACGCGCATGAAACGTTCGATATCTTTCTTGATAAATTCGGAAGTGTCGGGGTTGTTGTAGCGACGTTCGAGATTAGGAATAACGCCTTCAAAAGTGGTTTCGTAAGTCGTTCCTTCGGAGAATTTTCCACGACCAGAGACGGTTACGCGGTATTTTTCGTTTCCGGTTCCATAGAGGATAATGTCGAGGTCGGCGGGTTTTAGGTCGCGGATGGGGACGTGAATAGAGAAGCCGTGGCGTTCGCCGACCATGGCAAGGCGTTTCAGCCAGTAAGAATCGTAGGAAACGCGGTTAAAGGGGCGGATTCCACCTTCAGAGATGGTTAAATTTGGGTTGAAGACGAGGGCAGGGTCGATTTCCATGCGGCTTCCGAGCCCCGTACAGGTCGGGCATGCGCCTTCGGGAGCGTTGAAGGAAAAAAGTCGGGGAGTGAGCTCGGGGATAAGTTCGTTAGGGTGGAGGTCGCAGGCGTAGCGTTGGGAGAAGGTTAAAACGTCAGACTCGTCGATTCCCTTTTTAGAAATGGAGGTGGAGTTGTCGGAGATTTTGAGGAGCTTAATGATGCCTTGGCCGATTTCTAGGGCTTGTTCAATGGAGCCGGTGATACGAGACGAGAGGTCGGGAGAGAGGATAAAACGGTCAACGACGAGTTCTATGTCGTGGCGTTCGTTTTTTTCGAGTTCGGGGAATTCGTCGAGGGCGTAGATGATTCCGTCCACGCGGACGCGAGAGAAACCTTTCGAGATGTATTGGTCGGGGATATGGGCAAATTCACCTTTTTTAGCGGAAACGAGAGGGGCGAGGAGAATTAACTTCGACCCGAGGGGGAGTTTTAGAACTTCGTCGACGATGTTTTCGACGGAGCGACGGGAGACTTCGCGATGACAGACGGGGCAGTGGGGGACGCCGACGCGAGCAAAAAGAAGACGGAGATAATCGTAAACTTCGGTGACGGTCGCGACGGTTGAGCGGGGGTTTCGAGAAGTAGATTTTTGGTCGATGGAGATCGCGGGGGAGAGGCCGGTTATTGTGTCAACGTCGGGTTTATCCATGACGCCGAGAAACATTCTGGCATAGGAAGAGAGGGATTCAACATAACGACGCTGGCCTTCGGCATAGATGGTGTCGAAAGCGAGAGAGGACTTTCCGGAACCGGAAAGGCCGGTGATGATGACTAACTTATCTCGGGGAATATCGACATCGATGTTTTTTAGGTTGTGTTGGCGGGCGCCACGAATCTTTATAAAGTTGTCTTCCATAAACTTTAGTATTATACTCTTTTTTTCTAAAAATGTCCAGAGAGAGGGCTAGGAGAGGTTTCTAGGGTGTTTTAGGGGTTTTGGGTGTTTTTGGAGTTTTTCTAGAGGCGAGCTTGGTGTGGACTTGACAAATTAAAGTGGTTGTGCTATAATGAAGAGATATAGTGTTTCTAAAGGGGTTAATAATCGGAATCTTGGAGGGATTGATACCAGAGAGAGAGTTCTTCGAGGAGAAAGAGTTGGTCGGAGTTGTTGGACTTTTCTGCGACTTCTTTGAATTGTTTAAGTTCGGAAAGGAAGACGGGGGCTTGGCGGTTTAGGCGAGCATGGCGGTATTCTTGCCATTTTTCCATTTCGGAGTCAGAGAGGGAGGTCGGGAAGTTTTTAGCTTTGTAGTGAAGGAGGAGTTCGGGAAGGCGCTCATCAGCGAAGTTAGGGTGGAAGTCGGCAAGGGAGGTCGCGTTTCCGGTTCGGACGGCGGCGAGGCGAACTTTGTCGGCGTCAGGAATGAAAGAATCATAAAGAGAAGATTCGACGTCAACGGGAGGTTTGTCGTATTCTCCGGAGGAGAAGGCTTTTTTGAGTTTTTTAAGGAAATCGGCGGAGGATTTTAGGGCGGAGAGGTTTTTCTCGATGAGGTCACGAGAGAGCTCGAGCTTTTCCCAGCCGGATTCTTGGTCGAGAACGCCGAGAGGGGCGACGGCGGGGCATTTGTTGAAGGCGAGTTCCTTCACGGTTGGGGAGAATTTCCAGAATTCTTCCAGAGGAATGTCTTTTAAAGGAGTTTCGGGGAAGGTTTCTTTCAGGAGCTCTTCGGGAGATTTTCTGAGATCAAAAACGACGACGTTGCCCTTTTTGGTTAAAAATAGAGGAAAAACAACGGTTGTAAAATTGTGTTTTGAGCCGAAACGGCCGGAAGTATAGACTAAGGGGGAGGGCGAGGAAAGGTTTATCATGGACTTTACTTCCCTTTTGTCGCGCATTTTGAAGAGATAGGAAAAGAGTTTGGGTTGGCGGTCGCGAATGAGGCGAGTGACGTCGATAAGGGCGTTTACGTCGGAAAGGGCGTCGTGAGCGGATTCGTGAGAAATTCCGTTGAGTTTCGTGATGAGCTCGAGGCGGTTCGTGGGCTTTCCGTCGTCGGTTACGGGCCAGTTTATTCCTTCTGGGCGGAGAGCACGAGTCATGCGGACGACGTCGAGCATATCCCAGCGAGAACGACCATCGCGCCATTGCCATTCGTAAGGGTCGTAAAAATTACGCCAGAAGAGATGTTGGATGAATTTATCGTCAAAACGGACGGAGTTGAAGCCGAGGATGATAGTGTCGGGGCGGAAGATTTCTTTCGCGAGGAATTCGGCGAGTTCGTGCTCGAGGAGACCGTCTTCTTGGGTTTTTTGAGGGGTGATTTTTGTGGTGAGAATGGCTCCGGGGGAAGGGAGCGTGTCGTCAGGGAGTTTTACGAGGAGATTGACAGGGTCGTCTAAAGGATGGAGGTTCAAATCGGTGCGTTGGCCGGCGAACTGCATGATGCGGTCGTCGGAAGGACTCAAGCCGGAGGTCTCTAAATCGTAAAAGAAAAACGTCGGACGAGCCACTAAGCTATTCCTCTGGAGAGATTTCGATGTTATTCTCGGAGCTATCGGAGCCGGTGACGTCGGGGGCGGAATAGTTGGAGTAATTCTGAGTGTAAACGTCGGAAAGAGCGAGATAGATGTTGTTCAGTTTTTTGGAGAGTTCTTCGAGTTTAGAATTGGTTTCTATGGCAAGGACGATGAATTTTAACGGAGTGTTCTTTCCGCCACAGATTTCTTGAGTGTCGCCATAGGCGAGAGGGCCAGGAATGGTGATTTCGCGGATTCCGCCGAGTTTCATGCCTTCGGTCCCAGTGTACCAGCCGTCGATGAGGCTGTCGGGAGTGACGGCGAGCGGGGCTTTAAGGGAGGTCGGCTCTTCGTAATTATCGAAGCTGGAATCGAAAATGGTTTCGTCGGCACACCAACCAATGTAGTAGGCGGAATAATTTTCGGGAAGGTCGGCGCCGGTGCCTTCTTTGAGGTCTTTCATGACGACTCCGCCGGAGTTTGCGGTTGTGGTGTTGTAGGCCTTGACGTTGGTCTTATATGCGACGAATTCGTTATAGTACTGGGAAGAGAGGGCGGAAACTTCGGCTTCGTATTCGGAATAAGTTTGTTCGTAGGCGGTTTCGAGCTGAGTTTGGGTCATTTTAGAGTAGTCGACTTCGTTCCCAAGGACAGTGAAGGCATAAATTGCAATTGTCGAACCGAGAAGAAGGACAGCGATGAGACCGATGACAATTCTCTGTTTCCACGATGTTTTTAGGGCTTTTTCTTCCATAACTGACCTCCTTCAGGTTTAGACTTAGACGATTTCGGCGTCGGATTTTTCTAGTTTTTTAGTGATTTTTTTCATTATATCAGAAATTTCGGAGGAAGTAAGAGTTTTCTTCAAGTTCGAAATTTCGAGATGGAAGGAGAGGTTTTTGGTTGGGGCAAGGGGGATTTGAAAGATAGAAACAGGAGTGAGTTTGAAGAGAAGATCGGGTTCGGACTCAAGAGTCTCGCGAATGAGTGACTCGATTTCTTCGTAGCGAATGATTTCGCGAACTCGAACGGTCAAGTCGCGAGAGACGAAGGGGTATTTCGAGAGTTTTAAGTTGAGTTTTTTATGGGAGCTTTCGCCAAGGAGCGGAGAGAGATTTAGTTCGAGACCAGAGGAGATTTGAGAAAGCTTGAATGAGGATTTTACGGAAGATTTTAGCTCGCCAAAAACACCTAGAGAGACTTCTCTATCGGAATTTTGAATGGAGATTGAGGCGGAACGGAGAGGCTCTAGGAAAGGAGCATTAGAAACGGAATTTAAGTCGAGAGGTTTAAAGATAAACTTTAATCTTAGGGATTTTTCTAGCTCAAGAAGAAGGTGTTTTAGGGCGTAGAAGTCGCCTGGGGAGACTAGGCCGAGATGGGTTTCGAGATTTGGGACGTTTTCAGGGGAGAGGCCGAAGGATTTTTTGGCGACTTGGTTAAGCTCGTAAAGTGTAAAGTTTTTATGGCCGGATTTTTCGTTTTCGAAGGATTTTTCAAGAAGGGAGGGGACGAGAGACTGGCGGAAACATTCGAGTTCGGGGGAAATGGAATTTGTTATTATGTAAGAATCTTCGGGGTTTTCTCCAGCTTTTTCTTGCAGTTTTTTCGAAACGAAAGAGTAGGTTAAAAGTTCGTTCGCTTCTAGACGGTCGGAAAGGATAGTCCGGAGAGAGGATTTTAGGGAGAGCATGGGGTCGATAGAGGCGCAGGTAAACGGGCGGTTCGGAAAAGAGAGAGGAATGTTGTCGTAGCCGAGAAGGCGACCGATTTCTTCGATGATGTCTTCTTTGATTTTGATGTCGGTTCGCCAGAGTGGGATGGATATTTCGAAAAGAGTTGATTTTTCGGGAGTTTCTGAGAGGGTTTTTGCGGTTTTTTCTTCAGATTTCTTAATAGAGAAGCCGACGTTTTTAAGGGTTTTTTCGATTAAATCGTCAGAATATTGCGTTCCGAGGAGCGAATTTATCCCTGTTCTGGTAATTTTTACAACATTTTGTATAAAATTTTTGTTCAGGTCGAGGAGGGTGGGGGTGATGAATTCGGACTCGGAGAGAAGATTGGCGTTTAGTTCGGAGGAAAAACCGGATTTTAAAAGAGAGACGGTGGAAGCAAAATCTGTCGCGGGGCGACCTTTTGTGAAGCGGGTGATAGCCTCAGAAAATAGACCGTGGGACATTTGAGTCTTTCGAAGATTGTAGAGAGAGAAGCTGGCAACTTCGAGGACAACGCGAGAAGTCGAGGCGTCGATTTCGGTGGACTTTCCGCCCATGGCGCCTGCGAGGGCGACAGGAGTGTCGGCACTTGTGATAACGATGTCGGAGGGGGTGAGGGAAACTTCTTTTCCGTCCAGAAGGAGGAGTTTTTCGCCCTTACGGGCAGAGCGGACACCGATTTCGAGAGATTTCGAATTGGAGGCAGAGAGGAATTTATCGAGGTCAAATGCATGGGAAGGCTGGCCGGTTTTTAGCATGACGAGGTTTGTGAGGTCGACAATCGGAGAAACAGGGCGCATACTTGCCTTGTAAAGAAAAATGTCGTTAGCGGAAAGGTAGGGGGAAGGGGTTTCGGGCTTGAGTTCAAAAACGAAGGCGGAATAGCGCGGACAGAGAGAGGGGTCGGATATTTTGAGGGAGATATCGGAGGAGACTGAGCTTAGCGGCGTTTCGGCGGGGAGAGAAAGCTCGAAAGGCTGGCCGAGAACTCCGGCAACTTCTCGAGCGAAGCCAAAGAGGCCAAAACAATCGGGGCGGTGAGTCAGGGATTTGTTTTCGACTTCGATAATTTTGTCGTTCAAATCGAAGGCGTCGGCGAAGAGAGAACCCGGGGCGTAGTTTTCTTTAGGGTTTAGCTCGACAATTCCGGAATGATCGTCGCCGAGACCGAGTTCGTCGGCGCCAGCAAGCATTCCATAGGACATAAAGCCACGAAGCTTCCTCTCGGAAATCTCGAAGGGCTCTAGAGTCTCGAAAGTTTGAGGAACGACGGCGCCAGGAGCAATCCAGACGGCAAACATTCCCTGTTTAACGTTCGGGGCGCCGCAGACGACTTGAATGAGAGAATGGTCGGGGTCGAACTTTTTGTTGAGCTCTGAACCGGCGTCAATTTCGCAAAGATGAAGATGAGTGCCTTCGATAGGCTCACAAGAGACGACCTTCACGATATAGATGTTTTTATATTTTTTAGACCAGTCGGAGACAGATTCGATTTCGACGAGACGAGAATCGATAAGCTCGAAAAGGGCTTCGTCGGAGACGGGGATGTTGACAAGTTTTTTGATTTCGTTGAGAGAGATGAGCATATGTTAGAATTCCTTCAAAAAATCTAGTTTTCCTGATTCGAAGAGACGGACGTCGCTAACGCCGTATTTTAGCATGACGAGACGGTCGATTCCGCCACCCCACGCGAAACCTTTGTAGATTTCGGGGTCGATTCCGGCGGTTTTGAGGACGTTGGGATGTATCATGCCACAACCGCCCATTTCGAGCCAACCGTCACCCTTCCCACCGAGGGATTTCGGCTTTTCGATTTTAAACTCGAGAGAAGGTTCGGTGAACGGAAAGAAACCTGGTTGGGTTTTTATGTTCAAAGACTGACCGTAGTAGGTTTCGAAGAAGCTTTTCCAAGTCGCAAGGAGCTGGGAGAGGGTCGCGGTTTTAGAGACGAAGACGCCTTCGCATTGATAGAAAGTGTGTTCGTGGGTCGCATCGGCATCTTCGTTGCGGAAGACGCGACCAGGAATGACGACGGCGATTTGACCGAGGGTTTCTAGATTGGGCTTAAAGCGGGTCAGGGCGCGGTACTGCATGGTGGAAGTGTGGGCGGGAGGAATAAAGCCTTCTTCGGTTCGGAAAGTGTCGTATCCGTCGCGGGCGGGATGGTCTTTGGGGAAGTTAAGAGAGTCGAACATATGAAACTCGTCGTCGAGCTGAGAGGATTCAATGACGTTAAAGCCCATGTTGCGATAAATTTCTGAGACAATTTCGAGTTCGGAGGAGAGGGGGTGTTTCGTTCCCTGTTTGAAGGCGGGGGCTGGGGAGTTTTTCGCGAAGGGGGCAGAGACGTCAACGGGTTTTATATCGAGGAGACGTTTAGATTCTTCGAGAGAACGGATTTTTTCGAGGATTTCTTGTTTGCGCGCATTGATTTTTTCGCCAAAAGCGCGTCTTTCTTCGGGAGGAAGGGAGCGGATTTTAGCGTATTCGGCGCTGAGGGATTTTAGCTTCGACTTTAGTTCTTCTAGATTAGACATGTTAAGGATATTATAACACTGTTTTATAGATTAGAAAAGAATGATGAAGACAAGCGAAGCTATCGCGAGAGCAATAAGGATGAACCAAACCCAGGTGAAGCGGCCGGTTTTTTCGTAGTTTTCTAAGTATTCGGCGGCTTCAGGGGAAAGCTCATCATCGTCGCCTTCGAGGGCTTGGACACGGGCCATTTTTTCGCGAAGGTCGGCGTTGATTTTGTTGGTTAGACTGATGTTGTTGTCCTCTTCTTTTGTGACGATTACGCCCATGGTACTCCTTTTTCTTCTTCAATTTTTCAGATTATGCTTTATAATTATATCATATTCGTGCTATAATCCAGTTTAATATTATTATTTAAAGGAGGTTTATGACCAAATCCAAAAAGTCTGGCAAAAAAGCCAAGACGAACAAACCTACAGTTAAGGAAGAAAAACTCCAGAAAAATGAAGTCGTACCTGAAGAAGATATTAAAGAAACTGAAGAAGTCGTCGAAGATGACTCAGAAGAAGAAAATGAAGTAATCGAAGAAGAAGTTGAGTTGTCTGAGTCGGATGATGAAGACGATGAAAATAGCGACGACGATGATGAGGATGATGAAGAAGATAACGATGACGAAGATACCGAAGACGAAGACGAAGAGGACGATGAAGAAGAAGATGAGAGTGATGATGACGAAGATGATGACGATGATGATGAGAGTGATGATGACGACGATGATGATGAGGTAGAAGAAAAAACTTCGGAAAAAATTGAAAAAAGGGAGGAGCAAAAGGTGAAAGAAAAAGAAGTTAAAGAGAACAAGTCGGAAGAGTCGAAAGATTTAGACTCGGAAGCTGAAAAAACAGAGAAAAAAGCTGGGTTCTTTAAGACTTTGTTCGGAAAGAAATATGAAGAACAAGAGTCGATTTTGACGATTTTTAAAGATAATAAGATTTATGGTGCGATTCTTGGGGAAGTTCTCGGGACAATGTTTATCACGCTTGTTATCTTTACGCTTGGAATGACTCAGCCACTTTATATGTTTGTTATTCTACTTGCTATCTTTGCGGCGGTCTATAAACTTTCTGGAGCGCAACTTAACCCAATTAATACATTCGGGATGATGCTGACGAGAAGAATGTCCGCAATTCGAGGCGTTCTTTATCTTCTCGCTCAGGTTGTTGGCGCATGGGCGGGGTATGCGATTGTAAAGACATTTATTGATGCGAGTGTTGGAATCACCGGAACGGAGACGGCGCAAGTTCCTTCGATGGCGGCGATTGCTGATGGGTATTATTGGGCAATTGCATTCTTGGAATTCTTTGGGGCAGCGATTGCAGGATTCTTCTATGTCCGTGCGCAAGAATACAAGAAAAATCCGCTTGTGTTCTCTGGAATCGTGGCTGGCGGAATGACTATTGCGATTGTTGTTGTCTATCTGCTTTCTTATGCGTACTTTGGTTTGAGTGAAAGCTTTATGCTTAACCCTGCTGTTGCTCTTATGTACGGAATTTTGCCTCAGAGCGCGGATGGAATTGGGCAACTTCTTGCTGGGATCGGGCAGGCGCTCTTCGCTTATGCGTTGTTCCCGATGATTGGCGGGGCGGTCGGAGCGTATATCTCTGATATTGCTGAAACCTTTACTAAGGAATAACTAAAGACAGATTAAAAAAAATCCCCAGAAATGGGGATTTTTTGATGGCTCGAAGATTTATAAAGTTTTGTGTTTTAGAGAGAGTGAAATAGTGATAAAAGGGGCTAATATTTCGGGAAAAGTGGGGTTTTTGGGGCGGAGATTTCGGAGGATGTGAAGATTTTTTGGATTTTTTCTGAGGTTTCGGGGAGGAATGGGGTGAGGAGATAAGAAACGGAGAGGAGGTCGCTTGCGAGAGAGGAAAGACAGGATTTAGCTTCACTCGGAGAGGTTTTTGCGAGAGACCAGGGTTTTTCTTCGTCGATGCGTTTGTTGAGCGATTGGACTTTTGTCCAGACATAATCGAAGGCGCCTGAGAAGTTATAAGAGGAAAAATAAGAGGAATACTCAGGATCAGAGAGGGCGGAGGATTTAGCGGAATCGATAGAGGAGCTCGAGAGGGAGACGGAATTTTTTTCGCAGAGGTTCGAGAGACGCTGGACGAGGTTCCCGAGATCGTTTGCGAGTTCGCTGGAGTAGGCAGAGTCGAATTTTTCCCAGGTGAAATCAGAATCGGCGAAAGTGTCAACATGGCGGAGGAAGAAATAACGGAAGGGGTCGATGCCGTATTTTTCTAGGATTTCTTCGGGATTTATGACATTTCCGAGGGATTTAGACATTTTCTGACCGTTAGAGAGAACGTGGCCGTGACAGAGGATGACTTTTGGGAGGGGAAGGTCGAGGGCGAGTAGCATTGCAGGCCAGATGATTGCGTGGAAACGCAAGACGTCTTTTCCGACAATTTGGAGATCGGCAGGCCAATACTCGGAGATATCATTCTCGGGGAAACCGAGGACTGTGATGTAATTCGAGAGAGCGTCGAGCCAGACGTACATGATTTGGTCTTCGTCGGAAGGGACGGGGATTCCCCACGAGAGGTTTTTCTTTGGACGAGAAACCGACACATCAGGAGAGTCATCGAGCAGGTTCAGAATTTCTTTTTTGCGGAACTCGGGGAGAATTTTGAGCTCATCCGTAGAAATCGCGGATTTGATTTTTTCTTTAAAGTCGGAAATGCGAAAATAATAATTTTTTTCGGAAAGATGTTCGTAAGGGGTTTTATGGTCGGGGCAGACGCCGGAGTTGTCAGCGTATTCTTTTTCGGTTATAAAACTTTCGCAGCCCTTGCAATACCAGCCTTCGTATGTCGCGGGATAGATGTGGGGGGTAAGTTTTTTCCATATTTCTTGACAGCGGCGAATGTGGGATTCATCGGTCGTACGGATGAAATCGGTCGGAGTAACATCGAGTTTCTTTATAAAGCTTTGAAAGGTTTTTGAATTGGAGTCGACGTAGGTTCTAATCGGGATGTTAGCCTTTTTGGCTTTTTCGGCGATTTTGTTTCCGTGTTCATCGGTTCCGGTCTGAAAACGAACCTTTTTCCCTCTCAGGTTAGTTTCGTATCTATAAAAAACGTCTGCGAGAAGATAATCGAGGGCGTGTCCGACGTGCGGGGCGCCGTTGACGTATGGAATGGCTGTGGTGATATATTCGGTTTTTGACATAGGTTTCTGGAAGGTTAGAGGGTTGATTTTTAATAATTTTTTAGACGACCCTGAGAAAACTTTATAAAGTTTGTTGGCTTTTATAAAGTTATCTTGTGGCAAAGGCGAGGATGATGATGAGTGCGATAATAATGATAGCGCCGCCGGCGACAATAAGAATGGCGGGATTGATTTTCTTGAGGTCGATTTTTATCGGGGCGGAGAGTTTAGACTTAGGTTTGTTGTCGGAAGGGGCGGAAGGGTCATTGAAGGCGACGGATTGCGGAGCAGACGCAGGCGTGGCGCCGGGAACAGGAGATGTAGCAGGCTGTCCGGCGGGAGAGGAAGCGTCGAGAGGCTGAGCAGGGGCGGTTCCTGGGGCGGAGAAATCGGCGACTGGGGTCGCGGTTTCGAAGGGAGAAGGAGAGGGGGCTTCCATGGCAGGAGCGTCGAAGGAAGGAACCGTAGCGGGTTGAGCCTCGGGGGCAGAAGAAGGATCGGGAGAAGGGGTGTTAGGATTGCTGGCTTGGGAAGCGGAGTCGAGAGAAGAAATAGAGACGGAGGAAGGAGGAGCGAGGGGGTTAGCTGTCGCTTCTTCTGGGACGTCGTTTATAGCTTGTTGAACGAGAGAAGGGTCGAGGGTTGGCATTTCGGGAGGCATGGAGGCGGATGGGGCTTCAGGAGAAGAAGCTTCCGTGGGGATGTTCCCGACAGGGGGCATGGACGGCGTAGCGGCCGTTGCGGGATTGATGGGGTTTTGAGGGTCTTGATTCATTTTCTTCTCTCCGTTATTGATATGAAACTTATAATTATTTTACCTTTTTTTGAGGGATTTAGCAAGCGTAGCGTAATTATCGAGATTTAAATCGGAAGGGCGTGCGTTTTTGTTGATCTTTAAAGAAGAGAGGATTGTTTCTATTTCTTGTTTTGAATAGTTATTGTAGCCTGAGAGGTTTGTTGCGAGCTTCTTTCGAGGGTTTTTGAAGGCTTTAACGATTAAGTCGATAACTTCGGTAGATTTGTCATACTTTTTTTGAGGGCGCGGGGTGAGAACGAGGACTTGAGAGTCGACTTTGGGGGCGGGGGTAAATAATTCCCTTTTTACGACTGGGCCGAGGGAGATTTCTGCGAGGTTTTCGACAAAAAGACTTAAAGATGAGCTTTCTTTCGGGTTCCCGATTTTCTCGGCAACTTCTTTTTGAACGAGGAGGGTGATTTTTTCGGGTTTGTTCAGAGGGGTGAGAAGTTTTTTGAGGATAGGAGTGGTGATGTAGTATGGGATATTCCCAGCTACAACATAGGGGGAAGGGAGTTTTGCAAGGTCAAACTCAAGGATGTCAGAGTTCACGACTTCGAGGTTTTTTCCGGGGAAAGAATTTGGAAGGTTTTTTGCGAGAGATTCGTCAAACTCGACTGCAATGACTTTATCGAAGTGTTTGAGAAGGCTGGACGTTAAGGTTCCGAGGCCAGGGCCGATTTCTAAGCAGACTAGATTTTTGTCTAGGAAATCTTCTGGGAGGTCGGCGGAGATGTCTGCGATTTGTTCGAGGATAGCGCGGTCTTTTAGCCAATTTTGGCCGAGAGATTTTTTGTTTTTCATTAGATTCCGTTTCGGTTTGTCCAGTCGGTTGCTAGGTCGAATTGTTCGGGGTTTGTCGCGGCGAATCCGCCAGTATCGTAAACTTTCCCTTTTCCTAGAGAGGTTTCAACGACAGAGCAGCGGGGGTAGCGGGAGAGTTCAGCGGCAACTATAACGAAACCCTCGTCGTCGATTTTTGCGCCGTCTTCGCGGACGGTGTAGCTGGACTTTCCGCAATAAGCCATAACCCCACTCATCGGGAGGTCATAGAAGGTTTCTTGACGTTCAACAGTCTGGCCGCTAAGATTCGTAGAAGTGTAACGATTTCTTCCCATTGAAGGAGTGAGGGGAGAAGCGCTGATTTTAGTGGCGCCGATGGCGACGATACGGTTTTTTGGGGCGCGAATAACTTCTTCACTAATGAGCTCTTTTTCGACGACTTCGCCGTTGACAGTTCGAACTTTATAAACTTTCTTGACTTTTCCGAGCTCGCCGAGTTGTTTAACTTGTTCGGAACCGGAGGGAATGTCGTAGTCGGTTATAGTTTCGGTCTCGAAGGGGAGATCTTCTTCTTCAGTTGAAGTTTGGCCATCTCCGCGGACGATTTTATAGGCGGAGGTAAAGCCGGATTCGAGGAAGTTTTCTATGGAAGCAACTTCTAGTTTATCTTCGTCGTAAATTGTGAAGCCCGCAGAACGGAGGGCGGTTAGGGGGTCGTAAGAGGAGACGTCAATAACTTTAGAAACGGCGCCATCAAGAACAAGGACGGGACGAGAACGATAGATGTTGATGAAGAAGTGGTCTGCGTCGATTTCTGTATCTAAGGATGGGGAGACCGTGTCGGTCGAGGAAAGAGGAATACTTAGGCGAGAAAGAAGCTCTTCGACAGTCTTAGCTTCGGTTTTTACGGTTTTTTTGGTTCCGTTATCGAAGACGGTTACAAAATGTTCAGAGGAAGAGAGGACGTAAGAATGTTCTTCATCTTCGAAGGATTCTTCGTCGCTTGCGAAGGTTTTTGGCATAAAAATAATTGTTAAAATAAAAAAAATACTGAACAAAAAAACACAGAAATAATAGAGAAAATTGTTGGACTTCAGGATTGTCCTCATTCTTTAATTATATCATATATAGAGGTTAATATGCAAGAGCGGCATCCATCTGAGGGTCGCGAGAATGGTTTGTGTCGTCATAGGTGTTTATGACTTCTTTATCGGGGGTGATTCCGGTTTGGTTGATGGTGTTTCCGAGGGGAGTAAACCAGTGGGCGGAAGTGACTTTTAGAGTGGTTCCGTCTGAAAGGTTTTCCACGTTTTGGACAACGCCTTTTCCAAAGGTCGTTTCACCAATAATAGTAGCTTTTCCATAGTCTTTTAGAGCTCCAGCGACGATTTCAGAGGCCGAAGCTGTGTTCCCGTTGACGAGAATAATAGTTTTAGTATTTGCGAAGAGGGCTTTGTTTTTTAGAGAATATGTTAAATCTTCTGTTGGGGAGAGCTTGGATTTTTGTATGAGGATTTTTTCTCCGTCAAGCCAAAGGCTAAGTAAATCTCGAGCTGCGCTGACGTAGCCGCCACCGTTTCCACGGAGGTCTAGGATAATTTTTTTGACGCCATGATTCAGAATATCGTCTGCGAAACTTTCAACCATTGTTCCGGTGTCAACGTCGAAACGTGTAAGGGTGATGACGGCGGTGTCGTTTCCTTTAAAATCGTAATAGGCAGAGACGTTGTTGATTGTTTCGCGGGTCATTTCGAAGGTTTTTTCTTCGCCATCTCGGACGACGGTCAGTTCGACGTTTGTTCCGGCGGAGCCCCGGAGTTTTGTCGCGATTTCGTCGGTTTCCCATGTATAGACTTCTTCGTCATCAATTTTGTAGATGATGTCACCGGCGAGAACGCCAGCTTCTTTCGCGGGATTGTCGGGGAGGGTGCGAATAACACGAGTATAATCGTCTCGAAAGCCGATTTCTATGCCAACTCCGGCACCGACGTCGCCATGGAGGGATTTGTTAAATTCGGCTGTTTCGTCTTTTGTCATATAGACGGTGTATTGGTCGCCAACGGCTTCAACGAGGCCTTTCTTTGCGCCTTCGATAATGTCGGATTTCTCGAAATCTCCGTCGTAGTTAGAAGCTAAGGTGTTGTAAACTTCGTTAAGTTCGCTCCATGAGATGGACTTGTCGGAAGATATTTTTCCGCCGAGATAAGGAGAATAACTATTCCATTTAACTCCGACGGCAAAGCCGGCAACAAGGAAAAGTACCGCGCAGACAATTGCGCTGGAAAGTTTGATCTTTTGTTCTTTCCATTCGGTTTTTGACATAATTATATTATAGCATTAAATGGGGATTTGTGTGAATTGGAGTTCGTTTCTGTGTTTTGTTTTTTTTGGTTCTTTTCGCTTTTGACCTATGGCTTAGTCAAAATGAATGTAAGAAAAGATGCTTGCGCTGACGCCGGTTCTATAGGAAAAGTCGGCAGTGTATGCTCCGTTGTATTCGGAATAGTTAATGGTTCCGTCCGCGTTTACGCTTTCGACCCAAACAACGTGACCCCATGCGCTGTTAGTGTAATAGCCCACCGTATGCGCTTCGGGAATGTTGTCGACTCTGAAGCCGGAGTTTGAGGCGCGCCAGCCCCATTCGTTCGCGTCGCCCCAATAAAGAGAGCGACCCCAGTATTCGTAAACTTTCCAGGCAGCGTAGCTGACGCATTCGCAATAATATCCACCAAATCGGTTATCTCCGCTGTATCCGGCGAGGGTATAGCGCCAGTTTAGGCCGGGGCAACTTCCGGCGTAAGGATAAGAGTTTAGGCCAGGTTCTGTGATAATTCCGCCACCGGCGTAGCTGTTGAGCTGGTTGATATAGGCTTGGATTTGTTCTTGTTTGGCTTTTCTTGCTTCTTCTGCTTCGGCGGAGTATGCTTCGGCGTTGTCTTTATATTTGGCGAGAAGGTTGTTTTGTTCGACGCGTTTGCGGTTTATTTCTTCGCGCTGGTTGTTTTGATTTTCGAGGAGACGGTCAACTTCGGCTTTTTGCTCTTCGAGTTCGAGCTTGATGGCTTTGATGTTTTTTGCGGAGAGATTGATTTGAGACTGGACGGTTTCGGCGCGAGATTCGCGTTCGGTGAGGTCGGAAATAGAGCTAGAACTGGCGAGGAGCATAATCGTATCAGGGTTGGACTCGAAATATGTATCGACAAGGAGCGAGGCTAAAGCGGATTTTTGGATTTCGAGCTTGGTGTTGTTTGCTTCTATCTTAGACTTAATGTCTTCAGCTAGGGCTTCGTTTGAGGCAATTTTAGCTTCGAGCGCGTAGATGTCGAGCTCGAGACCCTGAATGACGGATTCGAGATCTTGAGCTTTAGAAGCGGCTTCGGTGGCTTTTTGTTGGGCGTTGATTTCGGCGGCTTCGGCGGCTTTACATTCGTCGGTTATGCAGTAATTGGTGGCGTGAGCGTTTAAACTAGCGGAAAAAACAGCACTAATAGAAAGGATGCCAGATAGGATTAGGATTTTTAGTTTTTTGAAACCGCTCATGTATATATAATAATACGTTTTGCACAGAATTGCAACAGCTAGAAAATTATTTAGCAGGGTTTCTCATGTATTTATGAACGGCGAGACGGGCGGAAATGGTTCCGATAAGCATTCCCGCTACAATCATTGCGATTACGACATATATTATTTTATTAGAATCTAAAATGTTGGAAACTGTTGACATGTTAATTCCGTATGCAACGAGTTTTGGTTCCATAAATCTATATCCGATATAGCTTACGATAAATGAGATAACTCCGGAGATGATACCGCAGAGCTGAGCTTCGACGAGAAATGGGCCACGGATAAAATCTTTGTCGGCGCCGACGAGTTTCATCATGTAGATTTCTTCGCGTCGAGAAAAAATTGCCATGCGGATTGTGTTGAAGATGACAAGAATAGAAATTACTATGAAGATTCCGGAGAGAACGACTCCGCCCGTTCTTGCGATGTTGGCCCAGCGTGTTATTGTTGCGATTTCGTTTTTGTTTACGTCGTATGTTGGTTCTTCGTTTTTGTCGAGATTTTTAACAAAATCAATATCAGAGGCAACTAAGGATTTTATCGAATCGAGGTTTTCGGTGTCATAAACTTTTAGACGCATAGTGGACTGCATGGTCGCTATCATTGTTTCACGCATATTCATCTCGGGATCTTCGAGAGTTTCGATAAGGAGAGCATTGTCGGAGTTTTCTATGAGGAAATTTTCGTATTCTTGTTCGCTGGTTCGAACTTCTACGGACTTTACGTTTGGATCGGCGGAGATTTTTTGTTTCATACGAGCGAGAGCACTAGGTTCGGTTTCAGGCGCAAAGAAGAGAGTGATGTCAATTTTGTTTTTCATGGCTTCAGCTGTCTCGTTTAAAACAACGCTAGCGACGAGAGTAACGGCGAGGATGATTAGCGTTAAGGTCATAATCAGTGAAGCGGCGGTTGAGAGCCAAATGTTTCTTCCGAAATTTATTGTGCCGTATTTAACGACACGAGTAGTATTTCGGAGAAGTTTTTTATGTCCGTTTTTAGTGAGGGTTTTTAAGTGTTTTTTGGTGATTTTTCGTTCGGCGCTTGATTTCATTGTTTTTGTTCTCGTTTGGGTTTTGATTTAAAGCCGGGGGCTTTTGGAGAGTTGTCGTAGAGGGTTTCGGCTTCTCCATCGAGCCTGTAGATTCCGTTGGTTTTTTGGTCGGCAACGATTCGACCCCCTTTTAAGGTTACGACGCGTTTGCCGAGGTTATTTACGATGTTTTCGTTGTGGGTTGTGACGAGAACCGTTGTTCCAAGATCGTTGATGCGTTGGAGGAGGTTGATAATCTCCGTTGAAGTTGTCTTGTCGAGGTTTGCGGTCGGCTCGTCGGCGATGAGGATTTTGGGTTGGCGAGCGACTGAACGGGCGATAGAGACGCGTTGCTGCTGTCCTCCGGCGAGTTGGGATGGGAATTTATTAGCTTGTTCGAGAAGCCCGACGAGTTCGAGGACTTTCGGGACGGTGTGTTTGATGTCGCGAGTGCTCATGCCAGCGATTTCGAGGGCGAAAGCGACGTTTTCGTAAACAGTTCGGCGGGGGAGGAGTTTGAAATCTTGAAAAACAACGCCAAGACGACGGCGATAATGAGGAATGTGCCGACGCTTAACATAGTCGAGATCGATTCCGCCGACGACGATTTTTCCGGAAGAGGGGGATTCTTCTTTGGTAATCATTTTGATGAGTGTGGACTTTCCTGCACCAGACTTTCCGACGAGAAAAACAAAATCATTTGGCTCGATGTGAAGGGAGACGTCATCTAGGGCGGGCTTTTCGTCGCCGGAATAGATCTTTGTCACTCGATCAAGTAGAATCATGACATTATTTTAGCATAAGAAAAAATGATAAACAAGCTAGGACTCTAAAAAAGCATCAATGAAAGGCATGATATTTCCGTTCAAAACAGAGTCAACGTCGGTTTCTTCGTGTTTCGTGCGAGTGTCTTTTACGAGGCGATATGGTTGGAGGACGTAATTGCGGATTTGTTGCCCCCATTTTGCTGATTCGCCGGCGCGAAGTTTGTTGATGGACTCGGCGTGTTGTTCGAGTTTCATTTGGATAAGTTTTCCGCGGAGAATTTCCATGGCTTTTTCTTTGTTTTGAAGTTGAGAACGTTCGTTTTGGATTGCGACGACGGTGTTTGTTGGGAGATGGGTGATGCGAACGGCGGAGTTAGTTGTGTTTACGGATTGACCCCCGTGTCCTCCGGAATGATAAACGTCGATACGTAAATCTTTTTCGTCAATCTCGATGTTATCGTCGGCTTTGATGACGGGGAGGATTTCGACGAGCGAAAATGAAGTTTGGCGGAGGTTATCGGCATTAAAAGGACTGAGGCGGACGAGACGATGGACTCCATGTTCGGACTTTAAGGTGCCATAAGCGTTTTTACCTTTTACTTCATAAACGGCGGTTTTTATTCCGGCTTCTTCACCGACGGTTCTTTCGATTTTTGTAGCTTTGAAATTATTTTTTTCGAAAAATCTTAGGTACATTCGCTCTAACATTCCTGACCAGTCCATGGCTTCGGTTCCACCAACTCCGGCGGTAATACGGAGAATAGCATCGTTTTTGTCGTATTCTCCAGTAAAACGTAGAGATTTTTTTAGATTTGAGAGGGTAGTTTCGAGAGTATCGAGCTGATCTTTTATTTCGGACTTTAGGTCTTCCCCGCCGAGCTCGATAAGCTCGTCGGCATCGGAAAGTTGGGTTTTTAGAAGAATCCAGGGTTCCAGTTCGGATGAAAGGTTGGCGAAGGCTTCGGTTTTTTTCTTAGCCTCGGCGGGATTGTTCCATAACTCAGACTTCGACACTTCTTGTTCTAGAAGTTGTTTTTCTGACATCTTTCTGTCGAGATCTAGTTTTTTCCAAACTTGATTGAGATTTTCTTTTAGAGACTTTACTTGAGACTTTAATTCTTCCATTTTGTTAAAAGTTGTTTACGATTTGTTTAAAAATGTCACCACGTTGTTTATAACTTTCGAACATATCGAAAGAGCTGGCGCAAGGAGAGAGGAGGACGACGGGAGGGGTGATTTTTGGTTTTGCGTCGATGAGACAAGTGTCTGAGTTTAACTCTTCACTTTCTAGTTTTTCTTCGGCAAAGGACTTTGCGGAGAGGATAGCTTTTTCGAAGTCGTTTCCAGCGAGAAAGTATTTTTCCGGGTCTTCGCCGTCGGCGAGTTTATTAGCGGTTTCGCCAATAAGAACGGCCTTAATTAGGTATGGATTGTCGAAAATAAGGCGTTTGACGAGGGCGAGGTCGAAACCTTTGTCTTTTCCGCCAGCGATGAGGACGAGAGGGGTTTTAGGAAAGGATTTTATTGCAGCTTCAAGACTCGGGAGAACGGTTGAAAAAGAATCGTCGTAGTATTTTATTTGATTAAGTTCGCGAACGAATTCGATGTGATGAGGAAGGGGTTTGAAGGAAGAAAAAGCGGATTTTATTTCGGAAGAATGAGAAGATAGGAAATTCTCAAAGGAGTCTTTGTAACTTTCAAATTTTTTAAAATATGCGAAAGTTGCAAGAAGTGCAGATTCGGCGTTTTCTTTGTTGTGGGCACCCGGGATATTTAGGGTGGAAAGAAGTTCGTCGAGGTTGGCTGGCCTTTCTGAGGAAGAGAGAGGGTAAGGGAGTTTTTTCGAGGCAGAGGATTTTACGAGAGAATTTGTATTCTTGTTATCTTTAAAATAAATACAAAAGTCGGAAGGAGTTTGAAATTTGACGATGTTTTTCTTCGCAGAGAGATATTCTTCAAAATTTTCGTGAACATCGAGATGGTCCTGTTCGATACGGAGGACGACGGAAATACTCGGGGACTTTTCTAGGTCCCAAAGTTGAAAAGAGGAAAGCTCATAGATGACTACGTCGGATTTCGTTAAGTCAGGAAGGACATCGAGGGCGGGGAGGCCGATGTTCCCGACAAGGTAAATGTTTCTTTCGGGAGGAAGGAGATTTTTAAGAAGGGACTTAATAAGAGAACAAGTAGTTCCCTTCCCTTTCGTTCCGGTGACACCGATGATGGGAGCGGGAGAGTTTTCGAAAAAGAATTTTGTGACGGACGTGAGTCTTTTCGGCTCGACGGGAATGAATTTTGGGGGGATGCTAGGGGTGCGGAAAATCAAATCGTATTTTGAATAATCTTTAAAAAGAAGTTCTTCTTTTTTGAAATTATCGAGAATGTCGAGATTCGTGTGCTCGAAAAGCATGGAGTCGTTTTTGAAATAGTTTTCGACAGACTTTCCTTCGAGGCCATACCCTAAAATCAAAACATTCATAAAAAAATTATAGCATAGAATAATTAAAAAGTGAGCTTGGAGGCAAGCGAAGAGATGAGAGATTTTTCGCAAGAGCCAACAGCGACAAGAGCTGAAACGTTGGAGTGGACAAGTTCGTTTGTTAGTTCGATTATTTCGGTTTTGTCGACGGTTCGGATTATGTCGGGGATAGAATAGTATTTTCCGATTTCACCACATTTGAAATATTCTTCGGCATACATGTCGGCGATTTGGCTGACGGTTTGGGCGGACATTTGAAAGCGTCCGAGGATATAGCTTTTTGCGGATTCGATTTCGGAATCGGAAATGTTTCCAGAGAGAACTTCGGAAAGTTCGGAGTGAATTAGCTGAAAAAGCTCTTCGGCGTTTTCGGTTTCAACTTCACCATCAAAATCCCAGGAGGTTTTTGTTTCATCAAGGTTTAAAGATGAACTCATTCCATAAACAAGCCCGCGGTGACGAGCTTTTCCGAGAATACGGGAAGACATTGTCCCTGTTAACATATGATCGAGACATGACATTGCTGAACATCGAGGCATGTCAAAACGATATGGGATGACGAAAGAGAAACCGAAGGTGATGTTAGATGCATCTTTTCTGCGGATTAGGACTGGGGGTTTTGAGTGAAGTGAATCGGTCGGAGGAGCGAGAAGCTTTCCGGGCCTCAAATCCCAGTCATTTAACATTTTTACGATTTTTCTTCGTCTGGAAAAACTTAAGTTTCCCGCAATAACGAAACGCATATTGTTTGAAGTATGAGTGCGACGGTAATGTTCGCGAATGTCTTTTAAGGTAATGTTTGGGAGGGAGCGGATTCTTTCGGGGAGGTTTTGGACTTTTTCACCGATGGATTGTTGAAGACGAGGCCAGAGAAGGCGATTATAGTCGTTCATATAGCCTGTTAATTCGGATTTTACGTTCCCCTTTTCGCTTTTTAGTTCTATTTCATTAAACTTTGGCTCGCAGATAGCGAGACGTTTCAAGTCTAAAACTCTATCCCATTCGAAATCTGCACATTCGGTTTCGTAGCAGATTGAGAGGTCGGAAGTCCAGGCGTTGTGATAAGCACCGTTTTTGGTAAATTCGGCTTCGTATTCCGCTTCGTTTTTGTATTTTGAATTTGCGCCAAAAGAAAGGTGTTCGACGACGTGGGCAATTTCGTAGATGTTTGGTTTTTTAGCGTATCTTAAACCTCCGCGAAAATGAACCCGTGTTGACATTACGCTTGCGCCGGGGATATTTATCAGAAGACCTTTCGCGCCGGAGTGGAGTTTGACTTCTTCGACGGAATGTCTCATCGTCGCTTTTTATTTTTTCGTTGTTTTTTGCGGTTTTTGCGATTTTGATTGCGGACGGTGTTTTGGTTTGTGTTCGCCCCGGAGGGACGTTTTTGGCCAGCGTTTTCTTTTTTGAACTCAGAGTCGAGGTTTTTATCGCCGGCGGATATTTCGTTTACGCCTTTTTCGGTTGCGGTTTCGGCCATCTTTGTTAGTTCGGAATCGTATTCTTCGTTGTCTATAGTGTTTGTGGAGTCGGCTTCTTGTTTCGTGATGTTTAGGAGGACTTTAAGAACTTCTTCTCGGAGATTTCTTTGAAGGCCATCGAAGAGTTTTTGAGACTCGGAACGATATTCGACAAGCGGGTCACGTTGTCCGACGGAGCGCCAGTGAATGCCTTCGCGGAGATGTTGCATATTTTCGAGATGCTGCATCCAAAGCATATCAAGGACGCGCAAGTAAACTTCGCGTTCGATTTTGCGCATGAGCTCGGGACCGACTTCTTGTTCTTTGTTGGAATAAGCCTCTTCGACGGCGATTTTTGCGAGATTTTTTCGGTCTTTTTCTTTGCGAAGACGGCCAATTTCTTCGACGAGGTCTTCGTCGAGTTTGAAGACTGAGAGAAAGTCGGATTTGAAGTTTTTATTGACGCGGGAGCTAAACATGGTCAGCTCGGCGGTTTCTTCGCGGATTAGGCGGGAAATTTCGGGGCGGATGTCTTCTCCTTCGAGGATTTTTCGGCGCATCGTATAAACGACTTTGCGGTGGCGATTTATGACGTTATCGTATTGAACGACGTTTTTGCGAGAGTCGAAGTTGAAGCCTTCGATTTTTTTCTGGGCGTTTTCGAGAGTTTTTGAAATGGACTTGGCTTGGATTGGGGTATCTTCGTCGACGCCGAGGCGAGACATGAGCATTGCGACGCGTTCGCCTTGAAAGATGCGCATAAGATCATCTTCGCAGGAGACGAAGAATTGGGTTGTTCCTGGGTCGCCCTGGCGGCCACCGCGTCCGCGAAGCTGGTTGTCGACGCGGCGAGAATCATGGCGTTCTGAACCGATAACAACGAGGCCACCGAGTTTTTTAACTTCATCGGATAATTTAATGTCGGTTCCGCGTCCGGCCATATTTGTCGCGAGGGTGACGGCGCCTTTTTCACCGGCTTTTTCGATAATGGCGGCTTCACGTTCGTTATTTTTAGCGTTCAAAATTTCATAAGGGATGTTTTCTTTGTCGAGATAGGAAGCTATGAGTTCGTTTTTTACGATGGAGGCGGAACCAACTAGAACAGGCTGACCCTTTTCATGGTATTTTTTGATTTCGCGGACGATAGCACGGATTTTTCCTGCTTCGGTTTTGAAGATTAAATCATCTTTGTCGAGACGTTTGATGGGGCGATTAGGCGGGATTTGAATAACGTCGAGTGCGTAGATTTGTTGGAATTCTTCAGCTTCGGTGAAGGCGGTTCCGGTCATGCCTGAGAGTTTGTTGTATAAGCGGAAAAAGTTCTGGAAGGAGATAGTCGCAAGGGTCATGGATTCTTGCTTTACTGCGACGCCTTCTTTAGCTTCGATGGCTTGATGGAGACCTTCATTATAGCGACGACCTTGCATGAGGCGGCCGGTATGTTCGTCGACAATTATGACTTCTCCAGAATTTGTTACGACATAATCTT
Source organism: Candidatus Saccharimonadota bacterium (assembly GCA_017545595.1). Classification (GTDB taxonomy): domain Bacteria; phylum Patescibacteriota; class Saccharimonadia; order Saccharimonadales; family Saccharimonadaceae; genus Nanosyncoccus. The sequence goes on along the minus strand of JAFWLO010000011.1, from coordinate 5,691 downwards.
TGTCGCGTTTAAAGAGGACTTCCGCACGAAGGGCTTGTTCCATGTGATAGACGAGGCGAGTGTTTTTTGTGGAGTAAAGACTTTCTACGCCGAGGATTTCTTCGACTTTTTCGACGCCCTTGTCGGTTAAAGTAACTGAGCGGTGTTTTTCGTCGAGAACGTAGTCGGCGGGATTGAGACGAGAGGCGACTTTTGCGAATTGATAGTAGGCATCGGGGTTATCACCAGCAGGAGCGGAAATGATGAGCGGGGTGCGGGCTTCGTCGATAAGGATAGAGTCGACTTCATCAACGATGGCAAAGTTGAGCTCTCGCTGACGGAGATAGTTGACATCGCTAGCCATGTTGTCGCGAAGATAATCGAAGCCGAATTCGTTGTTTGTTCCATAGGTGATGTCGGCGCGGTAGGCTTCTTTCCTTGTCGCGGGACGAAGGTGACGAAAACGTTCGTCTTCGTGTTCTTCGTTGATGTATTCTTTGTCGTAGATAAAGGAGGCGTTGTTGATGATGACGCCGACAGAGAGGCCGAGAAAATCGTAGATGGGGCCGTTCCAGCCGGCATCACGTTGGGCGAGATAGTCGTTTACGGTGACGACATGGACACCGCGACCAGAGAGCGCATTTAAGGTGGCGGGGAGTAGGGCGACGAGGGTCTTTCCTTCGCCGGTTTTCATTTCGGCGACATTACCCTCGTGAAGAACCATTCCGCCGATGAGCTGGACGTCGTAATGACGCATTCCAAGAACACGTCTGGAAACTTCGCGACAGAGGGCGAAAGTGTCGGGGAGAATAGCATCAAGCGCTCTTTGAAGAGAATCGTAGGAAGACTGTTTGGATTTTTTAGACTTTCTGGAGTTTTTCGACTTTTTTCCAGATTTTTCTTCGGCGAGAGCTTTTTTTGCGGCTTCAGCTTCGGACTTTTTTGTGAGTTTCTGGAGTTTTTCCTTGAGGATAGAAGTTTGATCCGAGAGCTCTTCGTCGGACATTTTTTTGTATTTGGGTTCGAGGGAGTTAATTTCTTCGACTTTTTTATGAAGGCGCTTTAAGGTTTTTTTCTGAGCATCGCCAAAAATAGTTTGAAGGAATTTTTCGAGATTTGTTTTGTCGGCGAGTTTGTCGGACGGCTTTTTCTCTTTTTTCGGTTTTTTATCTATCTTGTTCTTAGACATGCAGTCGAATCTCCCAAACGGAAAAGTTAATATCAGATTTATTTTAGCATATTATTTTTTGGAGAACAAACCTCGGAGTCCTCGTTTTTCTTTTTTGAGATGTGGGGTTTGTTCGAGTTTGAAACGACGGATTTGTCCGGCAAGTTTAGCTTCGACGATGTCAATTCCGGCATAGAGGTTTGAGCATTCATCTTTGGAGGAAAGAACCTTCCCGCCTGGAATTTCCATGGCGACGGAAATTTCGTATTTGTTTCCATGATCGCGTTTAACTTCGGTTACGACGACTTTTGCAACAACGTCTTTTTTGTGTCCGCGAGGAAGATAGCGGTCGAGCTTGCCGATTTTTTTGGTTGCGTATTTGCGAAGGTTTTCTTCTATTTTGTAATTTGAGCCTGAAACATCGATTTTGTTAATCATTTAAATTTCCTCCATGTTATTTAGATATGGCCTCAAGACTTTTGGAACTGTTAGTTTTCCTCCTTCTTTTGCGTAATTTTCTAAGATAACGACGAGCGCACGAGCGAGTGGGATTGCCGTGCCGTTTAAAGTGTGAACGAATTCAACGGAGCCGTCTTTTCTGCGGACACGACAATTAACGGCGCGAGCTTGAAAATCTGTACAGTTTGAACAACTGGTTATTTCTTGGTATTTTTGATTGACCGGAGACCAATATTCCATATCGTATTTTTTCGCAGCAGGGGAGCCGAGGTCGCCAGCGGCGATGTTGATGATGTGGTATGGGATTTCTAGGCCTTGCCAGATATCTTCTTCGATTTTAAGGATTTTTTCATGGATTTCTTTTGACTGTTCAGGAAGACAAAAAGCATACATCTCTAATTTATTGAATTGGTGGACGCGGAAGAGGCCACGAGTGTATTTTCCGTATGTTCCGGCTTCTTTGCGGAAGCAAGCGGAATAACCGGCGTAAAAGAGCGGAAGTTTATCTTCGTCGATGATTTCGTCCATGTGGTATCCGGTTAGAGGCATTTCTGCGGTCGCAATGAGGGCGAGATCTTCGTTTTCTACAAAGTATTCGTCGGACTGGTCGGAGGTTCGAGGATTAAATCCGCAACCCTCGAGGATTTTAGAGGAGACGAGGTCGGGGACGGTCATGTATGTGAAGCCATGTTCTAGAACTTTCTTAAGACCGTATTGGAGCAGGGCGTTTTCGAGGAGGGCAAGTTCGCCTTTTAGATAATAGAATTTACTGCCGGCGACTTTTGCGCCACGCTCAAAATCTACCCAATCGCGAGAGATGGCGTAGTCGAGGTGGTCAACTCCGGAGGATTTTTTCTCGCCCCAGGTTTTTATTTCGACGGAGTCTTCTTCTCCGCCGAGAGGAACGTCATCGAAGATGATGTTCGGGACGGATTTGAGTTCGGTTCTCAGTTTAGATTCTTTTTCGGTTAGGGTTTCTTCTAAAGAGGAAAGGGAGGATTTAATTTCTTTTCCGCGGGCGATGAGTTCTGAGGAAGGTTTTCCGCCTTTCATTTTTGAAGCGATTTCGTTTTTCTCCTTTCGGAGGTCTTCGACTTGTTTAAGGGCTTCTCGGCGTTCGTCGTCAAGCTTTAAAAGGTCGTCTATGGAGATTTTATAGCGTTTTTCTCGGACGGATTTTTCGACTTCTTTCTTGTTTTCGCGAATGAAATTTATGTCTAACATATATTTATTATTGCACAATTAGGGTTTTTAGTAAAGGAAGGGATAGAGAGACTACCAGCCTCCGCCCCCTCCTCCGCCACCTCCACCTCCGGAGAAGCCTCCACCTCCTCCACCGGAGCTACCAGAAGAGGAACTTGAGCTTGTCGAAGAGGAAATGCTTGATGTCGTGTAGGTTGAAAAATCGTTGAAATCTTTAGTGGAAAGATAGGCAGCGCCATAGAGCCAATTTGGGTTTGTTACATCATCCATTTCGTAATAGTGATTCATTTCGGCGAGCCAGGAGCTTTCGATGTTGAATAAAACGGCGTATGGGAGGAGTTTTTCGTAAAGTTGGACGATGTTTTGGTTCGATAAGGTTGCGCCCTTGACGCTTTGGAGAAATTCGAGACGTTCTTTTTCGGCGAGAGTCATGTATTTTTTGAGGCCGTCGAGGTATTTAGAAACTTTTATGCCCTCGAAAGAGATTTTGTTATATTTTTCGACGTCAAGAATAATCCAGATGTAGATGGTGAAATTTATAATGTTGATTAGCCAGAGGGCGGGGATAATGTAAGGGATAATATTAAAGCTAATGTCAGAGGTTAAGGTTGAGACTGAGAGCGAACCGAGCACAAAGCTTACGCCGATGAACAAGAAAAGGAAAAGAGTCATCTTCCCAACTTCTGGGGTTTTAGTGGATTTTGGTTCGAAATAGCCCTTGGCTCGAACGGTTGACTTTAAAGTTGTGGTGAAACGGTTGTTGAGGTTTTCTAGGGCGTAGGAATAGCGGTGTTTTTTGACTTCTATTTTGTCGCCGTTATGGACGGGATTTGCGCCGTTGAGGATTTTTAGGACGACAAGTTGTTCTTCGGGGATGTTGTCGATGTTTTTGACGCGGATTGACCATTTATTTCCTCCGAGAAAACGTTTTCCGAGTTTTTCTAGCTCGATGCAGTGTTTTACGGCAAGTTCCATGAGCGAGGCAACTTGAAGACTGGATGTTGAACCAAGATAAATAGTTCCGGCTTCGGCGACGGATAGTCCTTTCGGAGGAGTGTATTGAGTCGGAAAGATTTTATCTTTTGCGGAGTGTTTTTTCTCGCTAATAGCTTTTTCGGCGGAAATCCAGGAATGTAGAGACAGAAGAAACAGAACGAGGAGAGCTCCGATTCCGGCGCCAATAAGGAGGAAAATGTTAGATTTTTTAACAACAAAAGTCGAAGGAGCGAAAGAAAGATCGATAGTCATATTTTCTCGGGGGGCAAGGTTTGAAGTTTTGAAGGTTATGGTTGACTTGTCTTCGGAAATGGAGGTTTTACAACGGGAAGTGGATTCGGTCCCGCCAATTCCGTAAGCGCCGACATAACAGGAGGTTTCTCCAGAGAAGGCGTCGATGAGTTCGGGGCGGAGGTGGACGGTCGCGGTGAGGTTTTCAAAACGCTGAGACCAGCCAGTCCCGTTTGTGTCCCAATAGAGTTCTTGGGCGTTAGCGTTGTCGGGGGTGAGGATGACGTTTTCTAAGGTGTAGTAAAGAGTGTAAGTTTGGGAGCCGTGGACATAAGAAGAGGCGGAGCCGATGCGGAAACAGGTTGAACCGTTGTTATCATAGGTTGAGAAAGGTTCGGCATAATTTGAGCGGGTTAAGGCGTGTTCGCCCATGCTGGTTCCGTCTTCAGTTCGGTAAGCCGAGAAAGAGGATTTTATGAGAGAATTTACTCCGCGGTATTTTGTCGGGATGCAACGTTCGATTCCGTGGTTTTGGTCAAAGTTAGGGAATTCGGCGGTTAGGACTTCTTCGACGCGCATGGAAGAATTGCCGGAAGAGTCTTTTGATAAATAATAATCAAATGTTGCGTTCGAGAAATAAAAATCACTCGTCGCGGCGAAGGAATTTGTCGGGAGGAGTGATAAAGTTAGTAAAATTATCAAAAAAACCGCTTTTTTCATATTTTTAGTATAACATAAAAGCTTATTTTAGGGATTTTATAGCGGATTTTATTGTGTTTACGGATTTTTGGTATTTAATTCCCTCTTCTTCGGAGAGTTCGAGAGTTAGGCGTTTGAGTGCGCCACGGCGACCGACGACGGTTGGGAAACCGAGAAAGAGTCCGTTGTAGTCGTCGAAAGAGGAAACGGAGAGAACACGACGTTCGTCGTTCAGGATGGTTTGAATGATGCGGGCGGTGCAGACGCCGATTCCGTAATGGGTTGCGCCCTTTTTGTTGATGATTTCGTAAGCTTCATTTCGGGCGAAAGATTCGATTTCCTCGAGGGATTTTTTAGAGAGCATAGTCGAGATAGGTTGGCCAGCTACATTTGCGGAAGACCAGAGAGCGAATTCGGTATCGCCGTGTTCGGCGATTTGGAAGGCGTGAATTGACTTTGGATTTAAGGAAAGTTTTTCAGAGAGCTTAAGACGGAGGCGGGCAGAATCGAGAACCGTTCCTGACCCGAGAACGTGGTCGGAAGGAAGACCGGAGTATTTCCATGTTAAATAAGTCATGACGTCCATAGGGTTTGTGACGACAAGGAAGATGCCACGGAAACCGTTCGACATGATTTCTTTAACCATGGGGCGGAAGATTGAGGAATTTTTCTTTAGAAGATCGAGGCGGGTTTCTCCGGGCTTTTGGTTTGCGCCGGCGGTTATAACAATGATGTCGCAGTTTCTCGAATCTTTGTAAGTTCCGGACTTGATCTTGAGGAAGCTTGGGGCGACTGCGAGAGCGTCGCGGAGATCCATAGCTTCTCCTTCAGCGTCGGCAGAGTTGATATCAACAAGAACTAGTTCGCCCACGGCGGTTCGTTGGTTGAGTAGAGAGAAAGCGATCGAGGCGCCAACATTCCCTGTTCCAACAATCATGATTTTATTAGACATACTT
>JAFWLO010000010.1 GCA_017545595.1 Candidatus Saccharimonadota bacterium | reverse complement strand
CCTGTAGTAATGGTGCCCATGTCGATTTTGATATCCTTCATGGGGCCGATGGTGACTGGTATTTCAAAATCTTCCTTGGTGGCGTTTTGTTTGATAATGAGGCCGAGCATGGTTTGGCGAACGACGTTGTCGTCCCAGTCGTAGAGGATGATTTCGAGACCGGAGTTTGCGATAAGTTTGGTGGCATTGAAACTACATTGTTTGGTGCCAGTTTGACAAATGTTTTTAGCTTCACCGTCTTCGGTGATGTCGCGAAGTAAAATTGTCTTTATACCATAGAATCCTTCTTCTACATCAAAATCGAGCGTTATATCTTTTTGATCGTCGATGGAAACAACATAAACGTTGTTATAAATGTCTACTACGTCTTGATCGTAGGTCATCGTTACTGCGTGGAGTACATCTGCGCCCGCAGAATCTTCCGCGAATGCGTTTGGAGTTGTAAAGAAAGAAACCAGTGCTAAAGAAAATAACATTAGCACTGCGATTTTCCATTGTTTGATATTATACATTTGGTCTCCTAGTTAGCAATGTATGACATTTATGCTTATTATAACACAGTGTTTATGATTCTGGTTCGGTATTTAAAGTAGGCTATTTGCAGATTTTTTCTTGACACTCCTCATCCGCCTGCTCGATCTCTATTACGGAATGTGAAATATTGTGCTTCTTCAAAACTTCCTTTACAGTATTCTTTATATTCTTGTCGTATTTTTTGACTACAACATGGAGCGTGGCATAATTTTCTTCGCCATTTATACTCCTAACGTGGATATGATGAATATCTACAACGCCCTTAACATGTTTGATATCTGTCTTAATTTTCTCTAAATCTACATCTTTTGGCGTAATCTCCAAAAATATCTTTACGATTTCGCGTAGATTTTTGGCTGCTTCGAATAAGACGAATGTCGCGACACCTAGTGAGAGAATTGGATCTATAACTGCGATTCCTGTGAATTTCATCACAATAGAACCAATTAGCACTACTGCCCAGCCTAGTACATCTTCCAGCATATGGAGATTTACTGATTTTTGGTTTAATGAATCGCCATCACGTGTGACGTAATTCGCGATGCTATTTATGACTAAGCCAATAATCGCAACGATAATCATGCCGTCGTAATTTACTTCGACAGGGTCTGCGATACGCCGAATTGCTTCATAAATCACGAATGAAGAACCGGCGAGTAGGATTACTGTTGTGATAATGCTTCCGACCAATGAATACCGTGTGTAACCGTAAGTATGCTTCGCGTCTGGTCCTTTCTTACTTTTTCGTTCCAGTCCATATGCAATGCCAATACTTAAAGCATCCCCTAGATCATGGACAGCATCGGAAGTAATAGCGATGCTTCCAGTAATAATTCCACATATGAACTCAAATATTGAGAAGCTGGCATTTAGAAGAAATGCTATTAATATATTTTTCTCGGTTTTATATGCATGGTAATGTGAATGATGCGCATGCTCCGAGCCGTGAAAAGATTTACTCATAAAAATCCTTGGATTATTAATGGGTTATCAAGATTTAAAGAATAAAGACTAATTTCCGTATCGCGCTAAGGACATAATATTGATACGTACTTAAAGATATTATATCATAAAGGTTTTGTAATTGACATTGTAGAATTTCTTGGACTTGGTCTGGATCAAAGTTTTTATTGTTAATTTCTGACAAAATAAATCACACATGTTATAATTATGCTTAATATAACTAGTAAAGGAAGCCATGAAAAGATTGTCAAAATGTATCGTTGCTATAGTTGCGCTTTTAGCATCGTTTTTGTCGCTAACTAATACAGCATCAGCGGCAAATAAAAATGTCCAAATCAACTCTAATATAGAAGCACGCGTCGTCTTTGGTGATCGCATTGAGGGCGCAGACGAAGTGATTGGCACTGAATTTATGGTTGATGCTTCGGGAGCTAGTAGCAATGTAGATGAAAATATGCTCATGTATGTCAGCGTAGAGCCAGATTTCTTTGCCAATGCGAAGCTGACTTCAGTAAAAATCAATAATGAAGCGCAGACAATTACTTCTCCTAACGGTAGAAATGTTTATACTCTTTCTGCTGCAGATAGTTATACGATTGATATTATGGGTACTGCTTCCATAAATTACAATATTAACTGGAGTAATCCAGGATACACTAACCCGGATACGCCAAATGATGTAAAAATCTTGAATGGTATTGCAAAGGTTGTAAAAGTATATGACAACGCTGCCAATATGAACGATATTTCTGCTTCTATCCCTTGCGTAGCAACTGGCTGTGTCGATGATGCAACTAAGGAGGGTTTTATTCATTTTGAAAAAGGTAATGTTATCGTCTTTGAATTTATTCCGCAATATGGCTATCAACTAACTAGCGTCAATATGAACGGCTTACCACTTACTCCGCAAAATGATGCTAATCAGTATATTCTAGATACTGCTAGCGCCAACGGAAACGGACATTTCAGTGCAACTTTCACAAAAACTGACGATGCAGTAAAGACATATTCAAGTGCAATTACTAGCGGAGTTTTAGATCTCTCAAATGGCGCAATTGATGCCGGTACTGGTGTTCTTTCGGTCAATGATTTTACTCCATCTGCCGAGCAAGCTGCCAAATTTGCTGAAACTGCTTCTGGGTATGAAATTGCCGATTATCTTGATTTAGATATGCAACAAGTCTTTTATAAAGGCGTAAACGATGATACGGATGTCTGGAGTAATAATCTTACGCAATTATCTGCTGACGCTAACATTAGTCTAAAATTAGCCGAAGGCGTAGACGGCAACGATGTCGTCATTGTTCACGAAAAACATGACGGCACACATGAGCTCATTTCAGGAATTTATGATGCGGATACAAAAACCGTTAGCTTTGCTACGGACGGATTCTCGAACTATGCAATCGCTTATCGTACTGTCGCAAAAATTCCCGATTCAGGCTTCTTTACTTCCGAAATTAGTGGTGCAAAGGAAAGTATTATTGGTGTAGTCGTTACGGCACTTGGCTCTGTTGTTGCGCTGTACATAGTCTCAGGAAAAATCAAAAAAGAACAATAGCTCTTACTTTAGCTTCTCGCTCCGTGCATTTTAAACATATTTTTCGTCTCGCGTCATTCTTATTCATGTGATAAGCCGGGAAGATATGGTAACTCGTTTCGGCGAAGTCATAGGTTTGATTTTTGTCAAACTTAAGATTGATAATGTCGATTTTTATCGTCTTTTAGGCCTAAACTTTTACTCAGCATTATACTCAGTTTTAATATGGTCGATTATCTTTTTAGTTTGTATGTTTTTATACATACGAAAGCCTTAAACTCGAGCTCGTACCCGTTAAGCTATGCCGTGTGTTGTCTGGGTCGAACTATACGCCTTTACTTTTAGTTTAATACCGCAATCCCAACATTTAGATATGCCGCAAATGTTGTCCAAATCAGATACGGCAAAAGACACCAAAATGCTGTTCGTGGATTCTTGAATGTAAGCATCAATAACACAATTTCAGCAAACCACATTAGTATTAAAACCACAAATGCTACCCAACATAACCCGGCTGAGAAAAACAGTGGCGTCCAGATAAAATTCAAAACTAGTTGCAATCCATAGATAATCAGCTCGGTTTTTGCTAATGATTTTTCACCTTTTTTACCATCTCGATATTTCATATAAATCAAATATGAGGCCACACCCATCAGAACGTATAGAATTGTCCAAGCTACCGGAAAGAGCCAGGCTGGAGGAGCTAGTGGCGGCTGATTGAATGCGCCGAATTTTTCCATAGCGTCACGCGTAAACATGGAGATTATTAAACCCCCACCAAGTGGCACCGAAATACAGAGTGCAATTCTCCAAATTTTACCAAAGGTTGAAATCGTATTTTTTGTTTTTATCATTTTTATTTTCCTGTTTAGTTTGCCATAATTATAACACATATTTTATTCGGAGATTGCAATATAGGGCAACTACTTCTTTTATAATTCGTTGGCCCTTCACTTTACAATATGCTGGTTTTATGATACAATTATGTGAATATTTTTTGCACTTTACAAAGGAGGGACTATGATGACTTATTTTTTAATCGATGCGGGTTTTCTGTTTGGTTGTACCTTTTTTCTCATTGGTATCATATGTTTGTATATTAATTGGGAGAAATTTTTCCGTCGCATATTGTGGATGATTCTGACTGTGCTTTCTCTTGGAATAATAATCGTTGGTTTTCTTGTGGGTCCTGAAGATAATATAACCTACACTGCGCTTATTAAAAGCGAGCCGCTGGCTTCAGTAACTGAAGATAAAGAAGGTAGAGTTATTTTCTCTAGAGATAAAGCCTCGAATAACCTCGCCGATCTTGGTTATACCGAAAGAAGCGTTTCTAGAATTGTTGTTCTTAATGACGAAAACGCTACACCTAGGCGAGATTATTTTCGCGAAAAGACTATTCATTATATCAATTTCTTTGGAAAGATCGTCACTAAGGCTACTTATTCGGATTTTTATCAATATTATGTTCCTAGACAATATGTTGAGACAGTTTCGGACTACAATATTTCCGAACTTGATTGGTCGGATTTATTCGCCGTTTCTGGTTAATTCCCTCCTCAAAACACCGCCTTTCGGCGGTGTTTTTAAACTATTTGGTGTTATAATGTTTTTATGATTATCGTCACACGATTACTCGTTCTTACTATTCTTTTTTGTTTGTTTTCTCTTTGTCGTCGTGCGATTCAGGAAATGGCGAAGCGGTCGTTTTATTCTTATCGGATTATATCGCTAGTTGGGCTGACATATTTCTTGGGCGGATGCATCATCTTGGTAATTCTCCGCATTCTCGGAAATGTTAAGAATATCGATCAGCTTAATCCAGATTTTTTGATGGATTTATTTTCAGGAATAACTAGTGCAATCACTTCACTCATTTACGTTGCGTTTATCCCGGCGGTTTTATTTTCTTTTTTCTTGCTCATCGCAAATATTTTTCTTTTTATTAAAGAAGGTCGCTCGCTTCGCAACGCACTCGGGATTATGCTCGGGTTTTTGCTTGTTTTTGGGTCACTCGGGACGATTAATATTTATCTTGCGCTAGATCAAATCATGAACGTGCATTCGTATTTTGGGTATCATTTTTCTATTGTTATAGAAAACATTTTTGCGGTGTTCGTAGTTTATTTTGAGTGTATGATGCTCGCGACAATTCATGTGTCGAGAAGAACCATGAAATACGAAGTCTCCATGCCGAAAGATTATTTGATCGTACTTGGTTGTTACGTCCGAGAGGACGGGATGCCGGGGGGAGTTTTAAGAAAACGCGTCGAAACTGCGATTAGGTTTGCAAATAAACAGAAAAAGATGACAGGTAAGGCTCCGATTTTGATTTTTTCTGGAGGGCAGGGAGCGGACGAGTCGATTCCGGAGGCTGTATCTATGAAAAATTATTCTATTGCCCAGAGATATGAAGGTAAAATCCTTTTAGAGGATAAATCCACGACAACTTTGGAAAATTTTAAGTTTTCTAAAAAGCTGATTGAAAAATCTAGAAAAATTGGTTTTGTGACGACGGATTTCCATATCTTCCGTTCGGCAGTTTATGCATCGAAGGTTGGGTTTCGAGATATAGAAGGGATCGGGGCTAAGTCTCCATGGTATTATTACTATAATGCGCTTATTCGCGAGTTCATTGCAAACCTCAACAATGAGCGAAAGATGCATGCGTTCAATATTCTTGCTATCTGCGGGATGATGACAATAATAATTATCGTTAGTTATGTTTTTGATATAATGTAACAATAAAAGAAAAAGGAACTATTATGGGTATTTATGAGCTTAAAGTTAAAACCAGAACAGGGGAGGAATTTGACCTTAAAAACTTGAAGGGGAAGGTTTCGCTCGTAGTCAACACTGCGACGGGTTGCGGGTTTACGCCCCAATACGAAGCGATTGAAAAATTGTATGAAAAATATCACGAAAAGGGATTTGAAGTCTTAGATTTTCCTTGTGATCAGTTTGGGCATCAAGCGCCAGGAACGGACGACGAGATTCATGAATTTTGCACCGCAAAATATAATACGAAGTTTGATCAGTTTGCAAAAATCGAAGTGAACGGAGAAAATGAGAGTCCGGTGTTCACCGTCCTCAAAGAGCAACAGCCGAAGGAGGAGCCGGAGGGGATGAAAAATAAAATGACGATGAAGGCGGTTAAGAAAATGAGTAAAACCTGCGAAAAAGACGGGGATATTGTTTGGAATTTTACGAAATTTTTAGTCGATAAAGACGGGAACGCAATTAGGCGATATGACCCGACTTTTGACCCGGCGAAGATCGAAGGGGATTTGATAAAAGCGCTAGAATAAACAACGAGGCATTATGCAAAAACTTTCCGTTTTTGGCAAGTTTTTGCATTGGCAGAGATTTTAACTGGGGTGAGGGGCTTTGCGAATTTTTGCTAGATTCGTGGAGTTTTTACTATTAGCCTAATTACAGAATGTAACAGGGACTCCGTAGATTGTCTCGGGGAGGGCCCAATCGACGAGGAAATCTTCCTGGCCGAGATGAAAATAGGGTAGGTTTCTTGAGCGATAGATTGAGGAAGGGACGCAAAAGTCGGAGGGGGTTGAGGGATTCGATAAGTCTAGAGAGGTCGAAGAATTTGAAGAAGTTGATAGAGCAGAGAAATCTGGCGGGATTGAAGAGTTCGAAGAGACCGAGGCGGACGCGGAACTCAAGTTTTTTATCTCGTCAAAAGTTGGCTTGACCTGACGAAGATATTCGACGGCAAAAGCAGTGCGAACAGAGAGGACGGCGACGGAGAGGACGAGACAGGTCGAAATAGCGAAGATCTTGAGGTTTCTGGGATTTGATAGAGAATGCCTAGAAAAGCTAGAGAGATTAGAAGCCGTAGGTTTTCGCTCGAGAGAGTGGGGATTTTTTGTTCCAGAAAAGTATCCACAAAAAAGTCGGAAAACAACAAAGAAATAAACCGAGGAAAAGAAAAGGTGGAGCGGGAAGAGTAGGCGAGTCGGATAAAAAATTTGGGAGAGCGCAAGAATGTGCAGAACGACGAAAATTAATGAGGCGGAGAGAAAGTTGAGCTCGTGAGAAGAAAAATGAGATTTAAACGACTTTATTTCCCTTCTTAAAACTATGAAAATCGGAACGGAGACGACAGCAAACGGGAAAAAGAATTTTCCGAAATTATAGATGTTGTGTTTTATGATGCGGACAAGACTCGGGAGGGGGCTGGAAAAAAGTTCTTCGAGAGGGAGATAATCACAGACGATAAGATAAGCCGGAGAGGAAGAATAGTCGGCGAGACCGGGGCCTAGTATATAGATAATAAAAAGAGAGAGGAGAATTCCAAGGAGCATAGAGGCGCCGTAGTTTTTAAGAAAAGGTTTTAGCGGAACGGGCTTTTTCTGGAGTTTTTCGTAAAGGATATAAACTGGGAGAGCAACTAGAACCACAATTCCGGAAACGTTCGAGGAAAAACCGAAGAGAAAGGAGACGAGGAAGAAGCCCAGGTTTCTTAAGTAGAGGTTTTTTATGAGGAAGGGGCGGCCTTGGAGACGACGGAGGAGCGGAATAAAGAACAGAAACGAGAAGAAAGATATAAATAGGTAATTGTGGATTTTAGAGAAGCCGGAGTAGATTGTCGGGCCGTTTGAAGTTAGCATGACGGAGAGAAAAAGAAGATTAAAAACGAGCGCATCCTTCAAGCGAAAGGCGGGGCGACGGCCGAGGACGCAAAAAGTCGCCATATAGAAAGTCAGGAAGGCGACAAAAACGTCGAGGAGACGAAAAACCGTGTCGAAGCCGAAAGAAAAAGTGTAGTCGAAGAAATTTATCACGCTCCAGGCGAACATGTCAGCGAGGCGGGCAGAATGATAGAAGGCATGAAAAGAATCTTTTATGATGTTCGGGGCGGAATTTGCACCTTGAAAAATGTCTTCGCCGGAAGTTACGATAAGAAAATAACAAACGACAAAAAAGGCAACTGGGAGAGAATAAAGAAGAAAAGTTAGGAACTTCCGGAGTTTTAGCATAAGATGATTATATCACGAGATATGCTATACTGTTAGTATGCGGAAAGTTGATGTTTCTATTATTGTTCCTATGCATAACGAAGCGCGGGGACTGAAAAACTTTTTAGACGGGAAACTTCTCCCAGAAATCCAGAAACTGAAAGAAACTACTGAGGTCATCCTTGTTGATGACGGCTCGTCGGACGAAACTTACACAATTGCGAGCGAAACGGAACTCATGAAAGCTGTTCCAACGAAATTATTTTCATTTGTTAAAAACTTTGGGAAAGAGGCGGCACTCTCGGCGGGGCTCGAGGCTTCGGAAGGAGAGGTAGTTATCATGATAGACGCGGATGGACAACACCCGGCGGAGGCGATTCCGCTCATGATAGAAAAATGGCGAGGAGGAGCAAGAATCGTCACGGCGGTTAGTAAAGATAAAAAGACAGAGCATAAATTCGGTTCAAGAATTTTTTATAAGATTATGAGGATGCTCGGGAATAAAAGCATGATTCCGGGGGCGATGGATTTTAGGTTGCTCGACAGAGAAGTTGTTGATGAAATGAACAAACTAAGGGAACATAATCGAATTGTCCGAGGACTTGTTGATTGGCTGGGGTATCCCCAAGAGTTTATTGTCGTAAAAGTTAGAAAGCGGAAAGATGGAAAACCGAGTTATAGTCGGAAAAAGTTGATTGCGCTCGCCGTGGATAGCTTCGTCTCGATGTCGAGGACGCCGCTCGTGTTTTTTGGTTTTTTAGGAGTCATGATTACGATTCTTTCGGGAATTTTGGGGCTGTTTATACTTGTTCAGCAATATATTTTAAGTGATCCGCTAGGGTTAGATTGGGCCGGAGCGGTTGCGATGGGAGTTCTTACGACATTTTTGGTCGGGCTACTTATGATTTCTCAGTCCGTTACGGCGCTTTATATTTCTCAAATCCATAGCGAGGCAAAGGGGAGGCCGTTATACGTTATTGATAAGAGAAAGTCGAAGGGATTATGAAAAACGAGGCTCTAAAAAAGATTGCGCTGAGTTTTGACGTCGAGGAATTTGACCTTCCGAGAGAACATGGGTTGGAAATTTCTTTGGAGGATGGGGTTAAAATTTCCAGCGAAGGACTAGAGAGGATTATGAAGGTTCTTGAGAAGGAAAAAGTTAAAGCGACGTTTTTTGTGACAGGAAATTTTGCGGAAAAAAATCCAGAGGCTGTTAAAGAAATGGTTAGAGGAGGACACGAAGTTGGGTGTCACGGGGTTGATCATTTTTCTCCGAAGCCGAGCGACCTTGAGAAATCGAAGAAAATTATCGAAAGGATTACCCGGAAAAAGGTGTTCGGATATAGAGTCCCGAGGATGCAGAAGATAGATTATGAGAAACTTAAAGAACTCGGATATAAATATGATTCGAGTGTGAACCCAACTTGGATTCCGGGGCGATATAATAACAGAAAAGTTCCGAGAAAAGTTTATAAAACTAGAGGAGTTTTCGAGATTCCTACTTCAGTCGCAGGAAAAGCGCGGATTCCTCTTTTTTGGCTTGCGCTCCACTTGTTCCCTGCTCGGACTTATATATTTTTATGTAAAAAGTGTTTAAGAGAGACAGGCTATCTTGCGATTTATTTTCACCCTTGGGAGTTTTCTGATCTAAACTATGCTGGAGTTCCGGGATATATTCGAAAGAATTCGGGAGAAAAGCTCGCGCGAAGACTCGAGAGGACAATCGAGGCGCTTCGGGAAGATGGAGCAAAGTTCGTCGGTTATAATGAATTAATTGAAGAATAGAAGAATATTTTTTGGGTTTTAGCTTTTTGGAGTTTTGAGGGGCGTTATTCGAAAGGACCGGTTCTTCTGCTGTTTCTGGAGTTTTGAGAAGTGTTGTTGTTAGCCTGAGCTGAAGAAGTGATTCCGTAGTCGAGTTGTTCTTGGGCGGTAAGTTTCGCAGCGAGGGTGGCATTCTCTGGCTTAGAAAGTGCGAGAGAGACGTTGCCGTAGGCAACCTTGAGATCTTTGCCGGTCGCGAGAGTACGACGGATTGTGTCGTTCGTGTTCACGAACTGGTTTGTAGTTGTTTGGTTTATGATGGATTCGCGCTTTGCGTTGTCGAGCTTCGCAGCAATACTATTGAGAGCATTGACGGATTCGCCGGATGCGTTCGCGAAGGCGTGACTAAAGGCCTTGTCGGAGATGGAGCCGAGGGCGGATTGGGACATAGTGGAAGAAAGGAATGCGAGGTCGTCCTTGTCGAGACCCGTGAAGGCGTCGCTTCCTTTGGAGTTTCTTGCAGAGGCAAAGGTGTCAGGCCCATCACTTGAGACAAAGTCGTCGAACGACTTGCGCCTGCTCGCATCATCGTTCGCGAGGTTTTTACTCCATTCCTTCAAAACGACGTTCCCGGAAGCGCCGAGGGTTTGGATGAAAGAGTTTCTCGTCGCGTCGATTTGAGCCTGCTCGTCGGGAGTTGCGTCTTGCGGCGCATTGAGGATGTTAAACAGGCTTCTAGCATTGCCTTTAAGACCAGTCAAGACGACTTCGTTCTGTCCCTTTCCGAGGAGAGTACTAACAACGGCGGAGAATTGTTGAGCGCGGTTAGCAGAATATTCGGGAGCGGTCGAAGAAGCGATGTTAGCTAGCTCTACACTGAGGTCGTTTATAGACATATTACCATAGCGGTCGGCATACATCTTTGTTGTTTCGGCAGAGACGGCGGCGGTGTTCTGAGCTTTACGATTATTGCTATAATCGTCGCGAGCGAGAAGTTCCGTGACTTTCACGTCGCGGTCGCGAGCGATATCGGCGGAATTTAACTTACCTCGAACATACACTCCGTCGTTGAAGAGTTTGGTATTATCTCGTTCGATCTCAGAGTTAATCGTAGCTTTTTGTATAACTGCGTTCGTAAATTCTGCGTCGCCATAGTTCGCGCTCTGGACTTTTTTAACTTCGTCGGCGACTCTGCCTGCTTCGCGCTGTTGATTAACGAAGTCGTCGTTAGTCCAGTTGGCTCGCTCGCGCTCGGCTTGTTGGGCGGCGGTTTCCGCCTTGTTCCCTTCCGCGGCTAATTCTTGAGCAACGTTTCTCGAGAGAAGCCTCCCGGCTCCTCGCGTGAGAGCTCCGCGGATGCCTGGGCGTTGACTGTCACGCATAGCTACGCCACGTCTATAACTTTCGACATTACGCTCGGCTTGACTACGGGCGAGTCTAGCTTGAGTTTGCTGGACAGTGCGAGACCGAGCCGCAGTTCTCTGGGCGCCGCGAGAGAAACCTCGAGAGATACCGTTAAGCGTAGCGCCAAGAGCCCCAGTCGCCTTGTAAGCGCTCCTTGTTAAAGTTGGGACGAAGAAAAACGGGGCAACCTCAGCAATCATAGCGGTTAAGACCGTGAACAGTCCAGCCCCGCCCGCACTTCCACTCGCGGACATGATTATTCTCGCGGCGAGACGTCCACCACCAATCGCGAGACTACAAATCGGAAAGAGAAGCAACATTCCTTTCCCTATATCGAGCCAGCGATCAAAAATCTTTTTTGTATTCGGAAGCATATAACAGACGAAGGCAAGCGGAGAAAGCGCGACGAGGATAACGACGAGCGCTTGCCTCAAACTAAGTAGGAAAAACATAAATAATAGCGAAGCACCGGCGCCGACCATAATCATACCAAAACCAAGAAAAGCCGAAGCAAGTCCGGGAAGCGCCCAGAAGTTAGCCATGGCAGCTAAGGCAGCAATTCCACCAACGACTCCAACCTGCACGGCGGTCGTACCGAACTTGGACAAGAGGCTCTCGTCAAGCCCCTCAATCGCGACGCCATTGATCGCGTCAGTGTTTATGGAGTCGAGAAATGTCGCAAGGCTCGAGCCGACGATGTTAGAAACGTCAACGGCGAGCTGACAGATAAAAAAGGAAAGGTTGACGAGAATGGCCGCGGCGACGAGCTTCGGGAGGGACTTTTTTATGCCATAATTGTCGATTCCGACGCCTGTGAGCTGAGAAAATATCACCACAAGCATAAAAATTACGAAAAATATGTTCGCAATGTTACGGAAAGTTGACCATGCGGCGTATGTTCCACCTTGAGTATTGAGAAGTTCGACGCGAATCGCGAGGGCAGGTTGGATGATAGATTCGTAGGCGAAGTTGATGAACTTCGCGATGATGTTAATAACGGGACAGAGAACCCAGCCTAGACCACCAGAGGCGGCAGAACAAGAAGCGACGTTGTCGGTCGAGGAGGCATCTTCGGAGGAAGTCGAAGACGATTCGGAAGTTTCCGAAGATTCGGTTCCTCCTTCGGTTTCAGACGCTTCGGGAGAAGAAGGTTCCGGATCGGCGTAAACTGGGGCAGGAGAGAGCGCGAAAATGTTCAAAAGAAAAGAGAAAACGAGAACGGAGGCTAGAAGACAGAGAAAAGAGGATTTTAACTTGCCAAAAAAGGAGAATCGCATAAATATATTATATATTTAAGCTTGAGAATTTACAACAACAAAAATCCCCCGAATCTTTCGAGACGGGAGATTTTGGATTAACTACTTCGGAGCGGTCAAGCTTAGAAGCGTTTCTTGCGGCTAGTCAAGTAAGCACCGGCGGAGGTGACCAATGAACCAGCTCCGAGGACACCGGCAGCAATAGAGCCAGCACCAGTTTCCGGAAGAACAGTCACGGTTGTCGTGGTTTGCTTCGCAGGAGTTTCTGGGGTGACTGGAGTCGGGGTCGGGGTTTCTGGAGTAGTGTTTTCAGGACAGGCAGGGTGGACAAGCACATCTGCGTAGTCTTGTTTCATGGTGTCATTCTTTCCGATGTAACCTTGAGACCAGGAGCGGAGAACGTTGTCAGCGCCACAGCCGAAGTTATTGTTTTTAACAACAGCACGGAAAGTGATGGTCGCGTTGGTTCCGGCAGCATAGTCGCCGATTCCGATTCCGGAAGTCGTCAAGTTGTCGGAGCTAATCGCAACACCTTCTTTGTTGTTTGAGTTGTAAAGTTTAGTAGAACCTTTAACATATTCAAGGTTGCTACCAAGTTTTTCGAGAATTACAACGTTTTTCTCGCTTACGCTAGAAGTGTTTTTGTAGGAGATTTTGTATTCGACAGTATCGCCAATCTTAGCGTAAACTTGGTCGAACCAATTTTTCTCGCCACCAATAACACGAACTTTTTTCTCAACGGAGAAATCATAGTCGTAAGTAACCTTGACTTTGATTCCGACGAAGGCAGAATAGCCATAACAACCAGGAAGGTCGCCGTTTAGAGAATCATAGCCAAGAGTAACGCCGTTTCCAACGATGGAGTCGGCGAGTTTTGTACCGCTGATAGCGGTTTTGTTTTCGATCTTTGCAGAACCGGAAACATAGGTCAAATGGAAGTTCGAATTTCCTTTAAGAACGACGTCGTCCCAAACTTTGTTCGGGGTTGCGTTCGAGGCAGAAAGAACA
Source organism: Candidatus Saccharimonadota bacterium (assembly GCA_017545595.1). GTDB lineage: Bacteria > Patescibacteriota > Saccharimonadia > Saccharimonadales > Saccharimonadaceae > Nanosyncoccus. The sequence goes on along the minus strand of JAFWLO010000010.1, from coordinate 63,647 downwards.
CCATTGACAGAGAGCTCTTTTGCGGAGCTGGTTGGGACGATGAATTTTGCAAAAACATCTTTTGCAACCATTTCAGTTCCCTTGCGGTTGTTGTTGTGGACATACATACGAATTTCGTAAGTTTTTCCGTCTTCGACGGTGATTTCGCTAGGCTTCCACAAATCTTCCGTTCCATCTTCGCGAACTTGAACGAAATAGAGCTCGTTTCCGACGGTTGGGTTGTCGGAAATAGAGTTAAGGACGATTTTGTCGTCGATAGCTCCGTTGTTGATTTGGTCGTTCGTATAAGTAGGACGGCCATTTGCAGAGTCACCCCAGGCAAAAACGCTAGGAGCGACAAGAGTGGTTCCGGCGACCGCGGCAAAAGCAGCGAGTCCGAGAACGGCTTTAATGTTTTTCATAATAACTCCTTAATTTGTTATTAAAATAGCATTTTTTAAACTTTTTTTCCAGAGAATTATTAGAATAAGACTCTAGAATCTTTTTTTGACTAGCCGAATTGTTAATCAACGTCTAAGTCAAAGCCGAATCATCTCAGATACAAATTTATAAACTTGGGAAGCTCCCCCGACAAGCGCCGGGGGAGAAAGGTGCTACTACAAGTAATTTCAGAGTTCGATTTAATCGAAGAACGGGATGTCGTCTTCGTTGAAGACTTCTGTATTCTCGCCCTGTGAAGCGATTTCTGGTTCGGGAGTTCCGTCGGAACGCTGACCAGATTCGTATTCAACTGCTTCCGGAGCCGGAAGAAGGTCTTCGCGAATCTCGGAGCCCGGAACGTAACAATCGTCCTTTTCTTCGTTAACGATTGCCGGAGGCGGGAGAGTCGGGACGGGATCTTCGATGACTGGCTCGGAGACCGGTTCGGTCGGCTGGAATCTTTCTTCGGGTTCAACCTCAGAAATGTCAGCCTGACCTCCGTAGTCCGGAGCGTCATCGACGGTCGGAATCTCCGAAGGATCCTTCGTCCATTCAGGAACCGGAGTTGGGTTCGGTTCGATTTCCGGTTCGTCATAGGACGGGGTCGGATTCGGTTCGATTTCCGGCTCGTCGTAGGACGGAGTCGGATTCGGGTTTACCGAAGGTGTATCGTAAGACGGAGCTGTGGTCGGATTCGGAACTACGACTGGGGTGTTGTTCGTCGGAGTTGACGGATTATCACCGTTCCCTGTCGGAACAACAACCGGAGCGGATGTCGGAGTCGCGACTTTTTTCCGAGTTTCCGGAATCGGGTAGTAGCCAGGATAGCCTGGACGGCTGTCGCCGGTGTTGACCCAAATCTGGAAGTCAGTTAAGCCGTCTTTTCGGGTCTTTGACCGGAGGACAAGCCACTGGAAGGTTTCTGCGGTTGTCTGACGCGCCGGGAGGCGATAACAATCGTCGGTATTTGTGTACTGAAGATTATAATGCCAAGCCGGGGCATCGTTTGTATATTCGACGAACATAGTGAGGTTCAGAAGAATACAGAGACGAGCCGCGTCCGAACGGAATTCGGGGGTCGTGACAATTCGTCCATCAGAATTTCTGACTAACAGAAAATGTTCGAGTCCGCGACTTCCTTCGGCAGTGTCGGAAGAATGGTCGTTCGTTAGCCGAGACAACCAGCCTTCGTTAAGCTGTCCGATGGAGTTTCCAGAAATCAAGAAGATTTCGTAAAAACTCTTTGCGTAAGCTATCGCGAGGGCGGGATCCGTCATGATTCTTCCCATGAGCAGGATTTTCTGCTCTTCGGGAGAAAGCTCATGGTCGGCCTTAAAGCCGGGGATGAAATGCTCCATCCAAGGCATAAGGTTGACGAGAACCGTTCCATTTTTATCCTTCACGTTAATATATTCGACCGTCAGCGGGAAGTGGAGGGCATCTACCCAGCCCTTTGCGCCGACACGGAGGTCGTCCATAGACGTAAAGGTCGTCTTTCCGTACTCCTCGGGAGCGTAAATAAAGTATTCACACTCTCGAGTTTGTTCTTCGGAGAGGTTGACGGTGTAATATCCGTCAATCCGTTTGTTCGTCTCTTGGAAGTCGGCGACGATTTTGGTCGCGCCATCTTTAGAGACGCCCTTCGACTGAAGATATTTCACCTGAGCCGTCTCAGAAGTTTGGTCGACAAATCCCTGATCGATGAACTTTGAATAGCTGGCGGATTTTTCGCCGGAATTCGAGGTTGTCTTCGGGATAGGAGTCGGAGTGTTCGTTGCGGTCGGGGCGGCCTTTGTTGTCTGCATTTCTACAACATCAGAGGCAAGCCGAGAGCCTTCGGCGGGGCCATTAAGGCGTCCGCTTTTAAGAGAAGCGTCTTCGGTTACTTCGGAGGCGACTTTCGTCGTTCCTGTTGAAGCTTCGACTTCTTCGACGCCCTGCTTAGAACTCGTGAGAGCCGCGAAACAGATTGAAAGAAGCAGAAGCATGCCAATAAGGCAACCTGTGAAAAGCATTGGGACTTTTCTCATTTTTAATCCTCCTCATATTCGAAACCTTTCTTGACCTTCACAATCAGCCAGAGACCGAAGATGACGGCAAGAAAAACAATGGAAACAATCGAGAAACCAGACCCGGAACGCGGAGTTAGGATACCGACAGAAGCGGTGTAAAACTCCATGTAGATAGGCAAGAGACAACCGAAAGCGGCTGTCTTCTGGTAGCTATCTTCGGCAGTGAAGATTGCAAAGGCTAGCCCGACACAAATCAGACCAGACAGGAGCGCGATAATAGCGCTGATAACCTTTCCGCCGATAGAGAACAACAGAATCGTCGAGAGCGTGCAATACGCTGCGACAATTCCGCAGACAATGAGTTTTGTCTCCCGAGAGGGAGGTTCAACGTCCTCCCCATCTTCGAGAAGGAGCTCGTAGTCGCCCATGGCTGATAAATAAATCCAGCACCCGAGAACTACGAATAAGATTGCCATTAACAACTCAAAAACCACTACAGAGCCCATATTTCCCCTCCTTTTGAAATCCTTGTAGTTTCCAGGCACTGCGTTTGTGTCTGGGATGATTCGGTTTTAATGACCCTTTACGCAAGCTTAAAACGCGCTTGCGCAGACTGTTTTCATTATAGCACACATAAGCGAAAAAGTCAAGAGGTTAAACATAAGTTTCTAGAAAAAGCAAAAAGATTATGGAAATATATTGAAAAAGCCACCCCGGAGGGTGGCTAGGAGAAAGGAGAGAGTAGAATTCGCCGATTATTCGGCGGGATTCTCAACAGGGGAGGGAGTCGCCGGCTTCGGGGCGGGCTTAGATGAGGCTTTTGGGGCCGGTTTCTGAGCGGGCTTCGAAGTGGGTTTCGCGGGAGCGGGGGTGGACTTGTCCACAAACAGCGGAAGTTCCCGCATTTCGTAGTACATATAATCCACCTCGGTCGCGAGGCCAGTCACCTTGCCGTCTTCAACGAATACATACTTCATATCGGACGGACGAGCCGGTTCGCCAGTAATGTCGGCATATTCTTCGGCCGAGTAGGCCTTCTTGCCAATATACCATACGGTATCAACCCTCTTGGCGCCCGTTGCGCGACCTTTGACCTCATAGAGGTCTTTCACGAACTCATAGACTCCGTTGGAACGACTTAACTGAGTTCTGACGGGCTGAATCCGGGAGAATTCCTCGGCCATGGTGGCGTGAACCACATCTTTGACGGCGTCTTTGATATCCTGGGGGCGGAAGTCGAACTGAACTTTGCGAAGATAGTTCGGATTATTCAGTTCTTCCGCGACACAGGAGGTGACAAAAGCCTTGAGGCTCTCGGCGTCAATCATTTCTTCTACGGCGCCTTTTACCGCGCGCTCGATTACACCCCGCAACTCGGAGGTGTTGAGCTCGAAATGCTTGAGAAAATCAGGCTCATCGAGGTTTGCTTTAACTCCTTCTCTGAGGCGCTGATCGACAGCTTCGTTGACGATGATACTGATATTGTTTAAGTCCTCATCGGTGAGGTTCGTCGCAGCCTGGGCGGGAGCGGGAGTAGGGTCAGGTTCGGAAGCGGAATTGTCTCCGCGGTAACGATTATAATCTTCGGGTTTCATTCTTGTTCTCCTCCTTGTGTCAGTGGTGCGGTTTCCGGTTCCGTTGCTTTCGTTACTAGATACATTGTTACTTCTTCCAAAAATGTTGAAATCCGACATAATCTTTCTCCTTTCAAATGTAAAAGTACGTCGGTTGCCGGCCTGAAGCCGGAGCTACAATTATCATTATATCACAAGCTTGATTTTTTGTCAATAGTGTTTTGATAAAAATGCTAAAGTTTAGCGAAAATAACAGGGGTAGAGGGGGTTGGAGTTTTTGGAGGAATGAGAAAATTAGACCGCGCAGGAAGGGGGTAGAGCGAGAGAGCGGGAGAGCGGGAGAGCTGGAGAGCGAAAAATCGACGGTTATAGAGATGAGAAACTGGAGAGCCGAGATTAAGAGTTTAGATATTCTATCGCGGCGGTCGCTGCAATAGCTCCGTCGGAGGTCGCAGTGACGAGCTGGTGGAGAGATTTTTTGCGTGTGTCACCGGCACAAAAGAGGCCTTCGACTGGAGTTTTACAGGTTTCGTCGGAGGGAATGTAGCCTTGAGCGTCGAGAGGGAGGAGGTTTTTGAGGAAAGCATTGTTTGAAACGCGCCCGATAAGGACGAAGAGGCCGTCAACGGGGAGAATTTTTTCCTCGGGGGAGGCTCCGGAGGTGTTAGCAGGGGTAAGGGTAATGGATTTTAGAGAGAGGGGCTTAGAGGCGGATTTTGAAGGGTTCTCGGAGTTCAGGGCGGAGATAAGAGAGTTTTTTATAACCTCGACGTTACCCAAGGATTCGAGTTTTTGGACGAGATGAGGTTCGGCGCGGAATTGGTCGCGACGAATGATAACGTAAACCTTTTTCGCGAGAGAGGCGAGATAGAGAGCAGAATAGACGGCGGTGTTCCCTCCTCCGTAAACTGCGACAGTTTTCCCCTTGAAAAAGTTGCCGTCACAGGTTGCGCAATAAGAGATTCCGTGGCCGATTAACTCTTCCTCGAGAGGGAGGCCGAGCTTTCTTTCGGAAGAGCCGTTCGCAACGATGACGGTTCGAGAGAGAAAAGTGTCGCCGTCGGAGGTTTTAAGGGAGAAAAGGGGGCGCTCGGCGGAATTGGCTGAATTTTGAGAGGTTTCGGAGGTAGTCTCGAGAGAATTAGCGAGAGTTCTGGCGGTTTTTAGGGCAGTTTCAACTGATTTTGAAGAGGATTTGGCGGTTTTTAGGGGATTTTCGAGTTTCTCGATTGACTCGACGGCGGAAAATTCGAACTCTCCGCCGAAAGATTCGACCTGAGAGTAGAGTTTTTGAGCGAATTCTACGCCAGAGATGCCTGGGGCGGCTGGGTAGTTGTCGATTTTATGAGTGTTTATAATTTGACCGCCGAAGGTTTTTTCTTCGAAGAGGATGACGGATTTTTTGGCGCGAAGGGCATAAATTGCTGAGGTCATTCCGGCAGCTCCTGCTCCGACGATGGCGACATCATAGATTTTTTGAGGCATAGTTTGTTCCGAGTTGTAGTTTAAGGTTGTTTTGTGGAGATTTTGAGGGGGGTTGGGGGATTTTTCTACCTTTTGTGCTTTTCTAGGAGTTTTTGGACCTTTTTCTTCGGGAGGGCGCCGACAGAGCGATCGATTTCTTCTCCGTCACGGAAGATAACGAGGCAAGGAATGCTGGAGACAGAGTATTTTTCTGCGATTTCTGGGGAGTCGTCGATATTTACGGAGAGGATTTTTTCTGGGATTTCTTTAGAGAGTTCTTCGAGAACAGGGGCGAAAATTTGGCAAGGACCACACCAGTCGGCGTTAAAATCAACGAGGACGAGGCCGGATTTTATGTTTTCTTCGAAATTTGATTTGTTGGCTTCTATGAGAGACATTGTTCCCTTTCGTTTGGGGTTTCTTCGGATATTTTACTGGAAAAATGAGGAAAAAGCAAATGAAAAAACTTAGACGTTTCTTCTTTACCCTACAAAAAAAGATTAATTTTAATCCTCCGATAGCGACACAACGGACCGAGAAACCGACGCCCTTGTAGCTCCCATTCTGAGGATTGAAGCCCGTAGAGTAGAAGTACTGGCCGCGAGAGCGCATGGTAGAGTAAGTATGCGAAGACAAGTAGCCGCCGCCCGAACTCCTATTGTCAAGGCCAGTAGAGCTCCAGCGATAGAAGCCACTATAAGGAAACGCAAACGGTTCGGAGAGAATACCGGAATCGGCTCTGGTAGAAAATAAAGCTTAAAGCTTGACAAAATATAGGTTTTTATAGGTTTTATTCGCAGGCGCCCCAGAGGCCGGATTTTGTGCTTTTTGCGGAGTTTTCTGCTTCGAGGAAATTTCTTTGGTATTTATATGGGAGATTGAAGGTGTATTCTCGGCCGAAACCGCCTTTTATTATTGAGAGGTTTATATTTTCTCCGTCCAGCCAGACGAAGCGGAGGAGCCTTCCGTAGGCGTCAGCGTCGCCTTGGGACTGGTCGGCTTCTAGAGAGACGTATCGCCCGGTCAACCTAGATGAGAGGTAGGCTGAGGCCTCGGGACCGTAGCATTCAACGGGTTTCGAGGGGTTTTTGGTTTCTGGGGTGTCGACTCCGATGAGCCTAACTTTCTGTTCGGAACCGCCGGTAGAAATGCGAATAGTATCACCGTCTATGACTTCGGAGACGTAAAAGGTTTCTAGGTTAGATGGATTATCATGCGTGTTTCCATTTGATTTTTTCACGATGAATAAGATAAGGACAACGACAAGCGCAAAGAGGATTATAAGTCCGAGGAGGGGGAGGTTTTTGGATTTGTAGCGATTCATCTAGTGTTAATTATATTATAAATAACAAAATAGTTACGGTAAATTTAGAAACAAAAAACGCCTCCGAAGAGCCGTTTAGGGATTTATATGGTGCGAGTGGAGGTAGTCGAAACCTCATCTCAAGTTTGGAAAACTTGCATACTAACCGCTGTACTACACTCGCGACAAGAGAATTATAACATACTAGCAAGAAAAATGGAATAAAAAAATGACCGAGAGGCCATTTATTATGAATGGGGTGGGATATCGGGATCGAACCGACGACCTTCTGGACCACAATCAGACGCTCTAACCATCTGAGCTAATCCCACCAGATCTGGAAATATAATAGCATAAATCGGAGAAAAAGAGAAGGGTGAAGCTAGTTTGGGAGGATAAAATAAATTCCAGCTCCGACGGCTGCTCCGAAGATTATTGTTAGGATAATAATGACGACGAGAGGGATTCCGGACTTCTTCTCGCTATTGTCGATTATCGTGACAGGGGCGGAGGAATCTTTCTTTTTCTTTTCGGAGGATTTTTTAGGCTTCTCATAAACATTGCGACGCTTCGGCTTTTCTTCAGAATCGGAAACGCCAAGAAAGCTGAGTTTTTCGAAATCTTCGGACTTCTTTTTCTCAGGGACGGAGCTCGAGAGGGGGCGTTTATCGACGGAATAATTGGCGAGAAAGGGAGACTTTCCGCTCAGAGAATAAAGGTTGTTGTCGGGAGCGTCGAGGGACTTTTTTGAGCTCGAAAGAGCGACGCAGGCTTTCCGGGCGAGGTCGTCGGCAGGCTTGTCGGTTATCTTGACAGACTTCGGGACAGGCTTCGGAGCGGAAGCGCGTTCAAGCTTAGCCTTCGTGGATTGTTCGGAAAGAACTGGCTGTTTAGAGTAGAGAATTTTAGGCTCTTTTTTAGGGGCGAGGGCATGAGAGGGGAGCTTTGGGCTCGTCGAAGAAATGGGTTTTGGGGCGGGCTTTTTAGGGACTGGTCTTTTCGCGGGACGAGAAAGAAGGGGGTCGGACGAAGCAGAGCGACCACCGCTAACAAAATCCATGTAGCGAACGGAATTTTTCCTCGGTTCAATCATTTTTTATTTGTTTGGTTATTTCGATTATATCGTTAAATTCGGAGAAAATCAAACTAGCGCCTCCGATGAGGAGACCGTTACAATCCGCGAGAGAGAGATAAGACTCAGCGTTAAGGGATTTTACGCTTCCGCCGAAGAGAAGAGGAATTTCCGCGGAGAGCTTCGGGCCGTAAGTCTCCTTAAGGGTTTTTCTGAGGAGGACAAAGACGTCGGCGACGTCAAGAGGAGAGGCGACCGCAGAAGAACCGTGACCGGAAATCGCCCAGACGGGTTCGTAGGCGACGATAACCTTCGAGAGTTCTTCTCGGGACACGTCGGCGAGGCCTCCGAGGAGTTGGTCTTTAAGGACGTCGGCGGTTTCTCCGAAGGTTCTTTCAGACTCGGTTTCTCCGATGCAGAGAATAGGGGTCAGACCTCCGCGGAGGGCAGCGGCGACTTTGAGTTTTATATCTTTGTCGGATTCGTGGAAGATGTGACGACGCTCAGAATGGCCGACAATGACGTAATCGACAAGAGAACGAACTTGAGCAACGGAAAATTCGCCTGTGTAGGGGCCATAATCACGATAAAAGATATTCTGGGCGGCGAGTTTGATTTTACGACGATTTGTTTGAAGGGAGAGAGGCTGAAGAGCGAGGGCGGACGGCGCGACTATGACTTCGATATCACGATAAAAGTGAAGTTTCGTAAGGAGTTTATGAAGATAAAGAGAAGATTCTCCGACAGTAAAGTTCATTTTCCAGTTGCCAATGATATAAGTCTTCATGGTTAAATTCTACACTCTTTTCTAAAAAAACACAAGCGGAGAGGACTAGAGATTTCCAGAGACGCCGAGGATTCCACGAAGGGCATAGGCGGTATCTTCGTGGGAGCGGACGGTTATCGTGTCAATTCCCATCTCCACGACAGGGTAGTCGTTCCCTCCTGGCTGGGTCATGTCGCCAAAATAAAGGATGTCGGATTTTTCTACGGAGAGTTCTTTCATGAGGTGTTCCATACCAAAAACTTTGTTCATTCCAGGAACAAAGGCGTTTATAGAGGTTGTCCCGCCAATCTCAAACTCAAAATCTGGCGCGAGAAGTTTCGCTTTTTCTACGATTTTTGCGCGTTTTTTACAGTCGGGGTCCCACTTGTATTTTTCTTCGGTCGAGGCAGTTTGGCCGAGAGCAGAAAAAGTAACCTGGGAGAGGCGGTTTTCTATGATTTCGTCACCGGGTTTCAACTTGTCTTCTTCCCAAAAGCCGAGCTCACGAGCGGATTGTTCGAGAGCGGAAGTGATTTCTTTGACCTGGGCGGAAGTCAGCGGAAAATCGTAAACTTTTTTCCAAAAAGCTTCGGAATAGCCCTCAGAAGAGTTCTCGGGAGCTTCGTAGCGATAATATTGAGTCCCCTGAGCAACAAAAAGGTGGAGATTTTTGAAGATTTCGGGAGAGGCGCCGTTTTCAAGAAGCGGATTGACGATTTGGATGAGAAATTGGTCGAACTTCTGGCCGGAGATGGGACAAATCTTAAAGCCAGCACGAAGAAGAGAAGTTAAAAGATGCGCAATTTCCGACGTGATCGGGGTTTTGGCGATGTTTAGAGTTTGATCTACGTCGAATGAAAGAATGGATTTCATGAGACTCCTTTAATTGTTTCGGTTGCGTTTTATGTAGCTGTCTTCTTTTTCTAGCTCAGCACGGAGAGTGTAGGACTTACACTTCGCGTCGGAGCAGTTCGTTGGCTCGTAAAAATAAGAGCCAAAATCGGTGTTGATATAGAAACCGTTAGGGTCAGTGAAGAGTTCGGGATCTATCACGGTCAGGACGGACTCGGAGATTTCTTCGGGGTAATATTTGTTGTTTTCATAAAAACTTTCTTCGAGAGCGTAATACATGGCGTTTATCGCGATTTTGCGAGCCTTGTCGCGATCCATGGCGTCGATGTTAGACTTTTGGACAAAGAAAAGAATAAGGAGAAGGGCAGAAAAGCCGAGAACAACGAGGATTTCCGGGACGGTAAAACCGCGTTTTCTATCAAGAGTTATCATGGGATGATTATAACACAATTGTTTTACTTTTGGGAAGGATTGTGTTAAGATTGGAGGCGGAAGGGTGGCCGAGTGGTTGATGGCACTGGTCTTGAAAACCAGCAGGTCAAAAGCCTCGCAGGTTCGAATCCTGTCCCTTCCGCCATAAATCTCTGGCGTGAAAAATTGTTTTCACGATGGAGATTTGTAAGGAGGAAGGGAGCGAAGTCTTCCTATTCTTCCGTTTTCTCGGGGCTTGGCGCAGCTTGGTAGCGCGCACGCATGGGGTGCGTGAGGTCAGGAGTTCAAATCTCCTAGCCCCGACCAAAAAGGCAAAAAAAGAAACCTCGCGAGAGGTTTATTTTGTGCCTTTTAGAGGGGCGTAGAGTTTTCGTAAGAAATCTCCTAGCCCCGACCAAAATGGTGTTTTGGGCTTTAAGCTATTTTTAAGGTTTCTTTAAGGTTATTTTAAGGTATTGTTCGGTTTTACAGGGGTGGAGTATAATTTTAGCTTTGTTCGGTTTTTGGAGGATTTTGATTAATATTCCTACCTAAAACAGCAAGACGATTAGCGTCGTCAGAGAAGTCGTCTCGAGGGATTTTCCCGAGGAGAGAGGCAATAAGCATCTCCAAAGTCAGAAGTCCGGCGACTTCATTTTTTTTGTTGATGACGATGAGGAGATAGGCGCCGGTTCGAAGGAAGGTTGCGAAAGCCATTTCGAGAGAATAGTCCGAGCGGACGTAGAAGACGCTCGGGTCGAGATATTTGAAGGCTCGGTCAGGGTTTTTAATGGCGAGGGAGGTCAAATTATCGATTGAAAGAGTCCCGACAATGCGCCCGGTTCCGTCGATTACTGGAAAACGAGTAAAACCGGTTTTGTAAAGTTTGTCGAGGACGACCGGTCCGAGAACTTCGGTATCCTGGACGAAGGTAACAGCGGGGCGCTCGAGCATAACCTCTTCGACTTTAGTGTCCGAGAAGCTCATAGCGGAGATAATAAGACGACGCTGACGTTTCGAGAGCGCGGATTCGGGAGCGCGTTTCAAAAAATCGAGAATTTCTGCTTCGGACTGAGGCGCGGGGAGGCGACGAGGAGCAGGAGATTCCATAGAATCGCTAGAAGGAGCTTTAGAAAAATCTCGGGAGTCGGAGCGAGGAGTGTCTTCGGCGACGTCTTCGGTTTCGAAAAATCCAACTAGGCGCTTTAGAAAAGAATCGGGCTTTGAGTTCATTGAGGAAATTATAACATAAAATAGAGAGATGTGGTATAATTTCCCCATGTATAAAAAGTCGAATGAGCTAAAGAAATTTCTTGGAAAAACTGTAACTGTCGCGGGATGGGTGAACTCGAGACGCGACCACGGAGGTCTGATTTTTATCGATTTGAGGGACTTTGGAGGGATTATCCAGCTGGTTGTTACGCCGGAGAACGCCGAGAGTTTCGAGATTGCGGAGAACGTTAGAGACGAGTTCGTCATTCGTGCAACTGGAAAAATGCGCGAGCGCGAGCCTGAGCTCAGAAATCCGAACATTCCAACCGGAGATATTGAACTTGTTGTAGAGAAACTTGAACTACTGAATCGTTCTGAACCCCTGCCCGTCAACACGCATGACGACGGTCCAGAAAGTTCAGAAGAGCTTCGGCTTAAATATCGTTTCTTAGACCTCAGACGTCCAAAGATGCAAAAACTTCTTCGCGAACGTTCGAGATATTATCGATTTTTGAGGGATTATATGTATGAACGGGAGTTTGTCGAGACGACAACCCCGATTCTTGCGAACTCTTCTCCGGAAGGTGCAAGAGACTTCTTAATTCCCTCTCGACTTCACCCTGGGAAGTTTTATGCCCTCCCGCAGGCTCCACAACAGTTCAAACAGTTGCTTATGGTTGGAGGACTGGAGAAATATTTCCAGATTGCGCCTTGTTTCCGCGACGAAGACCCGAGAGCGGACAGACTTTATGGGGATTTTTATCAGTTAGACCTCGAGATGTCGTTTGTCGAAGACGGAGAAGTCATTCGAGAGACGATGGAACCTTTAATTAAGTCGCTGGTGACGGATTTTGCAGGGAAAAAGTTAGTGACGAAGAAGGTTCCCAGAATTCCTTACAGAGAGTCGATGGAAAAATACGGCGTCGATAAGCCAGACCTGAGATATGGGATGGAACTTATCGAGTTGACGGATGTGTTTGAAAAGACAGAATTTAAGGTGTTTAAGGCGGAGTGTGTCAAGGCAATTTGCGTCAAGGGCGGGGCGAGCCTTTCTAGGTCGCAGATTGACAACTTTACGGAGAAGGCGAAAAAAGAAGGTGCGGGCGGACTGGCATATATTTTATATTCCGACGGAGAAGCGAAATCGCCTATTCTCAAATTTATGAAGCCAGAAGAAATTGCCGAGGTTAAAAAGCGCACGGACGCTAGAGATGGGGATGCGGTGTTCTTCGGAGCGGACAAGCGTGCGAAGGTCAACAAGGTTCTCGGACAACTTAGAATTGCATTTGCGGAGCATTTTAAGCTCGCAGATGAGAACGAAGTTGCACTCTGTTGGATTGTGGATTTTCCGTTTTACGAATGGGACGAAACAAACAAGAAGCTCGATTTTGGGCATAACCCGTTTTCTATGCCGAAAGGCGGAATGAAAACACTCGAAAGCGCAAAAACCGACGAAGAAAAACTCGAAGTTGTTGCGGATCAATATGATATGGTTATGAACGGAATTGAGATTTGTTCGGGGGCGGTCAGAAACTACAATCCGGAAATTATGTACAAAGTGTTTAATATTCTAGGGTTTAACAAGGAATACGTCGAGACGAGGTTTAGGGGGATGCTTTCGGCGTTCAAATTTGGCGCTCCTCCACACGCGGGATGCGCGTTCGGAATTGATAGGATATTCATGGAGCTTGAGGGAGCAGAGAGTATTCGAGACGTTATTCCCTTCCCGAAAAATGGTTCAGGAGTTGATTTGATGATGGGTTCGCCATCTGAAGTTGATAAAGTTCAGCTCGAGGAGACACACCTAGCGATTCTTCCGGAGGAATAGAACTTTTAGCTATTATTAGGGACTAGAATTATAAATCCTGCTTTAAGACGAGCAGGATTTTTTAAGCTAATTTTAAGGTTTCTTTAAGGTTATTTTAAGGTATTGTTCGGTTTTACAGGGGTGGAGCGTGGTTTTAGTTTTGTTCGGTTTTTCGGTATTTTCGGGATTTTGGAGGAGGTTTAGCTCTTTTTGAGCTTTTTTGCGATGTTTTTAGAGGAGAATTGGTCGACACTTAAAATCGAGCAAATCGGGGCGGTGAGAAGGATGGAGAGGAAGACTTTGAGTGCTTCGGGACCGATCCCGAGAATAATCCCAAGAGACTGCTTCGCGGCAAACATGGAGCTGAAGATGCTAGACAGCGCCGTGGCATCCTTGATGCTTACAAACACGGCCATACCGACGGCGATAATTACAGAGAGAACCGCGGTCAAGAAGGAAAGTTCAAGAAGATAAAAGAAGTGGATAGTGACGACGTCGAGGGTCGAAGCGCCGAGGGAGCGATAGAGAGCAATCGACTGAACGTTTTCTTCAATCAACCTAACAAACGTAAACACAGAGATAGATATGGCAATAAGAAGGATAGCCATTTCGTCATAGCCGAAGGCGCGATAGATTTTCATCAGAGCCTCTTTTGCTTCGACGCGGTTGCCGGCAAGCTCAAATAGAGTAAAGTCGGCGCAGTTCGCGGAATTTTGCTCGAGAGCACAGTTCTCGGCGGAATAGAATTCGGCGGCGGACTTCGCGGAATTGAATTGAATGATGGGGGAGGAGAAGACCTTAAAATCTTCGGCATTAAGAGAAGAATCGTAGGCGGATTTGTTCTTCGGGGAGGAAATGAAGAGATTCGGCGTGACCGTCGAGCCGTCCATTTCATTCAACATAAGGTCGAGAATACGGACGTCTGTGTAGCCAGTCGAGAGAACAGGCGGGGTCGGGGCAGAACCGACTATTCCGGCGACGACGTATTTGAGCGTCCTCGGCTCGCGAAGAGAAGTCGGCGCGGGAGATTCGGGCTGGTTTTCGACGGTTGTTACCCCTTCTCCATTCTCTATGTCCCCTTCCCCTTCCGCAACCTCTTCGAGAGAAGTTTCTCCGAGGAGAGCCTCGATTTCGGAATGGGCAGCGGATTGATCTTCAAGAAGGGATTCTACTTCTTCGTCACCAACTTCGATATAATATGTTTCGGTGAACTCCTTTCCGAGGACTTTCGAACGGAGATCGTCGATTTCTTCAGGGGAATAGACTTTTTGCCTCATGGTCGAGAAGGTATTTAACTCTTCAGAGCCGTCGTGGCTAGCGAGTGTTTCGGCCTGTTCGAGGGTGACGAGCTTAAAGAGAGTCCCTTCGGGGTATTCGGCGAGGTTTACTTCGGTTAGGTTTTCGACGAATTTTTCGTCAACGACATTCAGAGAGGCTTGGTCCGAGCGGTATTCTTTTAGTTCGCCGACAATTTCTCCTTCGCTGTTTTGAAGTTTTTTCTTGGTTAGAGACTCAATTCCAGCCCAGTCAACGCAACGGTTGCCGTTGTTGCAGGTGTCAGCGACAAGATAAACTGGTTTCCCGTCGACTTTATTTGAGATAGAGACAAACGATTGTTTCATGCCCTCGAGGAGAAACACAATCCCAAGAAGGACGCCGAAGAGAAGCGCTGTTGAACAAATGCTTAAGAAACTTTGTTTTTTTCTAGAGACTAGATGACGATGGCCGAGTTTTGCGAGATTAATAAGCTTCATAAGTTGTATCTCCGAGATTTATGATTTTTGTTGCGAAGGGACGAATCATTTCGTCGTGAGAGGCCACAACGACGGTCGTATCAGTTTTTTCTTGAAAAACTTGGAGGATTTTAAGGACTTTTTCGGCGCTTTCGGGATCGAGGTTTGAAGTGGGTTCGTCGGCGAGGATAATTCGAGGACTTAAGAACAGTGCACGGGCAATGCAGGCGCGTTCGGACTGACCGCCGGCAGCTTCGGAAGGGTGCTTGTTTAAGGAATCGGAGATGCCGAGGATCTTGGCGATGGTTTTTGTGCGCTCGTTTAGGGCCTTTTGAGGCATGTTGGAGAAAATCCCTGGGAGAGAAATGTTTTCGGCGAGAGTGAGTTTGTTGTCGAGATAGAAGCCTTGAAAAATGAAACCGACATATTTTCGATAGAGTTCGGTTCTTTCCTTCCCTTTCAGCCCTCGAATGTTTTTTCCGCCGAGGATAACTTCACCAGAGTCTGGAGTTTCGATTCCGCCGATGATATTTAAGAGGGTGGACTTTCCTGAGCCACTCGGGCCAGTAATCATGACAAAATCACCGTCTTTTATCAGAGTGCTAAAAGAAGTCAAAACTTGTTTGTTCTTAAAACTTTTTGAGATGTTTATAAGTTTTACGCCCGCCACTTTTTCCTCTTTAGTTTTTCTGTTTTAGTTGTTCGTTTATGTAGTTGCGGAAGATATCTAAGGTGTCGGCCTTTGTTTGAGTGTCACTTTTTATCCATTCGATTTCGTTACCGTCTTCTCCAAAGAAAGCTGGGGTCGCGGAAATTTCGAGTTGTTTAGCGATAGCGGAGTCAAAATTAACCTTTTTCTTAACATTCTCAGAAGACATGTCGGAGCGGAATTTTTCTACGTCGCCGGAACCGCCAGTCACTTCTTCAAAATAGGAGACGAACTGTTCGGTACGCTTGCTTCCGGTCGAGTAAAACCATTCGGCTTGGTTTGCGAAGAGGAGATCACCGTATTCTTCCCAGTAGCCTTGAAGCCCAGCGGCTTCCGCGGCAGAAGAGGCAGCAATGGCGTTTTGGTGGATGTTTAGAGGGAAGGAGCGGAAAACGATGCGGAGCTTTCCGTCAAATTCTTCCAGGAGTTCTTTCGCCCAAGGGTTGAAGTTGGCGCAACCAGAGCATTGAAAGTCGGCGTATTCGAAAATTGTCACGGGAGCAGACTCGTCGCCCTTTATATGCTCGCCGATGTTTCCGTTGTCTTCGTTCGCGGGAATAACAGTCGCGTAGTTTCGGTCACTATAAGAAGAAATGTCAACTTCGGATTTTTTAGAGTCGGACTTTATTCGAGGGAGAATAATTACGCCAGCAATAAAAAGAGCAACAACTGCAACAATAGCAATCAGGAGCGGGCGGTTTTCTTTGTCTCGGGAAGAAGTAGATTTTTCCATATATAATATATTATATCACAACAGTTTATTCTGTGTTGCGGAAAATGATTTTTTTGAGTTTTTCGACGACGGGTTTTGTTTCGTCGAGGTCAAGAAAATAACTCGCCGCCACATAGGAGGATAAACTCACGATAGTAATCGTACAGAATTTTGGAAAAATTGAGATGAAGGAATTGTCGTTGAACATGAGAGGGAGAAATTTTGTCATAGAATAAGATACACAGGCAGCAACAAGCCCTGCGAAGAGCATCTTCTTGACGTTTTTCCAGAATGTTTTATCGAGTAGAGAGCCTTTTGAACGCCTATTCAAAATTACAAGAAGAACGATAATTTCTGCGAGAGCACCAATACTCTGCGCCCATCCGAGACCTTCGGGACCGTAACCGAGTTTATAGAAAAGCGCAGAGAGGAGAATGGTCGAGCCGATAGCAAAAATGCTGACGAGGAGCGGGGTTTTTGTGTCTTGGTAAGCGTAGAATCCTCTGGAAGCGATATGAAAGACGGATTGAGCAAAAATCGCCACAACGAAAGAGCCGAGAATAGTCGAAATGAGGGCATCACCGCCATTCATAATAAAGCTGACGACATAGCCTCGCGCAAAGAAGGCGATGATGGAAATCGGGAGAGCAATCCAGATTATCATGCGCAAAGCGGTTCGGAAAGTCGCGTTGAATTTTTCTTCTTTTCCTTCGCCGAGTTCTTCGGTTAATTGCGGGAAAAAAGCAGTCGAAATCGCTACGCCGATGAGTGAAACGGGCATTTGATGAAGACTAGAGGCTTGTTGAAAACTGCGAAGAGCGCCGGCACCCATGCGAGAAGAAAGGTTTGTGCTGATAATAGTATTAACATAGTCGATTCCTTGGTCGAGAGAGCGGGCAGGAAGGAGTTTGAGAACGTTCCTGAAGCCACGATTTTTCCAGTCGATTTTGAATTGATAGTCAAAGCCGAGGCCAAAAAGTCCAACGAGGGAAGTTAAAAGCTGAAGAACCGCACCGAAGGCAACGCCAATTGCGACGCCCATGATTCCGCCTTCGAAAAGTTGAAAGCCAAAAATGTTAATTCCATCGGTGAAAACCGTGATTCCTATAAGGATACCGACGTTATAAAGCGCGGGGGCGAGAGCATAGAAGACGAAGCGACCGAGAGCTTGCTGAATCGAGGAGATGACGGTGGAAATAGAAAACAGAAAGGGATTAATCGCGATGACCCGCATCATGTTTATCGCGAGAATTGTCCCAGACTCGTCGAGGCCAGGACCGACAATATAGCGGACGAGCGGGCCAGCAAAAATCATGATGAGAACGCTCGCAACGAAGGTGATGAGCGCCATTAAGTTTAGGATAGACGAGGACAAGTCCCAGGCGGATTTTTTATTCCCTTTCATCAATCGTTCGTTAAAGACGGGGATGAACGAGACTGCGAGAGCGCCTGAAGTTAGGATAAAGAACATGAAATCGGGGATTGTGAAGGCAGCAGTGTAAGCGTCAATTCCGGTCGGATAAGTTTTAAGATAATAGGAATTCAAAAGTCGATCGCGAAAAATTCCGAGAAGAGCGGAGACAAGCGTCGAGCCGGCGAGAAGAATAGCTGCGGATTTTATCGAGAGCTTAGCGTTTGCCATAGCCACTACGGATTTGAACTTCAATTTCTTCATCTTCATGGAAAAATTATAGCATTTTTAGCGGTATAATGGGAGCATGATTAGGATTATTGCAGGGGGAAAGAAAAATATGGGGGAGTATGGTCAACTGATACAGGATTATGAGAAACGAGCCAGAAAGCCGTTCGATATAACATGGCAGTTTTTCGAGGAAGAAAAACTGGGCGAATACTTAAAGAAATGGCCGTTTAGCCCTGAGCGATACGTAATTGTGGCGGATGAACGCGGAAAAATTATTTCTTCACCGGAGTTTTCTGAGAAGTTAGAGGAGGCTTTCAATCAATCGAAGGAAGTCGTGATTATTATCGGCGGAGCGTATGGGGTTTCTAAAGAAGTCCGTGAGAAAGCGGATTTTGTTTGGAGCTTTTCCAAACTTGTGTTTCCGCACATGATAGCGAGGCTGATTGTCGCGGAACAGATTTATCGAGCGCAAGAGATTTCTCGAGGCGGAAAATATCATCACGAGTAGGAGTTTGGGCTTTTTAGGTGTCGTGGGTTTTTATTGAATCTGCAATGATGTAGAAGGCGAGCAGAAAAAGAACTTCCCAGAGGAGGACGTATTTTACGGAATATTTTAGACCAAAGAAAAATGTCAGCATGAAAGCAAGGCTATATATTATATATATGGAGGTCGGGATGGTTCGACGGAGTGTTTTCCAGTTTCTTTTTAGCGCAATAAAACTTGCAATAATCATCGCCGTGAAAGTTATTCCAGCGAAAACATTGTGCGCGAAGGCTGTCCAATGGATTTGATTTCCGACGTTAAAAAGTCCGTCAGGACAAAGAGACATTCCGAAAAGTCCAACAACGATAGCATACATGACGATATACAACAGTGTGTTATAGTTTTTTGCAACACGAACAAAATCGAGCAGAATAAGCGCAATAGAAATGTTTGTAATAGAAAAAACAATGGTTGTCCAGAGACTTCTCGCGGCGTATTTGCTGAAAGTTAGACTGAAATTTCCAAACTGACCGTCAAAAACCCAGTAATACCCAACAATAATAAAAACAGATAGAAGAAAAAGTGAAGCGGCGGCACCAATGCGATGTTTGTCTTGAATTTTTATTCTTTTCATAAAATGTGGCTAATAGTTTTTTGCGGAATCGGGGAGAGTCGCGGATTTTAGAATCGGTTCGAGGTCTTTTTCTTCGAGAGTTTCTTTTTCAAGAAGAGCGTTCGCAAGAGCGTCGAGAACCTTTTTGTTGGATTTAAGAATGATTTCGGCGCGTTTCGCGGCTTCTTCGGCGAGGTTTTTAACTTCTTCGTCGATGAGTTCGGCGGTTTTTTCACTGTATGGCTTTTCGGTCGTGATGGAATAATATCCGGTCGCATTGTCGGGAAAAACTAAGTTGCGGGTTTTTGTTCCCATTCCCTCTTCAAGAATCATTTCTTTAGAGATTTCGGAAACGTGTTTTAAGTCGGAGGAAGCGCCAGTCGTGATGGCCTCGGCACCGAAGATGACTTTTTCGGCAATTCGTCCGCCCATAGCGCGAGCGAGAATGTCTTTTAGCTCATAGATGTTTTTATAACTACGATCTTCGGGGGGAAGGAACCAGGTTACGCCGCCGGTTCGCCCTCGAGGAATAATCGTGACTTTATGGACAGGGTCGGAATCGGGGAGAACATGACCGACAATGGCGTGGCCAGCTTCATGATAGGCGGTGATTTTTCTTTCGTGGTCGTTCATGACTTTTGACTTTCGCTCCGGCCCAATCGCGATACGTTCGAAGGCCTCCGTCACTTCTTTGTTTGAAATTTCTTTCACGCCTTTTCTCGCGGCCGCGATAGCAGCTTCGTTGGCGATGTTTGCGAGGTCGGCACCAGCACTTCCGGCGGTTTTCGCGGCGAGACTATCGAGATCGACGTCCTTCGCGGTCGGTTTGTTTTTAAAGTGAACTTTTAAGATTTCTAGACGATCTTTTCTCTCGGGGAGAGTAACGTTGACATGACGGTCGAAACGTCCCGGGCGAAGAAGAGCCTTGTCGAGCATATCAACACGGTTCGTCGCGGCGATGACAATAACGCCAGATTCGTTATCGAACCCGTCCATTTCGACGAGGATTTGATTCAAAGTTTGTTCATCTTCACGCCCAGCACCACCACGAGCATCGCGTTTGTGAGCAACGGCGTCGATTTCGTCGATAAAAATAATTGACGGAGCGTTTTTCTTTGCCTTTTGGAAGAGGTCGCGAACACGTGAAGCGCCAACCCCAACGAACATTTCAGCAAATTCGGAGCCCGAGATAGAAAAGAAAGGAACGTTCGCTTCTCCGGCGACAGCGCGAGCCATGAGGGTCTTCCCTGTCCCTGGGTCGCCTGCAAGAAGAACTCCGCGAGGGATTTTTGCGCCGAGGGTTTCGTATTTTTTAGGATGTTTTAAGAAATCGACGATTTCTTGGAGATCTTGTTTGGCGGATTCGTTCCCTGCGACGTCTTTGAAGGTTATGCGTTTTTTATCTGGACCATAGAGGCGAGCCTTCGACTTTCCAAAACCGATGTTTTGATTGTTCATGGTTTGAGCCTGACGCATCATGTAGGAAAAGAAAAGAACAATTGCGAGAATCGGAACGACGATGAGAGCGACGTCGAAAATAATTCCCCAGACGTCCGCAGATTCGACATATTCTATTGTCGGATAGCTAGACTTGCAGGAGGCGAGGGCTTCGGAATTTGTTATGTCAGAACAGTGATCGACGAGACCTTGTTCGTAGAGCGTCCCAGAGGGGTCTTTTAGGGACTTCTCGGTCGGATAATCTTTGTCTTTTAGCGTGATTTTAAGTTCGTTTCCGGAAACGGTGATTTTAGAGATGTTTCCGTTCGGGTCGTTTGCACGAGAGATTACGCTCGAAAGTGGAACGGTCTCAAGGGCATGGGAGGCTGTGTGATAAAAATTAAAAATATATGAGGCGAACAAAACTACTAGTAAGAAAAAGATGCAACTGCGGATAAAATTAGAAACGCCGGAAGGGCTTGATTTTTTTGAAGACTTTTGAGAAACATTATTTTTCGGCATAGTATTATTGTAGCATATAATATATATTATATATGTCCAAAAAATTACTTGATAGGATACATCCTTCGGCAGTTTTTATCGGATTCGTGACTGGGATTATTCTTGGGGTTATAGTCGGAGTTGTTTTTAGAGTTAAATTTTTTACTTCGATATATTGGGTTCTATTTTCTTTGATTCTTTTGTTTTTTGGAATTTGGAAACCTACAAAGATAATAATTTTGTTTGGAATTTTAGCTGGGGCGACGCTCGGGCTGTTTCGTGTTTCTAGCGAAATTATTGGACAAGATTTTTTTAAGGAGGTTGACGAGAAAACAATTGAGGTTCGGGGGAAAGTGAAGGGAGATGTTGATTCGGATGAAAAAGAAATGAAGGTTAGGCTGAGCTCACTGGAGATTTCTGGAGAAAAAATTCGCGGGGTGATATATTTATCGGGAAAATTAGACAATAAAATCGAGCGGGATGATATATTGACAATTCGTGGAAATGTTTCGGAAGGATTCGGGGCATTTGTGGCGAGCTTTAAGAATCCGGAGGTCAAGAAAATTGAGCGAGCGGAGAACAGAAATAGTTTAGTTAAGCTTCGAGACGAGTTCGCGAAATCAGTGCGAATCGGGATTGTTGGAGAAAAAAAGAAATCTTTCAATGAAAGCGGTTTAGAGCAAGTCGAGAACAACTCTGAGGAAGATTTAGACGAGTCTAACGAGATAGAAGAAAAAGCCGAAGTTCTCGAAATGATTGATGAAACAGGCGAGAGAGAGGCAAGCTTGGGGCTTGCATACCTTCTTGGGCTTAAAAATGGACTCGATACAGAGCTTCTTGAAGTTTTAAGCTTGGTTGGGCTTTCTCATATTGTTGTCGCAAGCGGAACACACCTCGGGATACTTGTAGGATTTTTTAGAAAATATTTTGGGAAAATTTCTAGGTTTTCTGGGATGTTTTTTAGTTTAATCTTTGTAGTTTTGTTCGGGACGATGATAGGTTGGACGGCCTCTATTACGAGAGCAGCGATTGTTACGATTGTTGGAACCCTCGGATGGTTTTTTGGAAGAAAGCCGGAGGGATGGAGAATAATTTTGATTGCTATGGCGATTACGCTACTTCTAAATCCAATGTATCTTGTTGACCTTGGATGGCTACTTTCTTTTGGGTCGTTTATCGGAATTCTTATCCTATGTCCGATTGTTGTGCGATTTTTCTATGGAGAAACGTTCGGAGGGAAATATATAGTCGGAAAAAAGCCGAACGAGGTCGCCCAGATTTTTCTCGCAACACTATCCGCAACGCTCATGTGCGCGCCGATACTTCTATATTTTTTTGGGAGTTTGTCAATTATTTCTTTTGTGGCGAATCTTTTGATTCTGCCCACAATTCCGATTGCGATGGGGCTGGTTTTCCTGACTGGGGCAACCGGGCTTATTCCTTGGAGTTTTATAAAGCCCTTGCAACTTATTGTTGTAAAATTTACAACACTTTTGCTTGATTATCATATTGTCGTAATGAATTATTTTTCCAAACAAACTAGTTTTATACTTTCTGTTCCGAGTAAAGACCTGAGGGTTTTTCTGCTTTATGTTCCGATTTTGATTCCGTTCGTAGTAGCGGAAGTTTTAAGGAGAAGAAAACTTAAAAAACAAACTGAGAAAATTAGAAAATATTCGGAAAAATATTTGAGACTTTATAAAGAAAAACGAAAAGTTTAGTTAGAATTAGTTAGATTTTTCTTTTTTCGACTTTGCGACTTTTATAAACTCAAGGAAAAGAGGATGAACGTTCAACGGACGACTCTTAAACTCAGGGTGGGCTTGGGTTGCTATGAAGAAATCGTTATTAGGGGACTCAACAAATTCGACAAGTGTTTTATCGGGGGAGAGGCCGGAGATCTTTAGGCCACCTTTTTCTATTTCTTTTTCGAACTGTTTGTTGACTTCGTAGCGATGACGGTGTCGCTCGACTATTTTTGTCTCGCCGTAGATTTTTGCAACTTTGGAGTTTTTTTCGAGTCTAGCGGGATAATCGCCGAGACGCATACTGGCGCCGGTTGATTCTTTTCCCTTTTGGTCGGGCATGATATAAATAACGTTATTTTTGTCGCGCTCCGAGGCGCCGAATTCTTCGGAATTTGCGGAGGTTAAGCCGGCGCGACGACAAGCGGAAATGACGGCGACTTGCATTCCGAGACAGAGACCGAGATATGGAACGTTATTTTCTAGAGCATAATCTGCGGAGCGGATTTTTCCTTCAACGCCACGAGAACCGAACCCACCGGGAACGACGATTCCGTCGAGCGAAGACAAAACCGAGGAGACAACAGCAGTCTCTTCTAATTCCTCGGCGTTTACCCAAACAAGTTCAAGATTAACTTCGTTCCATGCAGAGGCGGCTTTGAGAGCTTCGGTGACGCACATATAAGTATCTTCGTTTCCGACGTATTTCGCGACGAGGCCGATTTTTATGGTTGTTTCGTAAGACTTGTTGCGTTTTTCTGAGAAAGTTTGCCACTTTTTCATGTCGGGTTCTTCGTAATTGTTTGTGAAGTCGTTAAGGATATTTAGAACGCCAGATTTTAGAACGTTAAAGGGAACGTCATAAACGGACTTTATGTCAGGGAGATTCACAACTGCTTCAGAGGAGATTCCGGCGAAGGCAGCAATTTTTTCTTGGATAGCTCGGGGAGCAGGTTTTTCGGTTCGGGTACAGACGATGTCGGGGATAATTCCAAAACCGCGAAGATCTTTCAGAGCGTTCTGGGCGGGCTTTGTTTTAAACTCCTTTGAGGTGTTTATCCAGGGGACATAAACGACGGAAAGATAGAGACAGTTTTTTCTCCCGACTCGATTCGCAAAGAGACGAATCGCCTCAACAAAAGAAAGCCCTTCGTAATCCCCGATTGTGCCTCCGATTTCTACGATATGAATGTCGGAAGACTTACTGGCTTTTTCTATTTTCTCTTGGACGAGATTTGTAAAGTGAGGAATGAGCTGGACGGTTTTCCCCTTAAAACCGCCACTTCGTTCTTTTTCTATGAGCTCCTTAAAAATAGCTCCGCTCAAAGTTATCGAGTATTTAGAAGTATTGAAGTCGAGGAAGCGTTCGTAGTGGCCGAGGTCGAGGTCAGTTTCGACACCGTCGGAAGTGACGAAACATTCGCCATGCTCGACGGGGTTTAAGAGGCCAGCGTCAACATTTAGATAGGGGTCACACTTTTGCATGGTAACCTTGAAACCTTTAGCCTTCAAAATTGCGCCTATGGAGGCGGCGGTAATTCCCTTTCCGACGCCAGACAGTACTCCGCCCGTAACGAAGATATATTTACATGAATGGTTTTTTGTGTTTGTTTTTTCTTGCATGGTGGGGTTTCTCCTTCTTGCCCACTCGTTTTTTATTATTTTAGCATAAGAATTTTAGAAAAGGGGAACTTTCGCAAAAACTCTAGAATATGTTAAAATATAAATAACTAAACGAGACTCGAAAATGAATAGAACTACTAAAAAACTGCTTTTAGGGATTTTAGGGCTGAGCGTCGCTGGATTGGGGATTTTCGGGATTGTGAAATTTTCTAGCCAAGAAAAAAACGAGGCGACGATTCTTGCCTCGAGTTTTATTGGATATGATTTTGCGAGAGCTGTGGTGGGGGATTCGGACGAGATAGAGATGTTGATAAAGCCCGGAGTGGAGTTACACGATTTTGAGCCGACGCCGGAAGACATTAAAAAAATAAAAGAAGCCAAGCTATTTATTTATGTCGGAGGAGAGTCGGAAGGATGGATTGAGGAAATTCTGAAAGACAACGGAATTCCGGAAGAAAAAACCTTGAAGTTAATTAAGTTTGTTGAACTAGAGGAGGAAGATGAGTTCGAGGGGGGAGTAGTTGTCGAGAAGAGCGAAGAAGACGAGGAAAACAAAGAAGGTGGCGTTCATGAAGAAAACGAAGTTGAATATGATGAACATATCTGGACAAGCCCGATAAATTCAATGAAACTTGTTCGTGCGATAGAAGAAAAACTTGTTGAGGTTTTTCCGGAAGACAAGGAAAAGTTTCGCGAAAATTCGGAAGAATATGTAGGGAAACTAGAAAAATTAGATGAAGGGTTTAGAGAGGTAGTCAAAAACGGAGATAAAGACGAGATAGTTTTCGGGGATAAGTTTCCGTTCAAATATTTTGTTGAAGAATATGGACTGAGATATTACGCCGCGTTTCCTGGTTGTTCGGAACAAACCGAGGCGGACAGCAAGACGGTCGGATTTTTAATCAACAAGGTTCGAGAAGACAAAATCGGAGTCGTTTTGAAGATTGAACTGTCGAGCGGGAAGCTTGCTGAGACTATTGCGAACGAGACTGGGGCAAAGGTTCTTGAACTAAACTCAGCGCACAATGTTTCTAGAGAAGATTTTGAGAGCGGGCTGACTTATGTAGAGATTTTAGAGAAGAATTTGGAGGTGCTCAGAGAAGCATTAAACTAAAAATGGGAGAGAAAATTTTAGAAGTTAGAGGCCTGAGGGTTAAATACGGAGAGAATGACGTTATAAAGTCCGCGAGCTTCGTCGTTGAGCGAGGGGACTTTGTTTGTGTCGTTGGAGCGAACGGAGCGGGAAAAACTACTCTTATTAAAACACTTTTGGGGCTCGTCAGACCTATGGCGGGAGAAATTCGGATAAAAAATTCGGGGAAGGCGGAGTCGCGGAGGGCCGGATTTTTACCACAAGAGTCAAAAATAGAACTGGGATTTCCAGCGACGGTATTCGAGATTGTTATTTCTGGAACTCTCGACGAACTCGGAGCGTGGCCGTTTTATAGAAAAAGAGAGAAAGAGAGAGCTATCGAAGCACTCAGGTCTCTCGGACTCATGAAACTAAAAAACAAAAGTTTTTCTAAGCTGTCTGGAGGGCAAAAACAAAAGGTTTTGCTCGCGAGGGCGCTCGCTTCAGCTCGAGAGTTGTTATTTTTAGACGAGCCGTCAAACAATCTCGATTATCGTTCGAGAAAAAAGTTTTATGAGAACTTGAAGAAGCTAAATGAGGAGGGGATGACGATTTTAATGATTACGCACGACCTTGACGCGGAAGATTTGATCGGAAATAAAGTTTTGTCGATTGAGGACGGAGAAATAAAAATGGAGAAAACCGAGAAATTTTTGGAGAAATATAGATGAACGTGATTTTTGAGATGTTTGACTATGACTTTATGATGAGAGCACTTATTGTCGGAGCTTTATTATCGCTAGTTTCTGGACTAATCGGAGTTTCTTTAGTTCTTAGAAACAAGTCGATGATCGGGGACGGACTTTCGCATGTGGCATTTGGGGCGTTTGCGATTGCGACGGTCTTGGGGCTGACACCGATTTATGTCGCGATTCCTACGGTGATAGTTTTATCGTTTTTCGTTTTGAGCCTTAGCGATAATAAAAAAATCGGAGGCGACGCAACGATAGCGCTTTTGTCGGCAGGGAGTCTTGCGATTGGAACGATAGCAATTTCTGTCTCGAAGGGGGTGAATATAGATTTGAATAGCTATTTGTTCGGAAGCATTCTTTCGGTCGGAGCAAAAGAAGTTCTCACTAGTGCGATTCTCGCGGGAATTGTTGTGGTTTTGTTTTTGTTTTCTTATAATCGAATTTTTGCAATTACGTTTGATGAGGAATTTGCGAGGGCGATTGGAGTTAGGGTTAAAGTTTTTGACATGGTTTTTTCTGTTATCTGCTCGGTCGTAATTGTGCTTGGGATGAGACTTCTCGGGGCGCTCCTTATTTCTAGTTTGATAATTTTCCCAACAGTGATTGCGCGAGAATTTTCTAAGTCGTTTAGAGGGGTTGTGATTTTTTCTGCGGCGATTTCTGTTGTAAATTTTATTATCGGGCTGGTTCTGTCTTATATTCTCGGGACGCCGACGGGGGCGACGGTTGTTTTGGTTAATTTGGGAATACTGGCTATTGCGAAGGTTGTTGGGCGGACGAAGTAGAGGCGGAAGAGACAGGAAGGCTTCGCCCTCCTTTTTCTTCCTTCATAAATCTCTATCGTGAAAATAAATTTTCACGCCAGAGATTTATGGCGGAAGAGACAGGATTCGAACCTGCGAACGAGTTGCCCCGTTACACGCTTTCCAAGCGTGCTCCTTCAACCACTCGGACACTCTTCCGTTGAAGATGATTATATCATGAATAAAATTAAAAAAACAGACCTTTTTCTCTTGATTGAGGCTTTTCAAGAAGGCAAGGTTATGTTATAATAAAGTTAGAAAAATTTGGAGGAATTTTGCCTTATTTTTTTATATCAAAATTCATTCAAAAATAAATTTAAGTTTTATAATATATTTAATGGCTGAAGAAAACGACACAATTATCAAACTCGAGAGCTTGACAAAGCGTTATGGTTATGGCGACGCCGCTTCGTTTGCCCTCAAGGACTTCGACCTGACGGTCAAGCGAGGAGAATTTATTATGATTATGGGGCCGTCGGGCTGCGGGAAGACGACACTCCTTAATATCATAGGACTTCTCGACACCGCGACGTCGGGAACTTATCTTCTTAATAATGAGCCTGTTTCTCGAATTTCTGCACGAAGACAGGCTAGACTTCGCTCGAAAAAAATCGGTTTTATCTTCCAGAACTTTAACTTGATTCCAGATTTGCCAATTATAGAGAATGTTTCCCTACCCCTTGTTTATTCTGGGTATCATAAAACCAGAAGGTTAATCCGCGCTTCGGAAATTCTCGATAGGTTTAATCTCAAAGAAAAAGAGTATTATATGCCGTTCCAGCTTTCGGGCGGACAGCAACAGAGAGCTGCAATAGCGCGCGCGATTGTTTCTGGGCCGGAGATTATTCTTGCGGACGAGCCGACGGGAAACCTCGATTCACATTCTTCGGCGCTGGTTATGGAAGAACTGAAGAGAATCCATTCTGAGGGGAACACGATTATTATGGTGACGCATAACCCCAACCTAACGCAGTATGCGACGCGTGTGATTAATATGCTCGACGGCGCGATTGACACCGACATTAAGACCGTTAAAGACTCCGATCTTCCTGTTCCAGTTCATCAACGAGCTAAAAAGAAAACCAAGAAAAAAACTAAACGAAAAAGGGGTAAAAAATAATGGCGCTTCT
This sequence comes from Candidatus Saccharimonadota bacterium, assembly GCA_017545595.1. Taxonomy (GTDB): domain Bacteria; phylum Patescibacteriota; class Saccharimonadia; order Saccharimonadales; family Saccharimonadaceae; genus Nanosyncoccus. The sequence goes on along the minus strand of JAFWLO010000010.1, from coordinate 35,798 downwards.
CCTCAAAACTCATTATGAACTCGCAAAATCGTCCTTGAAGCAGAACAAAACAAGATCGTTTTTGACGTGTTTTGGAATTGCGATTGGAGTAGCGTCGATTATTTTGATTTTGTCGCTCATGGGAAGTATCTCTACTCTGATTTCTTCGCAAGTTTCTCAGATTGGCTCGGATTTGATTGTTGTTCGACCATCAACAAACAAAAACGCCGTTGATTCGGTCGTTGATGAGCTTACTTCTTCGACACAATACTTAAAATCGAATCTCACCATGAAGGACGCACAACTGATCGAAAAGCTCGATAACGTTTCTTCGGTCGCCCCGCTCGCCGTTTCTATAAATTCTCTAAAAGGAGACGACCTTGTTCCTTCGGCGACGGTCGTCGGAACAAACCCAAATTTCTTGAAAATTCAGAATTTGACGCTTAAATCTGGAACTTTTCTTAAAGAAAATTCAAAAACAAATACCGCCGTCATAGGGGCGGCGCTTGCAAACGACCTTTATGGAACGGACGAGCCGATTGGAAAATCCCTAACGCTTCTCGGAGAGAGATTTATTATTGTCGGAGTTTTGTCGGAGATTGACGACCCGATAAATTTTAACAACTTAGACCTAGATGAGTCGCTGTTTGTTTCTGCTTCGACGCTTAACGAAATTGATAATTCCCTTCAGATTCAACAGATAAATATTCGCGCGACGAATACAGACGGGATACAGGATACAGTTAATTTAATTAGAGAGACTCTTGTCGCGGCGAAGTCGGGAGATACGAACTTTTCTGTGCTTTATGGAGAAGAAATTACACATCCGGCAGGAACACTCTTTTCTATCATCTCGGGAATACTCGCGATTGTCGCGGGGATTTCTCTCGTGGTCGGAGGGATTGGAGTGATGAATATTATGCTCGTTTCTGTCGCCGAGAGAACGCACGAAATTGGGGTCAGGAAGGCGGTCGGGGCGTCGTTTAACAATATTTTCTTGCAATTCTTGTTCGAGGCGCTTATTTTGACCGTCCTCGGAGGGATACTCGGGATGATATTTGGATATTCTATTGCATTTTTGATTTCTCTGATTACTCCGTTTAGTCCGTTTATTTCTTGGGAGATTGTTCTGATAACGTTCCTTACATCATTAACCATTGGGGTTGTGTTTGGACTTTATCCTGCACTCAAAGCGGCGAATAAAAACCCGATTTCTTCGCTGAAGTTCTGGGGGTAAGATGAGGATACTTGCAATTGAGTCGTCTTGTGACGAGACTGCGGCGGCGATTGTTGAGGGGGAGATTCCCGAGAGAGCAGAGGAGCTCGAGAAGGGCAAAAATACAAAAAAGAGCAAAGAGATTGAGAAGGGCGAGAAGGTAAAGAAAAGCGGGAGGGGCTCCGCAAAGCTGAAGTCCAACATTGTCGTCTCTCAAATCGATATCTTTAAGGAATACGGCGGGGTTATTCCTGAAGTTGCGGCGAGATCGCATCTTGAGGCGGTTTTGCCGGTTATTGACAAGGCTTTCTCGGAGGCAGGACTGAAGCTAGAGAACGGAAAAAACAATTGGGACGAGATTGACGCAGTTGCCGTTACGAACACGCCGGGGCTTTTAGGGTCGCTTCTTGTCGGGACGCTGACCGCGAGGACAATGGCGATTCTGCATGAGAAACCGCTCTACGCTGTGCATCATCTAAAATCACATATATTTTCTAACTGGATCGAGGCAGAGAAGTTGCCGGAATTTCCGCTGATTTCGCTCGTTATTTCCGGGGGACACACGCAAATTATCAGAATGGAAGACGAAGAATCGTTCGAGATTGTCGGGACGACGCTTGATGATGCAGTCGGAGAGTGCTTTGATAAGGTCGCGAAAATTCTTGGGCTGGAGTATCCTGGAGGGCCGTCGGTTTCTCGGGCTGGAGCAGACGGAGACGCCGAGAAATATAAACTGCCCCACCCAAAAATCGAAGGATTAGACTTTTCTTTCTCTGGGCTCAAAACTGCGGTTCTTAGAGCGGTTCAGAAAGAAGCCAAAGTTCCGATTTCTTATCCTTCGCACGAGCTAAAAAATCTCCTAACTGAGAAGCAGGTTGATGATTTTTCTGCCTCGTTCGAAAAAACAGCGATAGAAATTTTGCTCGAGAAAGTAAAAAAAGCGCTAAAAATGTATCCCGAGACGAGGTCGATTTTATTCGCTGGAGGGGTTTCTGCGAACGAAAATCTAAGAAAAATGGCAGAAAAAACGCTAAATTATGCGTCCTGTGATATATTTTTCCCAAAAAGGGAATTTTCTGGGGATAATGCGGGAATGGTCGGGATGGCGGCTTATTATGAGATTCTTTCTGGAAAAAAGCCGACAGACCCGAGGAGCCTCAAAGTTATTCCGAGATCGGAGATAGCCTAAAAAACGAGGACGCTCGAGAGTTATTGAGTTAGTTCTCGATTTAGTTTAACAATAAAAAAACCGAGCTGAGGTGGCTCGGTTTTATAGGCGCAGGAGGACCTAAGCCCCAACGCGGTCTTTTCCGTTTTTTCTTGGGGCGTTATGTTCGATATATTCGATGATTTTTCCACCAACATTCTTTCCGGTGACTTTTTCGATTCCGAAGCCCGGAGAGGCGTTTACCTCGAGAACGAGCGGGCCACGGTTTGAGCGCATAAGATCGACGCCGCAGACGTGGAGGCCCATGGCCTTTGCGGCTTTAAGGGCGACTTTCTTTTCTTCGTCGGTCAATTTAACGGGCTTGCCCTCTCCGCCTTTGTGAAGGTTTGAGCGAAAATCGTCGTCGAGAGAAACACGTTGCATTGAAGCGATAACGCGATTTCCAACCACGAAGGCGCGGATGTCGGTTCCGGCGGATTCTTTGATATATTCTTGAAGGAGGATGTTTGTTCCGTCTTCGTTATAGAGGTAGAAAGCCTGGAGAGCGGATTTCGCGGCTTTTCTCGTGTCGGCGAGAACAACGCCATTTCCGTGAGTGCCGGTTGCGAGCTTGATGATAACGGGGAGACCCATCTCGTCGAGAAGAGCGTCGATATCGGCAGTATTGCGAGAAACGAAGGTTTTAGGGGTGTCAACGTTATATTTTGCGAGGATTTGAGCGGCGCGAAGTTTGTCGCGAGCGCGAGTGATGGAAATAGAGTTCGCAGATGTCCAGACTCCTTGCATTTCGAACTGACGGACGACGGCGCAACCGTAGCGGGTCATATTGTTAGAGATGCGGGGCAAAACCGCGTCAAAACCGTGGATTTTTTCTCCCTTGTAGTAGATGTTAGGGTTTTTGTCGTCAAGGGAAAGGTAGCAGTTTTTGTATTTTATGACTTTTACTTCGTGGCCGCGTTTTTCCGCTTCCTCAACGAGGCGTTTTGTGGAATAGTTCGCGTTGCCGTTAGAAAGAATAGCGATTTTCATGATTCTCCTTTCGTTGAGTTATTTCTTATGTTTTAGATAGAATTCTCGAGGATTATCCCTAAGTTCGTCGTTTAAGGGCGTGGTTTTAGGGTTTTTAGGGGGCTGGGGGACGTTTTTTATTGAGGTGTCAACAAGAAACTTCCCAGAAATTGTCCTTCGACCGATAAGAATAGGAAAATTATTCTTTGAGCGGTCGGAAAGGTTAAAGAGGGCGTTGATGGTTTTTCCGGCGACGGTCAGGCGAAGATGAGTGCGATAGCGAATCTGTTCTTCTCCGGTCGCAGAGCGCACAACGGCGACTTTGTAATCTTTTCTAGAAATGACCTTCCCTGTGTAAAAATCAGAGCCTTCGTCAAAGAGGACGAACTTCAAAATACCCTCAGGGGTGATTTCTATGTTTGAAGCCCAAATCGAGGACGAATCGGCGCCGGTGTCGATTTTTGCGGGGATGTTTTTGTATATTCCAGATTTTCCAACGGAAACATATTCGGTTGAACCGATTATTCCGGGGGAGTCTGGCTGGTTTTTATCAATAACCATAATTCCATTATATCACACATTTGCAAAAAAGTCAAGCTTAAAAGAGGTTGTCCTTAGGGCTTAGAGCAGTAAAAGTCCCCGCGGGGAGGCGGGGACTAGAGTTATGAAGACCATGAAGAGACAGAATCATCAGGGACGATAATGATGAACAGAGCGGCGAATTCCGAAGGAATGTCGCAATAGGCGTTTGTTCGACCGTAGTAAGACATCATGCGTTCGACGAGCCAGTAGTTGAAGCCTGTGAGCGGGCGAGCATACCAGAGGCCGGATTCTGAACGGAGAGCACCGAAAATAAATTCCATCGCAGAATAGAGGTTTTCTTCGCCGTTGTCTTTCTCGGTTAAAAAGGTCGCGAGAGGCTCAACGAGGGCAGAGCCGAGAGTGCGACGGAACGCGGAATATTTCGGGCTGAAGGGGCGACGACAATAGAGGCTCAAGATGAGGTTTAGGGTCTTAAAGAACCCAGGAGTGGCGTCGTACGGAATACCGTAGCGTTTGAGGTAATAATCGAGGTGGCGGGAGAGTTTCGTTCCCTTTTCTTCTTCCTCGGGAGAGCCGAGAATAAAATCGTGCATAAAATAGCGAAGTTTGAGGTTTTTCTTCTTCGCGAGGTAAGTGTTTTCTTCGATTGACTTTCCAAGAGAGAAAAGAACTCGGTTTTCCCGACAGATACTCTGGAGAGTCTGAGCGAGACTCGTCGCATAATCTGAGGGGAGAGTCAGATATTTTTCCTCCATAGAAGAAAAAAGGGCGTAAAAAATCGCTTCGTCCTGACCTCGGCGCATCAGTTCTTTGATTGAATTTCTCACGCGGAGGGAGCTCGACATTTTTAGAGCGTTCGAGAGGTATTTATAGAGTTTTCTTGTTTCCATACGAACCACCGCTTCCCTGTCGGCTTTTGCGATAAAACTGATGCAGTTGACAGAAGGGGTAGTCGGAAAAAAGCAGAGTTTACTCATATTTTCCTCCTTTCTCCATAACTTTTAAAGAACGTTTTTTGGAACATAAGTATTATATCATAAAAGCGAGGGGAAGTCAATGAAGAGTTCTCTGAGCGTGAGGCTGGCCTTTTGAAAAGAGAATTTTTATGCCTGAAAATAATCCATACGGCGGGGTCTATCTTGGAGTTAATCTATGACGGCGAACTTGTTTTTCCCGCGTTTGAGGACGCCAGAGGCGGAGGGGCGGAAAGACTCGTCGGAGAGCTTTTCGCCACTATAAGAGACAGCACCGGATTTGAGGAGCTTGCGAGCTTCAGACTTTGAGGAGGAAAGACCGGACTTTACGAGGATGTCGAGGAGGGTTTCGCTCTCGCCCCAAGAGACGCTACCGAGGAGGTTTTTGAGGGTTTTAAGGGAAGATTCGGAAAAATCGGGGGTTTTCGAGAAAAGAAAATCAGTTGCAAACTCGGCGTCTTTCGCGGAGGACTCGCCGTGAACAACAGAGGTCGCACCGAAGGCGAGGGCGCGTTGGGCGAGGCGCTTTTCTGGGGACTTTTTGTGCTCGGCGAGGAGAGCTTCGAGTTCGGGCTTTTCTATCAGAGTGTAGATTTTTAAGAGGTATTCGACAGAAGAGTCGGGCTGGTTGAGCCAGAACTGATAAAAGTCAAAAACGGGGGTGAAATTCTCGGAGAAGCGGGGAGATTCGGGGGAATCGGAATTCTCGGAGGTTTCTGAGGAATTTGAGGAATTTTGGGACTTTTGAGCCTTCGGAAGTTCAACAGGAGCGGAGGCGAGCCAGACGGCGTTCCCTTCGGACTTTCCGAACTTTTTTCCAGAGACTGGGTCGATGACGAGAGGGGTGGACCAGACATCCGCGTTGGCGTTTTCTAGGCGTTTTATTAGATGGATGCCGGAGGCGCAGTTTCCGTATTGGTCGGCGCCACAGAGTTCGAGGGAGACGCCGTATTTTCGATAGAGGTGAAGAAAATCGTAGCCTTGAATGAGGGTATAAGAGAATTCGGCATAAGAAATCCCGGAACCACCTTCGCCGATGCGGTTTTGGACGAATTGGCGATCAAGAAGCTGAGTCATAGAGAAGGATTTTCCAACTTCTCGGAGGAAGGGGAGGAATTTTATATCCTTGAACCAGTCGAGATTATCAAGAAAAACGGCAGAATCGGAGTTTATGATTCGGGAGATTTGGGACTTTATCTGGGACTTATTAAACTCGACTTCTTCGAGGGATTTTAGTTCCCTTTCTCCGTTTTCTTTAGGGTCGCCGATTTGGCCGGTCGCGCCGCCGACAAGAAGATAAGGTTGGTATCCGTGGCGAACAAAACAGGCGCACATCATAAGAGCGGCGAGGTTGCCAATTGTTAAAGAGTCCGCGGAGGGGTCAGCGCCCCAATAGAACTTTTTTGACTCGCGAGAATCGAGCTCGGAGGGGTCTTTCAAAGTTGTTTTTGCGGAGAAACCGCGCCAGATTAGTTCTTCGGATAACTTCATAGAAAAATTATATCATATCCGAAGGATGCTAGGCTGAGATTTGGGGGAGTTTGTTGATTTTTGGTCAATTTTGTTGTTTTTGAGCGATTTTGGCTAACTAAAGAAGATTTTTGGCTTTTTCTAGATTTTTGGTGATTTTGGAAAAATAAAAAACTTATGGTATAATCGGGGTATGTTTATCGGCGTGGGCATCACCGGAAAAGAGATAGAAAGAGTCAAGAGACGCGTCAGAGCTGCGGATTATTTGACCGTTGCGCAACTGTTTTTGGTTTCTAACTTTCTTCTCGAGAAGGAGTTGTCTTTTGCGGACATAAAGGAGAGACTTCTTGGGCATTGGGGGACTTGCCACGGAATAAACGTCATTTATTCCAATTTAAAGCTTTTTTACGAGAACCGTCCGGAGCTTCAGTTTATCCTCGGGCCTGGGCATGGTTTTCCGGCGCTGAATGCAAATTTGTTTATTGACGGGGATTTAGAGAAGATAGACCCGAGATTTAAGCGGAATTTGGCCGGAATTGAGCTTCTCGTGAAGGAATTTTCGTTTCCTGGGGGCTTTCCGAGCCATTCTAGCCCCTTTACCCCCGGAGTGGTGTCTGAAGGCGGTGAGCTCGGATATGCGCTAGGAACGGCGTTTGGGGCGGTTTTAGGGCATCCTGAGAAGACCGTAGCGGTTTTGATTGGGGACGGGGAGTTTGAGACAGCGACGACACTTTCGAGTATGAACCTCTGTAAACTCGTTTCCGGAGAGAAGAACGGGCGAGTTTTGCCGATTTTGCACCTTAACGGGTATAAAATCTCCGGGCCGACGATTATGGGGAGAAAATCTGAAAGAGAGCAGAAAGAACTGATTCGAGGGTTCGGATTTTCTCCTCTGATGATTGAGGGAGAAAATCCAGAAAAAATCCAGTTTGTCCTTAAACAGGCCGAGGAACTCGAACATCCGTTTATTATCTTTAAGTCCGAGAAGGGCGAGACGGGGCCGACAGAGGTGGATGGGCAGAAAGTTCGCGGAAATTGTCTTTCTCATCAGATTCCGCTTCCGAAAGCGAAGAGCGACCCAGAGCAGCTTAAAATCCTCGAAGAATGGCTTAGGAGTTATCATTTTGAGGAGTTATACAGAGAAGGAAAGGGATTTGAGATATGAGAGGAGAATTTTAGATGATAGAGAGAGTAGAAAAACCCGGAACAGAGAAGATAAATATCGCGAAAAAGTTCGGACGATTACTCCGGGAGAGGTTCGAAAAGGATTCGAAGTTTTATTTTTTCTCCCCTGACGAAACGACGAGCAACAGATTGAATGAGGTTTTTGACGTAGAAAAACGGGCTTGGGCGCTTCCTAGGGAGGATTTTGACCTACCCGAGTCGGAGGACGGGCGAATTATTGAGCTTTTGAGCGAAAATACGCTTTTTTCTATGCTTCTCGGTCATCTCTCCAACGGAGAACAGGGGGTGATGGCGAGCTACGAGGCGTTTTTCTCGGTTATTTATTCTCAAATCTTGCAACAGATAAAGTTTTTTAAGCAGATGGATGAGGTGGAGTGGAGAAAAAAGTGGCCAGCGGTCAATCTTCTCTCTACAAGTATGTGCTGGAGGCAGGACCATAACGGTTTTACGCATCAAAGTCCGGCGATGATTTCTGGACTTCTTTCGGTTCCTGGGGAAAAAGTAAACTGTTTGTTCCCTGTTGATGATGTTGATGCGGAAGAGGCGTTTGGGTTTATGATGAGAACGGAGAACGTTGTAAATTTTACAACATTTGATAAGAATGAGAATCCGAGATGGATTGATTCATACCACGCGAAATTTTTATATAAAAACGGGGGCGCGAGCGTGTTCCAATTTGCGAGTAACGAGAATCCGGAGGTCGTTTTAACTGCTGTGGGGGACGTTATGGTTCGAGAAATGTTGAAGGCGAGAGAGATTGTTAAAAAGGCGATTCCAGAGGCGAGGCTAAGGTTTGTTGGTGTGAACGCGTTGACGCACGGAAAAATCGGGACGACAGAAAAATCTTTCTCGAGAGAGCAGTTTAACGATTATTTTACGTTCGAGAGACCGATTGTTGGAGCATTCCACGGATATGCAGAGACGTTTAGAGATATTTTAAGGAATTATACGAACCTCGATAGGCTTAGTATACATGGGTTTGAAGAGAGGGGGACGACGACTACGCCACTCGAGATGCTTGCGATGAACCATTGTTCGAGGTTTGACCTCGCGGGAGATATTTTTGAGAAGCTTGGAAGAGGAGAACTTGCGGAGAAGCAGAGGAAGATTGTTGACGAGAATAGAGAATATACGAGAGTGTTTGGGAAGGATATGATAGAAATCTAGGAGATTAACGTGTTTTTCTTCAGGGGCTTTCTTAATTACGACTTCTTTCATATTTTCTTTAGAGTTTTTAGCTAATTGTTTTCTCTTTTCTTCTCCTTCGTGTCGGGAAAAAACAGGCGAATTTTTCTCGTCGTTCAGGCGGACTCCCACTCGATCAGCTAATCGCCCTTCGGGCTCTACGCTTACTCGCGGTCGTCCGTGAACTTCTCCAAAAATACGTGTTTTTTCTTTATGACACTCAGGAGAATAATCGAGAAAACATGAGAGAAGTTGCTAAAACCTTTTTCAAAAATACGTGTTTTTCTTTTATTATATTCGAGAGAGCGCCTTGAAGAAAACCAGAGCTGATTCCGGTATTATCTCCGAACCGTTTGCGTTTCCTCGGAGTGGCGGCTATGTCTGGAGCTCTACTGGCCTCTACTATAGGAGTTCGGATGGCTACTACTGGTCTTCGCATACTTACTCTACCTCGGGCTCTCACAACCAGTACTTCCACTCTACGAGCTTCTATCCTCAGCGTGGGAACTACAATGGCTACGGCTTCCCAGTCCGTTGTGTCGCCTGGGAGAACTTATAAAGAAATGATTATTTCAACACAACGAACAGCAAACCCAGAACCACTATAAAACCAATCCGTATAAAGATAAATATCGGTAAAGCATAATCCTCGTGGCATGTAGCTATCTCTCATGCGAGAAATCCAATAACGGCCGTACGTGCCGTTAGTATTGATAACTGCGGAAAGTGCATTATAACGACCATTTCTCAAGAGCCCAAACGGCTCTGACAGAACTCCCGAATCCGCTCTTATTTTACTGCTTCCTACATTCATAGATAGCGTTGAGTCAAGGAGGGCGGAGAAACCAGAGCCGATTCCGGTATTATCTCCGAACCGTTTGCGTTTTCTCGTAGCGGCGGCTATGGCTGGGGCTCTACTAGCTATAACACTAGGAGTTCGTACGGATACTACTGGACTTCGCCTACTTACTCTACCACGAGCTCTCACTTCCAGTACTTCTACTCTACGTACTTCAATCCTCAGACTGGGCGCTACAATGGCTACGGCTTCGCAATTCGTTGTGTCGTGCGTTCTTCTCTATCCTCTTCGACTCAACGCTATCTATGAATGTAGGAAGGAATTTGACTAGGGGCGATTCAGGGATTCTTTCTGAGCCATTTGCGTTTTTTAGGGTCGGAACATACGATTCGTTTCTTGCGGGCAACTACAACATAGGCAGAACCGGAAGTTATTGGTCTTCGGTCGCATACAGCCGTGCAGGATCAAGATATCATGATTTTAGTTCTTCAGCTTTTGACCTCAAGACGGGATGGTTTAGGGGTTATGGGTTTGGCATACGTTGTTGAACACGCAACGAATCGAGAAACCGAAGCCCATGTTGCCCACACCCGGAGGATTGAAGTTCGTAGAGTCGAAGTGCTGGTAGTTGGAGTTCAAGGTAGAGTAGGCACGCGAAGACCAGTGATGACCGCGCGAGCTCCTATTGTTAAGGCCAGTAGAGTACCAGCCATAGTTGCCACTACGAGGGAACGCAAACGGTTCGGAGAGAACACCGGAATCGGCTCTGGCGAAAGAACATTAGCTTTACAAGTTTGTAGTATTTTGATAAAAATAGAGAAATGAAAGTCGGAAAGATTACGCCAAATGGCGTCAGCCTAGAAAAACACGAAAATGACACAGTGGTGTTTTTCACTAATTTAGGTCATAATATCGAACTGATTCCACCTTCCAATACTCCAAAAGCAAAAACTCCGGATTTCGTGATGGGCGGCAAAGCCTGGGAGATAGACTTCAAAAAGTAAGCATGATACAATGTGACTAATGAGGGCGACCTTTTGTCGAAGAGCAAAAGGCCAAGCCCTCAATTTTTGTTTCATGATATCTCAAAATAAGTAGCCAGTAGAACGCCACCAGGGCCGATTCCGGTATTCTGTCCGAACCGTTTGCGTTTCCTTATAGTGGCAGCTATAACGGGACCTCTACTGGCCTTAACAATAGGAGTTCGAGCGGCAGCTACTGGTCTTTACATACTTACTCTACCGCTGGCTCTTCCTGCCAGTCCTTCCACTCTATATATCTCGGTCCTAAGAATGGGAACCTCAAGGGCTTCGGCTACGCAGTCCGTAGTGTTGTTTATGAATAACTATTTTTTGCTAGAGCCGATTCCGGTATTATCTCCGAACCGTTTGCGTTTATACGTAGCGGATACACTGGATGGAATTCCACGAACCTTAATAACAGGAGCGCTGGTGGCTATTACATATCTTCTCGCGTTAATGACAAAACCGATTATTACGGACTCGGGTTTTATTCGTCACTTCTCTACGACCAGAACAGAGCCCAGCGAGGACACGGTATAGCGATTTGTTGTGAAGTTTCTTCTTTACCCTACAAAAAAGATTAATTTTAATCCTCTGATAGCGACACAACGGACTGCTAAGCCGTAGCTCCTGCTGCCCCCAGCCTGAGGACCGAAGTACGTAGAGAAGAAGTACTGGTAGTGAGAGTTCGTGGTAGAGTAAGTATGCGCAGACCAGTAGACGCCGAACGAGCTCCTACCGTTAAGGCCAGTAGAGTGCCCGTTATAGTTACCACTATAAGGAAACGCAAACGGTTCGGAGATAATACCGGAATCGGCTCTTGTTTCTCCACGTTAAATTACCAAATAAATCTTTGCCAAATTACCAAGTTTTCTTGCGTTAAATTACCAAACAAATCTTCGCCAAATTACCAAATTTTTTTCGGCTAAATTACCAAATAAAATCCAGCCAAATTACCAAATGACCTCTGTTATTTTGCTTAATTAAAAAATGTGATATAATAGCCCCATAAAGGAGCGGACAATGAGTAGATATTTACCCAGATTAATCGATAAACTAATTGAGGAAGACCTCAGGCTGTATGGTGCAGTTTCTATTGAGGGTTGTAAGTGGTGCGGAAAATCCACGACCGCCGCACGTTTTGCCCGAAGCAAGCTTGAGCTTCAGAATCCTAATACGCGCCAAAGCAATCTGTCTCTCGCCGCAAATAAACCCAGTCTTCTTCTTGAGGGGGAAAAGCCCCGAATGATTGACGAATGGCAAGACGCTCCAGAACTCTGGGATGCCGTCCGTTATGATGTTGACCAAACCGGCCTTGTCGGCCAATATATCCTGACCGGCTCTTCTGTCCCGAGAAAAAAGCAACCAAAGCATTCTGGCGCCGGACGAATTGCTCGCATTACGATGCGCCCGATGAGTTTGTTCGAGTCGGGAGATTCTAACGGAAAGGTTTCTCTCGAAGATTTGTTTAGCGAGGAGGCCGACGTTGAGGGCATCTCTGAACTAACGCTTGAGGACGTCGCGTATCTCGCGGCTCGTGGCGGATGGCCGGAGAACGTCCTAAGAAAGCCAGAGAAAGCCAATAAACTCGCAAAAGATTATCTAAACACAATTCTTGGTAACGATGTAAACTCCGAGGATGTCGTCGCGCATAATCCCTCAAAAATGCGCGTTCTACTTCGCAGTCTTGCTCGCAATATCGCCTCTCCAGCCAGCATAAACACTATCCTTGAAGACACTAAAGATGACAGAGAATCAACTATTAGTGACGTGACAATTTCCACCTATCTAGCGACTCTAGAGAGAATTCATATAATAGACGACGTTGAGGCTTGGTGTCCAGACCTTCGTAGCAAGACTCAAATTCGAACAAGTAAAAAGCGTAATTTCGTCGACCCCTCGCTTGCTGTTGCCGCCCTAAGGGCTTCAGAAAAGGATCTTTTGAACGATTTTAATACGTTTGGGCTGGTTTTTGAATCACTCGCGTTGAGGGATTTACAAATATATGCTCAAAGCCTTGACGGAGACTTATTCTATTACCGAGATAAAAATGGTCTCGAATGCGACGCCGTTGTTCATCTTCCTGACGGAAAATGGGGTGCAATCGAGATAAAACTCGGCGCCGACGAAGAAACTCTCGATAAGGCCGCCTCTAATCTGATAAAGTTCAAGGAGGCCGTCGATACCTCCTCCATGAAAGAACCGTCATTCCTAATGATTTTATCTGGGATTTCTACTTATGCATATAGGCGCAGGGATGGAGTTTTTGTCATCCCGATTGGGTGTTTAAAGAATTAGGTTCTCTCACCAGAGCCGACTCCGGTATTCTCTCCGAACCGTTTGCGTTTCCTCGTAGTGGCCGCTATAACTGGAGCTCTACTAGCCTTATCGATAGGAGTTCGCTCGGTTACTACTGGTCTTCGCATACTTACTCTACCCAGTACTCTCGCCGCCAGCACTTCAATTCTACGAGCTTCAATCCTCAGAGTGGGAGCTACAAGGGCTACGGCTTCACAATCCGTTGTGTCTCCCTTCGTCTATACCGCTTTATCTCTGCCTTTATATCTGGCTCAACTCGACGAGAGTCGCAAATTTTAGAGATCGCCTTGTTGAAAGTCCAGTCATCTAGCTCGCTCTGAATCATATACGAAAATGTTTCCTCTGGAAATTTAATAAAACATTCCGCAACGAGCCAAGCAAGCGCCATTTTCACATAGTATTCTTCTCGAGTTTTTAATGATTCGATGCGGTCAAAGATGAGCTGGAGGTATTCTGAGGAGACGTAAAAATCAAGAAGAAAAACCAGCCCAGTTCTTGTCGCGAATTCATTATCACTTTTGAGCAAGGATTCGATTTTCTTATCCAGGAAATCATCTCTATTTTTCTCAATTTTTTTGCGGAGTGCCGAACAAAAGGTATCGACCGAACACCAGTTGTCTAGATATTCAATTTGTGAATCAAAGTATTCTAAAATGCCATTATAATCGAGACGACCAATAAGGAAGCCTCGAGCAATAACCTCCTCAAAAGCCACCGGTTTGACCCCTAAAAATTCCTCAAAATCCTCCCTTTTTATCTTTCCGACCAGTCTCCGAATGTCCGGAATTCTAACGCCAAGAAACGGACGCTCGCAAGGAATCCCGCGCATGGAAAACTGGCGATATTCGTCATCTGCATAAGATATTAGCTCGGTTTGGAATTGTTGATACATGATAGATTATTATAACATTTTCTCATAGCGACTATGATTAGTGAGGTTGTTTAATAGAAATCCTCACCAGAGCCGATTCCGGTATTATCTCCGAACCGTTTGCGTTTCCTCGGAGTGGCTACTATAGCTGGTTCTCTACTGGCCTTTACAGCAGGAGTTCGAGCGGCCTCTACTGGTCTTCGCGTACTTACTCCGCCGCGGGCTCTCGCAGTCACTACTCCAACTCTACGTACTTCGATCCTCAGTATGAGTACAACAAGAGCAACGGGTTCGCAGTGCGTTGTTTTTTCGTGAAAGAAAACCATCAAAGAACACAACGTATCCCAAACCCAAATCCCTTTACGTACATACCCTCAAGATTGAGAGCCGCGCCACTAATTCCGTGATCGTAAGAAAAACCATTATTAAGAGAGCGAGAAAGCCAAAAATCGGCTCCCGCACCCTTAGCATTCGGAATCGATAGAGCCCAGTGACAATGCCCGTGACGAACGGAGGCGATAGGGTAAGACAGTACTCCCGAATCGCCCCTAATCAAATTCCTTCCTACATTCATAGATAGCGTTGAGTCGAAGAGGGTGGAGAAACGCAACATAACGGACTGCAAAACCGTAGCCCTTGCTGACCCCATCCTGAGGAGCGAAGTACGTAGAGCTGAAGCCATGGCGGGGAGAGTACATGATAGAGTAAGTATGCGCAGACCAGTAACCGCCGTTCGAGCTCTTATTACTAAGGTCAGTAGAGTTCCAGTAATAGCTACCACTATGAGGAAACGCAAACGGTTCGGAGAGAATACCGGAGTCGGCTCTGGTTAAAAATAGCCTACTGCTTTAGTTCAATTTTCTTTTTAATTTCCGGCTTATCTAAATAATCTCGATATTTCGTAGGAATCTGACGATAGAGCGACGACGAACGCGCTTTAACCGGCATCAGAATCTTACAAAGCCTGTCCTCCTCCACTAAGAACTTGACCATCTTATAATAATCTCCGTCGCCGGAAACTAAGACTATTTTATTAAACTTCTCCCGTTTATAGAGTTTTTTCATTACCGAAAATACGATATCGGTGTCAACGTTACCCTTTTTGACGGATAAAAATTTCGAGTTGTGTTCTCGGAAAACTAGAATAAAGCCAGCCCTTTGAATATTGTCGTATAATTCACTATAATTATCGTCTATGCAGCCTAAGAAATAATATGCTTCATCCACTTGGTATTTTTCTTTTAAGTAAGTTCTGAATCGGACTAGCCCAATCTTCCAAGATGGCTTACTATCAACGGTGCTATAGTTAAGATTTTGCCCGTCAATAAAGGCGATATTTCTTAGTGTGTTCATATCGTTATTCTAGCACAAAAAAAGAGGGATTCGCTTAGGTATTTCTCCGTTCGCTTTACCCTCATCGTAATACGATTTTATTTTAACACATACTTTCTTGAAGTTCAATAGATAACTCCAAAATCGGCTCTGGTAAATTTGTTAAAGCAACACTAAAGCTTTCTCTTTTAAGAGCCCGCTCCGTCTCGCGCGTCTAGCGCTCGCCAGGCCGCTTAGGCCGAGTCTTTAGTCTCTTAAAAGAAACTTTAGATGTTGCTGTGTATTTCTCACCAGAGCCGATTCCGGTATTCTCTCCGAACCGTTTGTGTTTCCTAGCGGTGGTCATTTTATTTGGTATTCTACAGAGTTTCATACTCGAAGCTCGGTTGGGCTTTACTGGTCATCTCATACTTACTCCATCATGCACTCTCACTCTCATAATCACTCCCATTCATATTTTTATCCTCAAATTGGATACTATAAAGGCTACGGATTCGCTATACGTTGTCTTGGTCAAAACTCAGAGGTTACAACGGACTGGGAAGCCGTAGCCCTTGTAGTGCACACCCTGAGAGTTGAAGTATGTAGAGTAGAAGATTTGGCCGTGAGAGTACATAGTAGAGCTAGTATATGCAGACCAGTAGTAGCCACGCGAACTCCTATTGTTAAGGTCGGTAGAGTACCAGTTATAGTGACCGCTACGGAGAAACGCAAATGGTTCGGAGATAATACCAAAATCGGCTCTGGTAAATTGCCGAAGCGACAGTTAAAAGACTTCTCTAACCTCTTTATCTCAACGCTTTCTATGAATGTAGGAAGTAAAGATAATGCGGATTCGGGGTTGCTGTCGGAGCCGTTCGGATATTTGAGAACTGGAGATTATACTTATTATTCTGGGAGAATGAACAGCATGGGCCGGCAGGGTAATGTTTGGTCGCTTCTTAGCCTAAATACTGAGAATGCTCGATATATAAACTTTCTCGAGACGAACTTTCGAGTGCAGAGCACACGTGCCAAAGGTCTTGGTTTTGCGATTCGTTGTTTACTCCTATAGAAGAAAATCATTAACGAACCGAGGAAAAGATTATCTCTAATAACAGCACAACGGACCGAGAAGCCGTAGCCCCTGTAGGTCCTCTGAGGAGAGAAGAGCGTAGAGCCGTAGACCTGGTAGTGAGAGACCATGGTAGAGTAAGTATGCGAAGCCCAGTAGTAGCCGCCAGAACTCCTACTGTTAAGACGAGTAGAGCCCCAGTTATAGTTGCCATTACGAGGAGACGCAAACGGTTCGGAGAGAATACCGGAGTCGGCTCTGGTGAGGATAATATGTCTCCAACCTCTTCAGCTCAACGCTTTCTATGAATGTAGGAAGTAAGAATAATGCAGATTCGGGGATTTTATCTGAGTCGTTTGGATTTATACATGGAGGTTATTACCATTGGCAATCTTCGAGTCTCAATAATAGAGGCGCCAGCGGAGATTATTGGTCTTCGTATGGATATTCTACCGAATACGCGCGTTATCAGAGCTTTAGTAATGCGGATTTCTATCCTCAAAATGGAAACTACAAGGGGCGAGGCTTCGCTGTCCGCTGTGTCGAGATTAATGTAAACATAACGAACCGCAAAGCCATTACCTCTGTAATTTCCGAGTTGTGGAGCGAAGTATGAAGAGCCAAAGAGGCTTCTATGAGCGCTCGTTTTACTATAAACATGACTTGACCAAATACTTCCGTTTCCTGCAATATTGTGGAAACTCGTAGAATTCCAGCCGTAATAGCCATTACGAATGAGCCCGAACGGTTCCGACAGAACTCCAGAATCCGCCATGAGGGTATTACTTTCTCCTACATTCATAGAAAGCGTTGAGGCGAAGATAGTGGAGAACCGGAGCCGACTCCGGTATTCTATCCGAACCGTTTGCGTTTCCTAGTAGTGGCCTCTATCTCTGGTACTCTACTGGCCTTAGCAGTAGGAGTTCGCGCGGCGTCTACTGGTCTTCGCTTACTTACTCTACCGCGTACTCTCCCCGCCAGAACTTCTACTCTACGGGCTTCAATCCTCAGGCTGGGGACTACAAGGGCAGCGGCTTTGCAGTTCGTTGTGTTTTAGCTCGACTATCTTTTAGTTCTAATAAAATACACAACGAACCGTAAAACCATACCCATTATCGAGCGCATTTGCTGGTATAATAGCGGTGGAACTAGAGCCAGCGAAACGAGACTGCGCCGTATTAATACTGAGAGAAGACCAATAACGGCTACCCGCTCCTCTGACATTAAGAGCACTGCTGCCCCAATGGCAATCTCCGCCTCTTATAAACGCAAGCGGTTCGGATAATATCGCTGAGTCTGCTTTCTTTTCGATTCCTACATTCATAGAAAGCGTTGAGGCGAAGAGGTTGGAGAAGAGCGGCACAACGAATCACAAAACCATAGCCTTTGTGGTGCCTGCTAGAAGGCTGGAAATGTGCCGGGCGTGAATATAAGTTATTCGATGACGTCTCGAGAAAAGAAAGCGAAGACCAAGAATAAATACTCAATCCTCTACCGTAGTAGTCAGAAGTGTAAAAGACGTAAGCTCCATTACGGAGAAGAGCGAATGGTTCGGACAAAGCTCCGGAATCGCCGTTGATAATATCTCCTACATTCATAGAAAGTGTTGAGATGAAGAGGGTGGAGAGGGTGGAGAGAACCAGAGCCGATTCCGGTATTATCTCCGAACCGTTTGCGTTTCCTCGTAGTGGATATTATACTTGGCTTTCTACCGTTATTGATTATAGAAATTGGTATGGTGGTTATTGGACTTCGGGCATACGTCCAACTAAACACTCCTACTATCAGCTATTTGGTCCAACATACTTTTTCTCTCCATATTCGGATTTTATTGGCTACGGCTTCTCTGTCCGTTGTGTCGCTCGATAGGTGGCCCTCTGTATTAAATTATCTTGATGATTTCCTTTCAGAATAGCGACACGGCGAATCGCATATCCATACCCCTTATGATCGGCTGCACCAGGATTAATGTGTACCGGATTGTTATGATGACGAAAGGCTTTATCAGTGTTGGAATTTCGAGAAGTCCAGAGATAGCCGGTATCCGACTTATGATAGAACTCTGTCGTACTCAAATAATACGCTCCACCCCGAACAAAGTTAAGCGGGTTTGACATCATCCCTGAGTCGGCCCTAATGCTACTTCCTACATTCATAGAAAGCGTTGATCTGAAGAGGGTGGAGAAAACTCCAAAAGCAACCAGAGCCGACTCCAGTATTCTCTCCGAACCGTTTGCGTTTCCTAGCAGTAGCTATTATGTCTGGTTCCCTGCTGGCCTTGGCAGTAGGAGTTCGAACGGCGGCTACTGGTCTGCGCATACTTACTCTACCACGGGCTCTCTCGGCCTGAGCTTCCTCTCTACGTACTTCAGTCCTCAGGGTGGGGGCTACAAGGGCGTCGGCTTCGCAGTCCGTTGTTTTTTCGAGGTCTGGAATAGTTTTCGCGATTCTTCTCTCAACTATCACAAAAAAACAGGAGCTTGGCCTCGCTCAGTCAAGAACGGGGTCGCTCCCATTAGCTTTATAATACTACTTTATCTTCTTATATCAAGTAAATTACCATCTTTCTCCACAATCATCACCAGAGCCGACTCCGGTATTCTCTCCGAACCGTTTGCGTTTATGCGTAGTGGCGCCTATTACTGGAGCTCTACTGGCCTTTACGACAGGAGTTCGGGCGGCTTCTACTGGTCTTTGCATACTTTCTCTGCCTCGTCTATCTCGGGCTCTCATGGCCAGAGCTTCGCCTCTACAGGCTTCAATCCTCAGTATGGGGGCCACAAGGGCTACGGGTTCTCGGTTCGTTGTAGAGCTTCAGAAATTATGAAGAATCGGCTCTGGTGATGGTATTTTCTCTTAAACTTAAGCATTTTCTTGACAAAAATGGGGAAGTGTGCTATAATAGAGGGATGGGAGTAATTTCTTTTCTTTTTATTTTGGGGATATTTTTAGAGACGAGTTATTTGAGCGTGAGAGAAATTGCGCGGAAAACTTCGCGCCCGAGAGGCAGGCGAAAGGTTTTTGTTGATACTTCGGCGCTCATGGATGGGAGAATTCTTGAAGTTGCACGGACGGGGTTTCTCTCGGACGACTTTTTGATTCCGAGAAGTGTGACGAGAGAGCTTCAGTTGCTTGCGGACGGAAAAGATAGCGAGAAGCGGACTAGAGCAAGGAGAGGACTCGAAGTTATCAACGAGCTCGAGAGGGTAGTTTATATCAACGCTGAGGTTTTTGACGATTCGGAGCTCGGAAAAATGCTCGTTGACGACAGGCTGATTCGACTCGCGAAGGAAAACAAGGGAGTTATTCTTTCTTGCGACTTTAACCTTAAAAAGGTCGCAGAGACGGAGGGGGTCGAGACGTTAAACATAAACGACCTTGCGATTGTGCTCTCAAATAAATTCCAGCAGGGCGACAAATTCCGTATAAAAATCACAGAAAAGGGGAGCAACGCCGGCCAAGGAGTCGGTCACCTCGAGGACGGAACGATGGTTGTCGTTGACGGGGGCGACAAGTTCATCGGAACAGAGGTCGAGGTGAAGTTTTTGAGGTTTTTACAGTCCTCGTCCGGAAGAATAATCTTCGCGGACGGGACTAATCGTCGGACTTCTTCGACGAATCAGAAGAGGAAGAGGACGAGGCGGGGATAGCGATTGTTCTCGAGGAAGCAGACGTTCCGCGAGTGTCACTGACGGTGACGGTTAAGCTTTCTTCGGTTCCCTTTATCTTGTAGTTGTCGGTGAAGGTTGCGGAGGAGATTTTTCCGGAGTTTACGGCCTTTCCGGCAGAGTTTGTGACGGTGTAGGTTCCGCCGATGATGGCGCTTCCATTCACGGTTATGACGAGATGGTCGCCACTGCGGGAGATGGAGACGGTCGGGGTGGAGTAGCTACAATCATCAGAGTTTTCTCTGTCGTAGCCTTCGGGAATGTTCCAAATCTCAGTGTTTGTCATCGGATCGAGGACTTTCGTGACTTCGATAGACTCGATATCTTCTTCTCGCGTACAGGTCGAAGCGAGTTGTTTCGTGTAGCGGTTAAACCTCAAAGTCTCCTTGGTGACGCCGGAAGTCTTTTCGTTATACCAGGATGGCCAGATGTCGGTTTTTCCGTTCACGGAGAGGGTCTGGATGCCGGCTGGGCGAGCCGGTTCGCTTCCTTCGGCCCATTTCCCTTCTGGACCGTAGATGTCTTTATGGACGGACTCCATATAATTGTTGACGACTCTTCTGACGATAGTGTTATTGCTGTTCCAAAGTCCGGTTCCATCGTGCTTTCCGTTCCAAACGACGGTCGAAACGGCAGGAGAATAGCTAATCATGAGGGAATCTTTCGTGACGGCGGAGTTAGATGTGGTCGTCGTGCCGGTTTTAGAGGCGGTCCAGACGCCTGGAACTACGAAACCGAAGGAATAACCCATGCTTCCGAAGACGAGCGAGCGAGCGCTGGCGTCGGAAAGAATGCTGGAGATCATGTAGGCGACTTGTTCATCAACAACTCTTTCTCCGGCGGTGTCGGTCCAGGCTTCGAGGACGTCTCCGGCACTATTTTTAACTTCGAGGACGTAGGCGAGCTCCTTGTATGTTCCGCCTCTCGCGAGAGAAGCGTAGGCGTTTGCGTGTTCGACAATACGAACGTTGCAGCCCGAGCCAATCGCAATCGAGAGGCCGGCGCTCTCGGCGTTCTCGGAACAATAGGACAGGTCTCCGAGTTTATGAGCGATGTCGATGGAGTTCGGGACGCCGTTGATGTATAGAGCCTTAACTGCGGGGATGTTCAGGGAGTTCGCGAGAGACTGACGAATGGTTAAATTACCATAAAACCGACCTGTGTAGTTTCTCAGCATACAGGAGCCTTGATAACCTCGGCAATAGATGGAGTCGATGTTTTCGTCCTTCAAGATAGTCCCCGGACCATAGTTTTGACCACTGCGCTCCATAAACAGAGGGGTGTAATCGAGAATAGGCTTAATCGTCGAGCCGGGCTCGATGAGGGCGTTCGCGGCGTTGTGTGCGCCATATTCGGCGTTGTTAAAATCTACCGAGCCAACCATGGCGATAACTTGACTGGTCTCGACGTCGATAGAAGCGAGAGCGATATTGTCGGAACCGTTGTCATAGAAGATAGCAGCGCCAGCGGCAACGGCGGCTTCGGCGGCTTGTTGGGCGCGATAGTCGAGAGTGGTTTTTATCGTGAAGCCACCAGAGCGCATCGTGGAGTATCCATATTTTTCTTCGAGGAGTTGTTTGACATGGAGAACGAAGTGCGGGGCGAGGATATTCTCGTATTGGGAAGCTTCGGGCTGAAGGGTCGCGAGAATGTCAACCTTTTTGGCTTCCTCGGCTTGTTCTTCGGTTATATAACCGTATTCGACCATGCGATTTAAGGTTTTTCTCTGACGCTCGATTAAGCCTTCGTTCCCTTTTTCGTTATAGGGGTTCAAGACGGCGGGGTTGTTAGGGATGCTGGCGAGAAGGGCGGATTCGGCGAGGGTAAGGTCTTTCGCAGTCTTTCCGAAGTAGGTCTGAGCGGCGGATTCGATGCCGTTTCTGCGACCGCCATAAGGGCTCTCGTTCAGATACATCGTCAAGATTTGGTCTTTGTCGTATTGTTTTTCGAGCTCGAGAGCGAGGATAAGTTCCTTGATTTTCCTTTGGATCCCACCTCTGTTCGCGGAGGCGGCTTCGTCGGCGAAGTAGAGTTGTTTAATGAGTTGTTGGGTCAAGGTCGAGCCACCCTGGACGCTCTGGCCGGAAGCTGTGGAGATGACGGCGCGAGTCAGGCCAGCGAAATCGACGCCTGGGTGTTCGTAGAAGTTTTTGTCTTCGATTGCGACGGTGGCCTGTTTAGCGTATTCGGAGATTTCGGAGCTTTCTACGACGAGGCGATAGTTCTCGGTCCCGGTGTCTTCCCAGAGGACAACTCCGTTACGATCGAGGTATTTGTTAACGGTTTCTGAGATGGCGATGTTGGAAAGTTTGATGTCGGCGACATCTTTTTTGAAGTAGAGGAAAAGACCGCCAACGGCGATAATTCCGAGAAGAAGACAAGCGAAACAGAATTTGAAGAAAGTTTTTAGCCCACGAAGAGAAAACCAGTAGCGAAAAACGCGCTTAGGGGAGAGATGCGCAAAGAAACGAGCAACAGGGTTTTTAGGGAGAGTAGCGAGGTCTTCAGCGCGACGGCGAGCTTCTTTATCTCGACGGAGTTTTTTCTTGTAGCGCATACGCTCGAAAAAGCCCATGGACTTTAAATCGCGCTTTATCGCGGCTTTTTTGGCTTCTTCGGTTTTTTTCTTCTTTTCCCGAAGGGCTCGCTTTTCTTCGGAGGTTAGACGAACCTTTTTTATCTTGACCGATTTTTCCTTTTTCGGGAGGATTTTTTCGGTTCGAGACTTCTGTTTTTTCTCTTTTTTAGGTTTCTCGCTTTTTTTCTTCACCATGCGGATATTATATCATAATTTTTGGCATAAGCGATATTTTATGTTAAATTCAGGACAATTTTATTTTGACCATGGCGGGGCGAAGAACCGCGCCTTCATAGAGATAGCCTGGACGAAGAGTTTCTTCGATGAGCTCTTTCTCGCCGTCACCTTCGCTCATGACGGCTTCGTGGAGATTAGGGTCAAACTCAGTTCCCTTTTTAGTGTCAATTTTTTCGAGACTGAGGGATTTTAGGGTTTTTTCGAAGTTTTTCTCGAGAGGTTTCAGCTCGGGATAGGTCGAGAGGGCGCGGTCGAAATCGTCGATAAGAGGGAGAACCTTCGATGTTTCCGCGAGTTTTGTCAAGCGTTTTAGGTTTTCTTTGTCTTTTTCGACGTTTTTTCGGTAGTTTTCGAAGTCGGCACGGGTTCTTTGGAGGTCGAGAGTGAGCTCCTCGAGCTTTTTTTGGCTCTCAGAGGCCATTTCTGGCGTTTCTAGAGGCTTTTCTGAAGAGGGCTGGGACTTGTTCGGGTTTTTAGATTCGGCCTCCTTAGGGGCGTTTTTTGAGGTTTCTGGCGATTTTTGAGGTTTTTCCATAGTTTTTCTCCTATTTTTTGGGTAATTTTGGCGATTTTTGAGGATTTTTCGTTGTTTTTGCGTTTAAAATTAGAAAAATGACGATTTTGAACGGAAAATTAGGTCAAGAGGGCACTCTCGAGCATTTCTCCGGCCGTTCGGACAAGGGTCATGACCTTTTGGTAGTTCTGGCGGGTCGGACCGAGGACACCGATATAGCTATTATCGGAGAAGGGAGAGCGGAATTTAGAGATGATAAGGGAGACGCCTGAGCTTTTTCCGATTGGATTTTCTTTTCCGATGAAAATGTTAAGCGGTTCGCCTGGGGAGGCTTCGCGAAGCCAAGGTTCGAGGTTGTCGAGGAGTTTTGCGACAGCATGGACACGACCGAGGTCGGCAAATTCTGGTTGAGTCAGAAGGCGGGAGATGCCGGCGAGGTAGAGCTGGTTTCCGATTGTCCCGAGGCCGAGATTGCCCGTCAGTTCGACGAGAGAATCGACGGCACCGCGAATAGCGGATTCGGCGGAGGACTGAGAAGATACGCGGACCTGAATGACGTGAGTCCCACGACCATATTCTGAAGGCGTTCTATTCCCGTCGGAGAGGCGCGAGAAGGACGGTTCGTCGAGAGGCTCGGGAGAATAATCCGCCTCGGAATCTTCGACGAGGGAGTTGACGTAATAGCGGTAACCGGCGTCGGTCGGGATGCGACCGGCGGAAGTGTGGGGCTGAGCGATTAGGCCGAAGCTTTCGAGTTTCGCCATTTCTGAGCGAATAGTCGCGGAAGAGACATCAAAAAGCTTCGCGAGAGTAACACTACCGACAGGGGTCGCGAGCTCGGCGTATTGTTCGATGATTGCGAAGAGGATTTCTCGTTGTCTATCCGTAAGATTCATAGGAAAATTATACAAAATTAGCAGTTTATCGTCAAGAGTGCTAAAAAAGAAAAGCCCGGACGAGCCGGGCAAACAAAATCAAGTGTAATACCTGAACATGAGGAGGATTGCGGTCGAGAGAAGCGCGGTTACGCGAGTAGCGAAGCGGATTTTGTCGACCTTTACAGAGGAGCGGACCTCGTCATCGTTGTCAAAGCGAGGCTCAAGGCCGGTCGCAAAGAGATAGACGAGAAACGTCCAGAGGGCTGAAACGCTAAAAACGTTATAAGCCTTGATGATGTGATTGTAAACTATTGTAAAAATAATAAACAACAGAGAAAAATCACAATAAACGAGAAAATTATGAAGTCTCTCCATCCCCTCGGAGTAACTTCCCAGGGGCGAGTCGAGAATCCAGAGTTCTTTAGATTCGGACTCGGCGGCCCAGAGAAAGGCCAGAGAAAGGGTAAATAACGTTCCTACAGACAACAGATCCATAACGGCTTTGATTCCTGGTTCCATAAAAATCCTCCCTAAAATTAAAGAACAATGAGGTGTATATTTCCATTATACCACAGATTAGCAAAAAAGTCAAGCTTATTTCTCTTTTGGTGAGGTTTTGGAGAGAAAAATACGGGAGAATTGCTGTTTTGGTGAGGTTTTTAGGTTTGTATTTTGGCGGGGTTTTACAGAAGATTACAGGGGTGGAGTATTTTTCTTTTGGATGCGATTTTTAGGGAAAATGTATGGTAGAATGAGGGTATGGATGCAGAGTTTCAACAGAAAATTATTGTTATTAAAGAGTGGCTCGGGACGGGATCGGTAAATATCTTTGGGTTCCCGATGTCGGGAAAGGATACGGTCGGGGTTAGACTCGCGACGGATATTGGGGGAAAATTTCTTTCGAGTGGACTGATTATTCGAGGAATGGAGTCGAAAAATCGCCAACATCTCACCGACGGAGGAGAGTTGATTGATTCGAACTTGTTTTATGATTGGGTTCTTCCCTATTTTGCAAGCGAGGAGCTTAAAAACGTTCCGTTGGTTTTGTCTTCGATTGGACGCTGGAAGGGAGAAGAAGGAGCTGTTATCTCGCGCGCGAAGGAAGCTGGACATGAAATTAAGGCTGCGGTCGTTTTGAACGTGTCCGAGGCGGACGTAACGAAGAGGTGGGAGACGGTCATGTTTGGGCAGGAGCTGAGCGACAGAGGCGAGCGGGCTGATGACAAGGATAAAATCGTGTTCGAAAAAAGGCTCGAGGAGTTCAGAAAAAAGACGTTGCCCGTGCTTCTGGTTTATCGAGAGATGGGACTACTCGTCGAGGTCAAGGCCGACATGGACAGAGAGTTGGTTTATCGAGAACTGGTCAACCGTCTATACGAGTTTGCGACTGCGCAGAAAAATAGTTAGGGGCTGGTTTTTGGAGTTTTGGGGGAGGTTGGAGGCAATTAGATTTTTTGGGGAGGTTGGAGTTTTAGAGTATTTTAGGGGGTTATTAGACTGTGGAGGTTGGAGTTTTTGAGAATTCTCGGAGATTAGTCGCGTTTTAGCATGACCGTAAAGGCGTCGGAAGGGATGTCAATCTTTCCGAAGCGTTTCATGCGGGCTTTTCCACGCTTTTGTTTTTCGAGGAGCTTGGCCTTGCGGTCGCGGTCGCCGGTGTGGATTTTTACGGTAACGTCCTTGCGGTATGCGCCGATGGTTTCTCGGGCGATAATACGGGCGCCGATTGCGGCCTGGAGGGCAACCTCGAAATTTTGGCGCGGGATGATTTCTTTGAGCTTTTTCGTGATGGTTCGGCCGATGGTTTCGGCCTCGGAGCGGTGGCACATAACAGAGAGTGCGTCGTTTTTTGTTCCTGCGATGAGAAAATCGACACGAACGAGGTCTTCAGGGCGATAATCAGAGAGTTCGTAGTTAAAAGAGGCGTAGCCGGAGGTGATTGACTTAAGCTGATCGTAAAAATCGGTGAGGAGATTCGCCATCGGGGCTTCAAAGTCGATTACGGCGCGGTTTTCTATGTAGCTGAGGTTTTTTTGGATGCCACGTTTCTCGACGATGAGGTTCAAGACTGAGCCAATCATCGACTTTGGGAGGATGATTTCTCCCTTGACCCAAGGTTCGTGGATTTCTTTAACTTCGGAGACATCGGGGAGGTCGGAGGCGGATTTGATTTCTAGTTCTTCGCCGGAGTTCATGACGACCTTGTAATTTGTCGAGGGGTTCGTTACGACGAGATCGAGGTCGAATTCGCGCTCAAGGCGTTCGCGAATGATGTCCATGTGAAGAAGGCCAAGAAAGCCGATACGAAGGCCAAAACCAAGAATAGGGGAGTTTTCTGGCTCAAATTGGATGGCGGAATCGGAGAGGGCGAGTTTTTCTATGGCTTCTTTAAGGGTTTTATAATCTTCGTTCGAGACTGGGAAAAATCCGGCATAGACAAAGGGGAGGACGTTTTTGTAGCCCGGGAGAGGGGAGGAAGCGGGGGATTTCGAAAGGGTGACTGTGTCGCCGACTTTTGCTTCGCGGGTGGTTTTTAGGTTCGTTACGATGTAGCCGATTTCTCCCTGTTTTAGGGAATCTTTCGGGGACATTTTAGGCGTCAGAGAGCCGACTTCGAGGGCGATTCCAGAGGCGGAAGAGGCCATCATGCGGATTGGGGAGTTTTTTGGGAGGGTGCCGTCGAAAATGCGAACGTAAAGAACAACTCCGCGGTAATCGTCAAAATATGAGTCGAAAATGAGGGCTTTTAGAGGAGAGTTAAGTTCGGGTTTTTCTGGAGCTTGAGGGCCGTTCTCGGTTCGAGGTTTGTTCTGAGTTTCGGGTTTTTTCTGAGTTTCGGGAGCGGAACGAGGAGCGGGGGCGGACTCGACGATGCGGTCGAGGACTTGTTCGACATTCAGGCCGGTTTTTGCGGAGACGCCGATGATTTCTTCTTCGGGGCAGCCAAGAAGGTTCACGATTTCACTCTTTGTTCGGTCGACGTCGGCGGCAGGGAGGTCGATTTTGTTGATGACGGGGATGATAGTTAAATCTTGTTCAAGAGCGAGATAGACATTCGCGAGAGTTTGAGCCTGGATTCCTTGGGTCGCATCAACAACAAGAATGGCCGTCTCGACAGCTTGGAGGGAGCGGGAAACTTCATAGGAAAAATCAACGTGGCCGGGCGTGTCGATAAGATTGAGTTCGAAGCCCTTCCAACGCATCGTAACAGGGGCGAGCTTAATCGTGATTCCCTTTTCTCGCTCGAGATCCATGGAATCAAGAAGCTGGGCCTTCATCTCGCGTTTAGAGACGGTTCCAGTGAGTTCCATCATGCGGTCGGCAAGAGTGGACTTTCCGTGGTCGATATGCGCGATGATGCAAAAATTACGGATTTTTTCGGAATTCATGAGAGAAATTATAACATAAATCCGTTAATCCGGCGAGGATTATTGAAGGATAGAGAGAAGGAGGGCGCCGACGAGAACACAGACGACAATAGAGAGGATGGTGATGATTTTCATATGGAAGCGGAGGACTTCAGACTCGTCTAGGCTCTCGCGGATGGTCTTTTTCCTGGGAGCGGATTTCGGGGCTTTCGCCACGGATTTTTTAGAGGTTGTTGATTTTTTAGAGGATTTTGTAGCCATATTGCCCTTCTGGTTAACTTTGAAATAAATGATTATTTCTATTTTAGCATAAGTTTTTTATTTTTGAAAAGGAAAATGTTATAATTTTTCTAAATGAAAAGAGTTTTGGCGGTTTCGGGAGGAGTCGATTCGATGGTGCTCCTCGATATATTTTTGAGAAAATTCGAGAAGGATTCATTCGTCGTTGCGACGTTTGACCACGGGACGAGAGAAAGCTCAAAGCTTGATGCGGAGTTTGTTAAAAAAGTCGCTGGGGAGGCGGGAATTGAGGTTTTTCGGGGGGAGGGGGAGCTCGGAGAGGGCGTTTCCGAAGAGGAGGCACGGCGAGCAAGATATGCGTTTTTAAGAAAAGTAGCGTTCAAGAACAGAGGTGAGATTTTTACGGCACACCACCTAGACGACCTCATCGAGACGACAGCGATAAATTTTATCCGTGGGACGGGGTTTAGAGGGCTTTCTGGGCTGTCAGGACTTGGAATAAGAAGACCGTTTATCGACGGATTTTTCCCAGAAATCTACGATAAAAAGGATATTTTAAAATATGCTGGGGAGAATTCGATTCGATTCCGTCAAGATCCGACGAACGAGAGCGACGATTATCTTAGAAACAGAGTGAGAAAAAAGGTAAGAGCTCTTCCGAGGGAGCAAAAATTGGAGATTTTTTCACTTTGGAGGAGGCAGAGGGAGATTGTTCGGGAAATTGATGAGATTTTTGAGGAGATTTTGCCGGAGGATTTATGCTTTTCTCGAGAGATTTTTCGAGAAAATGAGAGAGATGTCTCGCTCGAAATTTTGCGAGCGGGGCTAGGGAGAGCGGGAATTTCCACGACGCGTCCTCAGAGAGAAGAATTTTTGGACGCGATTTTGAACTATGAGAACGGAAAAAAGTTTAACTTGCCTGGGGACAGATTGGTTAAAATCGGGAGAAACGGATTCCGCTTATGAACTTTGTTATGCTATAATTAAGGTATGTTAATTGATGCTTCGAAATTAATCAATTTTCCGGTGCTTTCTTTACATCTTGGGGGAATGGTCGCGCAGGTTGAGCGAGAAATCGTCAACCCCGACAATCTTAAAATCATGGCGTTCAAAGTTGGCGGGCCGATTGTTCGGGACGACCCGGAGATTGGGGATTTGCTCGAAACAAGGGACGTGCGAGAATTTTCTCAGCTTGGAATGGTTGTTGATTCAGCGGAAGTGTTCGTCAAAAAGGGCGACGTGATAAAGCTCGATAAAGTTCTCAAACTCAATTTTTCCCTTTTTGGGCTTTCGGTCGTAACAAAAAAGGGCTCGAAGCTCGGAAAGGTGATTGATTTTACGGTCAACACAGACAATTTTTCCGTCAGACAGCTCATCGTGAAGAGGCCGATTTTGAAGGCGTTTATTGATCCGGAGCTAATTATTCCTCGGAGAGAGATTGTCGAGATTACGGATTATAAAATAATCGTAAAAGATGAGGAAGACAAAATTAAGAAAGTCGCCGTCAAAGAAGAGTTTGTTCCGAACTTCATAAATCCGTTCAGAGAGCCGGATTTTTCTTCCCAGAGAGTCCGAAGAAAGGACAATGAATGAGAGATTTTAAGGTTATTTTAAGGTTTTTAAGGAATTTTACAGGGGTAATTGTTGTAATTTTTACAACAATCTTAGGATTGAACAAATTTTTTGTTCAGAACGCTGGAGCAGAGGAAGTTACGGAAAATCAGAGTGTTCAGGAGGCTGAAGCTGACACGAATCGCGAAGGAGCGGATTCTGAGTTTTTCGAGAATTATCCGCTTGCAAGAGATATTGAGAAAGATAAGATTGAAATATTTTTGCCAGAAAGATACGCGAAGTGGCCGGAGGAGGTTCTTTCTTCTAGCGGAGAAGCAGGACTAAACCCGAACGGAACAAATACGCTTTCGACAGAGACGGCGTCGGGACACATGGTGAACGGAGAGAAGGTGATTTATTATAAAACCATGGTTTGGGGGACAGTCGTGGCGGATTATGAGGATTTTAGAGTGAAGGTCAAGGAGACGCTTTCTGACCCGAGAGGATGGACTAGGGCGGGGCTGAGATTCGTTGAGGTTCAGAGCGGACAAGACGTTAATATTATTCTTTCCGACGCTGAGCATCTCGACGCGACGGGAGGATGCTCGGGGGATTTGTCATGCACAACTTTCAATAATGAAGTTATTATCAACGATCTGAGGTGGCGAGAGGGGACAGACGCGAGTCGAGGAGCGGGGATGGGGACGCGAGATTATCAACATATGGTCGTGAATCACGAGATGGGGCATTGGTTGGGGCATTATAATCACGTTGAGAAGTGTGAAAATGGAGGACCGGCGCCAGTTATGCTTCAGCAGTCAACTGGGCTCAGGGGATGTGATAGCTTTAATGCTTGGCCACTCGAAAGCGAACTTTGGACGTTAAGATAAGGAGAAAATATGCAATATAGAACAAGAACTTGGGGAACTGGAGAAAAAAGAGCTGAAAGAAATCCAAGGGAGGCACGAGAAGAGATGAAGAGAGATGCAGAGAACAGAGAAAGAAGAACTAGGAGGAGAGGAATTTCGGGGGTAGTGAAGATTTTTATCATCGTCATCATTATCACCGGGCTTGGAGGAGGAGGGTTCTATCTTTACAAATATGCCGAAGGAAGGGGGAAGGAAGCTGGGAAAACAGAGGAGATTGAGAGAACGAAGGGAGAGCTGTTAGAAATCTCGAAGCTGATATCAGAAAAAGCAAACATCCAGGAGAAAGCAGGAGAGCTTAAAAATATTTCGGGGGAAGAGCTGAATTCGGATAATATTGGGAGCTACGTTGAAGCAGTTCGAGGGCTGGCGGAGAAAATGACGGTCGAAGAAGCGAAAGCGGAGACTAGGGAGCTCGCGAAGAAGATAGAGGAGTTTAAGGAAGTTTATGACTCGAAAGACAATGCGAAAATTGAAGAGAAGTTTAGTGAGCTCAAAGACGAAGTTAGAGGGGCCGGGGAGAAGCTAACGAAGGTTTATAATGAAAAAATCGTCGAGAGCTTGAGGAAAGTAGAGAAATAACAAATTATAGACGTAAAAATATCAAAAGTCTGAATCCGCGAAGAAACCTTCGGGATCGGATTTGTAGTCCTCGAGGAGAGAGCGAGAAAGTTCGTATGGAAAGCCCATTGAGACGAGTTTTCTTAGGAGTTTCGAGGAGTCGAGGCGAGTTCCTTTCTTTTTTATGACCTTTTTTATCTCTTCGACGTCGGTTCTTTCCGAAGAAGAGAGGAGTTCGGAAATAATCGAGCGGTCGATTCCCTTTTTCGCCAGCTCATCGGCGAGACGGCGGCGTGAAATGCCTTTTTTCACGAAACGGTTTTCGATATACCACTGGGCGAATTTACGATCGTCGAGGTATTTTTTCTCGATAAGGCGAGAAATTACTTTTTCTATGTCTTCTTCGGAGAAAAGCTTGCGCTCCTTGGTTTGAATTTTAAGATCCTCGCGTTTTGCAGCGAACTCAGGGTCAACTTTCATACGTTCGGCGTTTTCTCGACGATGTTTGTTATCGAGACGGCGGCGAATGAGTTTTTGTTCGAGATGGTCGCGAGTTTCTTTGATGGAATGGGGGCGGGTAAAAACCCATTCGAGAGTGGAGTTATAGAGTTTTCCGAATTCCGAGGCGGATTCGAGTTCTTTTATTTCCTTGTCGGTGAGGGTTTTTCCGACGCTAAGATGAAAATCGACAACTTGGGAGATGTCGAGAGAAAAAGCAAAAACAGAGCCGAGGAAAATGTTTACGCGGTTTTTGTCGCGAACAGCGGGCTTTATGTCGGTGATTTTATGGGGGTCGCGGTCGACAATTTCTCGGCCGAATGTGGCTTTAGAGAAGGGGAGGTCTTCCTCGAGGTCGTTCTCTGGGTCGGTTAGAGTAACATCTCCATTTAAGTTGACGATTCTCACTTGTTATTCCCTTCTCTTAAATTTTAAGGATTTTAAGCTTATTTTAAGCTTATTTTGAGGTCTTCTTCTAGGAAGCGTTTCACGGCGGGGAGGTGGAAGCGGTCCTTTTTTAGCGGAGGTTTTATGTTTTCTTCGACAAACTTATCGAAATCAGCGAGAGAAACCCATTCTATGCTGTCAACTTCGTCGTAATTTAGCGTAAAGAGGTCGTCGAGGCCGGTTCGGTCAGAGAGATAGACGTGGATATATTTGTTCCCTTCGATGTATGAGGTGAGAAACCGGAGGTCTTCTTTAGAGATTTCGAGACCGATTTCTTCTTTGGTTTCGCGCAGGACGGCGGTGAGAGGGTCTTCTCCTTCGTCGATGTGACCGCCAGCGGAAGAATCGTAAAAACCGCCATTGTTGACCGAGAGAGCACGCTTCTGAAAGAGGAGAAAAACTTCGCCGTTTTCTATCTTGTAGAGCCAGAGGCAGACTCCGCCCTCATAAGGGCCTGAGGGGTCTTGGACGGCGTATTTGGTGTAGTGAGAATAAGGCTTTTTAGGCATTAAAACTCGCTCCCTTCCCTTCTCTGAGACTCTTCGCGGACCTTTTTCTCGATTTCTTCCATGAGTTCGGGCTTTTCTCGGAAGAGTTTTTTCACGGCTTCACGACCCTGACCGAGGGTTTCTCCGTTGTACTTCAAGAAGGCACCAGCCTTGTCGATTACGCCGTATTGGACGGCGAGGTCGAGGATGTCGCCAACTTTAGAGATGCCCTCGTTATACATGATGTCAAACTCGGCAGTTCTGAACGGCGCGGCGATTTTGTTTTTGACGACTTTGACCTTCGTGCGGTTCCCCGAGACGCTGTCGCCGTCTTTAATCTGGCCGATACGACGAATATCGAGACGAACAGAGGCGTAGAATTTTAACGCGTTTCCGCCGGTCGTGGTTTCGGGATTCCCAAACATGACGCCGATTTTCATGCGGATTTGGTTGATGAAGATGACGGTCGCCTTGGACTTTGAGATGATGCCGGTCAACTTGCGCATAGCCTGAGACATGAGACGGGCCTGGAGACCCATCTGGGCGTCACCCATGTCGCCGTCGATTTCCGCCTGAGGGACGAGAGCGGCGACAGAGTCGACGACGATAAGGTCGACGGCGCCAGAGCGGACAAGGGTTTCGCAGATTTCGAGAGCCTGCTCGCCGTTGTCGGGCTGAGAAATAAGAAGATTAGAGGTGTCAACGCCGATGCGCTTCGCGTAGGCAGGGTCGAGGGCGTGCTCGGCGTCGATGAAGGCGGCTGTTCCGCCTTGTTTTTGGATTTCGGCGATTGCGTGGAGGGTTAAAGTCGTTTTTCCGGAGGACTCGGGACCGTAGATTTCGATAATACGACCTTTCGGGTAGCCTCCACCTAGGGCGAGATCAAGCGAAAGAGAGCCGGAAGGAATGAGCTGGACGTCGATTTTTTTCGTCTCGCCGAGCTTCATGATTGAACCGTCGCCAAATTGTTTCGTAATCTGAGAAATTGCGAGATTTAAGGCCTGAGAACGACCATCTTCACCTTTTGCCACCGCTGTTTTTTCCACCGCTTGTTTTTTCGCCATGTTATTACCTCGTTAAATTATAGGCTTATTATAACCTTTTTGAGGGGAAGAAGGAAGGGGGTTTAGGGGGGAATTTAAGCTTCTGGAGAGGTTTTTGAGAGGACTAAGAAGATTCAGAGAGTCAAGGGGGTTTGAGATTTGAGATTTTTTGGCCCAAGAAAAAGCCCCGCTTTCTAGCGAGGCAAGGGTTAGCCGATTTTAATCCAAACAAAATCATCGATATCGACCTTTTCTAAGGAGTAATTGTTGTTGCGATAAGTCGAAACGAGTGCGCTGAAGGTGTCGAGAATAACCTCGAGCCAAACTACAATCCCGAACTGGCCATCACTGGGATTTATGCCGACGAAGCTGGTTTTTGAGGATTTTATTACGTCGGGGTAACAGGCGTACTTGTAGCCGGCTTCGAAGAGGAAATTCTCCCAGTCATAGGATTTGTAGCGAGTACTTGAAGTTTGCTTCGGCCAGGAGCCGGTCGCTTCGTAGATTTTCCAGGCACAATAAGAGGTCGGATGACGAATTATACAGCCACTCTGGTCGAAAACCAGATTATAGGGGTTGCTCGAGTCGCCGTCGGCCCAATCTGCGAAGTCTTCGTCACGGAATGGCCAGGGGTAGGTGTTTACGGAACAGTAACCCTTGCGATAGAGACGCATACATTCAAGATGGCCGTAGGATTTGTAGAAGTTAGTCGCGGCAATCTGATACTTTTTTCGGTTTAAGAAACGCAAAAATGAGTTTCTTTCCCAGGCAGGACAAGAGAGTTTTGCCCATTCGTTGACGAGTTCTGTGGGATAGGGGTATTTTGTGCAAACTATTTGTCTCTGGACTTCCGTAATTGTTTCTTCGCTGTCACCATAAATACGTTGAAAGGTTTCTAAGTCGGTCGGGTGGGGTTTCATAGGCGCACCTCCTGATTTTAAGAGAGAAAAATCGGTTTTTCTGTGCTAGCTGACGCTATCCTTCTATTATATCACAAAAAGGCAAAAAAGTAAAGGTTTGAGCGCGTTTTAGGGCTAGTTCGAAGGGGAAAATAAGACTTCTGACAGGGATGGGTAAAGAAAAAACCTCCCGTTAAAGGGGAGGTTTAATCATAAATTGGCATCTTGCTAGTTTCCCGCTATTGCAGTATAATCGCCCCTACCAGGCATGGATGTGGTTAGTTTAAGGAGTCTAAATAGGCGTCAATAATTTGTTGCTTTTCTAAGTATAGGACCTGGTCGGCGATTTTGGCAAGCGAGATGGTAGCTTGATTTTTGAAGGCGATATAAGATAGTTTGACGTGTTTTTCCTTGATAATTTGGAGAGCTGGTAAGAGGTCGGTGTCGGAACTCAGTAAAATTATATGCTTGATACTGTTCTCGAGCGCATCGCGAACTAAATCTACCGCTAGGCCGACGTCGACGCCTTTTTCTTGGAATTTGTAGTCAATGTAACCGCAGTTTTTACATTCGTCCGTGATGCGAACTTTGAGGCTGCCCTTTGGGATGTATTTGATGTTGTTTTGCGCGAGGTAGTTTTTAAAGCGGCGGAGGCTATCAGAGAAACGAATGGCTTTGTCTGATATTTCTTTGCCGTATTTGCCGTTATGGCAAATTCGTTTGACGCCGTAGTAGCGGATCTCTGAACTGTCATCGGCGAGATTAGAGAGCAGAGATTTTATGTCTATAGAGACGAGATCTTGTTTGTCGGAAATTAGATTAGCGTTTTGTAAAATTTCGGCGACTTTGTATAAAAAGTTTTGGCCGTCTATATACACTACAGTACTCATAGTCACCTCTCTAAAAAAATATGGCCCCGGCGGGGACGGACCCAGGCCGGGGGGTGATATTTTTATTATAATGGTATTTCTTTGCGACGTCAATAGATTTTGAACAAGAATCTCCTTTGAGGAAGTTTTCGGCGAAGTCGGTGAGTTCGTCATTGTGGAACGTGAGTAACCACTGAAGTCTCCCCGTGCCGTCGAAGGAGAAGTAAAAGAATGCCAAAATAACAGAGAGGGCGATGAGAGCGGCGATGACAATGAAGAAATTGGCAGACTTGGAGAATTTTTTGTCGGTCATGACTACATGATAGCATAGGGTGCGAATTTCCGACAAAGAAAAAACCTCCCGTTAAAGGGGAGGTTTAATCATAAATTGGCATCTTGCTAGTTTCCCGCTATTGCAGTATAATCGCCCCTACCAGGCTTGACTTCTGTGTTCGGAATGGGAACAGGTATTTCCCTGGCGGTATGGACGCCAAAACGCCGCTACGCTATGGGCACTTTTCTTTTCATAAAAGAAAAGTTCCCAACGTCAAAAGAAAACAGTTTTTTGCCAAATTACCGCACATGTCGCTAATTTGACAAGGATTTTGACGTTGCTTCGCAACAACTACGCAATCAGGCTAGAGATTGTGTAGGCTATTGACATCCATCAGATGCTAGATTTTAATTGGCTCGGCGAATCATACGCCGGTTGTTGACTAAGTCTACCATATTACCGAAAATATCTCAAGATAAAATCAGTAATATGGGCATAAAAAGGCGATGGACCGTTTAGTAAGCTTCGGCTCCACACGTTACCGTGCTTCCACCTTGCTCCTATCAACCAGATCTTCTTTCTGGGGTCTCATAGGGAATCCTTATCTTGGAGTGGGCTTCGCGCTTAATATGCT
>JAFWLO010000009.1 GCA_017545595.1 Candidatus Saccharimonadota bacterium | reverse complement strand
AGCCAGGGCTTCTGGTCTACGTACTTCAATCCTCAGAATGGAGGCAACAAGGGCAGCGGCTTCGCAGTTCGTTGTACCGTTTATGAATAACTATTTTTTACCAGAGCCGACTCCGGTATTCTTTCCGAACCGTTTGCGTTTATACATGCAGGAAACTACTTCTGGGCTATAGCAGATATTGCCGACAAGAACATCCGCGCCCTACATTGGTCTTCACATGTTTACGATACAATATCCGCTCATTCTCTAGATATTTACTCTATGTTCCTCCAACCAAAACGTGGAGGCGTAAAAGGCTATGGCTTTATCGTCCGTTGTACCTTTATATCTATCTCACTAAATACCCTAAAACCTCATCCACGACCGGCATCGGACTTCCGCTCCACTGCCCAAAGACCTTCCCGTCTTCATCTCCGACCGTCACGACCGTTGGGTAAATCATAATCCCCCTAGCTTCGCAAAAGGCCTCACCCTCTTTCGAATCCGGATTTATCCTCTCCACCTCCCGTCCACTAACCTGCTCAAAAATTCGAATCCACTCCTCAACCTCCCTAACCATCTCCGTTCCTTCTTTATAAACCACGATCACCTTCATCTTTTTTCTCCCTTTGCTCTCTTATTATTTTCTCAAACTCATCCAACGTCTGGAACTTTCTAAACACGCTCGCATACCTCACATACGCGACCTCATTCATTTCCGCAAGCACCTCTAAAATCGCCTCTCCAATCTGCTCGCTCGTCACGTGTTCTGACCCAACCGAATACAAAATCTCCGTCGCCTTCTCAACAACTTCTTCCACCTCAAGTTCCGAATTCAAAAACTTCCCGACACTCCTCCTAACCGAAGTGACGAGTTTATCCCTGTCAAAAGCCTCTTTTGCCCCACTTTTCTTTCTCACCATAAGTTGTGGAGTCTCTATCCGTTCATACGTCGTAAACCTGTGCTTCCCGTCCGAAGTCACCCTTCTTCGTCTTATCATCGTCCCATCGAGCGCTTCCCTGCTCTCAAGAACCTTACTATCGCCAATTTTATACTTAAATTTCATCCTCTATTTCTTAAATCTGCCTCGAAGGCTTGGCGGAATATCCAAATCCTCCTCAGGTTCCGGAGTCTTGATGGAATCCCACATATTCCCTTTATTCTCCGAAGTAAAATCGCTCGAATCTGTCGTCGCCTCGAGTTCTTTCTTCTTCGCCTCCGCCTCGGCCGCTTCTCGCGCAACACGCTCCGCTTCC
This sequence comes from Candidatus Saccharimonadota bacterium, assembly GCA_017545595.1. Lineage (GTDB taxonomy): Bacteria > Patescibacteriota > Saccharimonadia > Saccharimonadales > Saccharimonadaceae > Nanosyncoccus. The sequence goes on along the minus strand of JAFWLO010000009.1, from coordinate 23,346 downwards.
TCAGCCTCACGTTTCGCTGCCTCCTCTTGCGCTTCGAGTTCTCTATAATAATCCGAATCGAACCCCGTCGCAACAACAGTAATAACAATTTCATCTTGAAGCTCCGGTTTGATTGCCGCCCCGAAGATAATATTCGCCTCCGGACTAACCGCGCCTGTAATGACTTCTGCCGCTTCCTGAATCTCCGACATCGACATATCATACCCCCCAGCAACCGAGAACAAAACTCCCTTCGCCCCTTCAATTTTCACCTCAATTAATGGTGATTCAATCGCCTGTTGTGCCGCAAGCGCAGCCCTGTTTTCGCCGCTCGCACGCCCAATCCCCATAAGTGCTGATCCAGCATTTTTCATAATCGTCTTCACGTCTGCAAAGTCGAGATTAATCAAACTATTTTCTGTAATTAGTTCAGAAATACCCTGAACTCCTTGCCTTAAAACATCGTCCGCAATTTTGAATGTCTCAATCAATGGCGTTCTCGGATCAATCGTCTGCAAAAGCCTATCATTCGGGATCGTAATCAACGCATCAACATTTCTCGCGAGATTCGCAATTGCCCTATCCGCATTCTGTTTCCTGACCGCCCCTTCAAAGGTAAACGGCTTCGTCACTACTCCAATCGTCAAAATATCTCTCGATTTCGCCTCCTCAGCAACAATCGGCCCCGCCCCAGAACCAGTTCCACCTCCCGCCCCAAGCGTCACAAATGCCATGTCTGCCCCCTCAAGTGCCTTTCCAATCACATCTCGACTCTCTTCGGCCGCCTCTTGCCCTTTCGTCGGATCTCCGCCCGCTCCAAGCCCACGCCCAATATGGACTTTTGTGTCCGCCGAAGAATTATGCAATGCCTGCGCATCTGTATTTATTGCAATCAACTCCACCCCAGAAAGCCCAACCTCCTTCATCCTATCAATAGCAGAGCCACCTGCGCCCCCAACTCCGATGACTTTTATGCTGGCTGTACTTTCTACTTCAGATGGCTTAATTTCAGGCATGACATTTCCTCACTTAAAAATACTGCTCCGATTATACCTTAGAACTTGAACTTTTTCAATAACCCCGAGAGAAAACCACCTTTACTCTTTCCTTTACCCTTCCCCGGAACAAACTGTTTCTGGAAGTTACCTTCCGCAGAAAACAGCATCAGCCCCACAGCCACCGCATATTCCGGTTTTTCAATCGACGATGCAACCCCTCCAAGCCCCTTCGGCGCCCCAATTTTCACACTCATCTCGAGCGCATTTTTCGCAAACATTTCAATATCCCTCATCTTCGCCCCTCCCCCGATGAGCACCGCACCCTCCGGTAACCTCTTCTCATACCCCACTTTCTTAAGTTCCTTCTTAACTTTCTCAAAAATTTCCTCAAGTCTCGCTCGAACAACCTCATCAACCATCTCGCGCCCAAATGTCATTTCTTCTCTGTTGATTTTTATAACGACGTCTTTTTCTCCAGAAAAACTCCCCGTAACATATCTTCTTTTAATCTCCTCGGCCACCTCAGTATTTATCTCAAGACAAATCGCCAAATCATTCGTGAGATTATTCGACCCTGCCGGAACAACCCCGACATATTGCAAATCCCCCTCTTCAAAAATCGCTACCGAAGTTGTCGCCGCCCCGAGGTCAACAACAACCACTCCGTTCTCTTTCTGCCTTTCATTCAAAACCGCTCTCGCTCCCGCAACCACGCTCGGAACAAGCCTCTCAACCCCCAATTTCGCCCCCTCCATCGCTTTCCTCAAATTTTCACAGTTCGGTTGCAACGCAGAAATCACGCTCGCCTTCATCTCAAGTCTCGCCCCAGTCATCCCAATCGGGTCTCTAACCCCTTCCTGCCCGTCTATCGAATATCCAAACGGAATCACATCAAGAATCTCTCTATTCGCCGGCACTCTCCCCGTAACCGCAACGTCCTCAACGCGATATAAATCTTCCTCATTTATCTCATGCTCGACCGTTCCGACCGCAATCATCCCCTCAGTCTTCGTCGTCAAAAGCTGCGAACCGTTCACAGAAACCGTCGCCGAATGAATTTCATATCCCGACATTCGCTCAACCTCCCCAAGCATCTTGTCTATTGCATCCGCCGGCCCCGAAAGATTCGCTAAAATCCCCTTTCTCATCCCAGCATTCTTCGCCTCGTTATACCCAACAACGGAAATAACTCCATCCTTAGAAATGCTCGAAACAACCGCCCGAACATTTTCTGTTCCAACATCAAGCCCGACAGCGTATCTTACGGTTTCATCCATATTCAAATTTTAGCACAAGTTTTTTAATTTTGTCAAACAATTTCTTAGAGCTAATTTCCTAATCCGCGAGCGTCAAAACTTCGTACCCATTTTCAAGCACAAGAACCGTATGCTCACAGTGACACCCAATCGACCCATCCTTCATCTTCACCGTCCAGCCATTCTCCTTATCAACATAATTCTTTGGTTTCCCGAGACAACTCATCGGCTCAATACAAATCGTATCCCCCGCCTTCAGTTTATACCCATGCCCCTTTCGTCCATAATTCGGAACTTCTGGCGCCTCATGCATCGATTTCCCAATCCCATGTCCAACATAATTTTCAATCACTCCTAACTTTCCCGCCCTCAACACTTTCTCAACCGCCGCAGAAATATCCCCAATTCTCGCTCCAGCCTTAACCTGTTCAATCCCCTCCCACATTGCCGACTCCGTCACGGAAATCATCTTTTTCACGGCCGGTGACCCCTTTTCTCCGACTATCATCGTAAATGCCGAATCCGTAAAATACCCCTCATAAAACACGTCGAGGTCAAAAGACACTTTATCCCCCTCCTCAAACACATAATCACTCGGCGCTCCGTGCACAAGCTCATCATTCACAGAAATACAAATCGCCCCAGGAAATTCTTCCCCCTTCGGAAGCATATCATACGCCACTCCTGCCCCTCTCTTAACAATTTCTTCTCTAACCCAAGCATCAACTTCCTTCTCACTCATCCCAGGTTTAACATACTCTTTAAGATCCCTGAGCAAATTCCCAAGAATCTTCCCCCCTTTTCTCATCGCGTCTATCTTTTTTTCATCCATACAACCCCTAATTATACTCCTCTTCCTGTTTTTCCTCAAATACAGCCTCCTCGAGCCTCGCCGTAATCTCTGGAATCTCTCCAACCCCAGAAATACGCCTTATCTCCACCCCAGCCCCTCTTAAAATCTCCAAAATCTTCTCAATATTCTCCTCAACAATCTTAAATCTCCTCTCAATTGCCTCTTTCGTATCATCCGCTCGCCCTCTTTCTTCAATCCTCCTCCAAAGTTCTTCTTTCGGCACCTCTATAAAAACCGCCCGAGAAATATCATTCGCAACATTTTTCGCAACCCATTCCGCCTGATATTCATCCCTCGGGAATCCATCCAAAATAATTTCTCGCCCCTCCCCTCTTATTCTCCGTATTTCCTCGTTCATTAGTTCGATCACCTTATCGTCATCGACCAACTTCCCTGCCTTCAATGTCGAGTCGAACTCCCCAGTATTTCTAAGCACCTGCCCAACCGACAACCACTCCATCCCCCTCTTTTTCGCTAAAATTTGCCCCTGAGTCGATTTTCCACTCCCCGCTAGTCCAAAAAGTATTATCATAATACCTCCATTATATCACAATATACCCCTCGGAAAATTTCTCAACCCCCCCCTCAAAAACCGAACAAAGTTAAAATCTCGTCAAACCTCTGTAAAACCGAACAAAACCTTAAAATTAGCTTAAAAATAGCTTAAAATAACCTTAAAAAATCGCCCCTTTGAGGAGCGATTTCTCTATCGGAGTCCGAGTTTAATTCTTTCAGTTTTCTCAGCTTTTCTCTGTTCACGAAGAATAGCCTTCATTCTGCGCTCTCTCTTAGAAATCGGTTTAGAAAAACGAAGTTGAGATTTAGCAAGAGGCATCACTCCACTCTGAAGAACCTTTCGGTTAAAACGACGAATAACGTTCTCGTTCGCCTCACTCTGATCTTTTCTAGTAACTTTAATTGCCATATTGCCCCTTATTATATCAAATTTTTCTCATTTAACAACCCCTTAAATCTAAAATTCTCCCTTCTACGCTCTTTAGTCCGTTCCATACATTCTCAACTAGATTTATAGAAAAGTCCGCTCTTTCCCCCTGTTTTACCTTTTTCCAGTCCTCCGGAACATTGAACGCCACTAGCTTCATCGTCTTCCCCTTATCATCCCTCGCCATAACCCTAAGATGCTGCTCGTCCGCCCCCATCATCTGTTTATCCAGCACAAACATTTCTCTCAAGCCAAAAATCGGCTCCTCATTCCCCGGCCCGAAAGGCTCAAGCTGTTTCAACTCCCCTAAAAGGTCTAAATTCAGCCCTTCAAGTTCCTCAAGCTCCAAATCCGGACACACCTCAAAAAACCTCTCTTGCCCCTCCAGCCCTAAACTTCGATAATATTCATTTATTTTCTCTCTAAACTCCCCTATTTTTTCCTCTAAAACCTTCACTCCTGCCGCCCCCGCGTGCCCTCCTCCTCCGACAATTTCCTCCCGACAGGCTTTGAGTGCCTCCGCAAGATTAAAATCCCCGAAACTTCTTCCCGACCCCTTAAACACCCCATCTTTTTCAGAAAGCACAAACGCCGGTCTTTTATAATCTTCAACCAACCTCCCCGCAATAATCCCTAAAATCCCCTCGTGCCAGTCCCCAGTCGCGACCAAAACATCATCTTCTGGCTCCCCTCTCGCCTTAAACTCCTCAAGCGCAATTATCTGTTGCGCTCTTCTCATTCCATTCAATTTCTCAAGCTCCATCGCGAGACTCGCCGCCTCTGTCTTCTTCTTTGAATTTAACAGATTAAACGCTATCGTTGGACTCTTCATCCTTCCCGCCGCGTTTATCCTCGGTCCAAGCCTAAACCCAACCGCCTCCGCCGTCAAATCCTTCACCCCAGATTGCCGAATCAGTTCTCTAAGCCCAATCCTCCTTGTCTTTTCCATCACTTTCGCCCCAAAAAAACACAAAACCCTGTTCACCTCACTCATATTCATCGAATCACAAATCGTCCCAAGAAGAACTAAATCAAGCAACCATTTCTCTTGCCCCTCAGGAATCTCCCCTTCCTCCTCTAATGCTCTCCCAACCATAAATGCCACTCCGACCCCCGCTAAATCTCGTAGCCACATCAGTTCTTCAACGTATTCCTCAAACCCCGGAACAACCTTATAAACATCTCTTCTCTTCGGATTCACGACGGCAACCGCCTTCGGAAGCTCCTCCGGACACTCATGATGATCCGTCACGACTGTATCGACCCCTATTTTGTTCAATTCCTCTATAATCTCTCCGTTTGCACTTCCGCAATCTACCGTAATTACGAGTTTCGCCCCTGTTTCTTCCGCCTTTTGAACAACTTTTTTGCTCATTCCATACCCGTCCAAAAATCTATCCGGAAGCATAGTTTCAACCTCTGTCACCCCAATCAACCTTAAAACCTCATTCATCACCGTGCTCGCCGTCACGCCATCCGCATCATAATCTCCATAAACAATCACTTTTTCGCCCCTGTTTCTCGCCTCCAAAATCCTCTCGACAGCTTTCTTCATGTCCGGTAACAAAAACGGACTAGGCAATTTCTCATAATTCGGCCTCAAAAAACCCTCAGAAAACCCCCGTTTTTCAACTAGTTGATCAAATATTTTACTCAATTTTAAGCCTAATCCTACCCGATAGTCTTGTTCGGTTTATTCCCCTGCGTCATCTGTTGGCTCTTAATCACCATGCTCTGAAGTTCCTTAAGAATCGGGAATTGTTTATTTGTCTGATATATCTTCGTATTCCCCCTTTTCGTCATAATCAAAAACTTCCCCTTCTCTAGCCTATTCAATTCCCTCTGTATGTTCCCAGGGTCTTCTTTTATCAGTTTAGAAAGTCCCCGAACGTGCGTCTTAAAATCCGGATACTTCGCAAACACCACCAAAATCTTCCTTCTCACTCTTGATGTAATAAACACATCCAGCATTATTTCTACCTCTCTTTCTTCTACGCTAGATTATAGTTCAAAAAAGTTTTTTTTACAATAAGCTTCTCCGGTATTTTTCTCCCCCAGCGTGCTATAATAAAAACCTATGTTCTACGAGGTAATACCCACAAAAGTCTTCCGTTCTGGAGCAAATTCCCTAACTTACTCCTCAGATTTCCCTCTAGAACCGGGACAAATCGTCCTCATCCCCCTTGGAAGATCTACCTCTGTCGGAATCGTCCTTAAACGCGTCAAAAAACCATCCTTTGCCTGCAAGCCAGTCAAAAAACTCCTCTATAAAACCCCTCTTCCTTCTCATCTACTAAAATCCCTCCTCTGGCTCTCCTCTTACTACCTCTCCCCTCTCCCCTCTGTCGCCTCCCTTATCCTCCCAGTCGGCGTAGAAAAATCCCGTCGCCGTCGTTCCCCCCTCAATTCACCCCTAGAAATTCCCCCAAACAAAGCCAAAGAAGCCCCCTTAAACTCCGCCCAGCGCTCCGCCCTCTCCGCCCTAAAATCCATCAAAACCCCGACAAAGCTCCTCTTTGGCGTCACCGGCTCCGGAAAAACCAACATTTACCTCTCTTTAGCGCGAGAAACTCTCGCTAAAAACAATTCCGTCATCCTTCTCGTTCCAGAAATCGCCTTAACCTCTCAACTTGTCCAAATCTTCAGCAAAACTTTCAACCGCTCCATCACCCTTATCCACTCCCGCCAATCCGAATCCGAACGTCACCAAATCTGGGAATCTCTTCTCCTCTCAAAATCCCCTCAAATCATCATCGGCCCCCGCTCAGCTCTTTTCGCCCCCGTTAAAAACCTAGGTCTCATCATTATCGATGAAGCCCATGAATCTGCCTACTATCAAGAAAACACCCCAAAATACTCTGCTCTCCGCCTCTCCTCTTTTCTCGCCTCTTTCTTAAACATTCCCTGCATCCTCGGAACCGCCACCCCGCTCGTCTCTGATTTTTGTCTCGCAAAGTCAAAAAAATCTCTCGTAACCCTCGATAAAAAAGCAAAAGACTCCGCTATCACCCCCGACATTAAAATCATCGATTTCACCTCTCGCGAATCCTTCCTAAAATCCCGTTATTTCTCAAACGCACTCTTAGAAACAATAGAGAAAAACCTTAAAAACGGCCACCAAACCCTCATCTATCACAACCGCCGAGGTTCCGCCCCAATGACCATCTGTGAAAACTGTGGTTGGCAAGCTCTCTGCCCCAATTGTTTTCTCCCTTTAACGCTCCACTCCGATTCTTACTCCCTTATCTGTCACACTTGCGGCTACACCCAAAAAATCCCTTCCTCTTGTCCAGAATGTCATCACCCTTCCATCCTCCACAAGGGTTTCGGCACAAAACTCCTAGAAACAGAGCTAAAAAAGCTCTTCAAAGAGGCAAAAATCGTCCGTTTCGACGCCGACAGCAAGAAAAACGAAACCCTCGATTCTCTCTTTTCCGAAGTTAAACGTGGCGACTACCAAATCATCATCGGCACTCAAACCGTCTCTCGAGGTCTTGACCTTCCTCTTCTCGCCTCAATCGGCATCGTCCAGGCCGACGCAGGCCTTTCTCTTCCCGACTACTCCGCCGAAGAAAAAACTTTTCAACTTTTAACCCAAGTTATCGGTCGCGTCGGGCGAGGCCACCTCGACACCGCCTCTGTTATTATTCAAACCTACAAACCGACCTCCCCTGTTATAAATTTCGCAAAATCCGCCGACTACCTCGGTTTTTACGAATACATGATTAAAAAACGTAAGAAACAGCTCCTCCCTCCCTTCTCCTATCTTGCAAAAGTCTCCATAACTTACAAAACCGAGCGCACAACCCTCTCAAAAATCCGTTCAGTCTCTAAAGCATTGTTTTCTTCCATAGAAGAAAATTCTCTAGAAAAATCCATAAAAATCTCCCCCCCAATGCCCTGTTTTCACGAACGCACATCCTCCGGCTTTTCCTGGCAACTCATCATAAAATCCACCTATCGCCTCTCCCTGTTAAAACTTCTCTCTTCTCTCGACCCCAAGCTCGGCGCTCACATCTCCCTCGACCCCCCTTCCCTCCTCTAAACCTCTTTTTCCTTCTAATTCTCTTAAATCCTCAAAAATTCCCTAAAAATCCCTATTTTTCGCACCACTCTTCCCTTTTTCATATTTTTTATGTTATAATTATCATCATGAAAATTATAACGACGCCGGATAAACGGCTTCGTCAGAGGTGCAAAAAAGTCAATCACATTTCCGACGAAACTCTAGAAATCATCGCAAATATGCGTAAGGCCTCCCTAGATTGGGAAAAAGACCACCCTTACGAGCTTTCTGCGGCCATGGCAGCTCCTCAGCTCGGCTACGATAAGCGTATCATCATCATCCGCGACGATCTCGACGACAAGAAAAACAACACCTTCACCGCCCTCATCGACCCCGAAGTTATCCGCGCCGAAGGCAAACCAGCGACCGATTACGAAGGTTGCCTCTCTGTCCCGTCTCTTTACGGCCTTGTCCCGCGCCCGACAAAAGTCAAGATAAAGGCTCTCCTCGAAGACGGAACTCCTGTCCGAATCAAGGCCGAAGATTCTCTTGCTCGCACCCTCCTTCACGAAATCGACCACCTCGACGGAATCCTCTTTATCGACCACATAAAAGACCAAAAAGACGCCTTTTTCCGTATGAACGACAAGGGAGACCTCGACCCAGTCGACTACGACAAAGAAATAAAAAACAACAAATCCCTCTGGGGCAACAATGACTAAAAAACCCGAGCTCATCTTCTTCGGAAACGGTCCCCTCGCCGATTTCTCAAAAAAAATCCTCGAGTCCTCCTTTAATATCATTTTCCACGCCCGAACAAAATCCGAACTAGAAACCGTAAAATCCCTCAAAAAGTCCCATCCCTCAGCTTTTGGCGTCCTCGCCTCTTTTGGCGTTCTTATAAAATCCGATATTCTAGACCTTTTCGAGCCCGAAGGCATCTTAAACATTCACCCCTCCCTGCTTCCTCTCTATCGCGGCGCCTCTCCCATCGAATCCGCCATCTTAAACGGCGACACATCTTTCTCTGTTTCCGTCATGAAACTCGTTCCCGCCATGGATGCCGGTCCAATCTACTTCCAAAAAACCTTCTTTAGTCTCCCCCTGGACAAATCCGCTATTTACGAAGCTCTCGCGACCTCTGGCGCATCCTGGATTTGCAAAAACCTTTCCTCCCTTCTTGCCTTCCGTAGTTCCCCTTCCTCCCCCTCTATATTTTTCCCAGATTACCACCTCCAAGACGACAAAAACGCCACTTTCACCTCTAAATTCGACAAATCCATGTCCTTCCTCACCCCAGAAACCGATTCTTCCGAAAAAACCCTAAGAAAAATAGTCGCTTTCCAAGGTTTCCCGAAGCCAAAGTATAAATTTTTTGAACAAGAAGTCATAATTTTATCCGCCCACATAGAAAAAAATTGTTCAACTCCGCCCGAACTTGCCCTAAAATGCGCCGACGGAAATTTTGTTGTCGTGGATTATCTCCAGCCACTTTCCAGAAAGCCCATGGACCAAAAAAGTTTCCTAAACGGCCTTAAAAATCGCCAAGCCTAAAATCCAAATCATAAAACACAAAACTCACGCCAAAAAATTCTAAAACCTCAAAAAAACGCAAATATCGCGCCCAAACCCCCTAAACCAACTCCCAATGGTTCAGTCCTAAATCCTTCACAATCCCCTTAATCTCTAACATCGTAATCGCCTGATTAAAGTCCTCAACCGACATCTCTAGCCTCTCCATCATCAAATCCCCATCTCTAACCCCCACAGATAGAAGCCTCAAAATATCCGTCTCAGCCGGTGTATCTCCAAACAGAGAAATCTGTTCAATTTCCTTCTTTTTTCTCTTCGGAGGAATAACATACCTCAAAAAGTCTTCCACCCCTAAAAACACGTTCGCCCCCTTCTGAATCAACCTATTACACCCCGCGCTCATCGGCTTCCCAACGTCCCCAGGGACCGCGAACAACTCTTTCCCTTGCACAAGCGCATGCGAGGCCGTATTTAAACTCCCAGACCTCTCAGCGGCCTCCACAACAACCACAAAGTCCGCCAGCCCCGATATTATCCTGTTTCTGAACAAAAACGACGTTTTTGGATAAATCTCATCCCCAAGCTTATATTCACTAGCCACAACCCCCCCGTTTTCAACAATTCTCTCTGCTAATTTTTCATGTCTTTTCGGATAAATATTCTCGATTTCCGTCCCAAGTATCGCTATTGTCCTCCCGCCCCCGTCGAGCGCCCCTCTCGCCGCAACCGAATCCACCCCAAACGCCAGTCCAGAAACCACAATAATTCCCTTCTCTGCAAGCGCTTTCGCGAGCCTATACGCGACATCCTCCCCATATTTCGTACTCTTCCTAGACCCCACAATCGCAACCGTTTTTACCCTCTCCTCCGGCCATTCGCCATAATAATACAATAATTCAGGCATAAGCGCAATATTCTCTAACACCTTAGTATAATTATTGTTTTGGGGTAGAATTCGTTTGATTTTCATAAAAAATGTGAAAAAAATGTTGACTTTTTCAAAATTACGTGCTATAATGAATACAAGTTAAGGCAATTTCTGCCTTAAACTGTACCTAAATAAATTATAACTTTCGCTACATTTTTAGTGTAGCAAAAGTTGCGTGCTTTTGAAACCCCTCGGACTTTTAATTTCTTCTTCAATGGTTTTAAGTCTTATAAGTATTACCTCCACTTTGAGGGTTCTTTCGAAGGCATAGCAACCCCTATAACCGGCGGGCCCCAATATGTGTGAGGTGGGTCGCGCTTCCGGGGCCTTCCCGGTATCTAAAAGGAAGCGTTATAGGGCGAAAAAGCTCTAGGTGATTGCCCACCCTTACCTAGAGCTTTTTTGTTGCCAAATTTTTCTTGAGAACCCTAAAAATCCCCCAAAAAACTCAAATATTTCCTCAAAACCTCAAAATCCCCCCCCAAAAAAAACTCAAATAATTCCTCAAAACCTCAAAAAATCCCCCAAAAATCCCACCAAAAGCAGCTAAATACCCTATTCTTCCCCTAAAATCTTCTTTCTATTCCTAGAGATTTCCTCTCTAAGCTCGAGAATATTTCTCTTAACAATATCCCTATAATTCGGTTTATTTTTTACTAGCCACTTCTCCGCCTCCTCATCCGACGCCGATTCCTCAAATTCCCTCATCTGTTCCTCCGTCATCCCCTCAGCAATTTCCTCCCCAATTCTCACTTCGAGTTCTTCCTGAGCATACTCCAAAAAAGCCTTTCTTTCATTCTCAGGCATAACAATCAACCCGACTTCTCTTAAAAACCCTTCATCAAATTGCATTTTTACCTCCTCCCCCTTATTTTTCTAATTTCCGCCCCATTCTACCTCAATTAATTCCAATATTTTTTCGCCCTGCTTCACTCTATTTATACTCTCCAGAGCCCCCCTCAAAAACCTACAATTTCCTCTTCCTTCCCTCTCTAACAAAGAATTTCAACCTATCATTTATAGAAATAGTCAACTTATTCTGTAATTTAAGAGAAATCCCTCCAGTTTCTCCCGCAACAAGCTCTTTTACGTCGATTTTCTCTTTCTGGACACTCTCCACCTCAACTTCTCCGATTTCTTCCTTCCCTCTCACTACTTTCGCGAGGTATCCCGGTTTAACTTCTCCCTTTAAGACCTCCCCACCAGCAATGATCGCCGTCCTTTCCGTTCTAAACACCCCAAGAACCTTCAATTCTCCTTTTTCTTCTTCGATAACTTCTTCTGGGAGTAACTTTTCCATCTCTGCCTTAGCATCGTCGAGCAACTCATAAATCACCCTAAACGTCTTAATCGTCACGCCGTCTCTACTTGCCATCTTAGAAATGTTTATCGGAACCGAAACATTAAATCCATAAATCACCGTATCTCCCCCTTCAGCCATATAAACATCGTTCTCTGTTACATCCCCTACCCCCGTCGCAACGATGTTTAATGTAATTTCCCCCTTCGTATCTATCATTTTCAAAGAGTCAACAACCGAAGTAACCGACCCGAGAACGTCCCCTTTAATAATCACGTTAAACACCTTCGAATTGTCCGCCACATTCATCATCCTGAGAAGATCCGTCGATGTTACATTTGCACTCGCATTTGCGTTCAATTCCGCCTGCGCGTTCAAAAGTGCCATTTTCCTAGCAGTTTTTTCATCTTTTACCTCAACAAATCTATCCCCAAAGTTCGGCAACTCCTTAAATCCAGTCACCGTCACCGGTGTCGACGGAAGAGCCTTTCCTTTTGGCTTCCCCTTATAATCAAGCATCGTTCTAACTTTCCCATAGGTCGCCCCCGCCACGATAAACTCCCCTGTTTTTAACTCTCCTCCAGTTACGAGCAAATTCACAACGCTCCCCTTACCCATTTCCATATGACTCTCAATCACGAGCCCCTCGCTCGGAATTTCAACATCCGCTTTAAGCTCTTCAATATCTGAAGTCAAAAGAATCATATCGAGTAGTTTTTCAAGATTATCCCCTCTCTTTGCAGAAACAGGAATCATTGTCACGTCTCCACCCCATTCTTCAGGTTGCAGCCCATGCTGCGACAAATCCGCCATCGTCCTCGGGACATCCGCCCCTTCTCTATCTATCTTATTTATCGCGACAATAATTTTCGCGTTTGCCCCTTGTGCAAACTTAATCGCCTCGACAGTCTGAGGCTTCACTCCGTCGTCTGCCGCAACCACAATCACGACGATATCTGTAAGCATCGCCCCATGTTGTCTGATCGCTGCGAAAGCTTCGTGCCCAGGCGTATCAAGAAAAGTAATTTTTCTCCCCTCATGTTCAAGCTGATACGCAGAAATATGCTGAGTAATCCCCCCTGCTTCTCTCTCGACTGTCTTTTTGTTAAGAAGTGTGTCAAGAAGCGTTGTTTTACCATGGTCAACGTGTCCCATCACTGCCACAACCGGAGGTCTCTCGACGGCCTTATCCGACAATTCTCTCCTAATTTCCGAAGTTTGCGTCGAGGTGTTCTTTCTCTCGAGTTTCACCCCTTTAATCCCGAGCTCATCCAAAATCAAACTCGCCGTATCAAAGTCAAGTCTCTGATTTATCGTTGCGACAATCCCCTCCTTAAAAAGCTCCCCGATAAGCTGCGTAACAGAAAGTCCGAGCGCTTTAGCCAGCTCATCAACCGTTATCGAACCCGCAATCTGAATTACCTTCGCCTCTGCTTCGGCCATCAAAAAACGCTCCTTTCTTAATTAGTTCCCCCTATTTTACCATAAAAAACTATTTTTTGCCAAATAATCTAAAGCCTTTTCTTGTCTTAACCTTAAATTCCTCTAAAATCTCCTCTTTTGCCTTTCTAATTTCCTTCCTCATCAGTCTATTCTGCGTCTCTATTTTTTCTAAAATCTCCCCCGCTTTCTCGTTAAATTCTCGTATTTCCTCAGAAACCTCGTTCAGTCTCTCTCTAGTCTTTCTCTCCTCGGCTCTAATTTTCTTCGTATCAAGCTCCGGAATCTTATCAATCACCCCTCTAAGTTCTTCAGCCGTCCTTTTCTGAACCTCGGCCAAGTTTTTTATCGCAAGCACCCCCTCTTCAAAACTGTCTGCCCCCGATTTATACCTAGAAATCTCACCCTGGAGCCTCTCTATCTCAGAAACAGCATTATCTGACAGTCTCCGTATCTTCTCTAATTCTTCCCTGTCCATAGATCACTCTCTAGTCCCTTAATTTTAGAAAAACTTATCATCATATTCTCTATTAAAACCTCCCCCTGAAACAAATATGTAAACCTCTCCGGCAAAATCTCTAAAAGTTCTTCCCTAAACTCCGCCCTCTCCTCTCGAAAATTCCTCTCAAGTTCAACAATCCCTCTCCTAAATTTCTCCTCGTCTCTGGCTTTCGTATAACAACATTTTATCACATCAAGAACCGCCCTGAAAAACTCCCCCGAAGAAACCTCGTATTTTTCTATGTTCTCTCTCGCGCTCAAAAAATCCAAAACCGCCGTCTCTACCTCTGTTTTTTCATCAATAAGTCCTAGCCCTCCCGAAAGAATCAAAAGCCCTGGATGCTCCGGATAACTCTCAATCGTTCTCTTTGTCTCCGCAAAAAGCCCTTCCTCATCCTTTTTTCTAACTCTAAAAATCGCCTCCGCAGAAAATCGAACAATCTTTTTATCGTCCAAAATCTTTTTGAGCAAATCTTTATTATTCGCACCCAAATAATTTAATATTCGCCGTCTAATTTCTTTATCCGCTTCCTCCGAATCTTCAATTTTTGCCCCCGCCTCCGCAAGCTCCAACATATTCAAAATTGCCCTTCTCCGACTCTTCTCAAACACCTCATTCGCAAAGTCTATCAAAATCTCCATCTGGGCTAAAATAAATTCCCCTTGATTTTTATAAACCTGTCTGCGAATTTTATTCATCTCATGTCGTTTTTGCCCCTCCTGATACCTCGCCACGTATTCACCATATTTAAGAACAATATTCCTCGCGTTAAATTTTTTGTTCAACACCAAAAATTCATTATTCGCATAGTCGAAAATCGCATAGTCGCCAACAACTCCCAAAATTTTCAACCTAAACAAAACTTTCTGATATTCCTCAAATTCCAATCTATTTTCCGCAGAAATATGCTTCTCCGTATCATTTTCCTCAGAAATCTTTCCAATTTTCCCTAAAACCTTCTTCGTATAAGCCAAAAGTAACCTTTTGTTGTAATTTTTCTGGTGCAAAAACAATACTCTATTGAGGTCATCTCTGTTATTTTTACCGCCAACCTTCAATTCCCTATTCATCTCCTCAATCGACACTCCTGTAAGAAGCTCCCTATTCCTCTCTGGAAAGTCGTTCGAAAGCAGAATATACGCCATCGCCCTCTTTCCATCCCTCCCCGCTCTTCCCGCCTCCTGATAAAACGCCTCAATTGAGTTCGTTATTCCGTAATGCACCGTAAATCTCACATTTTTCTTATCAATTCCCATCCCAAACGCCTTCGTCGCTATCATCAACTCCGCCTCATCTTCTCGAAATCTCCTCACATTCTCTCTAAAAATCGCCTTCTCTTCCCCTCCATAATACCTCGTCACGTGTTCTTCTCCATAAACCTGCGCAAACTTCCGATAAACCGCATCCACCCCAAAATCCGACACACCCGACTTATAGATACAAAAAATTATCCCTCTAAGTTCCTCCCTAGAACACTCCGGAAAATCCTCTCCCATCTCATCTATTAACTTCTCTAATCTTCCTAATTTTTCCCCCGAATCAACCTTAATCACCCTAAAATGCATTTCTGGCCGATCAAAACTCTCGGGTTGTATAATTTTCTCCTCAGAAATTCCAATATCCCTCTCCATATCTTTAAGTACGTTATCAGACGCTGTCCCCGTAAGTGCTAAAATCCTCGGTTTGTCCTCTCCGACCTTCAAAAACTTCCTCGCCGTATCTGGCAAATTCAGATACGAAACCCTAAAATCGTGTCCCCATTCCGAAACACAATGCGCCTCGTCCAGCGCGACGACCTCAAAAACCACCCCTTTCACCTTCGCTTCCTCAAGATAGCTCCTGAACTCCTCCATCTGCATCCTCTCCGGCGTTACATAGCAAATCCCATATTCACCCAGAGAAAATAGCCTCATCATTCTCTTCTTCTGATTCAAGGTCATTTCCGCCGACATATTCACCCCAATCTCTATCCCTTTTTCCCCCAAATTCGCCACCTGATCCTCCATTAACGCCCTCAAAGGCTCAACAACCAGCACCGCCCCAGATATCAGAAAATACAACATCTGATAAATAATCGATTTTCCCGCCCCAGTTGGAAGCAAAACTATCACATCTTCCCCCTCTAAAACTTTCAAAATCGCCTCAATTTGCCCTTCCCTAAACTCCTCAAACCCAAAAATATACTTTAGCAGCCACCTCACCCCCTCTCTTAACTCCACCGAATCACAAAATTTTCTTCTCTCATACCATCCTTCACTTAGCAAAAAATTCGAAATTCTATACGGAAAACTAATTTCCCTCACAAAAATCTCATTTTTCTGCTCATCCCCCACCAAAATTTTAGCGTTAAAGGCCTCTAACTCGCGTTCTGAGCGATTTTTAGCCATAAGCCGATTCGGAATGCGTTCTCGTTCTAAAACCCCGTCTCGAGCCTCGTAGAAGCCTTTCAGCGCATTTTTAAATTTCCGTTTTGCCCTTTCTTTATCTTTAAGTTCGCTGTCTTTTATTCTGAAAACCCTCATTCTACTTCCTCGGATAGAAGCGTCTCTTTCCGTATCTTTCTGTTCCCTCCCCTCATGCGTCGCGTCGTCTATCTCTATCACCATATTCTTCTCCCCTCTGTTTGACAAGAAAAAATCCATTCTTCTCGCATCTCTACCATCGTCAAGAATGCTTCCAAATTCCATCTGAGGTATAATGTCTGTTTCCTCCCCGCCCATCTCAATAATCGTCGGCACTAAAACCTCTCGATAAAAATATTCCTCCGCGCTCATCCCAAAAAACTCTTTTCTTCCCTCCCCTTCAAAAATATTTTTCACCTCTAAATTATTCGTTTTTAGAATAATTCTATTTCCCCCAACAGCCTTTCTCTCGCCAAATACCTTCGCAAGTGCCTCGTCTATCCCCTCCAGCTCTCTTAAAGCCCCTTCAATAGCCTTCTTCTTCTCCTCAATTCTCAGTTTTACCTCTTCTCTCTCCTCCGCCGCCGTCTGCTCTACACTTAATTCAACAATTATCCTCTCTCCTTCTCTAATCTTTCCCTGATAATACAAAAACGCAAAAATACTAATCCATCTCTCTTTTTCCCCTCCCCCTCGCCCCCTAAAAACCACCTTGAGAACGTTTAGAAAATGTCTTCCAAGCCCTTCTCTAATTTTCCTCAGTTCTTGCTCTGACTCTTCAAAAAAGTCCACCCTAAATTTTCCTCCCCTCTCAAAAAACCTCGCAGAAAATCCTTCCCGAATCGCCTTCGCGCGAACTCTCTTAACTTCCTCAGTCACCTCCCAGTTTCCTCCCCTTTGTTCTCTTTTTTCCTATTCATTATACCACCCCCAAAGCCAACAAAAAACGCCCCTCAGGGCTTCTTTAACGTATTTTTGGCTCCCGGGGCCGGGCTCGAACCGGCAACCTCGAAGTTAACAGCTTCTTGCTCCACCATTGAGCTACCCGGGAAACTTCCCTAATTATACATCACAAAATTCCCTTTTTCAAGCGTTTTTCGCCTCAAACCTTGACTAAATTCTACTCCTAAAACCCTCCCCCCTTCTTCTCTTCTCTCCACCCCTGCCCCTCCTCTCGCTTCCTCGATCTTCCTCAATTTCGCCAAATCCGCCTAAAACTCAAAAACCATCTAAATCCCACCAAAAAACTCCCCGAAGGGAGTTTTTAAGGCTAAAAAGATTATTTGGCGATAGAAAGAGAAATCTTTCTCCCTTCCTTGTCAATGTCGAGAACCTTAAACGTCTTCCTCTCGTTAAGAGTAAAAACTTTCTCTGGATCAATATCGCTACCTTCTCCAAGTTCAGAAACATGGACAAGAGCTTCAACAGCAGGAGAAATCTGGACAAACGCACCAAACGGAGTAATTCTCGTAACAGTTCCTTCGACCTTCTTTCCCTTCTTAAGCCCCTCAACCTCAGAAAGCCAAGGGTCTTCAACGAGCTGTTTCATGGAAAGGCTAAGTCTTTCCTTGTCGATAGCAATAATCTTTGCCTCAACAATTTCTCCAACCTTAACATAATCTGCCGGATTATTGACTCTTTCCCAAGAAATCTCTGAGATGTGTATAAGCCCCTCAATTCCATCAACGTTCACAAACACGCCAAAATCAACGACCCCAGTCACAATTCCCTTAACAACGTCGCCAACTTTAAGCTCAGCGAACCTTTCAGCAAGCCCATCTTTAATCGCCTCTTTTTCAGAGAAAATAAGCTTGTTTTCTTTCTTATTTGCATCTAAGATTCGAACCTTAATCGTCTGCCCGACGAGAGAATTGAGTCTCTGAAGGATTTCATCTTTATCGGCTGATCCGACTCTCGGATAATGCTCCGCAGAAAGTTGAGAAACGGGAAGAAATCCTCTAATTCCTTCATATTCAACAAGAAGTCCGCCTCTGTTAGCATCAAACGGTTGAATCTCGACGATTTCACCTTCATCGAATTTAACCTGAATTTCATCCCAACCCTTATCTTTAACAGCCTTTCTGAGAGAAAGAAGCACGGTTCCGTCCGGCATTTCCGAATCAATCACCGAAGCAGTCACTTCGTCTCCGACTTTCAAGTTACGCGCAAAACTCGCTTCTTTTCTAGAAACAAGCCCCGTCCCCTGAATTCCGAGATCAATAAGAATCTCATGCTTTTTAACTGAAGTGACGATACCTTTAAGGGTATCCCCAGCGACCGTCTTTTTTGCAAGCTCCGTATTTTGCTCAAGGAGCTCATCCATAGTTAGTTTGGCTTTTGCCATTTAATTATTTTTCCTTCCTTTAGACTCGTTCAAAAATCTTGCTTTTCTCTTCCCTCCTCAAGACTTTTGAACGAGCCCAAATATCCCTAAATTATATCAAACTCCCCCTAAAAAGTAAAGCTTACGCCCTCTCATTAAAAATGATAAAATAGAATCATGTTTTTGAGCATAGACATCGGAGGTACAAAAACACTTCTTGCTCTCTTCTCCTCGAGAGGCTTCCTCTTAAAGTCCCTTAAATTTTCCACCCCTTCTGCTCCCGATTCTTTCCTATCCAGCCTAAAATCAAACCTCTTGAACTTTTTCCCATTCGACCTTAAAAATCTCACCTCCTTAAAAGCCGTTACGATTGCCTTTCCAGGAATTATAAAACCTGAACAAAATTTTTATACAGTCTCCTGTGAAAACCTCGGCTGGAAAAATTTAGACCTAATTTCCCCTATAAAATCCTTATTCTCCTGTCCAGTTTTTTTCGCCAACGACGCAGACTTAGCTACTCTCCACGAAACCTCCAAGGTAGCTAAAAAATTTAAAAAGGTCATCTACCTCACTTTCTCCACTGGAATCGGTGGCGGAATCTCGGAAAACGGCCTTCTCTCCCCCCGTTCCGCTTCCTTCGAACCTGGACATAAAAAATACCTCTGGAATGGCCGTCTTGAGGAATGGGAAGATTTTGCCTCCGCAAAAGCTCTTTCCGCCCACTTTTCCTCTCCTCTCAACTCCCTCCATATTACCCCTAAAGTCTCCACGGAAATCATCTCCCGCCTTCTTCCTGGCCTTCTCGAAATTATTTCTTCTGAATCCCCTAATCTCATCATCATCGGTGGCTCCCTCTCTTACGTTCTCCGCGCCCTCCTTCCCGCTCTAAAATCCTCCCTTGCCTCTTCTCTCGCCCCAAATGCCTCTCTCCCTTCCTTCAAAAAATCCACCAACCCTTCCCTTTCCGTCGCCCGCGGCGCCTTCATCTTCTCTAAACAACGTCTAAAGGCCTCTTCTAAATAATCCAATGTCAGATTCCGATTTTCTCTCTAAACTCATTTCAGATTATCCCCAGTTTTCCTTCAAATCCGGAAAAAAATTCAAATTCCGCCCTAAAAAGACCATTTTTTACGTCTCAAAAAGCCCCAATTTCAAACCTCTCCTTCTCCATGAACTTTCTCATGCTCTCCTTGGCCATTTCTCTTTCGAAACTTCTCTCGAGCGCCTTCAAATCGAACGCGACGCTTGGCAAAAAACTTCTGAACTCTGCGCTCTCTATTCAATTCCCTTCTCCGAAGATTTTTTCACCGAAGAGCTCGATTCGTATCGTGATTGGCTTCACAAAAAAACTCTCTGTAGAGTCTGTGGCCTTTCCTGCATCGAACTCAGCTCAACCTCACTTTACTGCCCAAAATGCCAAAAAATCTACTCCAAAATCTCAACCCCCTCGAAACACCATTCTTAATCAAAAATCAACTCAAACCCCAACCCTAATCTGATCCCAACATCCAAACTCAATCCTTATCTATTATCACCATCTCCAAATAACCTATCCCTATCCATCCTACTCTGTAATTTCTCCAAATTTCTCTCGCAAACCTCTGACAAAGGCACCTCTAAATACCTCGCTACTGCCGCCACATACCACATCACATCCCCTAATTCCTTAACAATTTCCCACTTATCCTCCTCGCTGATCTTCTTATCCTTCCACCAAATAATTTTCTTCAATTTGTCCGCAACTTCTCCCGCCTCCCCTGCTATTCCCAGAGTTTTCTCGACCATCGCATCCCCAACCATACCTTTTTCTACATTCTTAGAAGAATCATATTTCTCTCCCCTTTCCTGATATTCGTCAAGCTTCATTTATACCTCCTTTTTTTGCTCTCTAAATTATACATAAGAAAAACCGTTTTTACAACAAACACCTCTTCATAACACCCCCTCTAAAATCAACTAAAAATCACTCCAAAAACCCAAAAACCCAAATTCTCTCCAATCGAAAAAACAAAAAAGAACCCCGGGTAAGAGTTCTTTTTCAAAATTCAATTTAGGCAGCTTTTTTAGCGGGCCCACGGCGAGAAATTCGTCCACCTTTTGCCCCAGCAATTTTAGCAAGAGCAGGGTTAGCGGCAAATCCGCCAGTGTGACCGTTTTGACCACCTTTTCGACCAATATTAGCGTAAAATTCTTTACCATATTTAGCTTTATTAGTCGCGGCAGCTTTAAGACCACCAGCTTTAGTTCCAGCCATCTGGATCTCTCCTTCTGCCCACCATATTCTTTTAACACAAACCCACCCTTTACAGGATGAATATAACCATTATACCATACCGCTTTAGTTTTGTCAATATGTAATTTTCTAATTTTATGTTATAATAATAAGCGTTTTCCCGAACAAACTCCACTTCCAATCTTTTCCACCTGTGGAAAAAGCTTTTTCTCCCAACAGTTGACATTATTCAGCTTATGATATATAATAGAGAGGATTTGAACAGTCATAACTGCGAGGTTGTTCAAATAAAATAAACCCTAAATGGGTTTATTTTTGTGCTTTACCCCTTGCATTTTATCTAAAAATCCTTTAAAATATAACTTACTGGGGTAATAGCTCAGTTGTTTAGAGCGCCGCCTTTGCAAGGCGGAGGTCCAGGGTTAGAGTCCCTGTTACTCCACCAATACCAAAACAATTGGGAAATAATTATAGGAATATAGCTCCTTATCACAATATTTTGGAGATATATTACAATTTTATGGGGATATAGCTCAGCTGGTTAGAGCGCGTCACTGATAATGACGAGGTCTGTGGTTCAAGTCCACATATCCCCACCATCAACCTAGAAATGCAAAATCCGTTCCCTTTGAACGGATTTTTTGTTACAATATCCTTATGCAAAGCTATTCAATCGGCACTTTCTTCACCGGTCTCTTCATTCTCGCCTTCGGCGCCCTCATCGTTGTTTTCTATCAACAAATCTCAGAAAACATCGCCCACGGCGTCTCTAGCTACGACAAAGTTCGCCTTTTCGGCATAATCGCCATCGGCATAGGTCTCCTAATCATCTCCAACCTCCACACAGTTCTCCTCTCTGCCTTAGTCAACCTAGTTTTCCCTCACTAGTCATCCTTTTCCTTTTCTGCCCTCTAAACCCCTCAGAAGCCTCCGGAGCCCCTCGAATCTCAATACCTCTTATCTCAAAACCACCTACGGCTCAAATTTCGAATACGTCTCTCCAGAAACAAGTTCAACCCCCCTAATCTCCGCCAGCTCACTCACAGTCACGAATTCAAAATTATCCGCTCTTAATCTGTCTATAATTTCCGGTACAGCATCGACCGTAGAATCATAAATATCGTGCATTAGAACTATCGACCCGTCCCGAGTGTTACTCAGTGTATTCTCGACAACTGCCCCTGCATTTTTACTCTCCCAATCCTTAGTGTCAACTGACCAATATACAAGGGGCGTCCCTGCTACATTTTTAACAGCATCATTACTATTCCCATACGGCACCCTCGTAAGCTCCGGCCCTTCCCCAAGAACCTCTCTGAACACATCTTTCGCCTCTGTTATATCTCCCCTAATCGCATCTTCAGGCAAAGTAATTAAATTCTGATGATACATCGTATGACTCCCGACCTCATGTCCTTCCTTAATGGCTCTTTGAGTTATATGAGGATAAGCCCTCATTCTCATTCCTAGTTCAAAAAATGTCGCAACAGCCCCTTTCTCCTTCAAAACGTCAAGTAGTCTAGTCGTTACGCCATCTGCTGGCCCATCGTCAAAAGTCAACGCAACCAATTTCTTCCCAGTCAAATCCCCCCTAAAAACCCTGTTTGGGACTTCGGAATGTATTCTCATCGGAGCTTTTGGTATATTTCTCGTCTCCCCCCTCACTCCATGCATTACTCCCGCAACAACAAGACCCAAAAACGCTCCGAATACTATCGGAATCGCAAATTTTAACCACGGAAACCTCTTATTTATACTCGTACGCATTGCCTCACCCATTGATACATTGCTATCCCCGCCGCGACTCCAACATTAACCGATCTCGTCGAACCAAAGCTCTCAATAAATCTAATATCATCCGAACAATTTAATAAAGCTTCGCTAATCCCTTCCCCCTCGCTTCCGAACAAAAGCGTAGTTTTTTGAACAAATTTTTTATTCAAAAGCCCCTCTGCCCCTCTAACATTATTCTCAATTGCAACGATTTCTCGCCCTCTTTCTCTCTGATCAACAACAAAATCATCAATTTCTTTCCAATAAACAATCTCAAGATATTTGTCAGTACACATCGTCCCACGACGATTGTATTTTTTCTTCCCTATTATGTGCACTTTTGAAACATTAAAACTATTCGCCGTCCTCACGATACTCCCCATATTAAAATCGTGACTCACATTTTCTATCGCTACCTCAAGTTTATTTCTTTTTTTATTCAGTGCATCAAAAACTTGTTCATTCGACAGTCCTTTATACTCGTCTATTAAGTTCCTGTTATCAGCTACTTCATTCATCACGCATATTATATCACATTTTTACTCAAACATCGAATCCGCTTAAACTCCAACAAGGCCAAACAAAAAACTTCGGTTTCCCGAAGTCTTCCCTGTTAACAACTTAGTTGTGCAATTATCATCGTAGTTCTAAGCTTGAAGTCGCATCCAAAATGGAAAAATTGTGTACTAAGCTTAATTTTACACAATTGCGACCGACCTAGCTACACGCGTCCTTGCGGATTCGTGCGCATCAATTCCTTCTCAAGAAAGGAGGTAATCCATCGACACGTTCTCGTACCGATGCCTTGTTACGACTTAACCCCAATCATCTCCCCCACCTTAGGCAGCCGAAGCCGACTTTGGGTGTTGGTGACTCT
>JAFWLO010000008.1 GCA_017545595.1 Candidatus Saccharimonadota bacterium | reverse complement strand
TCGTGCCGAATCTACCCTGCGTTCTCTCGGAATCATTATAGAACACAGTCGAGATGGCAAAGACGTTTATAAGGACGGAGCAAGATGGATTACTCTTAAAGACTACGGTTGGATTAAATCCAACGAAAAACCGCAAGACAATGAAATTGTCTGCCCATTTTAACAAATTAACTACTAATAAGGAGAACAAATTATGGAAAACAATAACGATATCTTAGAGCTGGACAATGCTTATGTCCTCAGCTACTTCGATAAAAACAGTAAATACGGCGAAGCTTTATCAATCGACATTTTTGATGACCCTAATAATCCAGAGAGCGATGAAAACAAGATTGATACTTGGCTAAAGCATAACGGTGATGAACGTGGAACGAACGGTACGAAAGTGTTAACTGACAAGTACACTGACAACAAATATATACCTTTCTACTTTAAAATCACTGCTCAAACTAAGATTATCGACCTAGATGGTAAAAAGGTTTCGAAAGACGAACTCGTAAAAGGTGCGAGAGTTGGATTAGTTGCTAGAGCAGTACCATACGAATACGAAGGACGCTCAGGTATTTCACGACCACTAGAAATGATAGTTGTTTACGAGCCAAAAAATCGTACACAAACCAATCTCGAACATATCGCAAAAATGCGAGCAGATCGCCTAGCTAAAGAGCACAAAGCTGAAAGCGGCGAAGCTACTGCCGACGAGCCTTCTACTAATAGCGAAGAGAAACCTTCTAACAATACAGCGAATCCGCCAGCCGACCCCGAAATCGACCCAAGCCGGATTCCATTTTAATAACTAAAACCAGGAGAATTTTTATTATGACGAAAGAAATCACTAGCGAACAATCGTTAAAATATATTATCTATGCGAGGAAGTCCACCGATGATACTAATGATCATTCACCCTTGCTCGATACTCAGTATAAATTCGCAAAAGAAATTGCTAAGCAAAATAACTACAAGGTTATTAAAACCTTCCGAGAGTCAGCGTCTGCACGTAAAGCACATAATCGCCCAAAGTTCGATGAAATGGTAAAGATGATTGAAGACGGTAAGGCTAACGCAATTCTATGTTGGCACACAAGCTGTCTTGCTCGTAATCCACTAGAAAACGGTATCATTCAGCAATTACTTTTTGACCATAAAATCAAAGTTATCCGCACTAACGACCAAAAGATTTATTATCCCGAAGATTATTTTTCACTTCCTGACATTACGATGAGGATGGCTACTGAATATTCAAAGAAGTTAAGTGAGGTTATTAAACGTGGCATTAGGTTGAAGAATAAGCAAGGAAAACCTAGTTGCATGGCACCTCAAGGGTACTTAAACTCAAGGGATAAGAATAATCAACCCATTATCATT
The DNA here is from genome assembly GCA_017545595.1 of Candidatus Saccharimonadota bacterium. GTDB lineage: Bacteria > Patescibacteriota > Saccharimonadia > Saccharimonadales > Saccharimonadaceae > Nanosyncoccus. Next base: position 42,920 of record JAFWLO010000008.1, on the reverse strand, counting down.
CCTGACCTTAAAAGGTTTTACATCATCAAAAATGCATTTAAGTTGTATTTGACTGGCTGCTATAGTGTACCGGAACTACTTAGCTACATCAACAACGATAATCATTATCTAACTAAAAAAAGGCAGAGGATAGGCGGACATCCGCTAAGGCTTACTACATTACATCAAATGCTTAAAAATCCTTTTTATATGGGCAAAATTAGGGATTTAGATGACCCAAACGTTATGCATGATGGAGCTTGGGAACCAATGATTACAGAAAGAGAATTTGAAAAAATTCAGATGATTTTAAAGGCTTCTAGCAAAAAGCCAAACGGCAAAACGTCATAAACGGCGTTTAGCCAAATCTTCCACTAATAATAAGCCCTCTTGTAAGCCATAAAGGGGGTTTATTTTTTAGTCATTTAGAAAAATAATTAACGTTAGGAGAATAATATGGCAAGAAAAGCCAATCCGGAAAAACTTAAATTTGTCATCTATGCCCGAAAGTCTTCGGAAGGCTCGGAGCGACAGGTGGCTTCTATCCCAGACCAAAAAGAATTTGCTAAAAAAGTCGTAAAGGAAAACCATTACAAAGTAGTAGCTAGGTTTGAAGAATCAGCCTCAGCTAGCAAGGTTCACAATCGTCCGGAGTTTGATAAGATGGTTAAACTAATTGAAAATGGCGAGGCAAACGCCATTATTTGTTGGCACACTAACCGTTTAGCAAGGAACCCTTTAGAGAGCGGTCTAGTCCAACAATTATTATTTGACGGTAAAATACAGTTAATCCATACGTCAGACAGTAAATATACACCAAAAGACTCTGGTATTATGTTTGGCGTTGAAGCTAGTATGAATGCAGAATACTCTAGAAACCTATCTCGTGTAGTTAGTCGTGGTATTAGGTCAAAGAATAAAAATGGCGGCTGTACAGGAGTTGCTCCACAAGGCTACTTAAATGCTGAAGACCCTTTAACCCATAAGCGAATTGTAATAAAAGATCCAGACCGTTGGCATATAGTTAAAAAACTATTTGAATTATACTTAACAGGCCATTACTCCGTACCAGAAATCACTAGTATCGCTAACAATGTGTATGGCTATAGGACCCTTAAACGCCTAAAAACTGGTGGTAACCCTTTAATGCCGTCTACTGTTAACCGTATGTTTGAGAATCCTTTTTATATGGGCAAAATTAGGGATATGGACGACCCGAATATTTTGCACGATGGCAGTTGGGAGCCAATTATTACAGAGGAGCAGTATTATCGTATCCAACGAATGAAGAGCGAATTTGCAATTGTACATAATCTTAAACCGAAAGTTAAAGTAGACTCTGCTAACTTTGAATTAAAAGGCTTGATGAGATGTGCTAGTTGCGGTTGCTCGATTGTAGCAGAAGCCCACGATAAGAAATTAGCAAATGGTGGCACCAGAAGACACATTTACTATAAATGTACCCAAAAGAGTCCATATAGGAAATGTCAAATGCATGGCAGTATAAAAGAAGAAGAAGCATTTAGACAGATATACGAGCTATTGGATAAGTACACTATCCACCCAGTGCTATACGAATGGTCTAAGAAGATTATCGAACGAATCCATAGAGAAGAAATCGAAAATCGCTACGACATTGCTAATATGCAACATACTACCCTAACTGAATATGAAAGGTGTAAAGACCGATTAATTGACATGTATGTTAAAGGCATGGTTAAAGAGGATGTATTTGAAGCAAAGAATAAGGAATTAGACGATTTAATTGAGAAAACTAAGCAGGCAAATAAGGCGGCACAAGACTTAGACCGTAACTGGTATGAAATAGTGGGTAGGACGCTAGAAAACCTAAAAGACCCGAAAGCTAAAATGGACGCAGCTATGGATGTTGGCGAAAAGAGAGCAATCTTACAGTCAATCGGACCAAATGTTTTGGTTGTTGAACGAAAAATCGGGAAGTCGGCTAATGGTAGGGACTTAACCGCCAAATTTATAGAGGTCAAGCCATACCCATGGCTCGAATTTTTAGAAAAATCGTCAAAAAAATTAGCCCCAATTTTGAGTAAGGGACTTACCAATGCCTTACAGGGGGAAATTGGGGCTAAAAACGATTTATACAGCGTCTGGCTGGGGATGAGGGATTCGAACCCCCGAATGGTGGGACCAGAACCCACTGCCTTACCACTTGGCGAATCCCCAACTTACCTCAATTATACCACTCTCCATTCTCTTTTTCAACCGAACTTTTTATGTTATAATATAATTTCATGAACAAGAAAAAACTCATCTTAGGCATAATCTTCATTTTCTCCCTGTTCTGTCTAGTTTTTTCAAGTTACAAACTCCTCGAATATAAACTCGAATCCGAAAAAACCGAAAAAATCCTCGAAAACATCACAGAAATCGCCGAACTTTCCGAATCGGAAGAGGATTCAGAAAACGAAACTTGCGAAATAGAAGGTCATCCCTGTGATGATCAATATTGGAAATACCTTAAAACCCCCTTCCTCTCGGCGAATATCTCAGCCCTTAAACAAGAAAACCCCGACACAGTTGGCTGGCTTCAAGTTCTCGGGACAAACATTAACTACCCCTTTGTACAAGCCTACAACAACGATTTTTACCTCTATACATCTTTCGACGGCTCAAGAAACTCCGCAGGCTGGGTTTTTCTCGACTACCGAAACTCCCAAGATTTAACCGATGACAACAATATAATCTACGCACACGGCCGTCTCGACAACACAATGTTCGGCTCCCTCCGAAACCTCACAAAATCCAACTGGCTAGAAAACCCTGACAACTACCTAATCCGCACAAAAACCGAAACTTCCTCGAGCGTTTGGCAAATTTTTTCAATCTACATCATTCCGACAACTTCCGACTACCTCCAAACCTCATTTTCTTCCATAGAAGAAAAATATTATTTCCTAAACACCTTAAAATCCCGTTCTAACCACAATTTCGGAGTAAGTTTGTCTCCTTCGGACAAAATCCTTACTCTCTCAACCTGCTATGACGATACTAGCCGTATGGTAGTTCATGCTAAACTCTTGAAGTCACAAGAAACCCCGAATTCATCAAACTCAGAAGCCTAAAAACGAAAAATCCTACAATTCTTCACAAAAAAGCAAAAATATGCTAAAATACTCTTGACAGTCTGGTAACAGACTATTTTTTTATAGAAAGAAAGGGAATTATGTCGAAAACGAAAATCACCCGCATAAAGGCCTCAGATCCCCAAAAACCGAAGGAAACTTCCCAAACTTCCTCTGGAAAACCCTCCGAAAAAACCACAAGGAAATCTTCAGAGAAAAAATCCGAGAAACCGCTTGTAAACGCCTCCTCAAAAGACTCCCCGTCTAAAAAGGACCTACAGCTCGTAAAGGAGACAAACAAAAAACTCGAGCGTCTCGAAAAGAAAAAACAGAGAAAAGAAGCGAGAAAAAACAGAAAAACCTTCATTCTTTTCCGACCGTTCATAGCTCTCGGTCGTTACATTAAAAATTCGTGGCTCGAACTTCGCCAGGTCCGCTGGCCAAACCGAAAAGCAACCTGGAAAATGGTCCTCGCAATTTTCGTCTATACTATACTTTTCACGGGCTTTCTCGTTCTTCTCGACATCTTATTCGATTTTATATTTAGTAAACTGTTAGGATAAACAAAAGGAGAGAAAAATGGCAGTAAACAGATATGATGACACCCGAGCGTGGTACGCAATTTCCACCTACGGCGGCTACGAAGACAAGGTCGCAGATTCAATTCGTCAGAGAATCAACTCAATCGAATTCGCCGACAAAATTTTCGACGCAATCGTCCCGAAAGAAAAACAAATCGAGATTAAAAACGGAAAACGAAAAGTCGTTGATAAAAAGATTTTCCAAGGTTACGTCCTCGTCGAAATGAAACTTTCCGACGAAACCTGGTATATCATCCGCAACACCCCCGGCGTAACCGGTTTTATCGGGAACGGAACTCAACCGACCCCTGTTTCGGAAAAAGAAATCACAAAAATCAAGAAACGCATGGGCGTCGAAGACCCGAAATATTCCGTAAACTACGAAGTCGGCGAAGTTGTCTCAATCACCGACGGACCGTTCAAAGGTTTCGACGGAACAGTCTCAGAAATCGACGGCCAAAAGGGAAAGCTGAAAGTTATGGTCTCTATGTTCGGCCGAGAAACCCCAGTCGAACTCGACGCGCTCCAAGTCTCAAAACTCTAAACCCCGAGAAATCCGAAATATAAATCCAAAATTTCAGTAGAAAGAGCAAAATAAATAGCAGATTCAGTCGCTTTACAAATTCCCGAAAATTTAGTATAATTATCCCCGTTACGCACGAATAAACTTTTCAAAGGAAAAACATGGCAAAGAAAGTAATAGGAAATCTTAAATTACGTGTTCCAGGCGGAAAAGCTACCGCCGGACCTCCAGTTGGCTCGACCCTCGGTCAGTGGGGCCTCAATATGATGGAGTTCATTAACCCTTTCAATGAGGCCACGAAAGAATACATGGGAAAGAACGTCATCGTTCACATCCGCGTTTACGAAGATCGAACCTTCGACTGGAACTGTCTCGGTCAACCCGTTGACGACCTCATCCGCGAAGCAATTAAACTTCCGAAGGGTTCTGGAAAACCAAACACCGAAAAGGTCGGAAAAATTACTCGCGCTCAGCTCGAAGAAATCGCCCAGAAAAAGATGTCCCAGCTCAACGCAATTGACCTCGAAGGCGCAGTAAAAATCGTCGCCGGAACCGCACGTTCCATGGGTGTCGAAGTCGTCGAATAGAAGAATTTTTCGAAAACCGAACAAACGCTTTTCCAAACTCGACCCCTGTAAAACCGAACAAAACCTTAAAATTAGCTTAAAATAATCTTAAAGAAAGCTTAAAATGTGGGAGGACATTAGTCCGCAAGAACCACAGAAAGGAAATTATGGCAGAAAAAGCCGAAAATCTAGAAAAAACTGAGGAAATCCTCGAAACGAGTGTCGAAGAAACGACAGAAGCTCAAGCTCCCGAAACAGAAGAAAAATTCGCAAAATCCGGGAAAAAATCCAAAAAACACATCGAAGAGGTAAAAGCCGAAGAAGAGCGCCAAGCACGAAAGCTCGAGCGCGCCGAACAAGAAGCCGAAGAAGCTTCGAAGCCCAAAGGTGCCGCTCCTGTTACTCGCCCTCTCATTGAACGCCGAGGAAAAAAATACCAAGAAGCGCATAAAAAAATCGAAAAGGAAAAAGTTTATTCTCTTGAAGATGCGCTTAAACTCGCTCTCGAAACAAACCCGTCCAAATTTGACGCAACCGTCGAAGCACACGTTCGTCTCGGAGTAGATCCTCGTCAGGCTGACCAAAACATCCGCACAACCGTCGTTCTCCCGAACGGAAACGGAAAAACTGTCCGTGTCGCTGTTTTTGCGCCTCTCGACGAAGCTAAAAAAGCTAAATCCGCCGGCGCAGACATCGCGGAAGATGAAGAATTCTTGAAACGCCTCGAAAAAGGAGAGATCGAATTCGACGTTCTTATCTCCACCCCTGCTTATATGCCTAAACTCGGAAAATTCGCTCGCTTCCTCGGCCCTAAAGGTCTTATGCCGAACCCTAAGGCCGGAACCGTCACGACCGATCTCGAGAAAGCCGTAAAAGAAGCTAAAGCCGGAAAGGTCGAATACCGCGTCGACAAACAAGCCATCGTCCACATTGGCCTCGGAAAAACATCTTTCGGAGCAGAAAAACTTCTCGAGAACGCGAATGTCTTCTTTGATTCTCTAAAGTCTCAGAAGCCCGCCTCTCTAAAAGGGAATTATGTCAAGTCCGTTTTCATCACGACAACTATGGGCCCATCCATCCCTGTCGAAAACATCTACAGCTAGATAGTCTCAATTTTCGAAACATAAAACTCAAAAATTTCGAAAACAGATTCAAAAAAGAACAATTATCTCCGAGAAATCGGAGATTTTTGTTAATAATCTAAATTACAAAAACTAAAACAGAATACTAAATCATAAGCAGATAACAAAAAAATGTTATAATAAGCTTATGCAAAACAAGAAGAAGAAATTAAAATCGCGAAAAGTCCTCTCGGCCCTAGTTTTTACCATCCTCGCTATTCTTCTCGTCCTCATAAACCCCAACTCTTTCGAAACTTCCCTAGAAAAATCCGATTTTTCTGACTCTCCCACCTCAACTGCCCTCGAACCAGTAGAGAACTCCTCAAAAAATTCTTCCGATTCGACTGCAGAGCCTCTCGGTGAGTCTGCGAACAGGTCCGGAACCGCCTCAAATACCGCAGAAAATCCAGAGAACGAAGAAGAAATCTCCGAGAAATCCGCTCTAAAAGTCCTAGAAAGCCTAAAAGTCAAAGGCCGCGCCTCAAAATCCGGATACGCTCGAACCGAATTTTATAATTCTTGGCCATCCATTGACGGTTGCTCGCTCCGTCAGCGCATCATAAAACGCGAACTAGGCTCCTCCGCCGTCATTTCCTCCGAAGATAACTGCACTGTTATCTCTGGCGAATTTACCGAACCCTACACCGGAGCCCACATGATCTTCTACGAACGCGCCGACCTAACGAAAGGCATCCAAATCGACCACGTCGTCGCTCTCTCCGATGCCTGGCAAAAGGGAGCCCAAAAACTCACAAAAGTACGTCGATATGAGCTCGCAACCGATCCTCTTAATCTTCTCGCCGTGAACGGAAGCGCAAACCAGTCCAAATCCGACGGCGACGCCGCGACTTGGCTCCCTCCGAACAAGTCCTTTCGCTGCGCTTATATTGCCCGTCAAATCTCAGTGAAGTTCAAATACTCTCTCTGGGTGACCTCCGCCGAAAAATCCGCGATGGAAACCGTCCTAAAATCCTGTCCGAACGAACCAGCCGTCGGCGTTTAATACGTTTAAAAACTACAAAACAAGAGAAACCTGAACTAAATCGCCCGTTGGTGTATAATATACTCATGAAAAAGCCCAAAAAGCCAGAAACCGTCACGGTAAACCGTCGCGCTCGCTTTGATTACACCCTCGGAGACGAGCTTGTTTGCGGAATGAGTTTGACAGGCGACGAAGTTCGCAAAATCCGCGATCATCACGTCCAGCTCAAAGGCTCCTTCGTCACAATCAGAAATTCCGAACTCTGGCTTAACAACTTGACTCTCGGCGCAGAAACCGCACGCAACATAAAACTCCTCGCGACAAAAAAACAAATTTCTTCTCTTGAACGAGAAAAAGTCACTGGCTCGACCATCGTTCCGACAAAACTCCTCGCGGGAGGCAGGACAATAAAACTCGTAATCGCCCTCGGGAAAGGAAAGAAAAAATACGACAAACGAGAAACCATCAAAAAACGCGACCTAGACCGCGGGAGATTTTAAAATGCTAAGTCTATATTCTTGGAACATAAACGGCCTCCGCGCAGTCCTCAAAAAGGGAAATTTGCAGGATTTTATAGAAAAAGAGTCCCCAGACATTCTCTGTCTTCAAGAAATCAAATGTCAAGAGTCTCAGCTTCTACCTCTTGACAAATTATCTCTGGAAAAAAATTATATTCTCTTTTGGAACTCCGCCTCTCGTCCGGGCTATTCCGGAACAATGATCCTCTTAAAATCCTCAAAATTTGACAAAAACTCCATAAAAACTATCGATTATCCCGGAGACCTCGGAAAAGAAGAAGGTCGAGTCCTCACACTAGACCTCGAAAATTTTTATCTCGTTAACGTCTATACTCCGAACTCAAAACAAGATCTCTCTCGCCTCTCCCTCCGAGAAAATAGCTGGGATCCTGAGTTCAGAGCCTTCCTAAAATCCTTAGAAAAAGACAAGCCGGTGATAACTTGCGGAGATTTCAACTCCGCCCACGAAGAAATCGACCTCGCCCGCCCCGACACAAATCATAATCACGCCGGCTTCACCGACCCCGAACGACAGGGAATCACCGACCTCCTCTCAGCTGGCTTTATCGACACTTTCCGCAAGAAACATCCAGACAAAATTCAATACACTTGGTGGTCGAACCGCTCCGGTGCAAGAAAAAACAACGTCGGCTGGCGCATCGATTACTTTTTCATCCCAAATTCCCTTGAACCGTCCCTCGTTTCCGCAGAAATCCTCGACTCCGTCCTTGGCTCCGACCACTGCCCAATTTCGATAACAATAAAGGAATAACCATGCAAACCCCCTCTTTCTGGGATAAATCCGGAAAATCTATAAAAAACGCTCAGGAACTCCCCTGGAACTTTCCCGAACAAAAACAAGGAGTTCTCTCTATTATCGGAGGAAACTCCGGCTCTTTTTCGACGGAAATTCGCATCGCCGAACATCTTCAAAAATCCTTTCCTTTCATAAAATCCATAAAAAACCTTTTTCCCGACTCTCTCAAAAAGCAACTTCCGTCCCTAGAAAATCTCGAATTCTTCGAATCAACCGAATCTGGCTCGTTTAAACGTTCTCTCGACTTCCGCAATTCTCTCTCCGGTTCAAATTTCGCCCTCTTTCTCGGCGACTTCTCAAAAAACTCAGAAACCGCCCTCGCTGTTGCCGATGTAATAAAATCCTCCCCAGAAACTCCAATCCTCCTCACTCGCGACACGATCGACCTCATTCAAAACGAAGCCGAATCTTTCATCTCCCGAGAAAATCTAACAATCGTCGCCTCCATGGTTCAGCTCCAAAATCTCTTCCGCGCTCTCTACTATCCTAAAGTCCTCCTCCTCTCCCAGCCTCTCCTTCCAGTCCTAGAAACTCTCCATAAATTCACTCTAAGTTTCCCCGTCTCGATTTTAACCTTCCACGAAGAAAATATAGTCTGCGCAAATTCCGGAAAAATCGTCACCATCCCAATCTCCGAGACAAACTTCTCTCCAATCGGTCTCTGGTCTGGAGAACTCGCCTCTAATATCTCTGTTTTCCGAATGATAAACCCAAACCTACCTCTCGAATCGCTCCTCGCAGGGGTATTAACTTCGAAATAACCTAACACTCTACCTCTAACTATATATTTTTTGTAGCCTTACTACAAAATCTTCCCGTTTTTCGGTCTTTTCGTGCAACGCCTCACCCCTGTAATTATCTCCTCGATAGCAAAAACTTCCCATTTTCAGGAAGTTTTTGCATTATCCTGAAGTTCTCTCTAGAACCTCGCCGGCATACTCTTAAGGTAAGTTATTCTCGGCTGAATCGTCCCCGCGCCTTCATTCGCTCCGAAAATATACGCTCCTGGGTTAAGATCAAATATCTCCGCTCCATCGATAAATTTACTGAAGTCTTCAGTATCCGCCCCATAAGTCCTTCTCGGTCTGATATTAGCTCCAACAACCGGTCCGGTAATCGTTAGCTGATTCGCGCAAGTATCGGCGCTCAAATCAATACTTCCGCCAGTACTCGTCGTACAAGTATTCACCGTCCCACTCGCAATAATCCAGGCGTCTAAATGTGTCACTCCCTCGGCTATGTTGATATTTCCGCCCGAGTTCACAATAATAACCTGTGGCAAAACTCCGTTACTAAACTGAACTCCGCTGTTCCCAACATATATATTGGTATTTATCGTAATATCACGCCCAGTCTCAGAATAAATGAACGTAGTTCCTTGCAACTTGTGAACTGTCGGAGTCTCGTCTCCTTGCTCGACTTCAGCACCCGCGACATCAGCCGCCTCAACAACGCTCTTATCTCCAAGGTTAACCGTCCCCGATACTCCCCTATACCTTGCAAGCAACTTACTAATCATTTCTCCGCTCAAACTAATTCCCGATTCGCCAAGTTTATGCTCCGTATTACACTTATCATTTGCGATAGTAAGAGGGAAAACTTTGCACTCGCTAATCGGAGACGTTTCTGTTCTCTTCGCAAGCAAACTCTTTCCGGAAGAAAACTTCCTAATTGTCCCTGTATTTGCAATCGTTTCAAGATCAGTCCAAGATCCGATATAATTGGTTACATCTCCAATCAATGATTCTGTCGAAGATGTTACGACACCTCCGTTCGTCCCGACCCCAGCTCCGAGAACGTGCATCGTTGGATTCTTGCTGACATTCGTACAAATCGCCTGCCCATAATAATAACTACTGCTCGTACTCGAATACCTAGAAATCTGCAATCTATAACAGAACTTCGCTCCAACAGGAATATCTGTAGGGATAAGGACAGCATCTTTCGCCTTAACATCAAAGGTATAATCTTTTTTCTCATAAACCCCGTCACCGTTGCGCTCATAGGCCTCCGCCTCGATGGTTCCATATTTACCGTTATAGAGATCATTATTCAAAATAACCTGTAAATTGTCGCTTTCCTCAACTCTAGACCTCGTCGCCTCGACTCCTCTATCTTTATCAACTTCAGGAGAAAGCACATACCAAACTAGATGATACTCTGAATCCGGATCTGTTACATACTGCCTATCATCAATTCCATCAACTTCCTTCCAGCCATCGTTATCATCCGTTATCGTAACCTCAAACGTCGGATCGACAAGTTGTCCTCCAGGTTTCACCGGGTCTCCATCCGGATTCTTCGGCTCCGCAGAATCAACCTTATAGTTCCTCTCACGTTTCAAGCTAATACAAGCCCTTTTCGCCTCTGGCGTTTCGATAGCCCCATCAACAGCTTCACTTTCCGTAGAATAAAGTTGAGTCCTATCATAGTTATATGGCGTCGTAAATTCGCTCTTCGTTCCGTCGGCATTCCTATAATATTCTCTCCTCATAATATCAACATACTTAACAACCCATTTTCCCGGTTCCGCAACAGTCTTCTCGCAAACTTGAACAGTCTCCCCGGCCATCACTCTATGAATATTATCATCCCCTGCGTTCCCATCAAACGTACTAGCCGTCCTTCCATATCCATTATTCCCAGAGTTAGAATTCCAAACTGCCGGATCAAATGAATTAAAGCTATTAATCCTCACTCCATTAATTCCGTACGGACTATTCGTGTTCGGAAATGGATAAAGCGTCGCTGTAGTTCCTCTTATGGTTTCGTTCGCAGAAAAGTCAGTATTTAGATTAAAATTCTCATTTTTATACATAGAGCCATTAACTTTAGAGAATCGAATATTCACTCCCGAAACAACATCAAATCCAACCGCCTCATCAAACCCGCTCTGTCCGAAAGCTAAACTATGATCAAACACCGGGGTCGCCTCTAAGAGCTTCATCTTATAAACCCCATCAACATACTTCGCCGCACTTTCTCCAATATTATTACTGCTCTTAAGGTCGTTCAACCCTCCAGCGAACTCCCCACTAAACTTCGGTGTTAAATTCAAACTAACTGTCGAAGTCCTGTTTTCTTTAAGTGTTTGCGCTTCCCAATCCCCCTCATCATCTTCATCCGTCCAATCCGGCGTAATCTTCTCCTGATATTCAGGATTTTTAAGGAGAACGCAAGCCATTGGCCCTTCAATATAATTATATTTCGGCGCAACCAGCTTTCTTCCGTCCGCCGCGCTATCATCTGCCTCAAAATAATGCTGTGTCTTAATAGAATAATACAATCTCTGACAATAGTTTATGAATCTACCCTTATTAGAAAGGTCGAATGTTTGAGGAATATCAACAGCTCCGGACGAAACCGTCTGACTGTTGTTTGAGGTAAAATTAGCGATAGAATAATCCGTCAAATCTTCCCAGTTTGTTCCTCCGTCTATACTATGCTGTATTTTCCACCTAGCTCTCGAGCCCTGCTCGCCGTCAACCCTCAAACTCGAAGGAACTATATTAGTATTTTGAGAAGTTTCATCGCTCGTTCCCTCGCCAGTCACAAGTCTTGAAGAATCCCTCTTTATAACATGCGTGAATGTCGCCTGATACGTATTATTATTCGGATAAACATATCTCCAAGATTCATCATCATTTCTCTCGGCATTATTAATCGTCCCGACCGTATCTCCATCACTCAAACTAATCCAATTCTTTCCGCCCTCAGTATATTGATTAATCTTCCCCGAACTATTCGCCGAATACTCCGCAACATACTTCTTTTGCGGATTCTTAACATCAACGCACTTCATCTGATTAGTCACAGAAGTAGCCTTTAACGTATAAGTATTCTCGCCAGTCTGCAAATATTCTCTTCGACTAGTTCTGTCATCAGTATAGAAACAAATAGGAGTAACCTGGTTATATGGAATAGTAATAGTATTGCCATAATTCCAATTCTGAGAATCACCAACATTCAACGCCGATGTAGTATTTTTTCTGCTATCACAAGAATAATCGGATGAAGTAGTTAAACAAGGCGTAAGTCCTCCTTTAGCTCCGATAGGAAGTTCAAAATCAGCCAAGGAAGAAGGCACGCTCTTTCTTCTTATTGAAAACACACCTCCAATGTCATATTTAACATGAATTCCATCTCCAGAATAAACTCCACCAATACTTCTAATCAAAGGGTCCCAGTTAAAACCAATGTCTCCTGTAAAATCAGCGTAGAAAAACCTCTCGGCATTATTTATTGTAATACATAGTTCACTCTTATTAGAAATAACCTCAGTGTCATCAAGTCTTTGAGTAAAAGCACCGCTCGCATCCGGTCCATATTCTACAGAAGAAGTCATTTTCTCTCTAAAACAAACTTGGACAACTTCATTCCTATCCATAGGGACATCAAGAACACTAGAATTTCTCCACGGCGCAAGACTATTGTTTCCAAGACTCTCCGATCCAGTATTCAGCGTAGTCCACGCTTTCGTAACTGTTCCGTTTTCATCTTTAAGCCTATACTGAACAGTATAATTCATTTTTCCACTCGACACATTCGACTCGGTATCGGTTCGCTTATTTCTAAACCTATACTGGATTTTATATGTCGTAGGGAAACCAAGTCCCGAATAAACCCCGCCCCCAGAACTAGTCAAAAGATCATCAGGAGTAATCGAATGACTATTTCGATCATAAGTAGTAACAATAGACTTCCGCGGATTCGTAAACTTAGCACAAGTCCATGCTACTGTTTTATTTGCATAATTATAACTAGTGCCACTAGGAGAAACATCGACCGTAACCTTTCCAGTAAATGCCCCACTCGTACAAACAGTACAAGAAGAACCAAAAGGAATATCAATATACCCTTCCTTTGCTCCATTCATATTATACGAGCAACTTCCAGCAGCAACATCGCCTCCAGTAAATAAATATCGGTTTTTATACTTAGTTGGGGCAACAAAGGTTGAAGTACCTGAACCTAAAGCTAATCCAGTAAAATCATTCTTATCAGTATGCTTCCCAGTTAATAATTTATACTTAAAAGGAGCAGACGCGATAGAAAGACCATTATTTTTTCGAGTAACTTGCAGATACGAAGAAAGATAAAACCTAGTGTGAATTCCATCTCCCTCAAAATTAGAAGCACTTTTTTTAGTTAAAGTGGGGAGATTATTTACATCTTCAGAATTGCTAGTACGAAAATTCATTGTGCCTACAAAAGTAGTACTAGCTATATCATGAGAATATTTTACAGTAAGACAATTTTCCTTAATATTTTGACCAGTGTTAATCCTCCCAACTAAAGTAGCATGGCCATCATTAATCTCATATCTCGAATTAGAAGTTATCACCTTAGCACAAACAACAGTCTCAGTTCCATCGGGATTAACAATAACGTCACCAGCGGAATCATAATAAGTCAAATCCATAGATTTACTATAATCGTTTCCTTTTTGTTGCGCAGAGGAAAACTTGGCATGATTCGTAGATTCAGTTTTAATTGTCGCCCCATCAGCATCCTCCAATGAAAGAACAACACGATGATACAAATAAGCATTCTTGGGGGGATTATTAGAATCGGTTCTAGTAGTAACAAACCTGAAATTCGCTTTAAAAATCCCAGTATTATCACAAAGATAAACACCATCCGACAAAACACAATCTTTGCCAGTCGAATCAGTAACACCAAGGGTTTCTAAAACAGTTTTATGAGTAGTTTTCGCATATTCGATTGTTGGCTCAGGCGGGTCTGGATCAGGTTCAGGCTCAACATTATATCCACAAAAATAAGAAAGACCAGGAGTTCCTTCAAGACTACTACTAGGATAAAAAGCTTGGTCGGGTGTTAAAAGCTTCGCAGGTGAACCAGCCGCAAGATAAAAGGTCTTATATTCATCATAAGCTTCACTCTCGCTTAGCCCACTTTTTAATTTAACATAAGTTAAGCCAGAAGGAATAGCATTCACAGTAGGGCCAGGGAAAGAACCAGAGATATATTGCGTACGTTCATTAGTCTCAAAACGAGATTCATTTCTATTTGCAAAGTAATTAGAAATCGTATCTCTTACGCCAAAGAATGTATTGTATCCTGGATCGGTAGATCCTGCAAAATGTAAAATATATATGCCACCCATATCAAGACATTTAGAAGTATTAATACCCTTAATTCCACCGTAAAACCCTCCAGAACCAGACAAATCAGGAAAACTAACGACACCAGGATTGCCACTAATCTTGTAAAAAGCCCAGTACCCGTGATTATAAAACTGCCCCGAACCGCCAGGACCAGGATAATTACCACCACCGGCATAAATATCACCAGCCGCAAACGCCCTCTCTCCTCCTAACGCACAAAAAACAGAAAAAATAACAACAAGAAAGCATAAAAACTTATATTTTTTGCACATTAGACCTCCTAGAAACATAATTATTTTAATTTTATCAAGCTAAAGTTTTTTTATCAACACTTGAACTTTTTGAGATTTAGAGTATAATATAAATTACAAAAAAATCATTATTTAACCATTTTTCTAAAAACTCGTCGACTTTCGGTTTCTTCCCCGAAAATCCGAAGTTATAGAAAAGAAAGGACAAAATGTCAGAAAAATCCGACAAAGACGAAGGTCTAAAAATCCGTATCCGCCTCCGCGCCTACGACCACCGTGTCATCGACCAAAGCGCTAAACAAATCGTCGATACGGCCATCCGAACCGGCGCTTCCGTCTCGGGTCCAGTTCCTCTCCCGACGAAACGCTCGACCTTCACCGTCGTTAAATCCCCACACGTTTACAAAACCGGAGGAGAAGCTTTCGAAATGAAGGTTCACAAACGCCTTATCGACATCTCTAAGGCTACGCCAAAGACCATCGAATCCCTTCAAAACCTCGCTCTCCCCGCTGGAGTAGACGCAGAAATCCGAATGTAGCTTCTAAGCTAGAACTTAAAAACTCTAAAAATCAGCAAACCCCTAAATCGCCCCTAAAAAGGGCGATTTTTCTTAGGTTTTCCATAAAAACTTTCATGTGATATAATAAATATATGTCAAAAACTCGCCTTCTTAAAAAGCGTTTTTATTTTATTGTAGCGAGATACTTCCGTTTTTTTGCTAACTTCTCCCTTCGTCGCTGGAACCCCCGAATTATCGCCCTCACCGGCTCCGCCGGAAAAACGACCATGCTCCACATGATAGAATACGAGCTAGGAAGCGAAGCGCATTACTCCCACGACGCAAATTCCGCCTTTGGCATCGCCTTCGACATTTTGGGTCTAAAAGGAATTAAAGGTTCTAAACTTCGTTGGATTTTTCTCATCTTCGCCGCCCCTATCCGCGCCCTCTATTATAAACATTCCGAACCTCTCTACGTAGTAGAAATCGACGGTGAACGCCCCTTCGAAACCGAATTTCTCGCCAGCTGGCTTAAGCCCGAAATCACCCTCTGGATTTCTCTAGGTCGCTCTCATGCCATTCAATTTGAACAAGAAGTTAAGTCCGGAAAGTTCGCCTCCCTCGACGAAGCAATCGCCGACGAATTCGCGAAACTCCCCGAAAATACAAAATCCCTTGTTTTTATTGACGGCGACAATCAGCTCATGGTCGAAACGACCAAAAACATTCATGCTAAAGTCCTAAAATACAGAAAATCCGACATGAAAAAATACGTCGTCTATCCGACGAGGACGGATTTCGGGACGATAAACTCCAATTTCCACTTCAACTCCCCCCAGCCAAAAGACATTTCTATCCAACTCCTCATGTTAAAAGACCTGACAAAATACCTTAAAATCCCCCTAAAAACCGATTTTTCCGGTATGCCCCTCCCGCCCGGCCGTTCGAGCTTTTTCTACGGAAAAAAGGGAATCAAAATCATCGATTCCAGCTATAACGCCCATCTCATCTCCATGAAAAGCATCCTCGACATGGCGAAATCCCTCCGTGCAAGCCACAAATGGCTCATTATCGGCGACATCGTCGAACAAGGCGAGATAGAAGGAGAAGAACACAGAAAGCTCGCCGATATGATCGCTGAAGTCCGCCCCGAAGAAATCATTCTCATTGGGCGCCGAACAAAAGAATTCACCGCCCCCCGGCTTAAAAAACTCGGTTTTTCCCCTAAAACTACCCTCGAACCTAAAAAAGCCCTCGCCTACATAGAAAAACACACCGAAGGTCGCGAGACATTAATTTTCAAAGGCTCCCAATATCTCGAGTGGATTATCGAAAAACTTCTAGAAAATCCCGAGGATGAAAAGCTCCTCTGTCGTCGCGAGCCCGCAGCGAAAAAACGTCGAGAAAAACGGGGGTTAAACTAGCTATGAAGTCTAAAAAAACTTCAAAAACCCTTTACATCATCCACGGTTGGGCTTATTCTGTCGAGCCCTGGCAAAAAACCTTAAAACTCCTCAAAGAAAAAGGAATAAAATACAAAATGCTCCACGTTCCCGGCCTGACGGAGCCAAGCGAAAAAATCTGGACGATAGAAGAATATGTCGAGTGGGCAAACAAAAACATTCCTGAAGGTTCAATAGCCCTAGGACATTCCAACGGAGGTCGCATCCTCCTAAATCTCTGCTCTAAAACTCCAGAAAAGCTATCTCATCTTATCCTCCTCGATTCCGCCGGCGTTTACGAAAAGTCCAAGAAACGCGACATCCTCCGTGTCATATCTAAACTCGGCGCTCCTCTTAAAAAACTCCCCTTCCTTGCGAAAGCTTATCATAAGTTAATCGGCGCCTCCGACTACGCTCATGCCCCCGAAAATATGAAAAAGACTCTCTCAAATATGCTCGACTCCGACAAATCGCTTTCTCTGGAAAAAGTCACAACCCCCTGCTCGATTCTCTGGGGAGAAAAAGATACCGTTACCCCTCCTCGCCAAGCAAAAATTCTTCATGAGAAGCTAAAAAACTCCACTCTAAAATTCATCCCCGACTGGACCCACGCCCCCTATATTTCCTCTCCCGCCTCCCTTGCCGACGCGATAGAATCCGCCCTAAAGGAGAAAATCTAATGCTTTTTCTCGGCCTCGCCTCGAACTATTCCGCAAAGGACATTCTTTCCCATGCCCTCACTCTCGGCTCGGACAAAGATTATCAAACTCTCGAAGAGGTTTTTGCCAGAAAATACGGAACACAAGAAGAATCCACCAAACCCACCAAAAACCGAGACAAATCATCATTAAGCCCCTATACTGACGCTCTCGACCGGACTTCTATCGTTTATTCCGGCCGAACCGCAATTTTCCTCGCTCTTGAAGCTATGAAATCCACGAAAAAGGTCAAAAACGGCGACCACGTCCTCGTTAACGGCTTCACCTGCAAAGCAGTCGTCGAAGCTATCCAAAAAGCCGGTCTCGTTCCCGTCTTCGCCGAAGTAGAAAAATTCTCCCCCGACTACACCCCAGAAACCCTCGAATCTCTCCTGAAAAAAGACAAAAAAATCAAGATTTTTATCATCCAAAATTCCTTCGGAATCCCTGTTGACGTGATAAAATTTGAAAAAATCAAGAAAAAACACGGTCTTTTCATGCTCGAAGACCTCGCTCACTGCGCCGGAAGAAAATACTCCGACGGCCGAGAAATCGGCACTGTCGGCGACGCAACCTGTCTCTCCTTCGGGAAGGGAAAAGCCCTCGACGTCATCAACGGCGGCGCCGTAATCTTGCGTAACCCCTCCCTCTCCTTCCCAGATTCCTTCAAAAAAGAAAACCTTAAAAAGCCTAAAATCGCCGACTCGATGCGTGCCGGCTGGTATCCTGTTTTTGGAGCAATCGCCCGCGGTCTCGCCCATGTACATCTCGAAAAACCCTTCCTCGCCCTCCTTCTTAAATTCCGCTGGATCGAACGTTCCGCCGACACGCGCCTCGACCCGACTCGAACTATAACAAATTGGCAAGCAAAACTAATCCTTAAAAAGCTTAAAAACCTTAAAAACTCCCCATTGCGTGAAATCTATTTCGTGAAAAATCGTGAAATTTGTCTCGAAGAACTCAAAAAACACGGTTTTCGCCTTGAAGAACTCTGGTACGACACCCCTGTCGCCCCAAAAAGATATTACAAATCAGTCAAATTCCCCGAAAAATCCCATAAAAACTCCATTTTCGTCGCAAACTCCATCATAAACCTCCCGACTTGGTATTCCGATAAAAAGCACAAAAAAGAGCTAGCTCTCGCCCGAAAAATAATAAAAAAATACGAAATAAAGGACTAAATATGGAAGAATCTTGGTCGAAAATCTTAAAAACCCATCCCGAGTCAAATTTTCTCCAAAGCCCCCTCTGGGCCGAAACAAACAAACTCATCGGGCATAAACTCATCGTCCGAACTTTCGAAGATAAAGCCCTTTATCTCGGAATCGTCAAGGACGCTAAACGCGGTCGCTATCTAGAAATCCCAGGTGGCCCAATTCTCGACTGGTCCGACGAATCCCTCCTTAAAAAAGTTTTCGAATCTATTTTTGAAGAAGCAAAACGAGAAAAATGCGTCTTCGTCCGTTTCCGTCCTCAACTTAACAACACCGAAGAAAATCGTATACTTATTAAAAACTTAAAATCCATGACCAGTCTAGATTTTCGCCCTGCCCCAATGCACCTTCACGCTCAAAACACCGTCATTCTCGACCTCAAAAAATCCGAAGAAGACCTCCTTATGGGAATGCGTCGCCAAACCCGTTACGAAGTCCGTCGCTCAGAAAAACTCGGCATCACCGTTTCCGAAGATTCTAGCGAGTCCGCCTTCAAAAAATTCCACAAAATCCAAGCCGAAACAGCGAAGCGTCAAAACTTTATCCCTCCGTCCGAAAAAGACCTTCTCGCTGAACGAACCGCCTTCTCTCCAGACAACCTTAAACTCTATTCCGCAAAGTCTGCCAACGGAGAAGACATAGCCTTCGGACTTATCCTCTTCTACGGAAAAGAAGCCGAATATTTCGAAGCTGCCTCTACCGAACTCAACCGAAAGCTCCCTGGAGCATACGCTCTCCTCTGGCGCGCAATTCGCGACATGAAAGCCGAAGGCTTAGAACGCTTCAACCTCTGGGGGATTGCCCCTTCTGGCGCTAAAAATCACCGCTATTCTGGCGTAACAACCTTCAAAACCGGTTTTGGCGGAGAAATCGTAGATTTTATCCCCGCCGAAGATATAGTTATTAACAAACTCCTCTATAAACTCGACTTAATCATAGAAAACAACCGAAAGAAAAAAAGGAACCTCTAAAATGCCAAAAATAGCAATAATCGACGCAGGAAACAGAGAAAACTGGGATAAATTCATAAAATCCGATAAATCCTCAAACTTCCTCCAAAGTTGGGATTTTTATGTTTTTCACGAAAACAGAGGAAAAAAAGTTGTTAGAAAAATTGCCATAAACGAAGAAGGGGAAATAATCGGCGCCTACGCCGGAGTTATCGAGACAGCAAAACGCGGAAAACATCTCGCTATCGCTGGCGGCCCAATTCTCGACTGGAAAAATAAGTCTCTCGTTAAAAAAATTTTCGAAGACATTAAAGGGGAGACCTCAAGAAACCACTGCGTTTTCGCGCGCGTCCGCCCTCAACTTGAGCTCTCCGACGCCTCTCTTGCCCTTATGAATAATCTCGGCCTCGTTCGCGCCCCGATGTATCTTTCAGTCGAATATGCCGGAATTCTAGACCTTAAAAAGCCCGAAGAAGAAATCCTCGCCGGAGCTTCTCAAGGCTTCCGCCGAAAACTCCGCAAAGCAAAAAAGAACGAAATAGTCGTTTCGACTTCTTCCGATCCCGAAGAAATATCGACATTCTATAAAATCCAACTCGAAACCGCAAAACGAAACAAATTCTTCGCTTTTTCCGAATCTTTCCTAAAAAAACAGTTCGAAGCCTTCGCTAAAAACGACGAAGCGAAGCTCTACATCGCTAAAACCAAAGAAGGAGAGATCCTCGCAGAAAACTTCATGATTTTTTACGGGAACGAAGCTAGCTACCACTACGGCGTATCGTCCGACCTCGGAACAAAATATTCCGCCGCCCCTCTCCTTCATATGGAAGCCATGAAAGATGCCCGCTCTCGAGGAATTGAACGTTATAATCTCTGGGGAATTGTCGGCCTAGAAGAAAAATCCCACCGCTTTTACGGCGTCTCCGAATTCAAACGCAGCTTCGGCTGTTCCGAGTTAAAATACACCCCTGCTCACGACCTTGTCATCGACAAACCTCGCTATCTTTTGACAAAAGTCATAGAAACAGCAAGAAAAAAACGCCGACATGTCTAATTTTGTGATACAATAGTTAAATGCTTAAACTTCTGAACTATCTAAAACGGTATAAATTCCAGTGCTTTTTTCTTATTGCCTTCCTAGCGCTCCAAATTTGGTGCTCTCTCCAACTTCCGACCATTATGGCGAGCATCGTCAACAACGGAATCACGAAAGGCGACATAAATTACACTTTCTCTTCCGGCCTAAAGATGCTCGGGTTCACTCTTGTCGCAATTCTCGCTTCAATCGGCAACCATTTCCTCTCCGCGAAAATCGGTGCCGGTTTCTCCCGCGACCTTCGCGAAGACTTCTACAAAAAAGTCCTCAGCTTCTCCGTTAGCGACATAGACAAATTCACAACCGCTTCCCTCATAACCCGCACCACGAACGACATCTCTCAAGTTCAAAACGCCGTCATGATGATGCTCACGATGATGCTTCGCGCAATTCTCATGGGCGTCGGCGCTATTTTCCAAGCTTTCCAAGTCGCTCCCGACATGACCTGGATTATTGCCCTCGGCGTCGTGACGATTTTCAGCCTCTCAGTTCTCATTATCTCCCTCGTGATGCCAAAATTCAAAGTCTTTCAAACCCTTCTCGATAAAATCACCCTTATTGCCCGAGAAAACTTAACCGGCCTCCGCGTTATTCGCGCCTTCAACAACGAAAAACACGAACAAACCAAATTCGAACACACGAACAAAAAATTAACCGACACTATTTTATACGTAAATCGAATTTTTTCTCTTCAAGATCCCCTTATTGGCCTCGTTTTTAACGGAACCAGCCTTCTCGTCATCTGGATTGGCGTCCAAAAACTAGAGACCGACATCTCTTACCTCGGCAACATGATGGCTTTCGTTCAATATTCCGCCGACGTCATCATAGCGTTCTTGATGCTTACTATCCTCTTTGTCATCATACCACGTGCAAACATCTCCGCCGGAAGAATAAACGAAGTTTTAAAAACCAAATCAAAAATCTCCTGGCCTGAAAAAACCAAGGGAACTCCCGAAGTAGCTCCTAGCGTCGTTTTCAAGAAAGTCAGCTTCAAATATCCCGACGCCGAAGAAAAAATCCTCGACAATATCTCTTTCGAAGCAAAAGCCGGCGAAACTACCGCATTCATCGGCTCGACAGGCTCCGGGAAATCCACCCTCATTTCTCTCATCCCTCGTTTTTACGACGCAACCGAAGGCGAAATAAAAATCAACGGCCTAAACATAAAAAATTACAGCCAGTCCGACCTTATGAAAAAAATCGGATATGTCCCCCAAAAAGGTGTTCTCTTCGAAGGTGACATAAAATCCAACATTTCCTTCGGAAACCCCGAAGCCGACTCCGAACTCCTAGAAAAATCCGCCGAAATCTCCCAATCTTCCGAATTCATCAAAAAACTCGAAAAATCTTTCGACTCTCACATCTCCCAAGGCGGGACGAACGTCTCCGGAGGTCAAAAACAGCGCCTCTCTATCGCTCGCGCCATAGCGAAACGCCCCGAAATCTTCATCTTCGACGACAGTTTCTCCGCCCTCGACATGAAAACCGATAAAAACCTCCGCTCCGCCCTAAAACCCGAAACGACCGATTCTGTCGTCCTCATCGTCGCGCAACGTATCAGCACCATAAAATCCGCCGACCAAATCATCGTCCTCAATCGCGGAAAAGTCGCAGGAAAAGGAACACATAAATCTCTCTTAAAATCCTGTAAACTCTACCAAGAAATAGTAAAAAGCCAAGTTTCAGAAAAAGAATTCAAAAAGGAGTTAGAAAATGCACGGTAAAGGAAAAATGCCAGAAAAGCGCGCCAAAAACCCGAAAAAGACCCTAAAATCCCTCCTTCATTCGTTAAAACCATTCTTTCCGATTATCATTTTTGCCATTTTTTGCGCAATTGCAAGCATAATTCTAAGCCTTTTCTCCCCTAAAATCCTCGGAAACATCACCAATCTCGCCGTCGAATCTGTAAATAAAGCAGGTTCTCTCAATCTCGAAGAAATCAAGCCTCTCGCTCTCCATGTTATCCTCATTTACCTCGCCTCTGCCGTCCTCGGGTATTTCCAAAGTTTCCTCCTATCAAAAATGACCGCAAATTACACAAAATCCCTCCGCTCTAAGATAATCAGAAAAATCTCCGCACTCCCTGTTTCCTTCTTTGACAAACACCAAAACGGCGACATTCTAAGCGTCCTCACAAACGACGTTGATATTATCGCTGGCTCTCTCTCCGAAGAACTCGTCCAAATCTTGACCAATCTCACAACGCTGCTCGGTTGTCTCGTCATGATGTTTGTCATTTCCCCCGAACTCGCCTTAGTCGCCGTTATCGTCGTCCCAATTTCCGTCTTCTCTATCTCTGAAATCGCAAAAAAATCCCAATCTCATTTTGCTTCGCAACGCTCCGTCCTCGGAAAGCTCAACTCTCATATTGAAGAAGATTACTCGGGTGCGCTTATTATAAAATCCAACTCCCACGAAGCTCAGTCACTCGAAGCCTTCAAAACCTCGAGCGAAAAACTCTACGAAGATTCCTGGAAAGCCCAATTTCTCGGCAGTCTCGCCTTTCCGCTTGTCCACTTCTTCACGAACCTCGGCTACATCGGCATCTGTGTCCTCGGCGCGACTCTCGCTCTAAAAGGCAAGCTTCTCATCGGCAACATTCAAGCTTTCATCCAGTATCTCGCAAAGTTCAACCAACCCCTAACTAGCCTCTCTCAAATCATGGCTACCCTTCAACAAACTCTTGCCGCCTTCGAACGTATAGATAACTTCCTAAACGAACCAGAAGAATCTCCCGACCCCGAAAAACCTAAGCTAATCGAAACAGTCAAAGGCGCCGTCGAATTCCATAACATTTGCTTCGGCTACGAAAAAGACAAACAAATCATCAAAAACTTCAATTTAAGCGTAAAACCAGGCGAACAAGTCGCCATCGTCGGCCCGACCGGCGCCGGAAAAACCACCATCATAAACCTTCTCATGCGCTTCTACGACCCCGACTCCGGCTATATCACAATTGACGGCGTCCCAACCAAAGAAATGAACCGCTCAAACGTTCGAAAGCTTTTCGGAATGGTTCTGCAAGATACCTGGCTTTTCTCTGGTTCCATAAAAGATAATCTCTCTTATGGAAAACCCTCCGCCTCAATTAACGAAATTCAGCACGCAGCAAAAACCGCCGGAATCGACCACCTTATCGAATCCATGCCAGAAGGCTACACTACGGAAATCAACGAAGATTCCGATAACATTTCCGCCGGAGAGAAACAACTCTTAACTATCACTCGCGCTCTCGTAAACAACCCCCCGATGATGATTCTCGACGAAGCGACTTCAAATGTCGACACTCGCGCCGAAGAACTCATTCAAGAGGCCTTCAACAAACTAACAAAGGGCCGAACCACCTTCATCATAGCTCACCGACTCTCGACCATCCGCAACGCCGACCTCATTTTAGTTCTTAAAGACGGTTCTATCGTCGAGCAAGGAAACCACAATTCTCTTCTCAAAAAGAACGGTTTCTACGCTGAACTCTACAACTCCCAATTCGCAAACTCCTAGCCCGAATCCGCTTAACTTTGCAAACGAGCTTTTTCTCGAGTATCATTCCTTCATGAAGAAGAAAACCATGAAGAAAAAGTCCAAAACCATCATCACTCTAATTTTAGCATCAGTTTTAACTCTAAATATCGCTCCGGCGACCCTAGTTTACGCTGAAGATAGCGAAACCGACGAAGAATCCGACTACGTTTACGTTCCGCCCCACGTCATCATCAACGGGAAAGAATTAAACAAAGAAAAAATGTATTGGAACGGTTCCGAACCTGTCGAATTTTGCGAACTAGGCATCGACGGTTGCTCTGTATTTTTCAATCTCACTGAGCAGTACCTTACTTACCGCCTAAACCTCGTAAACTACACCGGCCCAGAAATATACGTCACAAACCAATCATATCGTGACATAAGGATATTCTATAGCGGAGAAAACGTTATAAATTCAACCTCCGAATACGGAATTTACAACGAAAACTACCCCCACTCCATGCTTTACCTCACTCCAGCGACCGAAGATTCCTCCCTCACTATAAATGTTAATTCAACCACTTCTCGCGCAAACGGGATTCTCTTAAATGAAGGTAATCTAGAAATAGAAGGCCCGGGTGGACATCTCGAAGTCAACGTAAATTCCACCGCCTCACCAGATGAAATAACCGGCCCCGAGCTGACCGGCATAACCATCAAGAAAAACGGCCGTTTGAACATTCATCACTCTAATTATCTGACAATAAACAATCCAACAGGGAATTATTCCGTCTCCGCGGATCGTCTTCTACTCCGTACCTTCATGGGCGGATGTTACGAACCCATCGTAAACAATCGCTGGAACGACGCCCCCTGCTACGCCAGAAATACTTTCACACACAAAATTACAAACGGCGTCGGCGACGTCATCGAAGGTAACGATTTTGAGATATTAAACTCCCCGATGGAAAAAGTTTTCGTAAACAGTGACCAGTATTCCTTCTCTCACGTAAAATCCGAAACCCTCGGCGAATTCCGTCTTATCCCCGCGACAACCGGAACAAGCGTCTCTGTTTCCCAAGAAATCACTAGCGGAAAAAACTTCGAAGAGGAGGAACAAAAACTCCGCGAGTCTATGCAAAAATCCGATAAAATCATCGAGGAAGTCTGTGCTGACTATGGTTGTCGCACCGCCTACATCGAGCCAAACCCCGAAGATTCTGTCCTCGAAAACGTCTCAAACCCCTCCGATCGCTCAAAAATCTCCCTAGAAAATTCCTACAACTTTATTATCAGTTTCAAAACGACAGTCTCCGACCGCGTACTCCCCTATACAACCACCGCTCCCTACGGAATCGCGGTCTTAAATGGAGAAAGTTTCCTCTATCAGCCAAAAGACTTCGTCGGACGTTCCGAGGATGGCTCAAAAATCTGGTTTCGCATCCCTATAACGGTTGTCAGGGGCGAAGAAGAACCTGAACCCGAACCAGAACCCGAACCAATCGAAGAACCCGACAATCCCGAACCAGCTTCCGAAGACCCAGAAACCCCAGAAAACCCTGCAAAACCAGAGCCAGAACCAGCTCCCGCAGAACCCGAGCCAGTCAAAGAAACTCCTCTCGAAGAACCCGATTCTCTCGAAACCGTCGCAGAATCAGTCCCAGAAAAAACCTCCAACTCTCCTAAAAACCCAGAAACATCCTCATCTCCTCAAATTCTCGCTTTCTCCGCCATCGCTGTTTTAAGTTTCGTGATACAATTAACTTATTATGGCAAAGTTATATTTTCGCTACGGCGCAATGGGTTGCGGAAAAACCATGCAACTCCTCCAAGTCGCATTTAATTACGAAGAGCGCGGTCACCAAGTCTGCGTCATGAAACCAAAAACCGACACAAAAAATGGTCAAAAACTCCTAACTAGAATCGGCCCCGAACGCGAAACCGACCTCTGTTTTGACAAAAAAACCGACCTCTTTTCCGCCGTCGCGGAAAATTACGCCGGAGTCGCCTGTGTTCTCGTCGATGAGTCCCAGTTTTTAACTCCTGAACAAGCCGACCAGCTCATGGAAATCACCATCCAACTAGACATCCCTGTTATGGCCTACGGGCTTCGGCTAAACTTCCGCCAAAAAGACGGAGGTTTCGAAGGAGCAACTCGCCTCCTCCAAATCGCGCACGACATCGAAGAAATAAAAACCATTTGCGAATGTGGCCGAAAAGCCACCTGCAACTGTCGTTTCTTGAACGGAAAATTTGTCATGGACGGCCCCGATGTTCTTATCGACGACGGAACGACAAAAATCGAATATCGCGCCCTCTGCCCCGCCTGCGTTTCGAAATATCGAAAGGAGTCCGAAAAATGCTAATCATCATCGAAGGTCAAGACGCAACCGGAAAGGACACCGAAGCAGCTCTTCTTAAAAACTACCTTGAAATCTCCGGAGAAGAAGTCGTCCACTATTCCGAATCCGGGACCGGTTCTTCCGACGAATTTGTCCAAAAAATTGCCAGCTTAAACTACAAGTCCGACTACGGAATTGACAAAAAAACTCGGGTTCTCCTATATCTCGTAAATCGCTACGAACAATGGAAAAAATTAGCAGAACCCGCTCTGAAGGACGGAAAAACCGTCATTATCACCAGAAACTGGTTTTCTACCTTAATTTACGAAGGCTACGGCACAGGCGTCTCAAAAAGTTTTATCAAAAAAATCCATCACGACCTCATGCCCGAAAAGTATTTCAACCCAGACAAAATCGTAATTTTGACTCTATCTGACGAAGAGAGAAAAAAGCGTCTTCTCTCCCAGGGAAAGCGTTCGGAGGAATTTTTCAAAACAAAAGATTTCGAGTTTCAGAAAAAAATCAACAAAGCTTATCTAGAAGTCGCAAAAGACTATAGTATAGAAACTCTTGACTCAACCGGGACTCCCGAAGAGGTTTTCGAAAAGTTAAAAAAACTCTTCAAAATTTAAAATAAATGCGATAAAATTATAAGCATATGGGTTATAAATTTGGTGGGCAAAGTGAATAAAATCGCTATCTATCTAAACCGCCATCTAACTGGGAATATCTACGACAAAGACTCGATTCTCGAGGCTTATTCTACCGATATGTCTCTCTTAAAAGTAAAGCCCCGCTTTGTCGCCCTCCCCGAATCGACCTCCGACGTGAGAAAACTCGTCAAATTCGTCAACCAACTCGCCGAAAAAAAATATGATCTCCCGATTTCCGTTCGAGGTTCCGGCCTCTCTAAGTCCGGCGCCGACCTCTCGAAGGGCATCGTCCTCTCGACCGAACGACTCAATCACGTCCGCGAGCTCGACGCCCACGACCATCTCGTCCACGTTCAAGCCGGAATCACCCTCGGAAAGCTGAACGCCGTCCTCGCCCCTTATGGTTTGACTCTCCCTGTTTTTGCCGAGCCCGAAGAAACAATCGGCTCCCTCATCTCAAACTGCCCTAAAGATCGTTATTCCGGAAAATACGGCGGAATCATGAACTATATCGACCGCGCCGAAATCGTCCTCTCTAGCGGAGACATCCTTCAAACTTCACGTCTCGGAAAAGGTGCTTTAAAAAAGAAACAATCCGGAAAGTCCTTCGAGTCCAAAATCTACAAAAAACTCGACGAAACTCTAAAGTCAAATTCCGAACTCTTAGAAAAAGACCAAAAATCCCTCGGCTACCCCGCCCTAAAACACATCCGTCGCAACAACGGCCGAGTTTTTGATATTCTCCCCGCCTTCTTCGGCGCCGAAGGGAATCTCGGCATTATTACCGAAGTCATCCTTCGGCTCGAAACCATCTCTCCTCGCCCTCATCGCCTCTTTGGCGTCTTCAAATCCGAAATAGAAGCTCTCGAATTTTATGATTTATGCGCAAAATTCACCCCTCTCTATGCCGAAATCTTCGATAACAAAATCTTCGAAAACCTCGACGAATACGGGAAAAAGCCCGATCTGCTAGAAAAAAATCTCGAAAAAGGCTACATAGTTCTTGTTTCCTTCAACGACAAATCCAAAAAATCCCGCAACAAAGTTCGAAAAATCGAGAAAAAATGCTCATCTCTCGGGAAAATCACTATAGAAACCGTCCAAAATTCCGCCGATTTCGACGATTTCGAAACTAGCATAAAAATGTTCCTAAACGACGAAACAAAGTCCGAACGCGGAAATCTCTTAAACGATTTCTATTTGCCCCGAAAATCTCTCTCCGAGTTCTTGAAGGCCATAAAATCCTTCGAAAAATCCTCAAAAAAGCCCCTCGAACTATTCGGAAACTTCTCGACCGAAATTTTCTCTCTCCGTCCAAGCTTCGACCTCAAAAAAGTCGACGAACGCAGAACCGCAATGACTCTCATGAGAGACATAAATGACCTTTTGAATAAAACCGGAGGCGCTCTCGCCGGAGGTCTCCCCGAAGGTCGCCTTAAGTCCATAGTTATTTACCCCGAACTAGAAAAACCCCTTAAAGATTTATACGCCGAAGTTAAAGACATTTTCGACCCAAACAACATCTTCGCCCCAGAAACAAAAACAAATTACGACACACGTTCTGCTGTTCGTAGCTTACGCACAGAAACCCTCTCTGGAATTATAAAATAGCTAAGAATATGCTATAATATTCCCATGAAAGTAAAATCAAAGAAATTATCCGACACCCGCGTAGAAATTAAAGTCACGCTCGAAAAAGAAGATCTTGAAAAGGCCCGAGAAAAGGCCGTCGCTCGTCTCTCGCGCGAAGTAAAGCTCGAAGGCTTCCGCAAGGGAAAAGCTCCGAAAGAACTTGCAGAAAAAGCCCTAAACCCCAACGACGTCAACGCCGAAACAATCGACATAGCAGTCCGAACGACCGTCCCTTCTGCCTTCGAACAGGCCGAAAAATCCCCCCTCGTCATTCCCAACGTCAATGTCACGAAATACGTCCCTGGTGAATCCGCCGAATACACCGCCACTGCCGACATTCTCCCTGAAGTCAAACTCGGAAATTACAAAGATTTAAAAGCTAAAAAAGAGGAGAATAAAGTCTCCAAATCCGAAATCGACGAAGTCGTATCTAACATCCAAAAAGCCTATGCCGAGAAAAAGACCGAAAAGAAAAAGGCCGAAAAAGGCGACGAAGTTATTATTGATTTTGTCGGAAAGAAAGACGGCGAGCCCTTTCGTGGTGGCTCCGCTAAAGATTATCCCCTCACCCTCGGCTCAAATTCCTTCATTCCAGGCTTCGAAGACGGCATTGTCAGAAAAGAATCTGGAGATAAGTTCGACCTTCCCCTCACCTTCCCTAAAGATTACGGAGAAAAATCCCTCGCTGGCGAAAAAGTCGTTTTTGAAATCCTCGTAAAACAAGTTAATAAGATTACCCTCCCCGAGCTTAACGATGATTTCGCTAAAAAATGCGGCCCGTTTAAAAACATGGACGAGCTTCGCACTGATATCGAGAAAAACCTCAAACTCCAAAACGAACATAAAATCCTAGAAAAATACAAAGACGACCTCGTCGAAGAATTCGTTAAAAACTCGACCGTCTCCGCCCCCGAAATCCTCATCTCCGACCAACTCAATCTAATCAAAAACGACATGGAGCGAAACGCCATGTCCGCCGGAATGAAATTTGAAGATTACCTAAAAGCGAACGGAATGACCGACAAGGAATGGGAGAAAAAGTCCAAAGAAGTCGCCGAAAAGCGCGTAAAAGCCTCTCTTGTCCTCCAAATTCTCGCTCGTGACGAAAAAATCTCCGTTTCTGAGGATGAAGTCCTTGCTAAAATCGCCGAACTTCGCGACGTCTATAAAAAATCCCCCGAAGCTCTTAAAAATCTCAAAGATCCTCGCGTAAAAATGGACATCAAAAATCGCATGACGATCGAAAAAACCCTCGATTTTCTTGTCTCGACTAACGAAAAGAGTGAAAAACCAGAAAAAACCGAGAAAAAATAGCTTAAAAACCTAGTTTTCTTGCAAAAATCATCCTCCTGATATATAATTAACATAACTATATTCAGGAGGTATTTTTATGATAAAACTAGCAATCAACGGTTTCGGCAGAATTGGCAGAAACGCCCTTAAAATCCTTCTCGAAAGACGAGATGTTCAAGTCGTCGCGATTAACGACTTAACAGACACAAAAACCCTCGCAAAACTCCTTCAATACGATTCTTCCTACGGCATTTACGACCGAAAAGTTACATATGACGAAAGAAATCTCATTATCGGTTCACGCAAAATTCGTGCCCTCGCCGAGATGGACCCGAAGCGCCTCCCCTGGAAAGAAATGGGTGTTGATGTCGTCATAGAATCAACAGGTCTCTTCACGGATCCAGAAAAAGCCAAAATGCATCTCACTGCTGGCGCTAAAAAAGTCGTCATTTCTGCTCCAGCGAAAGGCGAAGGCGCTAAGACCATCGTCATCGGCGTCAACGAAAACGAAATAACCGAAAAAGACGTCATCATTTCCAATGCCTCCTGCACAACAAACTGCATTGCTCCTGTCATGAAAGTCCTTGAAGATAACTTCGGAATAGAAAAAGCCATGATGACAACTGTCCATTCCTACACCGCTTCCCAACGCCTTCAAGATGCACCCGCAAAGGATCTCCGCGAAGCACGCGCAGCCGCCGAGAATATCGTCCCGACAACAACCGGAGCCTCAAAAGCCGCTGCACTCACAATCCCTTCCCTAAAGGGAAAGTTTAACGGTCTCTCCGTTCGCGTCCCGACCCCAGTTGTCTCTCTTGCCGACATCACCGCCGTTATCAAGAAAAACACCACAAAAGAAGAGCTAAATCGCGTCCTAAAACGTGCCTCGAAAGAGCCTTTCTATGAAGGCATCATCGGCGTAACCGAAGAAGAACTCGTCTCGTCCGACTTCCGCGGAAACCCTCATAGCGCCGTCGTCGATCTCCCCCTAACCGACGTCGTTGATGGAAATCTAATCAAAGTCGTCGCCTGGTATGATAACGAATGGGGTTATTCCAATCGTCTCGTCGAACTCGCTGTTGATTTTGGGAAAGGAAAATAATGCCCCAACCGGTTTTTATTGCTTCAGATCATCGAGGGTTTAGCTTAAAAAACAAGCTAAAACTCGAGCACCCCGATTTTATTGATCTCGGCCCTTCCGAGCTTAATCCAAACGACGATTATAACGATTCCGCAAACGCCGTCGCGAAAAAAGTCCTAGAAACCCCAGGCTCTAAAGGCATTCTCATCTGTGGTTCCGCTATCGGCGTCTCTATCCAGGCGAATCGCCACAAAGGTGTTCGCGCCGCCGTCGTTTCCGACCTTGATTCCGCAATAAAAACCCGCGAACACAACGACGCAAACATTCTCTGCCTCTCGAGCGACAAAATTTCGGATTCTAAAGACCCTCTCGAATCCGAAAAAGCCCTCGAAGACGTCTCCGCCGTTGTAAATGCCTTTCTAGAAACCGACTTTTCGAACGAGCCCCGCCATGTCCGTCGAATTAAAAAACTAGACGAGGAGCTCTAACATGGCAGAAATCGTCCCCGCCATTCTAACCGCCGACAAAAACGCCTACCGCAAGCAATACGAGCTTTATTCCTCCTTCGCAAAGCGCATCCAACTTGACATTTGTGACGGAATCTTCACCCAAACCCAAACCATGGACGTCTCAAACGCTTGGCGAGAGGCCAACTGGGCAAAGCTCGACCTCCACATGATGGTCATGGATCCGTCAAATTACCTCCCGATTATCCCGAAAATCGCCCCTTCTCTCGTTATTTTTCACGCCGAAACAAACGAAAATCTCCTACCGATTTTTCGCCAACTAAAACAACTCAATATCCGAACCGGCGTCGCCATCCTTAAACAGACATACCCCGGGAAAATCTCTGCCTATCTTAAAGAAGTTGACCACTGTCTAATTTTCGCCGGCTCTCTCGGTCAGCAGGGAGGAAAAGCCGATATGCTTCAGATAGAAAAAGTCCCCATCATCCGCGCCATAAACCCCAACCTCGAAATCGGCTGGGATGGCGGAGCAAATATGTCTAACGTCCGCGCCCTCGCTCACTCCGACATCGACATCATCAATGTCGGTTCCGCTCTCTCAAAATCCCCCGACCCGAAAAAAACCTTCACCGAACTCTCCGAAGAAATCGAAAAGAGAGGAGTCGTAATCTAATGTCAAGAATAGTCACCCTTGGCTCTGCCCTTGAAGACATCTATCTCATCGACCGCGACGATTTCGGTTCAATAGAATACCAACAAAAATCCATGTTCAAATCCCTCGAAATCGGCTCAAAATACGACATGGACAAAATCGACTTCTTCATCGGCGGAGGCGGAACAAACAGCGCCGTTACTCTCGCCCGCTCCGGTCACGAAGTCATTTATTTCGGGAACATCGGCCACGATCCTGCCGGCGAAGCCGTCTTAAAACTTCTCGATGAAGAAGGAATCGACTCTTCTTACGTCAACTTCCTCCCTCGCCTCAAAACCGGCACCTCTATCATTCTCCTCGATTCAAAAACCGGCAATAGAACCGTCCTAACCTATCGTGGCGCCTCCTCTAAGTTCCAAAATTTGAGCTCATCCGACCTCGAATACATCTCCCCTGACTGGCTTTACATCACAACTCTCCGCGGAGACATGGGAACTATTCTCGACTTTCTCGAAACCGCGAAAAAACTCGGGACGAAAGTTATGTTTAATCCCGGCGAGCTCGAACTTAAAAACTCAAAACAACTCCTCGGCCTACTTCAAGACGTTGACATTCTCCTATTGAACAAACAGGAAGCCGCCCTCCTTGTCGGCGGAACGCTCCTCTCCGAACAGCTCGAACGCCTTAAAAATTATGTCAAAACCGTCATTATAACCGACGGTCCGATGGGCGGGATCGCCACGAACGGCGAAAAAACCTATCGTTTCGGAATTTATGAAGACGTAAAAACCGTCGATTCGACAGGCGCCGGCGACGCTTTTGGCTCCGGCTTCCTCGCCGCCTACGCAAAAGGAAAAACTTTCAAACAAGCCCTCATCTTCGCCAGCGCAAATTCAACCTCAACCATCCAACACCGCGGCGCTAAAAACGGTATCCTCTCTGGAGACATCGACCTCCACCCCATGCCCATCCAACTCATAAAATAAAGGACAACCATGCAAGAAACCCCTAAAAAACCCTCAAACATCCCCGAAAATCCCGAAAAAACCCGGAAAACCGAGGCCGACCGAAAGCGCTTCGAAGAAGTTCTTAAAAACCTCGAATCTGCCGATTACGAACGCGCCCAAGCTTACGCAAAAGACCTCCTCTCCGGCCTACGCATCGTCCGTACTTTCCCCCAAGGTGTAACAATTTTCGGTTCAGCCAGGCTAAAGGAAACCAGCACATATTACAAAAAAGCCCGCGAACTCGGCCAACTTCTTGCCGAAAACGGCCATGCGACCATAACCGGAGGTGGCCCAGGTATCATGGAGGCCGCAAACCGCGGCGCCTTCGAATATGGCGGCCGCTCGATTGGCCTCAACATCACCCTCTCCCACGAACAACACCCAAACCCCTATCTGACCGATATGCTCGAATTTAAATACTTCTTTGCCCGAAAGGTCATGCTCGCCATGTCTGCGAAAGTTTACGTCTTTTTCCCTGGAGGCTTCGGAACGATGGACGAATTTTCCGAAATCCTTATCCTTATGCAAGAAGGAAAAATGCCCAAAATGCCCATGTTTCTCTTCGGAAAGTCCTTCTGGCGTCCTCTCGACCGCTTTTATGCCACGAAAATGACCGGTCTAAGAACCATCAAGCCCGAAGACCGAAAAATCTACAAATTGACCGACTCCGTCGAAGAAATCGTCGAAGCCGCCAACAAAATCGGCCACCCAAAGATAAAAACAAATTACTACGACGGCTTCTCTAAAGCCAAAGATTTTGAGCCTTCAAAAATCTAAGAACCATAAAAACCTAAAAACCGAAACCTTCTCAAGCCTCAGCCTTAAACCTCTCAAAAGACCCCTAAAATCCGTCCACTTCCTCTTGTTTCTGCTATAATTTCCTCATGATATACCTCGATTATTCCGCGACCTCGCCACTCCTACCCTCTGTCGCCGAAAAAATGAAAGAAATAATCGACGCTTCCGTCGAAGGACGACTCGGAAACCCTTCCTCTCTTCATTCCGCTGGGGTTTTTTCGAAAAACCTCTTAGAAACCGCTAGAGAGCAGGTTGCTTCTCTCTTAAATTGCTCCCCCGAAGAAATAATTTTCACCTCTGGCGGAAGCGAATCGAACAACACTGTCATCCGCTCTTTCGAAAACTCCCCTATCCTTGCCTCAGAAATCGAACATCCTTCCGTTTTAGAACCTGCAAAAAGGTTCGGAGGCCCATTTTTGGCGATTCCGGTCGATAATTTAGGCCGAATCAACATCGATTTCGTCGAAAAACACCTCAAAACCTATCTCCATTCAAAAACCGAACAAAACCGCCAAAAAACCGAACAAACGCAAAAAAACCTCAAAAACCATAAGAAAAACACTCAAAATCCCGTTGAACCCCCTAAAAAAATCCTCATTTCCGTCATGCTTGCAAACAACGAAACAGGCGTTCTCGAACCTATCTCCGAACTAACTAACCTAGTAGAAAAATACCGAAATCAAGGCCTCCCTGTTTTTCTCCACGCCGACGCAACCCAAGCTCTCGGAAAAATCGACATCAATCTTCAAGAACTTAAAGTCGATTATCTAACCTGTTCCAGTCATAAAATCGGCGGTCCCGTCGGAATCGGTGCACTCTTTGCTCGAAATTCCGCCCCGTTCTCTCCCCTTATCTTCGGCGGAGCACAAGAAAAAAAGCGTCGCGCCGGAACTTCGAACATCCTCCTCGCCTCCGGTTTTGGCGAAGCAGCGCGAATCGCAAAAGAAAAGAACACTCCTCTCCTTTTTGAGGCCTCCGTCCGCCCCCTAAAATCCTATCTCGAATCCGAACTTAAAAAACTCCACAAAAATCTCCGAGTTTTGACCCCCTCCTCGCCCGAACTCTCCCTCCCAAACATCTTAAACGTCTCCATCTCTTCCGTAGAAGGTGAATCAACCCAGCTCTACCTAGACCTCGAAAAAATTGCTGTCTCGACAGGCTCCGCCTGCGCCTCTGGCGATATCGCCCCCTCCCACGTCATCATGGCAATAACTTCCGATCCTGAAATCGCCCACGATTCCGTCCGCTTCTCCCTCGGTCTCGACACAAAAAAATCCGATATAGAAACCCTCCTCGAAAAACTCCCCCCGATAATCTCCCGCCTCGAAGACCTCTCAACTCTAAAACCAACCATTCAGAAAAAACTCAAAAATCCTTAAAATAACAAAACCAAAAAAACAACTTCGCTAAAACTAACAACCCCGAAAGGAAATCATGTCAGAAAAAATCGACTGGGCCTACACCGAAATCGTCAAAGACCACTTTCTAAACCCCCGAAACTATATCATGGGCGACGAAGAAAACTTCAAAGCCGACGGCGAAGGCATTGTCGGAAACCCCATCTGCGGCGACCAAATGCTCGTAAAAATCAAAGTTAAAGACGGGAAAATCTCCGACATAGGCTGGAAAACTTACGGCTGCGCGAGCGCGATTGCCTCAACTTCCGCCCTCTCCGAGCTTGCAAAGGGAAGAACCCTCTCCGATGCCGAAAAAATCTCCGCCGAAGAAATCTGCGACTTTCTAGGTGGTCTCCCAAAACAAAAGTTTCACTGTTCCGTCCTCGGTCATCAGGCCCTAAAAAAAGCCATAGAAAATTACAAATCGAAAATAACAGAGAAAAAATCGTGAAAACTCTGTGAAATTTCTTGACAAATCAACAGTTTTCGTGAAATCAACTTTTTCACAAAACAAAACCACGCTAGCAAAAAGCCCCGAGCCGGGGCTTTATTCAGTTTATAAATATTGTCAAAGTCCAAAAATCCCGAGTGTTCCGTGTTTTTCACCTTTAGTGTCGTAACCAGCTCTCGACAAAGCCTCAAGCGTTCTTGTCCCGCCGGCGTCAATCGTATTCGCTCCGTGCATTTTCAGAAACAGGGCAGCTTCCTCAACAGTGTCAAAACTTTCAGAAACACCAGTTTTTGAGTCTCTTAAACAATATTTATCCGGAAACAACCATCCCACATTTTTCACCCCCTTTTTCCGTGGAATCACTTTAATTAAATCAAATTCTCTCAAAAAATCAAGCAAAAGCAAAACCACAAAAAACAAAAAACAAGACGCCCTAAAACCAAAATCGAAACTAATTTTTTACTACGCCCCAATAATCAAATCAATAAAATCTCTAATATCCTTCACGCTTCTGCTCTCATCAGGGTCAATAAAAATCTTCTCATCATCCACAAATTCCAAGGTAAAGATTAACCGATGCACCTCCGAACACAATTTCCCAAGCTTCGCTCCATACTCAACCTCAAATTTTTCAAGATCAAGCACTTTATCGATGACTTCTCCATTATCATCCGGCGAAACAAACAAAATATGTCCTTTTTTAACGTCATAATTTCTATATTTTTTCGACATATTAAGGAGAAGCTTATAAAACCAAAGTTGCATCGAATATTTAAGAAGTGCCGGCTTAGACAACCAACCTCCGTCGATATTTTTCCTCGTCTTAAAGTCAATAATCTCAATCTCGCTATTCTCCTCGTCAATCGAAATATGGTCAATTTTTCCAGTTATTGGAGTATCTCCGTAAAAAATATGTTCTCGAGAAAAGTCGACCTCTGCCTTCGAACCTTCCTTCCTTAAAAGTTCTCCAAACTTCTCAAGAGAAGCCTTGAGTGTCATTTCTCCGCCTTCAAAGAAATCAGTTTTTTGCTTCGCAGTATATCCGCCCTCTTCAACGAGCTTTCTGAACTCTTCAAGCGCCTCTTCGTCAGATATTTTCTCATTTGTCACCTTCTCGAAAACTTCGTGAACCAAAATCCCAAAAATCACATTATCCGTCAAAGGAGGTCGAATCGAACGAAGAACCTTTTCCTCATAAAATTTCACTGGTCCACCCCAAGCAATATCAACAAAATGCGTCAAATCCGTCGCCGTAAGCCTATAATTCGCCATTCGCTCCTCTAAAATCGGCCTCAGTTCCGGATTAAACCTCGCGTATGTCGCCCCCCAACTTCTCTGAAGGTCAACATCCTTCCGAATCTCTAACAAATCTTTATAATGAAGCTTAACTTTCTGTCCTCCGGCCTTCTCAGGGATATACGGAGAAAAAACCGCCAGCTCTCCATTTTCGTCTTTATCTTCATATTCTCCAAGATACCCTAGTCTCGCAACTTTCTTCCCAGAAAATCCAGAAAGAGAATTAGTCATCACAACATGGTCCTTTGCCCGCGTAATCGCAACGAACAAAAGTCTGAGTCTTTCTTCGTCCGAAGCCCCCGTATGCCGAATATGTTGCAAGTTTGTCGGAAGCGACAGCTCGTTATTGTTCCCCTTAGCCTTCCCCCAGTTCAAATTATCCGCAGAAATCAAGAAAACATGCTTATATTCGAGCCCCTTCGACTTGTGCGCAGTAACAACTTGAACTGCGTCGCTCGAATCCCTGTATGGCGAAGTGTTCGTGAGCGCCATGCCTGCGTCCTCATAATCCGCAACCATCTCAACAAAGTCCTTTAGCTTCAAATTCCTCTCTTGAGAATACTCTCTAATCGCCGACTTTAAGACCGACAAGTTCTCATACAACTCAAATTTCTCGTATTCCCCCAATTCTTTTGCATAAAACTCCAAAAACGGCGAACGAAACTCCCCAAGCGGCGCCGACCCGACGAAATAATCGAACAAAAGTTCAATCGAAGAATCGAACGAAGCCATTGCAAGCCCCGAGAAAAACTCCCCAAGTTCCCGTATTTTCTCACTTTCCGACTCCAAAATACACTCGAGCCCAGATTTTCTCTCCTTAAATGCCTTAGAAATGGTTTTTAATGCGTCGCTCGCAGAAATCCCCCAGAAAGGAAACGACAAAATCTCGAGAATCATCGGCCCAACTTCTTCTCCTTTTGAAAGTGCATAAACAAATTTCCCGAGCCGAATCAACTCAGAAAGCCTCGGGTCTTCAAGAAGGTTGTCTCGCTTCTCATACGCAATATTCACCCCTTCTTGTGCCTTCAAAAACGGGACAAGCTCCTTAAAATACGCGTGCTTCGGACAAATCACTGCTATCTCGCTCTGTTTTTCTCCCGAAGCTATCAATCTTTTAACTTCTTCCGCAACAAACTGATATTCCTGCTCCGCCGTCAAAAATTCGTGTCTTTCTATCTTTCCCCCGCCCCCAAAGTGCGCAGTCAAATTCTTCGGAACTCCCTGTTTTTTCGCGAAACTATCCGGAATCTGATCCGCAATCTTTCGAGAAAAATCCAAAATTTCCTGTCTCGAACGAAAGTTCTCCTCAAGATTTATAACTTTCGCCGCGTATTGCTCCTGGAAATTTATAAGATTCGAGGCGTCTGCCCCTTGAAACTCAAAAATAGCCTGATCGTCATCCCCAACCGCCATCACGTTCGGCTTTTCATAATCCGTAAGGAGTCGGATAATTTCCGCCTGGCTCGGGTTCGTATCCTGGAACTCATCAAGCAAAATATACTGGAACCTCTCCTGACACGTCCGCCTGAATGCTTCATCATTCTGGAGATATTTTATCGCCTCCTGAATCATGTCGTCAAAGTCAAACATCTCCTCGTCCTCGAGAATTCTCACATATTCGTTCATTACATTCCCAAGCGCAAGAAGTTTTTTGTTAGAAATTCTATCTTT
This sequence comes from Candidatus Saccharimonadota bacterium, assembly GCA_017545595.1. Taxonomy (GTDB): domain Bacteria; phylum Patescibacteriota; class Saccharimonadia; order Saccharimonadales; family Saccharimonadaceae; genus Nanosyncoccus. The sequence continues at coordinate 4,251 of JAFWLO010000008.1, read as the reverse complement.
TAGTCGGAAAAGACCGTTCTCGTCCACCTCAAAATTCTTATTTCTCCAATCCGTCAACGCTTTCGAAGAGGGCTTTTCTTTCGCATTCTCTTCTTCGATGATTTCTTGAAGCGACCTCGCGAGCGGATTTGCGACAGGTTCAACATCTTTAAGAATTTTGTCTTTAGAAATAAATTTCACAAGCGCCTCGAGAACCGGATAATAAACATTATCGCGAGCCAGATAAAACCTCAGTCCCTTTTTCGCCGAAGCAAAAATCGGCGCGACTTCTCGGCTAATCTCCGCGCTCATCTCTATATTTGCATTAGCAATTTTCTTGAGATCGTCACCAGTCAATCTCGCCGCCTTCGCGCTAGAAATCGTATCGATAACGTCTTTAACCTTAGCTCGTCTAAGAATGTTAGAGACTGGCAAATCCTCCAAAATTCTCTTCACAACCTTATATTTCTTCACATCAGAAATCGGCGTCTCAAGATTTCTGTCGAACGTCTCCGCAAAATTTTTATACTCTCCGAGGAGGTCCGCCCCAAACGAATGATACGTGTGGATTTCCACCCTCCTCGCCGCGTCCCGAACCGTAGAAATTAACCTCTCTCTCATATTCGACGCTCCACTCTCCGTGAACGTCAAACAAAGAATATTCTCAGGGTTCGTGTCGGTTTTCTCTAAAATGCTCTTAACTCTCGCCGAAAGAAGATGTGTTTTTCCTGTTCCAGGCCCCGCGAGAACAAGCAACGGTCCCTCGAGATAATCTACAGCTTCTTGTTGTCTCTTATTTAGTGGCATTTTTTATTCTCCTCATGATATCCGGCAAAATTTCCAGCTCTCTCGGAACAAACAGTCCTTCCGTCTCGATTTCTTCGACCGCAGAAACCCCCTCAATCGTCTCTATTTTTTGATTTTTTCGACTTTTAGTCAAAAACCAGTTATTTTTTATCAAAAATCCGCCATTTTTCGCTAAAATCCCCCCATTTTTCCCAGAAAACCCACCAGAAATCACTTTTTCTCCCCTTAAAATCCCGTCCAAACTCCTAATTTTCCCAGTTTTCCTCGCCCCCCTGAGCCTCCTTCCGAACCTATAGTTTCTGCTCCTGTCGCTCCCGCAGGTCAAAACAAAGTCCCCAATCCCCGCCGAAAGCCGAATCGTCTCTAAAAACCCGCCGTTATAAATGAGGAATTTTTGCGCCTCCCCAAGCGCCGTCACCATAAATTCCTTAAACTCCTCAGTCTTCACAACAAGCCCCCTTCTTCCCGACTCAATAGCAAAAATGTTCTTTAGCGCCCCAAGCATCATCACCCCCGCAACGTCGTCAGTCTTATCAAAACTCAGCGTTTTCGATCCGAAAGCTTTCTCAGAAAACGTCCTCCCGCTCTCAAGAATTCTCTCTTTCGCGACAGTCAACTTAATTTTCCTTCCATCCTCTAAATCTTTCGCAAACCCCGGCCCAGACAAAATCTCAAATTCCTCAAATTTCGGATACAAATTAAAGTTCAAAACACCCTTCGTCGCAACAACTAGTGGCTTATAAAACGCCTCAGCGGGGAACAACGAAAAGATTTCGCAAACCGCCTTCGACGGCGTCGCAAGAACCAGCATATCAGAAAACTCAACAATATCCCTAAGCGTTCTCTCAGGATATATAAACGGATCATAAAAATACGTTACGTGTCCATTTTTTCGCGCAACGACCCCAAGCGCTCTCCCAAACTCTCCTGCCCCTAAAATCCCTATTTTCATATACTATTATTTTACCATAAATCTAAAAAATATCCCAAACTCCGCCCCGCCAAACTGCCAAGAAAAATCCCGCCAAAATGCCAAATATTTTCCCGCCAAACTGCCAAATATTTTCCCGCCAAACTGCAAAGTATATCTTTTATAATAAACTTGTACTATAATAGGATTTAATATGACAACAAACGATTATATTCCCCGCTTAATTGACAAAGAACTTCGAGAAAAACTCGACAATTTTGGCGCCGTCAACGTCGTCGGTTGTAAATGGTGTGGAAAAACCCGAACCGCAAAAGAATTCGCGAAATCCTTCATCGAACTCCAAGACCCGAACGACAAGTCTATTCCCCTTATCGAAAGCGAACCGAACCTCGCCCTAAAAGGCCCTCGCCCTCGTCTTATCGACGAATGGCAGGACATCCCAGAAATCTGGGACGCCGTTCGATACGACGTTGATCGAACCGGAGAAGTCGCACAATACATCTTAACCGGCTCCTCGACCCCTAGAAAAAGAAAACCCAAACACTCTGGCGCCGGTCGTTTCGCGGACGTAAAAATGCGACCCATGACTCTCTTCGAATCTGGTGATTCTAACGGCTCCGTCTCTCTTAAATCCCTCTTCGCGCCCCAAGTTAAAGTCGAAGGCGAATCTCCTCATCGCCTCGGCGACATCGCTCACCTCTGCGCCCGCGGAGGTTGGCCCATCAGCGTCGCTCGAAAACCCTCAAACCCCCTTCTCCTCCCTAAAGAATACCTCAAAACCGTCATAAACAGAGAAGAAAGCTTCAGTTCTCTAGAATACTACAGTCCCGGTCGCATGAAAGCCCTCCTCAGGTCTCTTGCGAGAAAAACCGCGACCCCCGTCCGAATCGCGACGACCGTCACCGACATCATAGAAAACACCGGCACAAAAATCACCGACGTCACCGTTTCGAACTACATCTCCATCCTCGAACAACTCTATCTTCTCGAAGACGTCGAGTCTTGGACGCCTAAACTCCGCAGTAAAACCGACATCCGAACCACAAAAAAACGCTTCTTCGTCGACCCGTCCCTCGCCGTCGCTTCGCTCTATGCTAGCGAAAACGATCTCCTTTCCGACGCCGGAACATTCGGCCAAATTTTCGAATCCCTCGCCCTTCGCGATTTGAGAGTATATTCCGAATCGCTCGGCGGTGAACTTTTCTATTATCGTGATAAAAACGGCCTCGAATGCGACGCAATCGTCCATCTTTTTGACGGGAGCTGGGGCGCCGTCGAGATAAAACTCGGCTCCGCCGAAGAAACAATCGAATCCGCCTCCGCCTCCCTCCGTGCCTTCTCCGCCCAAATCGACACCTCCGTCATGAAATCCCCCGCTTTTCTCATGATTTTATCCGGAGACGCAAGATACGCTTACGAAAGAAAAGACGGGGTCTTTGTCGTCCCGATAGGTTGCTTAAAACCATAGCCTTTCGCCAAACCGCCAAGAAAAATCCCGCCAAAGTGCCAAAAATATTTCCGCCAAATTGCCAAGTATATCTGTTATTTTAACCATCAAATCTTCTTTTATTTCCTCCTCTCCGCTCGCCTCCTCTCAAGTCGACGGCAACTGGTATAACTTCTACGCCGCCACCGCCGGCTCCACCATAACAAACTGGAGTAATGAGGATGCCGTAGACTCCATCTGCCCTCTCGGTTGGCAATTACCTAGAAACTCCGGCACCAACAGTTTCTCCAACCTCTTCGACTCAACGCTTTCTATGAATGTAGGAAGCAACTTAACCAGAGCCGATTCCAGTATTCTCTCCGAACCGTTTGCGTTTCCTCGTAGTGGCACCTATTACTGGAACTCTACTGGCCTTAACAATAGGAGTTCGAGCGGCTACTACTGGTCTTCGCATACTTACTCTTCCGCGGGCTCTCACGGCCAGGGCTTCGCCTCTACGTACTTCGGTCCTCAGCATGGGGGCCGCAAGGGCTACGGGTTCGCAGTCCGTTGCGTGGCTCGCTAGCAGGGCTTCCTCTTTGCCCTTCGCTTCTGTCCCCCTCCCCCAGATGTTTAGCATCCCGACAAAGAGAAAGAAAAAGAAACAAAAAAGAGAAACAAAAAACGAGAAAAGAATAATAACAAATAAAAAAGAGAAGAAAAAAGAGAGAAAAGGGGCGAGCGGGAAGACAGATTTTTACAGGATGTCCGGAGGTTACGACCGAGGATGAAGGTGCCGAAGCCCCGTAACGACGGGCGCGAAGGACACCGGTCCTGTAAAAAACCTGTCGACCGCAAGCGAGCCTCATAATAAAGAAAATAATAACAAATAATTTTACTTTAACTATGTACTTTTATAGCAACGCGGAAATTTTTACTACATACTACAACACATTTTTACATAAATTAAAAGCACTACCCTTTTCGACTATATGGCACACTCCCTCTTTTTCTCCCCTCCACCCCTATAATTTTCTCCAAATCTCCCATTTTCTCACACTTTCCCTTCTCTTTCAACCCTAAGTACTCCAAATAATTTCCTCTATCT
>JAFWLO010000007.1 GCA_017545595.1 Candidatus Saccharimonadota bacterium | reverse complement strand
TTACTACCCATTCTGAAGGGGAAGGTCGCGACAGAGTGTTAATTATCTCAAAAATTTAAAATAATCCCCCCGGGGGGATTATTTTAAATTTTTGAGATAATTAACACTCTGTCGCGACCTTCCCCTTCAGAATGGGTAGTAATGTCGGAATAATCCTCAGCGAGTTTATGGACGACGCGACGATCGGCGGCGTTCAGGTTGACCGTCATAGGTTCACCGGTTGCGCGGACCTTTTTTATCCAACCTTCGGCGCGTTCGGAAATGCGGTCGGCGCGTTGACGTTTGTAGTCGGCAATATCGACATTTACGCGAGTGATTTCTGCGCCCCGAGCGGCGAGACTTTGAGAAACGATATATTGAAGACTACGAAGATTGTCTGCGTTCTTCCCTATTAGGAGGGAGTTCATTGAGGTTGAAGGGACACTGAGTTGAATAACTTCGTCGTCTATCGTCGAGTAAACTGCGACGTTTATTCCAAAAAACGACAACAAGTCTTCTAGGTATTTTGTTGCGAAACGAATTGATTCGTCTTGATTCATTTTATCTCCTTTTCTTTTTAATGTCTTTTGCGGAGATACGAGTTATTTTTGTTCCTGTTTTTTTGTTTTCTATTATTTCCGCCTCTTCGGCGCGTTTAAGTTCTTTGAGAATAGCTTTGTCGGCGGAGATTTCCATTTCTTTTTCCGCTTTGTCTAAAATGATTTTTTGCTGAACGAGAGTAATGACGTTGGAGAGGAAATAATAGAATACGATGGCACCTGGGAGGTTTATCATGATGAATAGAAGCATAAAAGGCATCATATAGGCCATTTGGGCGGAAGACATATCGTTTATGTCGGCTTGGTCAAGTTCTTTTCCTTCTCCGGCTTCTTTCATAAGTTGACGGAAAGTTTTTGATTTTTTGTTTTTTCCAGAAGGACGTTGCTGCTGGGCGATGAAAAATTGAATAATAGAGGCGCCAATCGTGAAGGCGAGCATTATAATGGCAGACTTTGAACCAAAACCTGGTTTTACCTCAAGATTTATCTTTCCGAAAAGCTTAGGATGAAACTGATAAACCGGAGCCTTAAGAGCTTCTTTTTCCTCAGAGGAAAGAGATTCATCGGATTGTTTTTCGTCGTAGGCGGTTTTTTCTTCTAGGTAGGCGCTTTGTAGATTGACAACTTCTCCAACATGGGAATCTGACGATTTTACAAAAGAGTAAGCACGGAGGTCGAGGTTTTTCTCGACGGTCGGAGGAGTAGCCATGACGCGGATAGCGCTAAAAATAGCAATGAAGATCGGAAGCTGAATCAAGACGGTTAAAAGAGAGGCAAAAGGCTTTACGTTGTATTTTTTGTAAAGATCCATAGTCTGAAGAGATTCGAGCTGGCGATTCCCGTTGCAGTTCTTTTTTATTTCAGCAAGCTCGGGCTGGAGTTTTTTCATGAGCTTTGTTTGATGGAGCTGTTTTTTAACAAGGGGCCACATGAGGATTTTGACCAGAACGACAAAGAGGATAATGGCAATCCCGAAGTCGCCGACAAAATTATAGATTAGAAACAAGATGTTCGAGATTGGGCGGACAATAAGAAAATCGATTAGTCTAAACATATGAGATTATTGTAGCATACTTTCTTTTGATAGTTCCCTGATTTCTTTTTCTAGTTCGGAGAACGGAAGGGATTTTATTCTTTGGCTATAAATGACAAAAACATAATCTCGAGGTTGTTTAAACTCGGAGAGGTTGAGACGGATAGCTTCGTAAACGCGGCGACGAATGCGGTTTCTACCGACGGCAGAACGGAGAACCTTTTTAGAGACAACAACAGCAAAGCGCGTGAAGCCCTTAGGATTGTCGCAGAAAACCAGACTAAGATCAGGGCGACGAATGGTCTTTCCGGCGCGATAGGCGTGCTTAACGCCTCCTCGGGAGTGAAATCGGTAAGTTTTTGTCAACATAAGATGAATACATTATACCATAAATACCCCTTTCGGGGTATTTAGATGGGCGTAAGACTAGGCAGTGAGGCGTTTGCGACCTTTTAGGCGGCGACGTTTAAGGACGAGACGGCCGGTATGGTTGGAGTTTCTCTTCATGAAACCGTGTTCAGCTTTGCGCTGTCGCTTGTGGGGCTGATAAGTTCGTTTGGGCATAAAATAGAATCCTATATAGTTTAATTATTTGCAAATATTTGTTTTATTATATCAAAGTTTTCCACCATAATCAAGGAGTTTTCCACAATTACAACGGGGTAAAATCGAAACAGTGGAAAACTCCTTCCCTGTTAATTTTTAGCATATTATAAAATATGAAATTTTAGGTTATAAAGTTGTGGAAAACTTTTCTTAACTGGGATATAATTAGATAAGTTATAAAGGAGGTCATAAGGGGATAATGTTTGATGTGTTCCAAAATGTTTTAGCGGAGGTTCAGAGCAAAGTTTCTGATGCTAATCATATTTGGTTCAAAGACATTAGACTTATCTCGCTTGACAAAAAAGAAGGTGTCGCCACTATTGGGACGCCAAACGTGTTTATTTCCAAACAGCTCGACTCAAAATATCGAACAATGCTCATGGAAGCGTTTAAAAATAATGGAATTGAGTTGAAACAGATAGATTTTACCGTTAAATCCTCTAATAGAGGTACACGAGTTCGCGCAAGAGAAGTGACGAGCGAGGATGGTATAAAACTCGGCGGGGGCGGGAGAGTCAATTCGGTTGGAGATTATGTAAATGGACTAGGGAGAGTTAGAGATAGCGCAAGGACAGCTTCGACGGGGCTTAATTCTAAATATACACTGGATAACTTCGTTGTTGGGAGTAGTAATGAACTTGCAGCCGGGGTTGCTAAGTTGATAGTTGCAGAACCTGGGAAGAAAAACAACCCATTCTTTCTCTATGGTGGGCCTGGGCTTGGGAAAACCCACCTTGTTCAGGGAATCGGAAATGCTATCGTGGAAAAATATCCTGATTATAAAGTCCTTTATGCGACGATGAATCATTTTTATTCGGAATTTATTAACTCGATTAAAGCAAATAAACCAGATGCGTTTGTAAGGAAATATCAAAAACTTGACGTTCTTATTATTGATGATTTTCAGATGATTATTGGAAAAGATAGGAGTCAGGAAGAGTTTTTTAATATATTTAATGACTTACATCAAGCAAATAAACAGATAATAATAACCTGCGATAGATTGCCTAAGGAAATAAAGACTCTCGACGTTCGATTAAGTTCGAGATTAGAGAGTGCGGGGGCGTACGACATTTCTTTTCCTGGGTTTGAGGATAGATGCGCTATTCTTAAGGCAAAGGCGGAATATCTCGGACAAGAAATTGAAGATGCGGCGATTGAATTTATCGCGGAAAACGTCAAAACAAATGTGCGCGAGCTTGAAGGTGAGTTCCAAAAAATTATGCTCACGGCAGAAATCAAAGGCATGACGCCTTTAGAGCTTATAAATGAAGGGTATGTTTCGGGTTCGGTCGTCCGAAGAACGCGCGCAGTAACGTCGAGGCAGGTCGTCGAGAAGGTTGCTAAATATTATAATCTGACGGTGGTCGAGATGACTGGGAAAAGTAGGGTGGCACATATAAAAACCGCGAGACAGGTTGCGATGTATCTTCTTTCCAAGGAACTAGGGATGTCCACGACAAAAATCGCGCCAGAAGTTGGCGTGAAGGACCATACGACAGTTATGAATGGGATAAGAAAGATTGAAACGGATCAGAAAACGAATTTACAGCTGAGGGATCAGGTCGAGCAAATAAAGGAAGCTATTTATGCGTAAAAATCGAGTAAAAATGAGCGTTTTGTGGAAAAGTTTGTGGAAAATGCTGTGGAGAGGGGCGGGATTTTTTGTTCATAAGGCTGTGGAGAACAAAAAATCGGCGTGTTCGGTTTGTTCGGTTTTGTGGGAAAGTGTTCGGTTTTGTGGGAACTTGTTCGGTTTTTGCGAAAAAGTTTTAAATGCGTGTGGGAAAAGTTATTTGGGGCGAATAGTTAAGTTTTCCGAGTTATTCATTTTTTCCACATACCATACTACTATGATTACTAAATATATATTTATTAAAGGAAGTTTTTAAAAGAAAGGAGACAAAATGGAGCTTGAAGTTGATTCTGGGAAACTATCTAAGGCATTAAATATAGTAAGTAGAGTTGCAGGAGGAAGCAAATCTGGACTTCCGATACTTAGTAATGTTTTAATTAGGGCGGATGAAGGAAAAGTTAGTTTAACCACAACAAATTTGAATATGGCAGTTGTTGTCTATTTGCCAGTTAGTAAAAGCGAAAATGGAGTCATTACTGTTCCAGCGAAACTTATAGCGGAGTTTGTTTCTAACCTTCCTAAGGGGAATATAGTTAATATTTCTGTTGACGGAACGAAAATTGCGGTGAAGTCGAAGGGGTATAAGTCGACGTTTAATGGGACGCCGGCAGATGATTTTCCTGAGCTTCCGGAGATTGATGAGGATAAAGCGGTGAGATTTAGGATGGGGGTGGATGAGTTTAAGGTCGGAGTAAATCAAGTTATTGTTGCGAGTTCAAATGATTTAACTAGACCGGCACTTACGGGGGTGTATTTTAATACGGATGAGGGGGCACTTTATATCGCTTCGACGGACGGATATAGACTTGCAGAGAGAAAGTTTATTGAGAAAGTCGAGAGTGAGATAAAAGCGATTGTGCCTACTAGTTCCCTTGCGGAAGTGATGAGGTCGATGAGTGAAGAAGCGGAGGAGGTTGAGATTTTGTTTGATGAGGCGCAAGTTATTTTCAGGATTGGTGAGATAGAAATAACTTCGAAGTTGATTGAAGGGAGTTTCCCGGATTATCGTCAGCTGATTCCGAAAGAAAGCGAGGCGGAGATTGTTGTGGAGAAGAAAGAACTTATAAGAGTTACGAAACTTGCGGCGTTATTTGCAAGAGAGGTCGGAGGGTCGATAGTTCTAGAGGCGAAAACAGCGACAGGAACGTTTTCTGTTGGGTCGGTTGCGAATGAGTATGGAGAAAACGACTCAGAGATAGAAACGGATATTCCGAAAGACGAGAGGGTTACGCTTAATTCGAGGTTTTTAATGGATGCGCTAAATGTGCTTGATGAAGAAAAGGTTAAATTGGGATTTTCCGGAAAGTTGGCGCCGATTATTGTAAAAAATGAGAAAAGTGATAAATATACACATATAATAATGCCACTCAAATCGTAATGATTATAAAATCTGTAAAATTAAATAACTTTAGATGTCATGAGGAGTTTTTGTTGTCGTGTTGGAAAGAAACGACGATGATTTCTGGAGAAAATGGAAGTGGGAAAACTTCGATTTTAGAAGCGATTGTTGAGACAACGAGGGGGAAAAGTTTTAGGGCGGTCGATCGGGAGATTATTCGGAGAGGAGCGGAATTTTATCGAGTAGAACTTGAATACGTTGACGGAGAAAAAGTTGTTGTAACTTATGAGGCAGAGAGTGGAAAAAAGACATTTTTTGCAGGAGAAAAAAAGACGGCGAGGTTGCCAAAAAAATATAAATATCCGATTGTGTTGTTCGAACCGGATGATTTAAACATTGTCGGGGCGAGCCCGAGTAGGAAGCGCGATTATTTCGATAGGTTTTTTGCGCAACTGAGCGATAGGTATAGTAGTTCCCTGTCTAAATATAATAAAGCATTAAAACAACGAAATGAGCTTCTTAAAAAAGAGTTTTTAAAGAAGGAAGAGTTGTTTTCTTGGAATGTGCTTTTGAGTAGATTGGGGGTGGACTTGTGGAAAAGTCGGGTTGAACTTGTGGAAAACATTAATAAGAAGCTTACAGATATTTATCGTTCGATTGCAGATAATGAGGATGAAATCTTGATTAGGCTCGAGAAAGATGCGGAGGTGGATGAAAATGGGTATTTTAGGGAGCTTGAAGGAAGGTTTGAGAGAGATTCGATCGTGGGGCATACGAGTTTTGGGGTGCATAGGGATAATTATAAGTTTTTGTTTAATAAAACAGAGGCGGACGGGTCGGCGAGTCGAGGAGAAGTTCGGTCGATTGTTATTGCACTGAAATTTATCGAGGCGGAGATGGTGAAAGAAGTTCTCGGAAAAAGCCCGGTAGTGTTACTTGATGATGTGTTTTCTGAGCTAGACGAGACGCGACAAAAAGCGCTCGTTCGGAACTTTAAAAAGAATCAGGTGATTATTACGAGCGTGGGGGCGGTTGAAGATATTGAATAAAATTTAGCGGGAGCGGACGATTTCGTAATCGGAAGGATTGTAGCCGTGAGAGGCGATGTCGCGGAGGGCGGCGGAATAGGCAGAATCGGTGTGGGCGCCGATTTCTAGGCAGAAGAGGCGTTCGCAGGCATCTTCGTTGGTTTTAAAGAAGACATAATAATAGTCCACTGGCTCGTAGCGATATAGAGGGAGGACGGATTCTATTGTGGCTTTTTTGTCGTAACCCATGAGGAACTTAGAGACGGCGGAGTTGTCGGGGTTTTTTGAGGAGTAAAAACGGAGATCGTAGAGGTCGTCGAAATTTTTTTCGTAGGCGGAGAAATCGTTGTTTGTTGGAAGGAGGGGGAGAATGATACTTTCGGAGCCGTTTGGGTCGAGGGTGAAAGTTCTCGACTCTGTTTCGTAACCAGGGAGGGAGGCGGAAATCGTGTAGGTTCCGGGGTTTAGGCGGTTTGTAGAATTGTTGGTTAGAGTTTCTTCTCCGGAGAAAGAGATTTCTGCACCTTGAGGGGCGACGGAGATATAAACGGTTGCGGTCCTGTCACGACTAGAGTCGACGAAGATGATGATGGCGGAAATTAGAATGGAGGCGACGAGGACGAAAATTATTGTTGAGAGGATTGGGTGTTTTTTGAGAAATGACATAGTTAAACCTACATATTGTTAATTGTTTTTATAACTTCCTTAGGGACGTCGGGGAAATCGGAATAAGCGAGAATAAGAGAGGGAGTGGAATGAACAATCCAAGAGTCGTTTTTTCTAACTAGCAGAGCGCGATAGGTTGCGCCTTCGTAGGAAAAAGTGGCGCCGAGATATTTGTTGTTTTTTATGATGAGGAGCTTTTTAATTTCTAGACTGGGAAGGAAGGAGTAATTCCCTTTTAAGGACTCCTCGAGGGATGATTTTTCTGAAGCGAGTTTGAGTTTTAGGCATAAACTTGTGTCGGAAGTTCCGAAGGGGCTAAAAAGACAGATGATTAGGATAATAACTATTGAGATGATGCCGACGATTAGAAGTTTTTTGTTTTGTTTTAGAGTTTGCATTTAGCCCTCCCCCTTGAATGGATTGTGATAATCTTTAAAAACGATGTTGAGGCTTCCGAGATCGGAATAAAGGCGAGATTTGAAATAGTTGAGAGCCTCGTCGAGGTGTTCGGAGGAGGCGGAAATGGTGAAGCATACTTCCCCGTTGCATGAAGAGCGGTAGATTTGGAAGTTGGCGGTTTTTATGGGAAGTTTAGAGGCGAAGGGATAGGTTTTTTCTAAGCTAGCAGTGAAGTCGTCGGCGGATTTGTCACCGATTTGTTCGCTGATTTTTCCATCTTCGGGATGGAAGGAATACCAGGATTTTGTGAAATCTTCTGAGGGGGAGAGCATGACGGAGAAGTCGCGGGATTGTCCGGCGGAGAGGGTGAAAGTTTCGGTTTTTGTTTCGAAGCCGAACTTTTCTATGGTTATTTGGTGGGTTCCTGGGGAGATATGGACAGCGCCGGAGGAGACTTGAGTTCCGTCGATTGTTGCGACGGCGGAGAGGGGGGAGAAAGTCAGGTTTAGAGTCGAGTAGCGGAAGCGGGAGAGGAAGGTGAGAAGGATAACGAGAAGAATGATAGAGAAAATTCCGATGGAAACCAGGACGAGGAGGAAGATGTTTTTAGGCTTAAGAGAGCCGTCTTGTTCGCTTGGAGAGGACTGGAAAATGTTTGAGAGAAAGTTGTTTTCTTGCATTTTAGAACCCTGAGGGGCAACTTCCAGTTGGGAGGCTGTCCGCATGATTATTTAGCACACTGACAATAGCGGTGAGGGTGGAAAATTGGGCGTTTCCGTTTGTTCCGATGGCGACGGCCATACATTTTCCGTCTGAGACTTTTACGATTCCGAACTGACGAGTCGCTCCACCGTCGTCTGAACCCCAGCCGCCTTTGGTCATGGCGGAATCGTAGATGTTGAGGCCGTAGGAGCCGTCGCTCGCGTTGTGGACTTTCATTTCTGACATGACGGAGGAGGCGCCAGAGATGGAAGCCATGTTCGCGGCAAAGATAGCTTGGCCAGCGAGAGACCATTCGGTTTTTCCGGAAGTTAGACTTTTTCCGTCACCTGAACTGACGACGGTTGTTCCGGAGTCTCCGCCGGATTTTATTACGGAAGTGACGGAATCAGCAGCGGAGGAATTGTCGCCGCCGAGGGCGGTCCAGAGCCACCAAGCTCCGCAGTTGTTGGACTGGGTAATGGCAACGTTGATTGCGGAACTGAGATCGTGAGAGCAGGTTTCTCCGTATGGATCGGTTACGGAGCCGGTTGAGGCGTTTTTCTGAGTAGCGGCGATGGAGAGTGGGACTTTTATAGTGGACCAGGCACGACCTGTAAGCCAGGAGCCACCAACTTGAACCTGGGAAACATCTTTTGTTCCGGGAGCGGCGACGGCAGCGCCGACTTTTCTTCCGTCTTTTTCGAGGGCTTTCAGTTCTTCGTCGAAGCTTCCGACGGAGCCACCGGAGATTCCGGATTGGACGGTTGAGCGGAAAATGCGATATTGGGTTCCGGAGCTTGAGAATTGGACGTCTTCTTTGAGGTTTCCGGAGCGACCGCAGAGCGAAGCACTTGCGGTTTTGTCTTCTCCTCCGAGATAGATGAAGATGTGACCGGCGCCGCCTCCGCCTCCGTCAGGGTATTCTTTTGAACCGTAGCCATGGCTACCGGCGTTTACGACGAAGATGTCTCCAGGGAGGAGATTATCTTCGCTTCCAGTGTTTTCTATTTCTGTCCAGAGGCTAGAATTTGACATGTGGTGTTCGAGGTCGGGGGTGTAGCTTTTTGGGAAGTCAGGATCGATGCCGGTTGAGCGAACGACGGTCGAGACGAAGATACCGCAATCTTGAGCGAAGTCGAGTTCGGCATCGCCACCGCAGTAGTTTCTCGTTCCCTCTCCGAGGGCTTTGGCGGCAGCTAGGAAGGAAGGATTGACTTCGTTGTAGTGGCTTGTGTCGGACCAGGCGAGCTCGCGGGCTTTTGCGGCGATAAGTTCGCCACCGTTTCCGCCGGTGCTGTTTCCGTCGACGAGGGATGCGGAATCGCAGGCGTCGATGGCGTTTGTCGTTCCGCCGGTCGAGGACCAGGCTCCTCCGGTTAGGGCGGTGTAAACTACAAAGGCGCCAAAATCATTGTTTGCGGGATATTCGATTCCGCCACCGTCGGATTTTATTTGACCCCATTTGTCGGCTCCGGCAGTCGGGTCGCGTTGGGCATCGTAGCGATTCATGACGTAAGGAGAGCCTTCGCCGATGTCTGCGCCGTCTTGAGAAAAGCCGAGAGCTAAGGCTTGAGCCTTGTAGGCGTCGGCTTGTCCGTTATAGGCAAAGAAGCCGAATTTTATGCCTTCGGCACTGTTGATGTTGTATTTGTCCGGGATGGCTTTTGCGAAATCTTCGGCGGCCATTTTAGCTTGGCGAATGAACTCTTCGTCGGAGGCTTCGCCGGAAGTTGGGAAGGTTTCTCCGGCGATATAATGGTCATAGAGCTGGAAGATACCTTGGCCGTTTGAAGCGTTTTCTTTGCTGAGGCTGTGCTCGCGATAGTGGATAGTTGCGAGGACTTGCCAAGGGACGTTCGTTCCTTTTACGGCTTCTTCGTAGAGAGGTTGGAGCTCTTTGATTTTTGCGATGTCGGAATCTTCGAGGACTTTGTCGCCCTTGTAATTTACGGCGGAGCCGGAAGAAGTGGTGTTTATTGTCCCGGAAGTCCCGAGAGATGAGCCTCCAGAAGAGTTTCCTTCGACAGCGGAGGTTTCTTCGGTTCCAGTTTGGGCGGACGAGGATTCGGAAGGGGTGTCAGAGACGGCGGAGGTTTCTGTTCCTGTGGCTTCTGACGAGGAGGGGCTAGAGGAGGAACTAGAAGAGCTCGGACTTCCGGCGCTACCGGTGTAGCCATAAACATCGCCCGTTCCGTTCCCCTCCGAAGAGCTACTGATGACTGTCCCGTTTGGGTTTGCCCAATCATAGAAGGTGTAGGTCGACTCGTATATATTATTTATGGTGGTTTGGTCTTTAACGTAGCTAGATATGGTGTTTTTATCTTTGTCTTCTCCGTTTATTTTGACGGAGGCGAGATCTTCTACTTGGTCGTGCTCGTCGATGTAAGTCGGGAGAGCGCGCTTCCCTTCTTTAAGAACTTCGACGACGGCTTGCATTTCTTCGGCGGTGTAGTCGGAGAATTCTTGGTTAGTGATAGTGGCTTTAGTGTTCGCAGCGAACCAAGTCGTCGAGGCATATTCGATAAGTTTATCGCCCTTTCCTGCCCAGTCGGGGTGGTCGCGTTCGACTAGATTCGCCATAATGGAAGCTTGGTAACGGATAGCGTTTAAATTTCCGGCGTTTTCTTCCTTAACGGCGGCCATGATGCCTCGGAGTTGTCCTTCGGTGAGGTCGGAATATGGGGTGGCTTGGAAGACGGAGCCGGAGACTGGAGTTCCGGAGATTTGGAAACTGGCGCCAGGGGTGCAGTCGCCGATGGCGAAGATGTTGTTTAGAGCGTAAAAGCGACGTTGTTCTTCGGTCAGTGAGGTCGCGGCGGAGGCGGATCTGGCGGACTTGAAACAGAAAAAGAGAATAAAAAAGCCGATGACAAAAAAGATAGAAGATTTCGGGGAGAAATGACCTTTCATCTGTAATTATTATATGGAACTTATGGTAAAAAGTCAATTTTAAGTCAGTTTTCTCCAGATTTGAACTTTTCTATGTAGTTTATTTTGAGGGAGGAGGGGTCGACGCCGAGGGAGCGGAGTTTTTCTAGAGCTGATTCGTAGTTCCCCCCGCTGTAGTCGAAGATGTTGATGATTAGGGCGCCTCCTAAGTCGAAGTAGCCGTGGATTTCGTAATGAGTGGCGGAGCGAGAGGAGAAGTCGAAGTCGTCGATGATTATTGGGAGGGATGAATAGAGAGGATTAGATTTTTTAGCTTCGTTTAACTCGGAGGAATCGTAGGCGGATTTACAGGAAGAGGATGGAAATTTCATGTCGGACTGAGGAGGGCAAGTGATGATAATTCCGTTGGGGATTTCGATGGCTTCAGGAGAATCGGCCCAGGAGAGGGAGACAAAGAAGGTCTGCTCGAAGGCGTCAATGTCGGTTAGGAAGGTTGCATTGGTTGTTCCCTGGTTAGAGGATTGAGAGTAAGATGAGAGGCGAATGTTGCCTGAAACAAAGGGGGATTTGTCGTTTTCTTCGCCAATGGAGAGACGGAGGGCGTTTCGGAGTTGTTTTTCGAGGGATTTTTTATAAGAAACCGGGAGGACGGCTGGGTAGTTTTCTATTTTTACGATAGTGTTGTAATTTTTACAGAAGAGGATAAAAAGTGTTGTAAAAAATAATAAAACAGATGTAAAAATAAGGATTTTGAGCTGAGTTTTGTGATTTTCTGTGGAAAACTTTGTGGAAAAGGATGTGGAAAGCGTGGAAGATTTAGAGGATTTATGGAGGTGATTTGGGGAATAATCGGAAGAATGAGTAGGGTTTTTAAGGAAAAAGCCGAGGCGGTTTAGAAAGGTGAGGGATTTTTGTGGGGTCGGGATTTTCATTATTTTAGACCTTTCAAGACGGAATCGGTGTAGGCGTAGGTTGGGCCGTATTCGCTGGAGCTGTTAGTGTATTCGGAGAGGCTATAAACTTTTGCTTGAGGGCGATAGTAGCGACCACCGTTTCCGGAGCCACAGCTGGCTTCGCCGATGATAATTTGGTCGGAGGAGGAGTCGATTCCGAGGACAATAGCAGTGTGGTTTGGCCAGCCGTCGGCGGTTCCAGAATAGGGACCCATGCTGACGACGGCGTAGGGCTTTGGAGTTTTTCCGCCGTAGGTGAGTTGGCCGGTCGCGGTGTATTGTTGGACGGCTTGAGAACCTTGGACGAGATTAGCGCCGGAGGGGCCGAGAGAAGTGTATTTGTTGAGGAACCATTGCGTGAAGGCGGAGCAGTTGTTTAGGGTTCCACTCGGGCAGCCAGCGTCGAGAACGGTTGCTCCAGAAAAGGAGAGGTTCCCGGTTGCGAACTTATCAGACTCGGAGGCGTAGGTTTCCATAAAAGCCTCAGCTTCGGAGAGGGTCATGCCGCCGGAGATGAGTTCGGAAGAAGCAGTAGTTCCCTCCGTGGAAGATTTAGAGGAGGAGGATTTTGGACTTGAGGATTTTGAGCCTGGGGTGCAGAGTTTGACTGAAGAAGAAGCATTTGAAGTTCCAGAGGAGGAGTTGGAGGAAGAGGTAGAGGCGCCCTGGCGGTTTTTCTCGGCGTTTTGTTTCCACTCGGGATGTTTTTCTGCGAGTTCGGCGGAGGATTCCCAGCCACGATCTTTAGAGATGGCGATGATGGAGTTTATTAGAGGGGTGGTGTTTTCTACATAGGAAGGATCGGTGGCGTAGCCAGCGGCTTTAATGGCGCGGAGGTAGGCGATAGGGTCGGTTATAGTGTCGCCAGAAAAGACTCCGTTTTCTCGATAGACGGAGGTTTGGACGATGTTTTTATAGTAACCTTCCCAGCCTTCTTCGGGGGTTGAGTAGGATTTTGCACATTCGTAGGGACAGGAATCAAAAGCCCCAACGCCGAAAAAGTTGTTCTTCTCTCGGGCGATTTGGGAGGAGCCAGAGGCGGATTCGAGAATGCCTTGAGCGACGACGGTTTCCCAAGGGATACCGTAGTTGATGCTGTGGAGGACGGCGGCGTCGTGGTATTTTTCTACGAATTGGACTTGTTCGGCGGAGAGGTTGTGAGCGCCTTCGGCGGAAGAGGTAGAGGCGGAAGAACTAGAGGTGGCGGAGCTGGAGGAGCTTTCTAGACAGTTGTCTTCTTCTGGAGCGTAGAACAGAATGTTGTTTTGACCATAAAAACGGAGCTCGGAGGCGGAGAGAGCGAGGCAGTTTGAGGAGAGGCCGAAGAGGGCTAGAGAGAACAAAAAGAAAATAGAGAGGCGGGACTTTAGGTTCATTGAGGTAATTATACCATAAAAGTATGGATTTACAAGGAAGGGTTGTTGTGGGCGGTGGGGTTGGTTGTTATGAGGGACTCTTCAGTTTCTGAAGCGATGATTTGGATATGGACGTGGTTTGAGCCGGCGAAAAAGAGACCTTGGCCGACTGGGAAGTTGGCGAGGCGTTTCTTTTCTTCTTCGGTCAATTTGAAGACATCGGAGAGGACGTCAACGGCAGAGGCGGATTGTTTGAGGAGGAGTTGCATGGAGGAGTTTGCGACAATGGCGCGACCCATTTTTGTTCCCATAAAGTCGTCGACGTCTTGGGTGATGGTTGTTAAACCGAGGTAGTATTTTCTGGCGCGCTTAGCGAGGGAGAAGAGGAAGTTCGCGGAATCTTCGAATTGCATGAGCTGCCAGGCTTCGTCAACGATGAGGAGGCGACGTTTTTGTTCGGCGCGGACAATATTCCAGATGTGGGAGAGGACGATATACATGGCAACGGGGCGGAGTTCGTCTTCGAGGTCGCGGATGTTGAAAACGACCATAGGATTGTTGATGTCGACGTTGGATTGCTGAGAGAAGATGCCAGCGAAGGTTCCGGTCGTATATTTTTTGAGGCGTTGGGCAAGGGCGGGGCCGCTCCCTTCCATATGGAGGAGGGTGTCGTAGAGGTTGATGATGGTCGGAGGGGTGGATTGGTGAGTGAGAGGGTCGGAGGTGATTCCGGCGCGGGCGTATGTGTCGATAAGGGCTTGGTCGAGGTCGGCTTCTTCGACGGCGGTTAGACCAGAGACTAGGGAGCCGCCTGGGCCAGTTGCGGAGCCACCGAGCATGAGACGGAAGAGGCCGTGGAGGGTGACGAGATTGGCGCGGAGGGCGTCGTTTGCGTCTTCGGAATCGACGACTTTAGGGAGGTCGAAAGGATTGATGCGGACATCGGAGTTAAGGCTGAGGCGAACATAGGAGCCGCCGACGGCGTCGCAGAGTTTTTGATATTCGTTCTCGGGGTCGATAATGACGATTTCGCTTCCGAGCATCATGGAGCGGAGAGCTTCGAGTTTGACAGTAAAGGATTTTCCGGCGCCGGATTTAGCGAAGACAACCATGTTGGCGTTTTCGAGGGAGAAGCGGTCGAAGATGACGAGGCCGTTGTTGTGCATATTTACGCCATAGAGGATTCCCTGTTCTTGGGTGAGGTCGGCTGAGGTGAACGGGAAGGAGGTTGAGATTGCGCCGGTGTTCATGTTGCGGCGGATTTGGAGTTGGTCGGAACATTGAGGAAGGCAGGATTGCATACCTTGTTCTTGTTGAGAAGTGGCAACTTTTGAGAAGACCATGAGTTGGCCAAAGATGGTTTCGACCTTTTGTTGGACGAATTTGAGTTCGTCGAGGGAGTCGGCCCAGAGCGTAACATAGAGGCCGAAGCGGAAGAATTTTTCTGCGCCGACTTGAAGTTGGTCGCGGAGTTCTTCGGCGTCGTTGATGGCGGCTTCAAGCTCAGGATCACGGACTTTTCCACGTTCGGCGTTGACGTTCATGGAAGCTTCGAGCTGGGTAACCTTTTTTCTGAGGTTTTTCATGACGACTTGAGTATCAACGGGGTAAATGTACATGGAGATGTCGAGAACTTCGTCGATGTTGATGATGGGGGAGAGCCAACCTGTGAAGAGGGTGCGGGGATAGCCGTAGATATAGATAGTGCGGCCGTATTTTGTGCCGAGGCGGAAATGGTCGGCGTGGATTTCTATAGAAGAAGGAGAGATGAGGTCGCGAAGGGTTGTGATTCCCTGTTCGAAGGCGCGTTGGATGGCCATGTCCTCGTTCATTTGGGACTGGGCGGCGATTTGGGAAGCGGAAAGTTGTTTTTTCTTGGCCATATTATCCTTTCTTGACGTATGTTGTGGCTAGTTTTGTGAAATCGACGAGAGGTTCACGAACGGCTGTGTCGGGGTTATTGAAATCGTAATAGAGTTCGGCGAGTTGTTTGGTGTTTAGACGGACGGAGCGGACGCCGATTTGATAGAGGCCGGACATGATGGTGTCGATGCGGTTGTTAATTTCGGTTGCGGCTTTTTCGTAAGTTGCGCGGTCGATGCGGGTGACAACTTGGGGCTTTTGGCGTTGGAAGGAGGCGAAGAGATTCTTTGTTTCCATCAACATTTTTTCTTGCTCGGCGGAGGGGTAATAAGGGACAGTGATGTAAAAAGATTTGTTCATAATGTTTGCTTCTTGAGAGAGGCGGTCGATGAAATCGATGTAATCGTCCATTAAGATTCCGAGGAGCATATTGTCGTTGTTGCGACGAATGTTGGTGAGTTTTGTGATGTATGGACCGATATCGACGCGTTCAGAACGGATGAGGATTTGGGTCGTGAAATTGAGGGAGTTAAGGAAATTTTGATAGGAATATTCGACGCCTTCGCGCTCAGAAGAAGACATGAGATCGAAATTTATGGATTGGCAGGCGACGACGGCGCGGAAAGAGCCGTCTTTCATGATAACCATCGAGTCGCGAAGTTCGGAGATGAGGAGGGTGGATTGGGTCGAGAGGGGGGAGTCGGGGGTCGCTTGAGCTGGAGCTTGTTGCATGGCGGGTTGAGCGGGGGCGGGGGCAGAGGCGGAGCCACCGATGATGGTCGCCGGCTGAGCGGGGACTTGGCCCGGGGTCTGGAATTGTTGTTGAGGTTGTTGGGGGTTCATGTTCTCTCCTTAATGTAAACTAATATATACTTCCCCGTCGTCGGAGGATTTGGACTTTTTGTTGGCTTGTTTGGCGAGGGTCGCAACGGTCAAGTCGTCGCTTTTTGCGAGGGAGATGAGGTCGGGATTTACGGCGGGAGGGGTTGAAGGCTGAGCGGGGGCGGCAAGGGCGGCGGGATTGACAATAATGTCAGAATAATCGATTTTTTGAGAAGCTTCAGAGCTTGGAGTTTGGGGGATTTCGAAGGAAGGGTTGTTCGAAGCTTGAGTTTTAGAAGTGTTCAAAGAGGAAACGGAGGAGGAGAAAGAGTGGGAGATGCTCGGAGAGGAGGGGGCGGAGGCGGTTTCCTGACCTTTAAGGGCGGCGCGCATACCGGCGACGAGCTGGGCACGGTGGCGGGAAGCTTCGTTCTCTAGAGAAGTTCCGACCTTTGTGGACTCGTAAGTGTCGAAGATGTCGGTCGCGTTGTTCGCCTCGGCGAGGATTTCTCCGCGAATTGGGGAGGAAGAAGGGGCGGCGGAAAGGTCGCCCTTGATGGAGTAGCCTTCGGTGTCGACGATGTTCGCAAGGAAGGAGAGGCGACGACCGGCTTCTTCCTCGGAGAGGTTTTTTGTTAGGACTTGTTCGACGACCTTAGGGGCGGTTATGGTGATGGTTGATTCACGCTGGCCAGGGTTCCAGAAACGTTTGTTAGGGGTTGTGTAGAATTTTATGAGGGCAGCGAGATAAGTTTCCATAGGTTGGTCTTTTCTCAGAGGGAGGGCGAGGGCAAGAAGAAAGAGTGCAGGCGGGACTGGAAAAATAGCAAGCAGGGGAAAAATTTGGGCTAGCGCCCACGCGAGAGCGATTAGAGCGGCCACGACGAGGAGATAGATGAATTGGCGGAAGTTAAAAGGGCCAATGAGTTTGTCGTCGGCCTCTACATCTTGAGGGACCTTATATTGCGCCATATATAATATATATTATCATAAAATGGCAGGAATTGCGAGGATAAGCTAAATATTGAGTTTAGTAGTTTTCTGGATTTGCGAGAAGCTCAGAAATGACGCTTAGGAGGTCGGAGTTTGTGGCGTCGGGATGGTCGGTACGGAACTCTTCATAGCGACGCGCAATATATTCTTGGCCGAAATCATTCCTTACGAGAGAGATGGACTTGTCGAAGAAGTCGACACTGTCAGGATCTTCGTCGAAGAGACTAAACATTCGGTCTTGGAAATATTGACGGTCGGATTCGTCGAAAATTGTCGGGAGAGAACTTGGGGTGTCTCCGTGAGTTTCTTCGTAGATTTGTTGACGGACCATGCGGTCTTTGCGACGTTTTTTGAGGAAGCTGGTGATTTTTCCTTCGTCGTTGAAGTCGAGGAAGTCGCGGATGATATCTTTTGCGTTGTTGGCGGCACCGGAAGTGCGGGAGCGGTAGATGGTTTCCAGCTTTCCTTTCGAATCGAGAAGCTCCTGGAACTTCTGTTTTGCGAGTTCGTCGCGGGCAATTTTTTTGTCTTTTTCTTCGAGAGAGTCATAACCTTCTGGGAGAGAATCGGAGGCACGGAGTTCTTGTTCCCTTTCGTCGGCGAGGAGTTCTTTGATGGGGTTGAAGAGGTCGGTGCGGAGGGTGAGAATTTGAGTCGGGGTTTGGGCCGTGAGGTAGATATTTGTCTGTTTTTGGAAGTATTCTGGGTCGAGGCCGAAGAGAACGTCGTTTGAATCTTCCCAACGTTTCTCGAACTTGCCGTTTTTCTGGTGAAGACCAGTTAAGAATTCAGCGGCGTTTTGGATTTGTTCGGAGCCAGAGAGGTATTTTAGGTTGGCGCTAATGAAGGCAGGCATGAGGGATTTTTGGATTTCTTCGCGACTGCGCTTGAAGCCTTCGAGATCAACGGTTCCGTCCTCGTTTGTGTAGGCCTTTCTGATGCTGGCGTCGATTACGCCGTAACCTGTGCGCTCGATTTCGTCAAGAGAAGTACCTTCGAGGAGCTTCGCGGCGGCGCGTTTGCTCTTCCCCATATGGACAGTTCCGTCGGGGTCGACGTAGTCAACATATTCGCCACGGATGTATTCGCGGAAGGAGAGGGTGTCGTTTATGCGTTTTCCGGAGGATTGACCCTCGTTATAAACGCGGGCGGTTTCTAGGTTGATGTATTTTCCGTAGCGACGGAGAAGAACATCCTTTCCACCCATGTCGAACATGAGGTAGTTGGCGAGGGATTGAGAGGCGTGGGTGCCGAGCTTGATTTCTCCGCTTTCGACAACGCGGTCAATAATATCTTTTACGAGGTCGGTATCACCGCGTTGGCCGATTGCGCGGACGCCGTCGAGAATGACGTCGATATTTGCGTTGTTTTTGTGGCCTTCGCCGGTCATAGTGACAAGCTGATCGTAGAGGTTTTGAGTTGGCGGGAGAGTGCGGAAGTAAGTGTCGAACTTTTGAGTGCGGATCTTGTCTTCGACTGCGCGAGATTGAGCAGCGTCGGCGGCGATATAACGAACGTCATCATGGTCACCACGAGAAGCAGCGAGCATACGATTGTAACGGCTGAGGGCTTCGGGGTCGACGGTTCGGCCGTAGAGGGAACTTTGGACGTGAGCGTTGATGGCGTTTGAGAAGCGTTCGTGGCGGCCGACGGCGTTATTGTAGCGGACAGTCTCAGCATCAGAGGTTTCCATCGCGAGTTGGTCGGCGGCGTGCATGATTTTGAGGTCGTTTTTAAGGAGCTTTGAGTAGTTTTTTGCGTTCGGAGAGGTGATTGAGCTCAGGCCTTCGTCGGCGTTTTTCTCAGTGCGAACGATTGCAGCACGGTTGCGGAGATTTTGAGTTTGGATGCGTTGGATGGCGCGAGCGCGACGAGTAACGGTTCCGTTTGAATTTGTTAGACGAGCGGTTTTTTCTTGAGCGCGAATAGCACTGGCTTCTTCATAGGTTTTTATGTCGGAGAGGCGTTTGAATCTTCCCTCTTGGAGGAATTGGTTTAGACGACGGTTATATTGATAGGGTTTTGCGGTTTCTCCGAAGTAGCGTGCGCGACGAAGAGCGGCGCGTTCGCCGAGCATGGCTTTTCCGGCGCCAACGGGTTTTGAAGCGAAGTTGGAGAGAGCGGAGTTGATTTGACCGGGGAGGGTGCCGGACATTTTAAGAAGATTCCAGGCGGCAAAGAGAGGAACGACCTTCACGGCCATGCCGAGGATGATCATGAGAGGGGTTTCTGCTGAGGCGATGATAACCCAGCCGACGAGAGAACAAGCTCCGAAGAGAGCGGCGAACATTGGAAAGAAGAAGAGCATTTGGAGGAGGGAGGATTTCCATTTGTTGAACCAAGATTCGGTGTTTGGAAGGAGGTAGCAGACGAAGGCGAGGGGGCTTATCATGATGAGAATATAGATGAAAGCTTGACGGGTTGCGATGGTGACGAAGGCGATAAGAATAGAAACGACGGCGCCGAGGAGGACGGCAAGGAGGGAGAAAAAGAGATAACCAAAGCCGCCTGTTGCACCGATGGCGAGGCCGGCAATGGCGGTTCCGCCAGCAAGACCTCCGGCGAGAGCGGAGTAGCTGATTGAGGAGGAAGAAGAACCGGCGCTTGCGAGGATTCCGGTCGCGGTGATTGAGGATTCGATGTTGGAAAATAGGCCACGAAGGGAGACCCCGAGGATATTAGAGACATCAACGAGGAGGGCGCAGATGATGAAACTTAGGTTGATTAGGATGGCAGAGACGATAATTTTCGGGAGGGCCTTTTTTATACCGTAGTTGGAAATTCCGGCGCCGGTGAGCTGAGAGTAGATGACGATGAGGAAGAAAATGACAAAAACGACATTCGTGATGTCGCGGAAAATTGACCAGACTTGGTGGTAGGGGGAGTTGGTTTCTGTTGAGATTGGGGAGATGATGAGAAAATCTTCGATTATGCCATAGATGCTATCGGTAACTTTTGCGAGAAAACCGGTTGTTGGACAAACGAACCAGCCGAGAGAGCCGGATTCGTCGTAGCAGGTGTTTATGGTCTTCCCTGATTCTTCAGAGGAGCTCGCGTCGGAGGTTTCTGAATTCGTTGAGGTGGAGGTATTTGTGTCGGTTTGGGTTGTGTTTTGGGATGTATTGGTGGGATTTTGAGTGTTTTGGGTATTTTGAGTTGTGTTTTGAGTGGTTTGGGTCGGATTTTGGGAGTTTTCCACGGAGTTATTCGCAGAATTTTCCACAGGGTTTTCCACAGGAGAGGTGTTTTGAGTGGGGGTTGAAGGGGTATTTGAGGTGTTGTTTGCGGTATTTGAGGTGCTCGGAACGGCGGAAACTGGGGTGGAAATGATGTTTATTGAGAGAAAAACACTTAAAAAAATTGCGCCCAAACAGAGAAAAATTCGTTTCAGTTTATCTGACACACTCATAATAGACAGTACTTAACTTAATTATAGCACACATAAGCGGAAAAGTCAAGAGGAGAAGAGGAATTAGGGGCGTTTTTTATAGAGAACGGCGTGAGTGTCTTCGAGTTCGAGGAGTTTGTCATGAAGCCTTGTAGGAATAATAGAGAAGATTTGTTGCATTTTTATATTTTAGCATAGGTGTGGTATAATTTTTGTATGAGAAGGAAGATTTTTTGTATTCTTGGGGGACTCTTGATTATGCTCGGGGCGCTTTTCCCTGTCCAGACGTATGCGCAATCTTGCGGGTCGCTTAACGGGGATAAGGCGAAGTTGTTTGGGATGAAGAGTTGGTATTATTATCTTGACTGTTCGAGCGAGAAGGATATTGATCAGACTCAGTTCTCGGGAGATAAACTCGTTCCGGCGGTTTGGAAGATTGTTTTGACTGTTCTGAACGACTTATTCTTTCTCTCGGGATTTTTGGCGGTTATCCTTATTGTTTATGCGGGGTTTAACTATATAACTTCGGCGGGGGATTCTGGGAAGGCGGCGAGAGCGACAAAGATGCTGACGGGGACGATTGTTGGACTTATAATTGTCGTGCTTGCGCAAGTTATTGTTAATACTATTCTCGGCATGATGTCGAGCGGAGGAGGAGCATAAAATGGATGCTGTTAGTAAACAGTTAGATAAAATTCCTAAGAATGACGCGGCGACGTTCCAGACGAATGCGATTTCTTGGCTGTTTTTTGCGGTCGGAGCGGTTGCGGTTGTGATGATAATTGTGTCAGGGCTTAGGATGAGTGCGAGTGCGGGGGACCCGGGAGCCGTGACAAAGGCGAAAAATACTATGATTTTCTCGATTGTCGGGCTTATTATTAGCGTGCTTGCGTTTGTGATTGTTAATTTTGTGTTGACGAAGATTGGAGAGTGAGAGTGATGAGCAATTTGCGTAGATGCTGTGGAGGAATAGTAAGGTTTGGGGCGGGGTTGGCATTGATTTTAGGAATTATTGGGGGAGTTATGTTGTCTCCTGAGGTTGCGTTTGCTGCGCCGGGGGCGAGCGGGAGTAGTAGCGACGAAATATGTAGTAATAGCGAGATTGACGCTGATCTTAAAGCCGCGGCGGGGTGTTCGAATGATAAAGATGCGAAAGGGCTAGTTAAAACCGTCGTTCAAGTCCTTCTTTGGGTAGTTGGGGCGGTTTCTGTTGTTATGATTATTGTTTCGGGGATACAGTTGACGGCGAGCGCAGGAAATCCTGGCGCGGTTGCGAAAGCTAAGAATACGTTGATTTATGCGATTGTTGGGCTTGCTATTGCTATTTTGGCATATGCGATTGTGAATTTTGTTTTGACGAAATTGAAGTAGAAGGCTAGCGGGAATTTAGTAATAAAAAAAATCGAAAATCCTTTACAGTTATGGTTATTTCTGGTATTATGGAGATAATTTAACAGAAAGGAAAATTTAGATGAAGTTATCTGAAAAAATAAAGACACTTCTCTTTGCGGGGGTTTTGGTTGCGTCGGGAGTTGGCGCTGTTGGATTGTCGCAGGGGGCGTATGCTGCCACCGATCCTCTTGCTGAAGCTAAAAAGGGAGTGACCGAGACAGGGTTGAATGGTGGAAAAGTTACTGATATAAAAACCCTTGTTCCGAAGGTAGTTAATGCCCTTCTTTATGTTATTGGTATTCTAGCTGTTATTATGATTATCTTTGGTGGTATTACTTATACGACTTCGGCGGGTGATTCTGCTAAGGTTACGAAAGCAAAAAATATTATCCTTTACGGTATCGTAGGGCTTATTGTTGCGATTTTGGCATATGCAATTGTGAACTTTGTTTTGACGCAACTTGGAGGTTAGCTAGGGGTATCCTTAGTTACTGCGAATCCACCCCTTTTGGGGTGGATTTTTGTTGGTAAAGATAGCAGAGGTGAGGCGCGAGACGTGGCGTGGCGCGGGGCGTAGGATAATGAGAATGCTGATGGACCGCAGAATGTTGTAGTACGAGGAATGTTGCAGTATGAGGAATACTAAGACACCTAAAAAAAATCCCCCCGGAGGGGGACGAAAGGTTAGTTCACGTGGATGATTTTTTCGGTTTCTACCTTTTCTTTTTCGAAGGTTATCGTGAGGACACCGTCGCGGAGTTCGGCTTTTACGGAGTTTTCGTCGTCACGAACGGGGACAGGGAGGGCGATTGTTCGGGAGAATTCGCCCCAATAACATTCTTGAATATGCCAACGGGTCGTCTGGTCGTCTTCTCCGCCACTCAAGACGCCAGAAATGGTCAGAATACTGTCGTGAATAGAGACGTTAAGATCGGATTTTTTAATCCCGGCAGTTCGGGCTTTTATGACTAATTTGTCGGCGGTTTCATAGACATCAACTGCGAGTTGTCCTGGAAAATCATCGCCGGTTTCCCACCCATCATCCCCCTCATCTGATGGTTCGACTGTTTCTTCTTCTTCCTCGGGTTCAACAAGCTCTTCTTCCTCAGATTCGGGAGAGGATAAAAGTTGCTCATCGGGCTCGAGCATAGTGGTAGCTTCGTCTAAAAAGGCGGCAGCTAGTTCATCTTCCATCAGCATGTCATCGTTGTTTTTACGAGCCATACTCGATTTTCCTCCACTTTTATTGGTATAAGCTTTATTGTAATAGATTTTTCTGATAAAATCAATAGAGAATATGCTAAAAAAACGCGAAAAACGAGTAAATTTTACAACATTTTTGGATTTTTCTCGGATTTTTGAGTTGATTTCTCCCCCGTTATGTCGTGGGTGTGGGAGGAGCGGAAAAATCCTGTGTGATTGTTGTAAAAATTACATAGTTCGTGAAAGTAGGTTGAGAGAACTCGAGGAGACCAAAAAAGGCGTGTTCTCAAGAGCGAAGTTTCTCGGGGTTCGAGATGGGATTTTAGGGGAGATGGTCGAAGAATATAAGTATAGCTCCGTGAGGGAGCTTTCTCTGCCTATTTCTGAGATTGTTTATGAGGCTGGGATTTTTCCGGAGTATTTTGAAAGATTTGAGAAGAAGAACGCGAGGACTCGACGGGAGAAAAGGAAGTTTTTAAGAAAGGAGAGGCCGGGGGAGGCTGAGAAGCTGGAAAAAGTCGATAAAATAGAGAAGGCGAGAGGGGTTGAGAAATTGAGGAGGTCGGTGAAGTCGGAGAAGATTTTTATTGTTCCTATGCCGACGTCGAGAAAACATATCAGAGAGAGAGGATTTGATCATATTGATAAGGTCGCGAGAGAGATAGAGAGAATATCGGAAGGACGAGTGGAGAGATTGAGGATTTTAGAGAGAGCGAAAGATACGGTTCAGGTCGGGGCGGATGAGGAAACGAGAAAGAGGCAGGCGAAGGAGGCGGTTAGAGTTTCTCCGAGGTTTTTAGGGGAGGATGGGAAGGTTTTAGAGGAGTATTCTGGACAACGGTTGGTGATTCTTGATGATGTTTGGACAACGGGGGCGAGCTTGACGGAGGCGGGAAAATTATTGAAGCGAGCGGGGGTGAAGAAAGTTGATGCGCTTGCGATTACAAAAAATAGACAGGGGCGGAGTCCGATGATTAGGGGAGAGAATGAGATGTTTTGGGGAGTTTAGGATTTTAGGGGCATAGAGAGTAATAGGTTTGCGTGGTGTTGTGGCGTGGAGTTTTTTTGGGGGGATGCGGTTTTGTTTTTTTATGGTTGTCGAGATAGAAAAGAAGCCCCGAAGGGCTTCTTGAAGCTCAAAACTTATAGATGAACTATGAGATGATTCCGAGGACGAAATCGACAATCGCGTAAGAAAGAATAGCGATAACGAGACCGATAAGGGCGTAAAGGATGGTGTTTTTTGCGTCGGTAACTTTTTTGGAATCGCCAGCGGAAAGAGCGTAGCGAAGACCGCCGACAATGAGCATGATGACGGAAATCGCTCCGACGGCGAAGAGGATAGTGTGGGTGACTTCGGTGAAGACACCGTTTTTGCCCATGAGGTCGGCAGGCATTTCTTCGGTTTTGACGGCGTCAATTCCCTCTCGGACGGAGAGAGCCATGACTTTTCCGGCAAAAAGCGTACAAAAGGCGGCGGCGCCAGTGAAAATTTGGGAAGCTGTTTTAGCAATGTTTTTCATTAATAATCTCGCAGTTTAATGATTTCTTATGTCTATTATAGCATACTTTTGAAAAAAATACAATAGTTAAGATTAAATTTGGCTGAAAAATGGGGGATTTTTGAGGGATTTTTTGTGATTTTCTTGGGATTTTTGAGGAGAATTATAGAGAAAAAGGGGATTTTCGGGGATTTTTTTGGTATTTTTAGGGTTTTTGAGGATTTTGGGGAAAATGTGGTAGAATAGAGTGAATGGAGGGTTACCCAAGTGGCTGAAGGGGACGGTTTGCTAAATCGTTAGTCTGGGGAGACCTGGAGCGGGAGTTCGAATCTCCCACCCTCCGCCAGAGATGAAAAAATCAGCCATCTCGGCAGTTTTTCGCCTTCGCTCGTCTTTAGACGCGCTTCAGTCGAAGAAACTACCAATATGACTGATTTTTTCTATCTCTGGTTCCCTATTAATGCTCTCGTTCTTGGCGGAACCGCCAGAGATGAAAAAAATCAGCCGTGACTGATTTTTTCTATCTCTGGTCCCCTATTAATGCTTTAGTTTTTGGCGGAGCCGCCTGAGATGTGGTATAATTTACTTATGGGTAAGAAAAGTCGAGAGAGCAAGAAAAGTGAAATTGTTAATTGGGATGCGGAAGAATATGTGGCGAGGGATAAAAATGGAGGGTGGTATGTTGGGCTGATTTTGGTTTCGGGAGGGCTAATTGCTTTGTCGATTTATCTCGGATGGTGGTCGTTTACGGTTCTTGTTGTGCTTTCGGCGATAGCACTCATTATCTATTCGGTTAGGCCTCCGAGGGTGCTTCATTATTCCCTGTCTGATAAGGGGCTTTCCGAGGGGAATAGATTGTATGATTATAGTGAATATAAGAGTTTTGGGGTTTATCAGGACGGAGAACATTTTGCGATTATGTTGACGCCAAGGAAAAGGTTTTCTCCGGGGGTGACGGTTTATTTCCCGAAAGAATCGGGGGAGAAAATTGTAGATGCCTTTGGGGTACGATTACCGATGGAGGAGGTTAAGCTGGACTTTTTGGATAAAATTGTGAAGTTTTTGAGAATTTAGGCTTGTGTTTAGAATCGTAAAGTGATATTATAGGGATAAGTATTTTATTTAAAATAAAAAAAGGGTGGTCATGAATAACGACGAATTGCAAAAAGCAATCGATGATATTACTAGAGATAATGCCGCGCCTGCTCCGGTTGATGCTAGCGTTGCGGATAATGAAGCCTTAGCGAATGAAATCGCTGCGGCGATGCCTGCTGAAACGGCTCCGGTTGAGCCAGCGACAGAAATGCCTGCCGCGCCGGCGCCTGTGGTTCCGGAGGCTCCAGCTATGCCTCCAGCAGAGGCTGCTCCTGCTCCAGCTCCGCAACCAGTCGAAGTTGCGCCTCAGCCTGCTCCGGAAATCGTGATGAATCCGAGCGTTTCTAGTGTTGGCGCTCCGGAAGTTAGCGCGCCTTCTTCCGATCTTGAAGCGGTCGCGAGAGAGGCTAGGAAGGAGCTTTATCCGCTTCTTGATAAAGTCTCTATGGAGCCAGAAGAAAAATTTGAGATTTGTATGGAAGTTGCCGAGACAGATAAAAGTGCGATTTCTGTTGCGCTTTCGGCGGCAAAGCAATTTAGCGATGAGACAAAGAAGGCGGAAGCACTTCTTCGGATAATTGACGCTACGAAGTAACTAAGAAAAAGAAGGTCATAAATTAACTCCCCCTCGAAAGAGGGGGATTTTGTAGCCTAGGTTTAGAGGTGGGAGCTGGGATAAATAATAACAGAGAAAAAATCCCCCTTAAAACGGGGGATTTTAGAGTGAGGGGAGGAGTGATTTAATACATTGCTCCACCGCCCATGCCGGTTGAAACTTCGGGCTCTTTTTCTGGAACTTCGCAGATGAGAGCTCCCATCGTGATAGTCGTTGCGGCGATTGAAATGGCGTTTTGGACGGCTTCGCGAGTGACACGAGCTGGGTCGATGACGCCGGATTTTTTCATATCGACGAGACCTTTTTCGGGAGACATGACATTAATTCCCTGGCCTGGTTTGGCTTTTTCTACTTCAGCAAGAAGGGCTTGAGCGTTAAGGCCGGCATTTTCGAGGATGTGGACAAGCGGACGTTTTAGAGCATTCTTGACGATTTTTTCGCCAGCGTCAGATTCGTCGAGTTTTGAGGAGAGGTTTACTAAGGTAACTCCACCACCTGGAACAATGCCTTCAGAGAGAGCGGCTTTTGTTGCGGCAACGGCGTCGTCAACGCGGAACTTCTTTTCGTCGATTTCTGTTTCTGTTGCGCCACCGACTTTGATAATGGCGACTTTTCCGGAGAGGGCAGCGGCTCGTTTTTCGAATTGTTCACGTTCGTAGTTGGACGTCGCGAGGGTGGATTGGTTTTTGATAAGTGCGATTCGGGATTCGACGGATTTTTTATCACCTGCGCCTTTGATGATGGTTGTTTCGTCTTTTGTCGCGATAACTTTTCCGGCAGAACCGAGAACTTCCATGCCAACTTCTTCGAGTTTGAGGCCTTTATCTTCAGTTACGAGGGTGGCGTCGGTTAGAATTGCGATGTCTTCCATGATTTCTTTTCTGCGGTCACCGAAAGCCGGAGCTTTAAGGACGAGAGAGTTGAAGACGCCTTTTAGTTTGTTAAGGACGAGGAGGGAGAGGGCTTCGCCTTCAACCTCTTCGGCGATGATGACGAGGTCTTTCTTTCCGGCGTTTGCACATTGTTCGAGGATGGGGAGAATATCAGAAGCTGAGGAAATTTTCTTGTCGGTTATGAGGATAAGGGGTTTGTCGAAGACGGCCTCGCTACGGTTTACGTCTGTGACGAAGAACGGAGAGGAATAGCCTTTGTCGTAGGAGAATCCTTCGACGATTTCTTGTTCCATTTCTAGACCTTGGCCCGCTTCAACTGTGACGACGCCGTCCTTACCGATTTTTTCGATGACGTTTGCGATTAGCTTTCCGATTTCTTCGTCACCAGCGGAGATAGAAGCGACGGAAGCGATTTTTTCGGAATCACCTTCGATTTTCTCGGAGAGAGAGTCGATTTCTTTGACGATTTTTGCGCCAGCTTTCTCAATTCCCTTGCGGAGCTCCATGGGGTTTATGCCGGAGGCGACAAGTTTGTTTGCTTCGTTTAAAATTTCGTAAGTCAAGACAGTGACGGTAGTAGTGCCATCACCAGCAACTTTGTTGAGTTTTTGAGCGGCGGATTTGATGAGTTTCGCGCCAATTTCTTCGCCAAGATTATCTTCGGTTGAGCCTAGTTCGACAGCTTCGGCAACAGTGACACCATCGTGAGTTATGGTTGGGGCGCCGTAGGTTTTTTCGATGATGACATTTTTTCCCTTCGGACCGAAAGTAACTTTGACGGCATCGTAAAGTTGTTTTGCGCCAGAGAGAATTTTTTCTCGAGCTTCTGATTCATAGTAGATTTTTTTCATAAACAAAGTTCCTTTAGTTTAATGTTGCTAAAACGTCTTTTTCTTCGACGATGAGAAATTCTTCTTTATCAATTTTTATAGGAGTTGTGGAGTATTCTTTGTAAATAATTTTGTCGCCTTTTTTTACGGATTTTACGTCTGGACCGACGGACTCAACGACGGCGAAAGCTGGTTTTTCTTTTGAGTCGCTAGGTAGAAGAAGACCAGAGGAGGTTTTTTCGGCGGGTTTTTCTACTTTTGCAACAATTCGATCTTTTAGTGGTTTTAGACTCATGTTTGTTCTCCTTTTCTACAATCTATTCTAACGCAAAAATTAGCACTGTCAAGCATGGAGTGCTAAATTGGTTAGGATTTTGGAATGATGATTTGAGAAATGTAGGTTTTTAACTTTTGGTTTTTGCTTTACGGTGTAATAGTGTAACGCTGGTAATTATAAGAGAGGTAGCGAAGATAGCAGTTAAGATTTCTGAGGTGGAAAGGTTTTTGAATAAGGATAAGGCGCCGGTATCGGGAGAAGTCGGGGGGACGAAGGGGACGATTTCTCCGTTTTTATAGGCTTCGGCGGTGAAAACCCAGGAGATTTCGGCGGAAGTGTCCGCGAATTCGCTTGTGAGCGAGGCGGGAGCGAGGATTTCGGCGGTCAGGAGGACTTCGTCGGCAAAATTAAAAGTTCCGAGGTTGAAATTTGTTTCGAGAGAGCCTGAGTCGGAGGCTGAGGAGCTGGAGATGAGTTCGGAATCTTTATAAAGATTAAGAGTGAGTTGAGAAAGGAAAGCGGACGAGGAGGCCGAGGCTGGTTCGGCGCGGAGGTAAATTTTTACGTAGTCGAACTCGGGGGCGGAGTTTTTTATCAAGATGTCTTCGGAGAGGCGGTCGCCTGGCATGAGGTTTTTAAGACCGCTGAATAAATCGGTTTCCGACCAAGCGCTGTCGGAATAAAAAACGAAGTTTTCGGCGCCGTTTTCGAATTGGACGGTGGAAGTGGCGAAAGCGTTAAAATTAAGAGTTAAACCGAGCAGAAAGGATAAAAATATGTTAGAAAAAAGTTTTTTCATTATTCTCCCTCCGCGGTCCAACTCGCCTCTAGGGCTGAGGAGCCGTTGTTTTTAACTTGGGTGGCTTCAATTTTTACAGTAAAAGAGAAGGTAGCGTCCGCGTAGATTTCGTCCATATCTTCTTTAAGCTTTACTGTTTTAAAAATTGGTTCGGACGATTCCCCGCTAGAGAGGCTTGGGGTGTAATAATAAAAGCCGTTAGACGAGAGAGTCCAGTTTTCTCCGAGACCGCCGAGCTCGAGCAGAGAAGTCGGGTCGGGGAGAGTTGTTTCTTCGCCGTTTTGAGTTCTTTTTAGAATGAGTTTTGCGCGGAGCCAGACTGGTTTGACACCTGCGTTTTCGGCGTAGGGGATTTTACTGTAGGTTACGCCGGGAATGACGTTCTCTATGTCGTTTAGGGGTTGAATTTCGGACGGTCCGGCGAGTTCATAAAGTTCGATGTTGACATTTTTCGCCGTCGAGACGATGTTTTTAGCGGTGTTTGTGGCGACAAAATACGCCACAGAACCAGACGTCGCAAGAAGCAGAAGGCTTCCGAGGACGATGAGTGAGTTAATTTTGGTTCTGTGGCGCATGGATTGTCAGTTCCTTAGCTATTAAAGATTATTGATAGCTTCGACTGCATCGGAGAAGGTTCTAGCCTGGATAGCTTGAGCGTCAACTTTGACGTCGATTTGTTCGCCAGGAGCGACGTAGGTTGGATCGGTGGTGTCGACGTTTGTGGCGTCGGTAGAGAGGCGGACGTTGTTGACTGGGCTCCAGAAGGTCATCTCACCGGCTTTGATGGGTTGAGTCGTGACAGCGGAATAAACTTTATATTCGACGCCTTCGATGGTTTCGGTGTATGGATCGTAGTTATCCATGTCGTCCTTAGCGGTGACTGGGAAAGCTTCGTATTGGTTGTTGGAAGCGTTTTTAGTGACAGCAGTGAAGTAGCCTTGGATACCTTCTTTAGTTGTATCGACATCTTCTTCGTACGGAGTGCCAGGGATCTTGATTTCGACATTATCGGCGTAGCTAGTTGGAACCATGTAGCGGATTAAGACGTAAGCGTCGCTACTTTCGTCGTCGTTCTGGACATAGGCAAATTTACGAACCCATTGGCCAGGGACGATGTCTTTGGAGACGCGAGTGAAGTAACCATCTTCGTTTGCGCCTGCTTCTCCGGCGACATTTTTGTAGG
This sequence comes from Candidatus Saccharimonadota bacterium, assembly GCA_017545595.1. GTDB lineage: Bacteria > Patescibacteriota > Saccharimonadia > Saccharimonadales > Saccharimonadaceae > Nanosyncoccus. The sequence continues at coordinate 10,758 of JAFWLO010000007.1, read as the reverse complement.
TGCGAGCGTCGGCGATAATATCGGCATCGGCGAAGCCCCAACCGCGGTTAGAAGCGGTATGTCCGTTTGCGACAGCGGTGATTTTATCAGCACCTGCAACTTGTACGTCCTTGTTTGGAGTGCAGTAGCGTGCACTATCGTAAGAGCCGTTGATAAGGCTAGGGTTGCCGGCGGTGGTGGTGACGGTGCTAGAAGCATTCCAGTCGCAGTAGTCAGGGTCGGAAGCTAGAGCCGGAAAGTTGCCCATGCGGCCGGAGTTTTCGCGGTGGAGTTGAGACTCGTAGAGGGTGATGTCAACGTTCCCGACGGTGAAGCTGTTGGTTTTTTCATCTTTGTCGGTGAAGTAGGCGATGGTTCCGCCGATTGAGAGAGCGGCGAGACCAAGAGCAGCAGCGGTTGTCAGGACAACTTTTTTGTTTGATTTTTTCATTTTATAACTCCTTTTATTATTTGATATTGAACGAAATTAAATTAGTTATACGTTTCGGCAAAGTTCGAGAAGGCTTCGAGGGCATTTCCGAACCCGGTTATCTGGATGGCGTCTGAATATACGTTTATGCCGAAGGCGCAGGAATTTTGGTCGTTATTTTCGCAGGTGAAGAGGGATTTGTTGGTTTCGGAAAGACCGTTTATTTTGATTTTTTCGGTCGGAGAGACGGAAGTTTCGGAATTTAGGGCTAGGGGAGTCAGGCTTGTGATATAGTATTCGGCGTATGTCGGCTCGCCTTCGACTTCGACGGCGGGATTGTAGGTGATTGAAAAGTCGGATGATTCGCAGGTGTTGTTGGGGGCGGTTTCGGGGGCGCAATTATCGAGATTGGGAAAGTTGACTGTAACTAGATTCGAGAGGGAGGTTGGGAGAACGACGCGGAAACGTTGGTAAACGGGGATGTTTCCGGTGTTTTTAGCGGAGAGATAGAATGGGATTTCTATTCCGTCGGTCAAGGGGGTGTAATTCGTAACGTCGAAGGCTCGCCACTGTTCTCTGTCTTCGCTTGAGACGTCGTCAAAGATTGACAAGGTCGTTTCGGCATTTCCGACGGTGAATTCGTTTGACTTGGTGTCTGTATCTGTAAAGTACGATATTGTAGCTGTCGAGCTTAGCATGCACAATGCCATGACCGTCAGCGATGCCACTGTGATTCTAAACTTGTGATACATTTTCCTCCTTTCTCTACTTTTATAGCCCCTCGCTAGGCTATGCTGTTATTGGTTGTTTTCTTCTTCCTTCTAGGGTTCCTGGCAAGAACGTCCATGCTAGTAAGAGCGTGCCTGCTATCAGGGCGATGTATATTCCTGGGGGACGTTGGATGTTGTAAGCGACGTAACCGAGGTAAGGTAGGGTGAGGACGGGAGTCCCGAGGACGTTTTTATAGTGGACGAGATTAGCGTCGGGGGAAGCGTTGGCGTCGCCTTGAGTTCTGAAGCGGAGAGTTTCTGGATCGGACTTGTCGGGTTCTATGCCGACGATTCGGTGAGTGACGACGGTTTTATCGCTGTTTGCGACGTAAGAGATGACGTCGCCGACTTTAAGGTCTTTATAGTTAGTCGGGCGGACGTAAATCATAGCGCCGACAGGAAAGTCGGGTTCCATTGAACCGGACATAACCGTAAAGGCTTTGAAGCCGGCGAGTTTTGTCCCGAGAAAAGCGAGAGCGAGAGCAGCAACGGCGAAGGTTGCGACGGTTTCTAATTTAGAAAAGAAAATTTTAAGGCCACGACGAGAATGATGCTTCGAGACGGGGGCAGGAGAAGCTGTATGGGTAATGGAAACGGAAGGATAGAATGTTTCTTCATGGCATTCGACAGAAAGTTCTCGGACGTCATTAAAGCTCGCACATGAGCCAGCAATAGAACTGTCGGAACCGGAATCGGATTTTATCACGTTGACAGGGATGATAACGGCATCGCTGTCTTCGACCGGACTATTGTCCTTTAACATTTAACCTCCACACTTTATTAATACTATTTTAGCTTAGTTTTAACGTTAGCGCAATAGGTTTTTTGCCATTAACGGGGGTAGGAAAATTTTTTTAAAGAAAATGGTATTTGTGTTATAATAAATACACATGAGCTTGAAGAGGAAGTTAGAGGGGATGTCTTTTTATAATAGCGCAGTGAAACCGTTGCATTTTTTTAGGGCGGTTTTTTCTGCCGTCTGTGCAGGGTTTCCAGCGAGAGGGATGAAAGTTATCGGAGTTACGGGGACGAATGGAAAGACGACGACGAGTTTTATGATTTGGAAGATGTTGAACGAAAGCGGAAGAAAAGCGGGGCTGATGACGACGGTTGCTTGGGGCGGGGTAGGAAAAATGAATTTACATGACGAGCTTAATCATATGACGACGGTCGATTCGAAAACGCTGAATAAAAGGATTAAGAAGATTCGAGAGGATGGGGCGGAATATTTAGTTCTTGAAGTGACGAGTCATGCGATGGAGCAATTTAGGACGCTTGGAGTTCCGATTGAGATTGCGGTTTGGACAAATTTGACGCATGAGCATTTAGACTATCATAAGACGTTCGATAATTATCGAAAGGCGAAATGTAAGCTGTTTAAGAAAGCGAAATATGGAGTGATAAATGCCGATGATAGAAGTTCGAAGTATTTTGTAAAATCTTCTAAAAAATATATCACATATGGTATAAAAAACGGAAAAAGGCGCGCGGAAAACGTTAAATTGGGTGCTTTTGGCTCGGAATATTCGTGTGGTGATATAAAAATAAAAACGAGAATTCCTGGAGAGTTTAATGTATATAATTCCCTTGCGGCGGTTTGTGTTGGGGAAAAGTTAGGACTTGAGGACGAGGAAATTGAGAAAGGGATTTTTGCGTTAGAGAGCGTGGATGGAAGAATGAATCTTATTGATGAGGGGCAGGATTTTTCTGTGATTGTTGATTATGCGCATACGCCGGATGCACTGGAGAAAGTGTTTGAGGCGATTCCGGAAGTTTCTGGGAGAGTGATTTCTGTGCATGGGGGAGCGGGGAGGCGTGACGAGACGACGAGGGCGGAGCGAGGAGAGATTTTGGCGAAGAATAGTGATATTGTTATTATTACAGAAGACGATTCGAGAGATGAAGACCCGGAGAAGATTGCGAAAAAGTTTGTACGCGGGGCGGAGAGAGCCGGGAAAGTGCTTGGGAAGAATTTGGTGGTTGATCTTGATAGGGAGCAGGCGATTAGGGGTGCGATTAAACTTGCGAGGAAGGGGGATTTGGTTCTAATTCTCGGGAAGGGGCATGAGAAGACGATACTGAGAAAAGAGGGGGCGGTGGACTTTGTTGATGCGGAGGTGACGAGAAAGTATCTTCGAGAGAAAGTTAGGGAGGTGAAGGCGAGGCAGGTTGCGATTTTGAAGGCGAAAAAGGTACGAGAACAGGAGCTTCTCAAAAAGAAAAAGAAGGAACTTGAGCGCAAGAAAAAAGAAGAGGAAAAATACGGGAATATTGTTTAGGGGGTGTGCTTTTTTGAGGGGCGGTTTGAGAGTTGTGTCTGAGAGCCGAGGTGAAGATGACTGGCAAGGGAGGGGTTGAGCTGAAGGTAAATTAGGGCGATGACTAGCTGACATTGTCAGGGTTGTAATTTGCAATTCCTTCGGAGATGATGTCGGTTGAGACATGGAGAGAGGCGGCGATGGCGGCGGCGCAAGCCATGTAAGAGACGACGGGTTCGCCGGTCAGAAACGAGGCGCAAGTGAAGCGACTTGAACCGAGGGAGAAGTTCGCTTCGGTTCCCTTTTTGTAGAGTTTCGCGGAGTCGATTCGGATGGTCGAGGAGCGGGTTGTTCCGTAGGTTAAGGTTTGGTCGCGACCGGTGAAACTGGCGAAGTCGGGATAGTTCGCGTCGTCTTCGTTTAAGACGACGATTTCGGGAGACATTTTAAAGAGGGTCGATTCGGACTCGAGAAAATCGGCGGCGGAGGGAGCATCGAGGGAGGCGGAGAGGAAGTCGGTTAGGGCAGCGACATGGACGGGGAGGCCATAGAAGACATTGTTTTTAAGAGAATCGGCGGGGGCGGTTACGACGCAATAATTCGAGCCGGCCTTCCAAGCTTCGGCGAAGAATTTATGAAGGACGGAGGTTTTAATCGTGGAGTCGGAAGCGAGGACGGCGACGTGCTGACCGGCGGAGCGAAGGATTTCGTGAACGAAGTGGGCGACGATGGCCTTTCCGGAGGTCCCAGTAATGCAGATGAGTTTCATGTCGCGAATCGGGCGACCATAATAAGAGGATAAGAAGCGAGCGCGGGCGCGTTGAGCCTTGGCTTTAAGAGAAGGTTTTTTCTTTGAACTGTTTTTAGAGGCGTTGTTCGTATCCATATAGGCATATTATACCATAATCTGGGAAAAACAGTAAAAAAGACTACCAAAATTGGCGATTTTGTGATATAATAAAAGTGTCATGCGAGAGCGTGATGAACATTTAATTTCTAGGTGGATGTTTGTTGCGTTTACGCGAAAATATCCACATATGCACCCGTAGCTCAGCTGGATAGAGCGTTTGCTTGCGGAGCAAAAGGTCGTAGGTTCGAATCCTGTCGGGTGTACCAAAATTCAGAAAAAAATGGTCCAATAGACTGTTTTTCCTCTCTCGCTCGTCCACTAAGACGCGCTTCGCTCGGAGAAAACAGCCTCTTGAACCATTTTTTTACTGAATTTTCTCGGTTTCTAAGATGCGCTTCACTCGGAGAAAATACCTTCTTAGGCTATTTTCTTAACGAATTTACAATTTAGAGAAAACAGCCTCTTGAACCATTTTTTTACTGAATTTTCTCTGTTCCTAAGATGCGCTTCACTCGGAGAAAATACCTTCTTAGGCTATTTTCTTAACGAATTTTCTGCTTCTTGGAGAAAAACTTTTTTGGATTAATTTTAGTGAATTTTTGATAGTTATATTTTTAAAATTGTTATTCTTTTTTGTTTTTCTTGTGATATAATGAGGTTATGGCTTTTCTATCAAATAACAAAGAGTTTTTAGCAAATAATTCCGCGAGTGATTCGGATTCGCTTGATGCGAACGAATGGTATGATTATGATTTTAATGATCCTCGCGAAGTTGAAAAGTCTGTGAAAGCACTAAGGTCTAGAGAGAATGACGCTAAGGAAGCTGGGTCGTGGTATGATTATGATCATAGTAAACCTGGTGGCGTTGAAAAATCGCTAGACGCTCTCAAGTCTAGGGAGGATGACGAAGAGTCTCGTGATAAGCTTGAGGATTTGTTTAAGGTAGAAGAGGATGACTATTCTGAGATAGATAAGGGTATGGCTGAGCAATTCCCTTCTTTGTCGAAATTTAAGACGGCGGGAGAGAAAGTTGCTGAGAAGGTTGGCAGAGAGTTAGGAAAAGGAAAAATAACTCCTGTTTCTAGTGGCGAAGAATCTACTGTTAGCGAGGATTTGAAAGAGAGCCGATTTGAGGATGTTGGTGAAAAAGTTGTAGAAAAGGCGGAGGTTTCTCCTGCTTCTGGTGATGAGAGCTTGAAGGAAAGTCATTCTGAGGATACTGATAGGAACTCTGGCGAGGAGCTTGAGGGGAAGACAGAGTTCGGAGGAATTAAGTCTGTTGAGTTTAAGGAAATTGAGGGGGAGAGCGCGGTTGAGCGGGCGAAACGCGACTTCGGACGTAAAGTTAGGAAGATGACTGTGGCGCTTGCCTATGGCGCGAAGGCGCTTTTGAAGCAGGATTTTGATTTTGGAAGAGAGGCTCAAGAGTCGAAAGAGGTTGTCGATTTGTATAAAAATACTTCCGAGGAAGAGTTTAATCAGAGGACTTCGGGAGTTCTTTCGAAGATTGAGACTCCGTACAAGCGGGAGGGTGCGGGCGAGATGTATGAGAAGATTAAAGATAATCCCGAGATGCTTAAGATGGTGTTCAGCAGAGTTCCAGAGGCTTGGAGTGATATGCCTGAGGCACACGGAGAACCTGATGCTGAGGGACAGAAGAGAATTTCTATGGTTGCGATTGATGCTTTCATGAAGAAATATCCGACGGCGCTCGAGGCTAGAAATGCGGAAAATGAATATGTTGAAGATGTTGTTGAAAACGCAAAGGTTGCGGGGAGTGAGGACGCTGAAAATGGAGAAGTTGAGAAGGGGCTCAGAGGAAGACTGAAGGGGCTTTCTGAGAGGTTTTATGGAGCACAAGCTGAATATCTTAAAGTTGCTGGGGCGATTTGGGGATATATTTCTAGAAGACGAGGGGATGAGGAGAAGGCTGACGTTCAGGAGAATGAAGCTGAAGGCGTGGAGAGTTCTGACGTAGCTGGAGAGACTGAAGAATCAGAGAATAGGGTTGTAAACTTCGACAATTACAGAAGAGATAAAACTGAGAGAAGACTTAGAGGGATGGAAAGAAGCCGGGCTGAGGAGAATGTTGAAGCAGAGAGTAGTGATGCTGGGGGTGTTGATGTTGAAGATGGTGGGGCGGAAGAGATTGATGCAGTGCATGCTGAAACAGGGAATACCGAAGTGGAGAATGTCGAGAAGGAAGCTAGTGAGGCGAAAGAAAATGCACGTTCGGAAGAGGAAGATACTGATGCAGAAGATATTATGCTTGATAGGTTTGAGTTTGGAGGGAGTGCTTGGGTTTCTCAGGTTGACGGCAGACCATATTCTTTTGATGCGAACTCGTTGAAGACGCTTACGGGCGAAGAAAGCGAAAAAGATAAAAATGGTTGGGAATGGGTTGACGGCAAGTATCTTTCTAAGAAGTTTTATAAGGTCGGGGATAGAGCCTTTACTTATGTTGCTAAGAAAAAGAGTAATTAAAGGAGCGTGGAATGAAAGATAATGAGAAATATGAGATTGAGACGATAATTAGGGATACTGACGGGAAGTTTAAGAGGCTGAAAAAGTATGCGAGAGTAAAAGATAATTTTGGGGAGGGTAAGGAAGTTCTCGGGGGGATTGATTGGAAGAGAACGGAAGAATATCTTGAACCGATTGAAGATGAGAAGTTAATTGAAAAGCTTAAGAAGAATTTCGAGTCGGGTGTTGAGGAAGTTAAGGTTGGGGATCCGGAGTTTTATGTGGCTGGGCCGGTAGTTCTCGCGGAATAGGAATTATGATTCCCTCCTGAGATATGGAGGGAGTTTTTATTCGCTTTGTTACTAGACAGTTTAATTGTTGCTCAGATAACATTGCGTTGTTAAGAAAAAAATGATAGAATTTTGAGTGGAAGAGTGGCCGAGTGGTTGAAGGCGCACGACTCGAAATCGTGTGACGGGGCTAAACTCGTTCGGAGGTTCGAATCCTCTCTCTTCCGCCAGGAAGTCCGCGTGGACTCCCCGAAGAGGAGTCTAGGCGGATTTTTTGTATAAAAAGGAGGATTCGAGCCTAGGTTCGTATTCAAGCGAAGCGAAGAATCACGCGACCCTCTCTCTTCCGCCAGAATAGAATTATAAAATCAGCCTGTGGTAGGCTGATTTTTATGTTAATATATATACATGAGTAGTGTTTTTTCTAAAATTGTTTCGGGGGAGATTCCGTGTTATAAGATTTTTGAAGATGAGAAAAATTTAGCTTTTTTAGACATTCATCCAGAGAGTAGGGGACATGTTTTGGTCATTCCGAAGGTTGAGGTTGATAAGATTTTTGATCTTGAAGATGAAGATTATGATTCCCTTTTTAGAGCTGTAAAAAAAGTAGCGAAGCATATGGAAGATGTTCTCGGAAAAAGGACACTTATGAAAGTTGTCGGAACGGATGTTCCGCATGCGCATGTGCACCTCATGCCTTTGGATGAGACTTGGGAATATGGACGAACTCTAGAGCTTTCTAACGAAGAATTTAAGGAAATACAGGAAAAATTGGAGATGGGTGACTGAGCGTAAAAAATGGGTGGGATATAACCTGTGATTTTTAATACCTTTAGACTAAGGTTCTTAAAATAAAAAGCTTGACTGTTTTATTCCGCCTATGTATAATGATAGATAGACTAATAGGAGGACTATGCAAAAAACAGAAAAAAAGCTAGGAAAAATAAAGGAAACAATTGTTTTCGGCCGCGCATTGAGAGGTTCGTGCATTGCGTTGGCAGTTTTTGTTTTAGCATTTATTTTTCTACCATATATAATTGCTGAAGCGAGTGCGACGAACGACGTTTCTGCTGCGGTTATTTGGGACCCAGTCAGTATAACGCTCGATCCTGACGTTGAGGCGACTTCCGGAGGAGAGGATCCTTCTCTTGCTACTCACGGAGACGTTGAATTCGGCACAATTACGCCTTCCGAAAGAAATACTTCCGACGCGAATTATGGAACAATGAAACTCGTCAAGAAGAAAATTGGTGTAACGACAACCGGAAAGTATTATTCTGTTTATCTTTCTATGGCTAACGGTGAGACGACTAATGGACTTGTTTCTGATGTTGATTCCTTCTCTGAGATTCCTGCGACGACGGGGACTTGGTCTGCGCCAGCTGTTATGAACAGCGTAGGATGGGGCGTTTCTGTTCCTAATTCTCCGACAGCTGTGAGCGGAAGTGGATTTGTTGCACCGGATGCTTCGTTGCTTGATAAGGATTTGACTGTTGCGACTGGAGGGACTTATTATTCGACTTCAAAGTGGGCTGCTGTTCCTACGTTTTCTGCGGGAGAACAACAGATTTGGAAAAATAATTCGTTGGCCGGGGGGAGTGAGGTGACGGAGAATTTCGATGTTTATTATGCGACGATGATTGATACGAGTGTGCTCGCGGGGACTTACGAAAACGAAGTAGTTTATACAGCTGTGGCGAGTACGAATAGTTTGGATAAGGTTAGTACGAACGTGAACAGGGCTGTTAGCATGGGTGGGACTGGCGAACCTCAGTCTATTGTGTTCGACTTAGCCGAAAGTGCATTGTCTTCTTCTATAACTAGTGGGGATGTTGATATTTATGTTGTGCCACATGATACAGTCACAGCGGCGAAGACTGGGAGTGAATATGATATTTCTGCGATTGCTGCGAATAAGAGTAATTATGGGAAATGTAATATAACTTCATTTACTATCGATGAGCATAAGGCTACTGCTCAGTGTGAGATGCCTGCGACTACGGATGGTGTTGTTGATGATACGGGGACGGATACGCATGGAAAGTTTGATTTCTGGGTGAACGTCAAGGGTTATAACTTTAATTATGTGTCTGAAGTGAATAGTGGGGCGACGGAATCGTTTGCGTATGTTGGGTTGCAGAGTATGAGAGATGCGAATACGCATTATGTTGACCAGATGCAACAGATGACTTCGAGAATTTGCGATCAGACGTATAGGTGGGGGAAAAGCGGTATGGTGAGCAAGATTACGGGAGATAACGGGGTTGTAGATGGAACGAGAGGATATGCGTTGCTTTATGATTACAATGGAACTGATTTGTTGACTGTTGCTGGGGGAAGCAATATAGCAACGACTGATGCCACAACATTGTTGACGAATGGAGCTAACAATGGCGCTGTGCTTGCGAAAGGTACTTTTACGCTTAAGGATACTAGGGATGGGAAGAGATATGTCGTTAGGAGACAGGCTGATGGCGAGTGTTGGATGGCTCAGAATCTTAACCTAGATCTTTATTCTGGGATGACCTTTACGAGTGCTGATACAGATCTTAACGGGAAGGATACTTGGACATTGGCTAGTGAAGCTGTTGAGGCGGCGACTGAGCCTGATCCGGGATGGACTTTTGGGAAGGGTTCTACGAGAGCTGGATGGCAGAGATCGCATGGGGTTGAAACTGTTACCTTGAAACAATATACAAAGAGTGGGGATACGTGGGGGAGTACTACCGTCGCGGCTTGTAGTGGAGGAACTCAACAAGAGCCTTGCTATGCGAGAGTTGACGGAGCGATTGGGTACTTTTATGACAACAATGGGACCGAGACGGCTGTTACTGCTGCTAAGGCTTTAGCAGATGGGTATTCCACGAGAAATAGTAGTGGAAGCATGATTGAAGGGTTCATGGCTGGAGCATATTATGCGAAGATTACATTCCAGGTCAGGAAGATGGATCCGAACACCGGTGGGCATTGGACGAGTTATTTGATTAATTCGAATGGAGAGAAGTCTGGAACGACATCTGTTGCGCAATGTACTATGAGGATTGTTCGTAGCGGTAGTGAGTTTAAGTTATATGATAATAATGCTTGTGTGGTGGAAACTACAGGTGATCCGGTTTTGACTCAGTTTGGGAAAGACTCAGGTCTTGACATGAATGGGTATGGGATGACTGTTCCGAATATCACGAAAGATGCAGACGGGGCTACTATTTCGGATTTCACCATTAGCAATGCTACTGCGACTGATATTTCCTTTGAAAGCGCTACTTCTGAAACAGTTGTATGGCCATTTAGTAGCCACGCTGGCGACTGGCGCTGGGAAAGAAAAGCTGGGGATGGCGTGCACGTTTATGACTTTGGGCCTTATTACTACACTACTGCGATTACTGACACTGATGGTGCTGTTACGAATGATGGTGACGGAAGTAATTTGTGTGGAGGCGGAAGCATTCCTGCAGTTACGACAGGTTCGAGCGTAAGTTCTGTTGCGACTAGTATTGGGACGGTTAGCGGTACTCTGGTTGATCCTGCAACATCTCAGCCATATAGTTTCGTGACTTGTACTGATGGTAATGGACAGGCCCTAGCTAATTCTCAAGTCGACGGCAACTGGTATAACTTCTACGCCGCCACCGCCGGCTCCACCATAACAAACTGGAGTAATGAGGATGCCGTAGACTCCATCTGCCCTCTCGGTTGGCAATTACCTAGAAACTCCGGC
>JAFWLO010000006.1 GCA_017545595.1 Candidatus Saccharimonadota bacterium | reverse complement strand
TGCCGCGGCTGCCGTGCTTGTGTATCTGTTTGTTCGAAGCAGACATGCCAATAATTATAATAAAGTCATACCCAACCCCAGAAATTCCATTCGGAAGCTCTGCTTCCAGTTTCATGTTTACTCCGTACTTCTTCTCGAGCGCCTCCTTCGTCTCCGGCTTGAGCCCTTCGCTCGTATCATATATCTCTATCCCAGAATATTCGTACGTTCCAATCGGAGCATCATCAACGGTTGTTATAGTGTATCCTTCCTCTTCAAGCTTTGTCTTCTCTTCTCCAGCTACTCCAGGCTCGCCGCTTCCGTTAAGAATCTCTATCTTTGCCCCCTCTCTCACTGCCGGATTACTGTTTAGCATTTTCGCAACATATTTTTGTATCTCTGAATACACTCCAACCCCCGCGCTCGGAACAACATAACTAATCCCTCCGATATCTGCGGTTGTCATATAATAAGTATCATCTGTCACCAGTGGAATTTGTCTAGCATTCTCCAGTTCAAGTTCCTCAAGCAAGTGCAATCCCGTCTTAATTTCACTAATATTTAAGTTAGTCCTAACATTATCCCCTAGGGTGTTTACGAGCCCCAGCATCTCCGTCAGACTCAATTTCTTCTGCACTAATCTATCTTTTATGGCGATAATCAGCTTCTGCTGACTATTCCCCCTAGTAAAGTCTCCATGTTCCGTTCCGTGCCTCGCTCTTGCAAGCCCTAGCGCCTGCTCCCCGTTTATCGTGTAAGGCACCCCCGCTCTAAACTCTGCATTTGTCCATCCATAATCGAATATGTCCTCATCAAGTGTAACTGTCACTCCTCCTAAGGTATCCACGATATTAACGAGCGACCCCCAGTTGACATGAACATAATATTGTATATCAAGTCCAAGAATTTCCTCAACCTTACTCTGAAGTGCGGAAGCTCCCGCCGCTTCATTTGTTCCGTCTGGATTCGCACACCAAAACACCTCGTTGATTTTTCCGGTCGCCGTGCAAGTATACCCAGCGTTCAAGTCCCTCGGCAAAGAAACCATAGCGACATCCCCAGTCTCTTGTTCTAAACTAAGCACCATAATAGAATCGGTTAGTTGCGCTCCATCGTGGACTCCGTCCCCAGTTTCCCCCTCCATGTCATATCCACTCGTTCCAAAAATCAGAACATTCGTTCTTCCGTTCGAATCTTCTTTCAACGGGTCATAGCTTTCGCTTGTAACCGCCCCAATCGCGCTCCAAATGTCTCCTTCTCCGCCAGTAATCCTCTTCAATATCTGATCTCCCCAAAAATAGAAGCAAACGCCCGCGCCAATCAAAAGGAGAAGAATTATAACAAGTATAACCCGAACAACAATATGCTTTTTAGATTTTTTGTCGGCTTTTCTTTTAAGTTTTTCGGCATTCTTCGCTGCTTTGTTTCGTTCCTTTATATCGGCCACTTCCAAATCCTCAACTTCCTCCACCCTTCCTTCACTGGTTCCGGAATCTTCCTTCTCGGAAAAGTTGAACGACTCAACAGGCGCAAGAAAATCTTCATGCGCTTTTCTAGTCTTTCCAAAAATTTCTTCCTCAAGTCTTTCGTCGGCCTCACTTTGCACTTCGGTCTTAACTGGTTCATCAACAATTTCAATCTGGTCAACAGTATTCTTAGGTGTGACACTAGTGGCTTTTTTGTGCGCCACCGTCTTTTTTGCGACGGTTTTCTTCGGCGCAGTTTTTCTTTTCGCGGTGGTCTTTTTGGTCGAAGGTTTCATTCCTGCGACGACATTCGCGCTTGCGACGCGTCTCGAAGTGGATTTTTGAGTGGATTTTCCAGAAACCGTTGTATTTTTTACAACAGTTTTCTTAGCACTTGTTCGCTTTTTAACTTGAGTTTTATTTGACGGAAGTTTATCTGCCTTAGAACGGGCAACGAGCTTCGAATCTCGAGCCGAACGGACAGGGAATCCATCTATCGTTGTCTTTTCTTCTTTGACCATTTATTATAAAATTATAACACACATGAGCGAAAAAATTACAAAAAAGCAAAAGCTAATTATCGACTTTATAAACGAGTTCACTAAAGAACACGATTTCTCCCCGTCTTATCGAGAAATTATGTCCGGCGTCGGTCTCTCTTCTGTCTCCGCGGTCGCGGAACATGTGGAAAACCTTGTGGAAAAAGGTGCCCTTAGAAAAACTCCAGGTGCCGCCCGCTCTCTAGAAGTTATCGACCTCTCCCATCCAGAAACCGTCGCTCTATTTAACCAAAAAATCTCCGCCTCAAATTCCGAAGAAGAAATAGAAATCCTCCTTCGTGCCGCAAAAATCCTCGATCTCGACCTTGAACAATCCGCTTAAGGTATATATAATATATATAGGAGTAAGGTCATGTCAAAGTCAAAAAACTACATTCGTCGTCGCCCCTTCTATAAAACCCCGCTTTTTGTTGTCTTCCTTATGGCCTTTATTTTAACTTCGTCGGTTTTCTTGACGATAAAATTCTTCCCGAGTCGCTCCAGTTCCATAGAGTCCGACGCATCCTCTCTTGAGAAAAAACCCGAGACTCCTTCCGAAAACTCCTCCTCCAGCACTCTTTCTAACCTCTCCGGAGAAACCCCCTCCGCTTTCGACGACAACCCTGACGGGAAAACCCCTCAAAAGTACGAAGGAGAAAATCCGAACGCCTTTGAATCTCTGACGGGCTTTGTGACCTTCGCGGGTCGCTCCGGTGGGAAATTTCTCGTCCGAGTCTCAATTGACCAATACTTATCCTCCGGCTCTTGTTCTCTGACTCTTTCCGACGGAAAAACCTCTCTAGAAAAGTCCGCGGATATCGTCCCCGAAGCTTCAACCTCGACTTGTGCTGGTTTCGACCTCTCAGAACAAGAAATATCTTCTCTCTCCGGTAATCTCGACATAAAAATCCTCCTCTCTTCCGGAGAAAAAACAGGAACAATAACAGGAGAAGCTAGTCTATGATAAAGTCTAAAAAATCCCTAATAAAATCCATTTTCTTTCTGAGCTTTATGGTTGCTTTTGGCGTTCTTGCCGTGAAATTCCCGAAGTCTTCCAAGGCCGCTTCTCTCGCTAACTTTGATCCAGGGAACATCATTAGTGACTACGTTATGTCAAATGCCGATTCTATGTCCGTCGCCGACATAGACGCCTTTTTAAAATCTAAAGGCGATTGTAATAACACTAACACCTACATGGCTAGCTACTACCCTAATCTTTCTTACCACATAGAAAACGGTCACTTTGTTTGTCTCGCCGAAGAGCGTTTTGGGGAGGGAACTACTGTCGGTTCCGGCCAAACTGCCGCAGAAATCATCTACGAAGTCGCTCACGAATATAGGATTAACCCCCAAGTTCTCATTGTCCTTCTTCAAAAGGAGCAGGGCTTGATTACCGACTCTTGGCCTAATAACATCCAATATCGCTCCGCGACGGGCTTCGGTTGCCCCGACACGGCCGAGTGTGACGCTAAATATTATGGCTTCAAAAACCAGCTTAAAAACGCCGCTGATCTTTTTAGGACCGTTCTCGACGGAGGCTGGACGAACTATCCTTTGGGCGAGAATTTCATCTTCTACAATCCTAATCGTGACTGCGGAGGTTCTGTAGTTAATATCCAAAACCTCGCGACGAGCTCTCTTTATCGTTACACTCCGTACCAGCCTAATCAAGGCGCTCTCTCTGCAGGTTATGGCACCGCCACTTGTGGCGCCTACGGAAACCGCAACTTCTATCTATATTTCATGGACTGGTTCGGCGACCCGACGGAAACGCGCTGGGAAACCATGCAACAAGCAAGATACTTAATAATTAAACACGACACCGACCGAATCAATCCATTCACAGGCGCAGTTTATGATAGATTAGAGTCTGGACGAATGATAAAGTTTAGTTCAAAATCTTACTACAATGGCGAACTGTGCCTAAGGACAGAAAATAACACTTTAAACGGAATTAATGCGTGTGTATTGATGCCGGATCTTGAAGAGGTTAATTTAGTTTATTCTCAAATTCCCGAAGCGGAACAATTAAAGCTTATACCTAAGTCAGCAAACAAAACATTTATCCGTGGAGAATCTCCCACTATGAGTTTTAATGAAGCAGTAATTAGAAGATTTACAAAGAGTACTGTCTTCAATGGTAAAACCTATCTCGTTACTGAGTTTGATCAAAAGAACAGTAATTCCGAGTATGGGATCGATTCATCACTTTTGTTAGATGCTCCGGAATTTGTGAATTTTGTAAACCCTAGGTATATGACTACAATAGAAGACTCTCCTCGTATAGACCCGTACACTGGAGAAAGATACGATACTCTCTCAGCCGGGAGAACGATAAAGTTCTCTACAAAAATTCAGATTGGTGATAAATGGTATTATCGAACAGAGCATAATACGTTCAATAATATTAACGCAGTAATTGATGCAAACTATGTTGAGGAAGCCCCCCAATACGAAGATTTTATAAATCCGAGAGAGATGATTCTTTCGAGTGATGTAGAACGTATTAATCCGTACACTGGAGAGCTATACGATAAACTGACTAGAGGCAGAATTATTAAATTCTCCACAAAAATCAGTATTAACGGAAAATGGTATTATCGAACGGAGCATAATAGTCTCAACAATATTGATGCGGTTGTTCCGGCTGACACTGTAAAAGAATTATAACTATAGTTAAGTAGAATATAAAATATAAAAAGGTTTTAGAAGTAACAACAATCTAAGAATTAGCTTTTCTTAATCTTCCGAGAAACTGCCTCTTTAAGTCTAGCGGAAGCCTCTTTTATACTTGGATTGGAAAGATGCTCAATTTCTCTGAGCAGGTTGGTATTTTCATCACCTTTCTTCAATAATTCTGACTCTAAGCGTTTTATCTTTTTTTCATGAGCCTTGCATAACTTTTTAAGATGCTCGATATCACCCTCAAGGAGCAAAGCTTTTAAAGAATCATTAATCCCCCTACAAAATAGTTGAATGAAATCTGTCTTCTCGTATAACTCTTCGATACGCGTCTCACCTAAGTATGACTGATTAGAGTCATATCCAGTAAAGCTTGCGCACTTTTTCTCGAGCTCTTTCCTAATTTCTAAATAATCTTTCGGGTTTTCTCCCGGATTTTCAAAATCAAAGATATTCGCATTTTCTAAAAATTCCTTTTCAGTTGAATGTCTCACAAGTTCTATTAAACCAGCATAGCGTTTAGGATCTCTTCCAGAAATTGCAAATACTGGAGTTTTAAACGCTAAGCACGGTAGCATGGTGTGGAGTCTCGAGGTAACAACACAGTGAGCAGATTGATAAACAAACAACCAATATTTCGCCATCAAAAACTTCTCTTCATCGGAAAACTGCGGAGACCTACCAGTATCAATCCTTAAAACAGTTCGCCCAGTTCTTTTTTTTATTTCGGCAAAAACATCATCAGAAACATCAACAGCTAAGACAAAATCGCGCCTTTTTACGTTTTTGTCGGGATTTAAAGTTAAAGTAACACATCCAGAAAAATAAGTGTCAATCCCGTTTTTCTTTAATAAATCATAAGAAGGAATGTTTCTCGCACCCACAGGACCATGTTTCTTAAAAAACTCTTTACTCTGTTTATTCACAAAGGCCTCAGCAACCTTTCCGTTTAAAGCATCCTGTTCGATGTGCATCGCAATAAGTAGAGGCTTTATCTTTGGATTTTTCGGAGGCCAATTTTCCGGACGATGCGTAAACCAACCATTCATAATTATCCGAACTTCATCATCCGTATCTGCTATCTTTGTAGAATCAATATCATCTCGATCGAAATAATAATCGACTCTCGGAAGAAACCTTTTTGCGGCTAAAGATTGAACCTCATCTCCTATATTCTCTGTGGAATAAGAAAAAAGTCCATACCTAACTTTCATATCCAAATTATACCATACATTCCAGACCTGGGCAGACAAAAATAGGCTTTTATGTTACAATTATATGTAATAAATGAAAGTCAACATCTACAAAAACAGTTCCTCTGTTAAACTGCGCAGAACTCATACGGTTGCGGCGGTTATTCCGAATTACAACTACGAGAATTTTATCATAGAGCGAATTGATTCTATTCTTTTCCAGACTTATCCAATTTCTGAACTCATCATCCTTGATGATGCGTCGCCAGATAATTCCGTAGAAATCATTAACGAAAAAATCTCCACAATAAAAAAAGAACACCCTAAACTTAAGATAAAATTCATCATTAATGAAAAAAACTCTGGCGGCTGTGTCTTTTCTCAATGGCAAAAGGGAATCAAGGAGGTAACTAGCGATTATATTTGGATTGCCGAGGCTGACGACAGTTGTGATTGCCATTTTCTCGAAACAGCGATGAAAAAATTTGACGATTATGAAACTGCAGTTCTATTTTACTCCGACTCATATCGCATAAACCAGAACAATGTCGTAAAAAGCACAACCTGCTCGGATTGGGCCGACATGTGGAAGAGTGGACGTTATAATTCAGATTTCTTCAATGAAGGAAAAAACGAAATAAAATACTTCTTGAGCGGAACTAACCCTATCATGAATGTCTCTAGCGTTGTTTGGAAAAATCAAAAAAATCTCCCCGATATATTTGAAGAAGCAAAAAAATACAAGGTTGCTGGAGATTGGTATATTTACTCTAGGGTTCTCGAATATGGTGACATCGTTTATTCTTCGAAACCACTAAACTATTACAGGAAGCACGACCAAGGTTCCGCGTCGACTAATGTTAAGCTTCTAACCGAATATAATGAAGTTTGCTCAGTACAGAATTCTATTGCTAAAAGATACAAGCTTACTCCGGAACTCCTGGAGTGGCAAAAAGTAAGGAGGCGAGGTATGGGCTTTACGGAAAATAACAAGAACATCGGAACAAAGGGAAGAATAGCTTGGCTCATTCCATGGTTTTCTAGCGGATCAGGTGGCCACAGAACGATTTTCTCTAACATTAATAGGCTCGTCGATCACGGCTATCAATGCGACGCTTATATTCAAACCCTCAATAATGAATACCCGAGTGAAATTCTCGAGCGAATCAGAGAAGGCTATGGCGAGTTTAAGGGAGACGTTTTTGCCGGTTATACACTTGCAGATAAGAAATATGACATGGTTTTTGCAACCGGTTGGGATACGGCCGAGCCAGTCTCAAAAACAAAAATAAAACATAAAATGTATTTTATACAAGATTTTGAGCCGTGGTTCTTTGCTATGGGGAGTGAATATCTCACAGCGGAAGACTCTTATAGATTGAATCTAGATGGAATCACGATCGGTAAGTGGTTATCAGAAAAAATCTCTTCCAAATACCCAATGAATACAAATTATTTTAACTTCTGTGCGGACTTAGGAACATACAAAAAACTTGATAACATTAAAAAAGAAGATGCGATTTGTCTTATTTTTCAACCAGGAAAGCCTCGTCGTTGTGACAAAATCGCCCTTAAAGCCCTTCAAATCGTCCAAGAAATCCGTCCTAAAACAAAAATCTATCTTTACGGCTCAATGGCAAAAGCGATTCACGGCTTGAATGTTACCCACCTTGGAGAAATATCTACAGATAAGTGCAATGAACTATATAACAAATGTTCTGTAGGTATATGCATGTCGGCTTCAAACCCGTCCAGAATTCCTTTCGAAATGATGGCCGCCGGTCTTCCAGTTGTGGAACTCTACCACGAAAATAACCTTTACGATTTTCCAGAAAAGGGATGCCTTCTTGCTCAGCCAAATCCAGAGTCCATCGCTACGGCAATCTTGGAAGTGTTGAACAATAAAGAGTTAAGAATGTCTATGTCCGAAGCCGGAAACAAATACATGCAAGATTATCCAATAGAAAAAGGATATACTCAATTCATAGATTTCGTTGATAAAGTTATGGCGGGTGAGGATACTGTTCGCAAGAACAAAATCAAAAAATCTTATACTACTCCCCCTGTTGAAGCTTCCGAAAAAGTCAAAAAAGTCAGCAACGAACTCAAAAAAGAAATTACCTACGGCTCACTTCCTACGGCGAGAGAAATGGTCCGTGGCAGTATTCCTCGTCGGGTTATAAGAAAATCAAAAAATCTAATTAAGAAAACAATTAACTTTATCAAGACCGCATAAAATGGAACGCCCCTCCGTCACTGCTATTCTTCCAAACTACAACTATTCCGATTTTTTTCCGTCTCGCCTCGAAGAAATTCTAACCCAAACATATCCCGTTTCCGAAGTTATTATTCTCGATGACGCCTCGACCGACAATTCTGTCGCAGTCATCAACCGTGAACTCAAAAAACAAAGAAAAGCTCATCCTGACGTTGAGTTTCTATTCATAAAAAACGAGAAAAATTCCGGGAACGTTTTTCTTCAGTGGAGAAAAGGCGTTATCGAAGCTTCCTCCGAGCTCATTTGGATTGCGGAACTCGACGACTCCTGCGTCGAAGATTTTCTAGAAACCGCCGTCGCTCCTTTTGAGAAAAATAAGAAAGCCGTCCTATCTTATACAGGTTCAAAGCTTGTCGGAGACGTTAAGAAAAGAGACAAACTACGCCAGAAATATGATATTTTAAGAAAAAAACACCTCCCAGGAAAATACATCGCCAGCGGAAAACGCGAACTAAATAAAAACCTCGCCATCTTCAACTCTATCCCGAATGTCTCCGCCTGTGTCTTCAAAAACATCCCCGAGCTCCCTAAAATCCTCGGTGGAGCGAAAAACTACAAACTTTGTGGCGACTGGTTCTTCTATACAAAACTCGCCGAGAAGGGAAAAATCGCCTACTCTCCAGAAAAACTCAATCTTCACAGGCTTTCCTCGGATTCCGTAACTTCAAACACTAGCCTCGAAGACCGTTATAAGGAAATAAAACGTGTCCATTCCGAAGCCGTTCTTGCGAACGATCTCCGTCCTTCAACTCTTAGAAAAATAGAAAAACTCGAGAAAAAACTTAAAAGAAAGTGGAGACTAAGTTAAAAACTATTCAGCTGGCTTTTCCCACAACAAATCATAACGCACGTTCTGGGTGTAGTTCTGCTCAATGTATTCAGACAACGCCGGGGCAAAATTGTCTATTCCCCATACACTAACGAGAGGATCATAAATTACAACACTTGGCTTTTTAGATTCTAAATCGCTAAGTGTTGTTTTTTCATACCAAACCATATACCAAGGTAAAAGATATGATGCCTTATTGGCTATTTTTCGGTTCTTGTATTGGTAATACAAAGAATCGTTCACGTATGCGCTCAAGAATATTTCTTCTCCATCTCTAGTTGAATCTATAACCTTTTTTTCGAGCTCAGAAATTGGCTCATCTTTGTAAAGAACAAACGCTGTGATGTGGTTAAAATATGGGACCAGCATGAATAAAACCATTAAACATACAATAAAAAGCTGCCATTTTTTTAAACTTCCTATATTATACGGGAAAAGAACAATGCCAGTAAAAACAATTATCTCCCATGCTGAAATAGTATGAAAACCATCTCTCGAAAACGAAAAACAAGTTGCCGTTAAAAGAAGAATACAGAGTAGAACTTTCTTCTGTCTAGCATATACAAATACAGTAAGTAATGACAAAGAAATAAAAACTAGATTTGTAATATTCTCGAAACTAAGTTGCCAATGCAAACCTGCAAGAATACTATTCTTAAAGACGGATAAATAATTCTTAATCCCATGGAAAAACGGCGCTATGATGTTTGATCCATACCCTTCTTTAAGATAATCCGAATAAACACTAGTATTGAACAAGTATGCTTGCTCAATAACATCATTTAATGCATGTTTGGATGAAAAATAAATAAAAAATAAGAATAAAGGCAGAATCACGATGGAGATAAGTTTATAATATCTTTTTAATGTACTTTTAAAGGTAATACCAGTCCTTAACCAATACTTTATTTCGACGACGAAAAAACAAAACGCAAAACCAGCTAAAGTATATACGCTATTAAATGCAGACCCCACGCTTAAATAAATACAAAGCGACACGACGACGGCTCTAGTCCAATCTAAACTATGTTTAGGATCTCTATAATATAGAATAAACTCGAATAACAATATGACAAAACAAAAAGCCTGGACATTGTCAGAAAGAATTCTGGATTCATCATATTGAAAAAGAGGAAACAGGATACATGTTATTGCTACTAGCAAAGCCAAGATACGTTTCTCCCCAAAGGAGTGACCATAACGAATAAAAACAAAGAGCCACACGGAAGCAAGAAAAATATAAAACGAAAACCTGAATTGAATCACCGACCTAGCTCCGAGTCTGGCAAATAAAGAGCATAAATAATAAACGAAAGGGGTATGTTGGGTGATATAGTCTCTATAAAGAACTCCGCCATCGGCAATTACCAAACCGCCACGCATATTGTCGTACTCGTCCGTAAAGCCAGTTGCGACTGAGAAAACAGAAGACAGAGCAAACGCCAAACCAAAAACTAAGAGACACTTCAATATGAAGTCATTCTTTGCAGATTTTTTATTAATGACCAGATAAAAAAACCTACCTAGCACTAGAAACAAATAAATCAAGACAAAACAGGCAAAACCGGTCCACCAACAAGAATAATTTCCACCATATATTCTATAATAAATATTCGTTTCGTTGCCAGGTTCAGCGCTCTCTCCATAATAAAACCCTATAGAAGATTGTTCGCTAGTATTGTCAAGTGGCCTAATCACTAAACTATATTTCTCGCCTCGCTTAACCGCGATATTTCTCGGAAAAATAACACGTATGGTATTATTATCATCAACGGTAATAGAATTTATCGTTTGCGTGGCAATATCATTGTCCTTACAATCTTTTATCGTAACCTCGTAAGAACTATTATTTACCCTGTTAAAAGTATTTATTTCGAAGGAAATAGAATTCAAAATATCAAAAGGCATTTCGAACTCTTGACGTATTTGTCTTTCGCCGTATAACTGCTGATAATTATCATCGGAACGGGAGACAAAAGGAGACTCAAACTCTAAAAACGTAATTGCTGTTCTTGACCAAGCTAAGGAAAAAGGAACCGCAACTGACAACACAATAACAAAAAAAAGAACAGTAACTAAAACTCTATTTCGCCCTAATAATGACCTTAATAAATTCATATAAAACCATTATAACTCGTAAAAAGATAAAATCAAACCGAGTTAATTATCTTTTCAAAACAGTTTTAAGGATGTAATATAGATTTATGAAGCAAAAAGACGAAATACTATATATCGTTATGCCGGCTTATAACGAAGAAGAAAACATTGAAGACACTCTAAATGAATGGTACCCGATAATTGCGAAACATTCTGCTCATGGGAAATCAAGACTTGTTGTTGTTGATGATGGAAGTAAAGACGAAACATACGAAATCATGAAAAAATACGCGAAGACGCACCCTCTATTTACTCCGCTTCGCAAGGAAAATGGTGGTCACGGTGCAGCAGTCTTCTTTTTGTATGATTATTCCGTAAAAAAAGCCAATTGGATATTCCAAACTGATTCAGACGGACAGACAAACCCTGACGAGTTTGAAATTTTCTGGAAAGAACGCAATAATTACGATGCGATTTTCGGACACAGGGCCAAAAGAGGAGATGGCAAGATTCGTGCTTTTGTAGAGAAAACTGTATGTTTTCTCGTTAAACAATACTTTGGCGTAAAAGTTCCCGACGCAAATGCTCCATTTAGGCTTATGAAAGCCAAAATACTAAAAGAATATCTATATAAGCTAAAACCAGATTTTAATCTTCCGAATATCATGATTACAACTTATTTTGTCTATTATGACAGGAAGGTTAAATTTGAAAAAATAAGCTTTAAACCAAGAGAAAAAGGCACTAATTCGATTAACATCAAAAAAATTATAGCGATAGGACGCAAGGCCACTTCGGATTTTAAAGAATTAAAAAAGGAGCTATAGTGAAATACGATTTTCTCATAGTCGGTGCGGGCCTATATGGTGCCGTCTTTGCGGAACAAGCTACGAAACGAGGAAAAAAAGCCCTAGTTATAGACAAACGACCTACGATTGCCGGGAATCTTTACACAGAGAAAATAGAAGGAATTAACGTGCATAAATATGGTGCACATATTTTTCATACTAATAACGAGAAAGTATGGCACTATATTACTAAATTTGCGACATTCAATCGCTATACGAACTCCCCAATCGCGAATTATAAAGGCGAAATCTATTCTTTGCCGTTCAATATGTACACTTTCTACAAACTCTGGAATACAATAACGCCAGAGGAAGCAAAAAAGAAGATTGAAAGCCAAAAAACCATCTTAAAAGAACCTAAAAACCTCGAAGAGCAATCAATCAAACTAGTTGGGAAAGATATTTATGAAAAGTTAATTAAAGGCTATACTGAAAAACAATGGGGAAGATCATGCTCGGAACTTCCGGCGTTCATTATTAAAAGATTGCCGGTTAGATTTACTTATGACAATAACTACTTCGATTCAAAGTATCAAGGCATTCCAATTGGCGGATATACGAAAATGGTAGAAAAAATGCTAGAAGGCGTAGAGGTGCGTCTCAATACAGACTACTTAAAAAACAAGAAAGACTATAAGAATATAGCTAAAACTACTATTTATACCGGCCCAATAGACGCGTATTTTGATCAGGAACTAGGTATTTTAGAATACAGGACGGTAAGGTTTGAGAATGAGATATTGGATATAGATAATTTTCAAGGTAACGCGGTTGTTAACTATACAGATAAAGAAACTCCATATACAAGAATAATTGAACACAAATGGTTTGAATTTGGGAAGGATGAAAGTGGAAAAGACTTGCCAAAAACAGTAATTAGCAAGGAATATAGTTTCGAATGGAAGAACGGGGACGAACCATACTACCCGGTGAACGACAAAAAGAACAATGAATTATATGAGCGCTATAAAAAGCTAGCCGAAAAGGAGAAAAATACTTTTTTCGGGGGTAGGCTAGGCGAATACAAGTATTACGATATGGATTCGGTTATAGAAAAAGCATTGACTGATGCTGAAAAAATTATCAGATAAACAAACCGCCATCATTATTGGTGCTGGTCCAGCGGGTCTGACTGCGGCCTACGAGCTTCTAGATAAGTCAAAAAACTATAAAGTCGTCATTCTCGAAGAAACAAACACCTTCGGAGGAATCTCTCGAACAGTTAATTATAAAGGGAACCGTATGGATATGGGTGGTCACCGCTTCTTCTCTAAAGTCCCCGAAGTTAACGAATGGTGGGAAAAGATGCTCCCGACACAAGGGTCGCTTCCATACGACGATAAAAAACTCGACAGAACCTCAAACATAAAAGACGGTGGCCCCGATCCGGAAAAATCCGATAAAGTCATGCTCCGCAGAAATCGCCTTTCGCGTATCTTTTTCAATCAAAAATTCTTCGACTACCCCGTCTCCCTTAAAGCCTCCACGATAAAAAACATGGGTCTAGGAACAACATTCGTTGTCGGTTGTAGTTATCTAAAAAGCATGGTTCATAAACTCCCTGAAGATAACTTAGAAAACTTCTATATCAATCGCTTCGGCAAAAAACTTTATTCCATGTTCTTCGAGAATTACACAGAAAACCTCTGGGGACGCCACCCCCGAGAAATCTCCGCCGAGTGGGGCGCTCAACGAGTTAAAGGTCTCTCAATTTCTGCCATCCTTAAGGATATTTTTGGAAAAGCTTTTGGTAAGAAAAACAGAAAAGTAGAAACCTCACTCATTGAAGAATTCGCCTATCCAAAACTCGGCCCAGGCCAACTCTGGGAAATCACTGCGAAAGAAATAGAGAAAAAGGGTGGAAAAATTACCAAGAACGCAAAAGTTGTTGGTATAAAAAAGAACAAAAAAGATGTCCTAACCGGTGTTGTTTATAAAAAAGACGGAAAAAAGATTACCCTCGAAGGCGACTACATTATTTCCTCCATGCCGATAAAAGACCTCGTTGAAGCTATGAATGATGTCCCGAAAGATATGTTAAAAATCGCCTCTGGGCTTCCATACCGAGACTACATGACCGTCGGTGTCCTCAGTAAAAAACTTGCGTTAAAAAACGAGACCAACATAAAAACCCTCGGAAATATCGTTCCGGACAACTGGGTTTATGTTCATGACAAGAGTGTAAAGATGGGTCGCTTCCAAATTTATAACAACTGGTCTCCATATCTAGTCAAAGACGTAGAAAACACAGTTTGGGTTGGTCTAGAATACTTCTGTAACGAAGGAGATGAACTCTGGAGTATGACCGACGACGACTTTGCCAAGCTTGCAATAAAAGAAATGGCAAAAATCAACATCATAAACGACGAAAAAGAAGCTCTGGACTATCATGTTGAACGTGTCAAAAAAGCGTACCCTGCATACTTTGATACCTACGAGCACATGGATGACCTCCGTAATTATCTTGACAAAATCCCGAATCTCTTCTGCGTCGGCCGCAACGGTCAACACCGCTATAACAACCTTGACCACTCCATGTGTACTTCTTTTGAAGCGGTCAAAGACATAATTTCCGGAACAACCGACAAATCTAATGTTTGGAATGTAAACACCGAGAAAGAGTATCATGAAAGTAAATAAAGAGACTCTTTTGTGAGCGAAGTAATTTTCCTTAATTCATGTTATAATATCTCTCAAAGGAGCTCCCATGAAAGGAATTATTTTAGCCGGCGGTTCTGGAACCCGCCTCTACCCTCTAACTCTCGCAACCTCGAAGCAGATGCTTCCAGTTTATGACAAGCCCATGATTTATTACCCCCTCTCGACTCTCATGCTTGCTGGAATTCGCGACATTTTAATCATCTCGACCCCTAGCGACCTGCCGAACTTCGAACGTCTCCTCGGCGACGGCTCCCAGTTTGGCATAAATCTTTTCTACAAAATCCAGCCTTCTCCCGACGGTCTCGCGCAGGCTTTTATCCTCGGAGAAGAATTCATAGGCGACGATGCCTGTGCCATGGTTCTCGGCGATAACATTTTTTATGGCGAAGGCTTCACAAAAAAGCTTCAAAACTCCGTAAAAAACGCCGAAGAAAACTCGCGAGCGACCGTTTTTGGTTATTATGTCAACGATCCAGAGCGTTTCGGAGTAGTTGAATTTGATAAAAACTGGCATGCCGTATCTATCGAAGAAAAACCAAAGTCCCCGAAGTCGAACTATGCCGTGACCGGTCTTTATTTCTATCCCGCTGGTGTTTCCGAAAAAGCCAAAACGGTTACCCCCTCCGACCGTGGAGAGCTAGAAATAACCACCCTAAACGAAATGTATCTAAAATCCTCTTCTCTTGACGTCCAGCTCCTTGGTCGCGGCTTTGCTTGGCTCGACACGGGAACGATGGATTCCCTCGCCGACGCTTCCGATTTTGTTCGTGTCATTCAAAAACGTCAAGGCATAGAAATCTCCGCCCCCGAAGAAATCGCCTTCAGAAAGGGCTGGATTTCTTCCGAAGAACTCCTCGATTCTGCGAAAAAATACGGAAAATCGAGCTATGGCCAACATCTAAAAAACGTTGCGGAAGGGAAGATAAAAGAATAATGTTACAATTCGAAAAAACCAGCATAAAAGACGTCTTTGTCATTACTCCTAAAGTTTTCGGAGATGAGCGAGGATATTTTATGGAAACTTTCTCTGAACAAGATTTCAAAAACCAAGGCCTGAACTATACCTTCGTTCAAGATAACCAATCTTCGAGTAGAAAGGGCGTCCTCCGTGGCCTTCATTTCCAAAAGTCTCACCCTCAAGCGAAACTTGTCCGCGTTTTAAAGGGTGAAGTTTTTGATGTCGCTGTTGATTTGAGAAAAAACTCCGAGACTTACGGAAAATACGTCGGCGTTCTCCTCTCTGAGGAAAACAAAAAACAACTCCTCATTCCGCGTGGCTTCGCGCATGGTTTTCTCGTTGTCTCCGACTATGCCGAGTTTGCCTACAAATGTGACGATTTTTATCACCCCGAAGACGAAGGCGGAATCCGTTTTGATGATTCCGATGTTGCCATTTCCTGGCCAGAAGTTGACTGTCCTCTTATCCTAAGCGAAAAAGATAAACTCCATCCCACGTTAAAAGAATCAAAAATGGTTTTCGACCAAGAAGGAGAAAAATAATATGCAAAAAACAGTCATCGTCACCGGTGGCGCCGGTTTCATAGGCAGCAATTTCGTTTACTATATGCTAGAAAAGCATCCTGATTATAAAATCGTTTGCGTCGATTGTCTGACTTACGCCGGAAATCTCTCGACCCTAAAGGAAGCTCTTAAAAACCCCAACTTCCGCTTTGAAAAACTCAACATTTGTGACCGAGAAAAAATAAAATCCCTTTTCTCTGAGGTGAAGCCCGATATTGTCGTCAACTTCGCCGCCGAATCTCACGTTGACCGTTCAATAAAAAACCCAGAAATTTTCATCGATACAAACGTCAAGGGAACTCAATCTCTCATGGATGTTTGCAGAGAACTGAACATCCCTCGTTTTCATCAAGTCTCAACAGACGAAGTTTATGGCGACCTCCCTCTCGATCGTCCCGATCTCTTCTTTACGGAAGAAACCTCTATCCACGCCTCCTCTCCCTATTCTGCCTCGAAGGCCTCTGCCGACCTTCTTGTCCTCGCTTACCGTCGAACCTTCGACTTTCCCGCGACAATTTCTCGCTGTTCGAACAACTACGGTCCCTATCATTTTCCAGAAAAACTTATCCCTCTGATGATTATCAACGCCCTAAACGACAAACCTCTCCCTGTTTACGGTGACGGAAAAAACGTTCGTGACTGGCTCTATGTTGAAGATCATTGTAAAGCTATCGATCTAATAATCCACGACGATCGTCTCGGGGAAGTTTACAACGTCGGTGGTCATAATGAAATGTCTAACCTCGACATCGTGAAACTCATTGTGAAAAAACTTGACAAATCTGAAGATTTAATAACGTTTGTAGAGGATAGAAAAGGGCACGACCGCCGTTATGCAATCGACCCGACCAAAATCAAAGAAAAACTCGGCTGGTTTCCAGAAACGAAGTTCGCGGACGGCATAGAAAAAACTATCAACTGGTATCTCAACAATAAACAGTGGTGGGAAGAAATAATCTCCGGCGAATATAGAAACTACTATAAAAAGATGCATGGGGAGGCCTAATCATGAAAGTTTTTGTCACCGGTGTCTCTGGTCAACTTGGCCACGATGTCATGCTTGAACTAAAATCCCGCAACATCCCCGCCGTCGGTTCTGATCGTTCGGGCATTTCCGACGAATTTGACGTGGTTTCGCTCGACATCACGGATAAAGAAAAAGTTGAAGAAGTTTTAAGTATTCAAAAGCCCGACGCGATTGTTCACTGCGCAGCCTGGACAAATGTTGACGGAGCCGAAGAAGAAAAAGCTCGTCCTCTTGTAGAAAGAGTAAACGTCGAAGGCACGAAAAATCTCGCCCTTATGGCAAAAAAACTCGATGCGAAGATGATTTATATCTCTACTGACTACGTCTTTAACGGGCAGGGAACTGCGCCGTGGAAACCAGACGATAAAAATTTTGCTCCGCTTAATTTCTACGGGGAAACAAAACTCGGCGGAGAAAAAGCCGTCTCCGAAACTCTCGACAAATTCTTTATTGTTCGCATCGCTTGGGTTTTTGGAAAAAATGGAAAAAACTTCGTTGATACAATGTTAAAAGTAGGGAAGACCCATCCCGAAGTTAAGGTTGTTGATGATCAAATCGGTACTCCGACTTACTGCCCTGACCTCGCTAGGCTTCTTGTTGATATGCTAGAAACAGAAAAATATGGCTTCTATCATGCTACGAACGAGGGAGGATTCATTTCCTGGGCTGATTTTACGAAAGAAATTTTCGCCCAAGCTGGCATCTCCTCGAAAGTCATTCCTGTCTCTACCGCGGAATATGAAAAAATCGCTGGAAAATCCGTCGCCTCGCGCCCTAAAAACTCCCGCCTCGACAAGTCGAAGCTTAAAGAATCAGGCTTTACTCCTCTTCCGACCTGGCAAGACGCTCTCTCTCGATATCTTGCATCGCGCGATAGATGATGTTTTCTAGAAAAAACATAACTCTCTCGAAAAAAAACGACATTAAAATAGCCCCCGAAGGGGCTGTTTTTACTTAAACAAACTCATATACTCTTTCGCAACCACCTCTGGCTCGCCATCATGCACGATTTTTCCGTCTTCAATCATAATCGCGCGATCACAAAATCTCTTCACGTTTTCCATCGAATGCGTGACGAGAATTACTGTTTGATTACCCTTCAGGCTAGCAAAATATTCATTACATTTTTGCTGGAAAGCCGCATCTCCGACCGCAAGAACCTCGTCGAGAATTAAAATATCTCCCTTCGCACGAATCGCGATAGAAAACGCCAGTCGAACCTGCATTCCACTCGAATAATTTTTAAGCTTCTGATCCTGGAATTGCTCAAGCTCCGCAAACTTCCAAATATCATCATACATCTCTGCCATTTCCTTGTTAGAGAATCCAAGCAACGCTCCGTTCAAAAACACATTCTCTCTGCCCGTCAGCTCCGGATTAAACCCAACTCCGAGCTCAATAAATGGAACTAAACTCCCATTCACGGTTATTGTTCCTTTTTCTGGATAATAAATCCCGGCAAGAATTTTAAGAAGCGTTGATTTTCCGCTTCCGTTTCTTCCGACGATTCCAAGAAACTCCCCCTTCTTAACCTTAAAGTTTAAATCTCTAAGAACCTTCTGGTCTTTATAACCCTTAATTCCTCGAATTCTATTAAATATAGCTTGTTTCAGCCCCCAGGCCCTTTCTGTCGGCAACCTAAAACTTTTATTTAGATGTTCAACCTCAATAGCATATTCACTATCATTTCTGACTTCTCTTCTTGTTCCAATTTTTCGCTTGGCCATACTAAATCTCCTCCGCAAAGAATTTTGAAGCTCCTCGGAAATAGACGGCTCCCAGCGCCAAAACTGCAACGGTGATTATAATGGGCACAATCATCGCAACAGGATTACTTAAATAATTCCAAGTTGTTATAGATTCCACCGTCACTAAATTATGCCTAACATCTTGTATAACCTGCGCAATCGGATTCAAAAGTATGACTTTTGCGGCCAGCTGACTCGTGTTTGCAATCATCGTCACGGGGTAAATAATTGGAACCGCATAAAACAGCGCCTGGATACAAACATCCCAAATCGACATCACGTCGCGATATTTCACATTTATCGCTCCCAGTAGGAAACTTATCCCAAGAGACAAAGCATAAAGCTCTAACAAAGAAAAGGGAACTAAAAGCCAAGTAAAGCTCGGAGTTACTCCGTTTATCAGCGCAAAAATCACAATCACAACTAAATTTATCAAAAGATTAATCACCGCTGTCATTGTTGAGGAGACAACGACGATATACTTCGGGAAAGAGATCTTTCTGATCAAGTCTCCCCTGGTCAACATCGCCTGAATCCCCTGACTCGTGCACTCTGTAAAAAAACTCCAAATCGTCGTTCCGGCCAAAAGGTAAACAGGGTAATGCGGGATATCGTTCCCAAATCGGAGAAGCTTCGCAAAAACAATATACAAAATCGCAAACATCATGAGTGGCCTAAGAAGCGCCCAAAGATACCCTAAAACCGATCCCTGATACCTCAACTTAAAATCGGTCCTTGTGAGTTCGCTAAGCAAAATCCGATTTCTCTTATTTAAAACTCTAGGAATACTCATATATCTCCTATTTTATCATAAATAAATCTAATGTATAATATATTTATGAAACTACCCCTGATTTCTATCATCGTCCCAGTTTATAACGTAAAATCCTTTCTTCCCGCCTGTCTCGATTCCTTAAGATCTCAAACTTATAAAAACCTAGAAATCATCCTCGTTGACGACGGTTCGACTGACGGTTCCTCGACTTTTTTAAAGGCTTACCTTTCTCTTGATAAACGCGCGAAACTCCTCAAGAAAAAAAACGGTGGCCTCTCTTCCGCTCGAAACGCCGGAATCGAAGCCTCGAAAGGGGATTATCTATTTTTTCTTGATGCTGACGATTCCCTCGAAAAAGACGCGATAGAATATCTCTATAAACTCCTCGCGGGCTCTAACGCCACTATTTCTGTCTGTTCTCATTACGAAAAATCCCCGAAGGGAACTTTAAAAAACTTCAACAAAGACAAAAAAACAGAAAAACTCTCCATAGAAATCGCCCTTAAACACATGCTGAACGAAGAAGGTTTTATGATGTCCGCATGGGGGAAACTTCTCCCGAGAAAACTTTTTTTCTCGGTCAGAAAGTCAGAAAAAATCCGTTTTCCCGAAAATATGCTTCACGAAGACGTCGGAACAACTTACAAATTCTTCCTCCGCGCTAGAAAACTCGATGCTTCCTCTAAAGTCGCCTTTGGTTCTCGTCCTAAATATATTTATAACCTCCGAGAATCCTCAATCACAAACCAAGGCTTTAACAATAAAAAACTTGAACTCATCACTCAAACCGACAAGATGTGCGACGACATAGAAAAAATCTTTCCGAAGCTAAAAAACACAACCGACCTTCGTCGTGTCCATGCGCGCTTTTCGATTCTCCGCCAACTTATTCAAAAAACGCATAAAACAGAGAAAGATAAACTTTTGGAAAATTCTTTAGTTTATTATATAAAAGAACATAGTTCTTGGATTTTGCAAAACCCTGACAGTACAAAGAGAGACAAGCTCGCGCTCATCTCTCTTTATCTCGGAAAACCCGTATTTAAGTTTTCTTGGTCTGTTTACGAAAGATTTTTTAAGTAATTAAGCGTGTCTCTTATTGCGTCTTCGACATCTAGCTCAGTTTCCCACCCCAGTTCCTTCTTTGCAAGTTCTGGGTTTGCCCAAAACTCCGAAAGATCCCCTGCTCGACGCTTCCCTATCCTAACTGGCAATTTCTCTCCAGAAATCTTTTCAAACAAAGAAATCACTTCAAAAACTGATGTTGGTTTTCCACTTCCGAGGTTATATACTTTGGTTCCGTTTTCCATGTTCTCCAATGCCGCAATATGCCCCTTCGCGAGGTCTGTCACATGGATAAAGTCTCTTCGACAACTTCCGTCCTCAGTTTCATAGTCATCTCCAAAAATCGTCAGCTCAGGTATTTCCCCTCTATAAACTTTCATCACAACCGGCATAAGA
Source organism: Candidatus Saccharimonadota bacterium (assembly GCA_017545595.1). Lineage (GTDB taxonomy): Bacteria > Patescibacteriota > Saccharimonadia > Saccharimonadales > Saccharimonadaceae > Nanosyncoccus. Next base: position 23,725 of record JAFWLO010000006.1, on the reverse strand, counting down.
TTGTTCGGGATTCCATTCGGATCCTCCCCGAGAAACCCAGATTTATCCGCTCCGATAGGATTAAAATATCTCAAAATCGTCGCAGAAAAATCTTTTTGCGCCCTGGAGAAATCTCGAATAATCTGCTCAATCATCGATTTTGTCCACCCATACGGGTTCGTAATTCCGACTCCGGTCGTCATCTCTTCTGAATACGCCTTTGCTCCCTGGTCCCCATAAACTGTTGCTGAAGAAGAGAAAATAAGCTTTTTCACTCCAGTTTCCCGCATAGCTCTAAGCAGGTTGATAGCCCCCCCGACATTGTTCTCGTAGTATTCTAGAGGCTTCTCGACCGATTCCCCGACAGCCTTCAGTCCTGCAAAATGTATCACCGCCTCGAAGTTTTCACTCTCAAACACCTCGAGCGTCTTCTCGTAGTCTTTTAAGTCAACTTTATGAAACTTCGGTCTTGTCCCCGTAATCTTCTCAATTTTATCCAAACTCTCCTCTTTTGAGTTTGATAGGTTGTCTAATATCTCTACCGTGTGCCCGCTTTTAATCAGCTCGACGCAAGTATGCGACCCAATATAACCTGTTCCTCCCGTCACTAAGACCTTCATAATCCTTCTCCTTATTTTTCTTTATCATCTATTTATGATATAATCATAACACACATGAAAAAAGATTCCGCCCTCGCCTCTCGGTTGGTTCTTATCTTTGGTGATATTTTTGCCATTGTTTTTTCTTTCTTTTTTGCTTATTACTTTCGCACCCATCTCGACGCGCGTCCCTTTTTCTTCGAATCGGATTTGAGTGGTTTTATTTTAGAAATCCTTCTTTTAATTCCTCTTTGGATTGTTGTTCTTGCTTCTCTCGGACTCTATTCGAAGGCTATTCTCGCCCGTCATTCTCGCTCGAAAGAAATCATCCGCCTTTTTATCGCCTCCGTTATCGGCACAATGGCCATCATAACCGCCGATTTTTTTGGCGATAGTGACCTCTTTCCTGTTCGAACGGTTGCGATTTATTCCCTCGCTCTTTGTTTTTTCTTCCTCGTCCTAAACCGGACGATTTTTCGCGCCGTTCGAGACCGACTCTTTAGAAAAAACAAAGGCACCCTCCGTGCGATCATCATCGGAAACAATAAAAACACCGATTATCTCGCCGATTTCATCTCCTCCACCCCAGAATCTGGCTACGTTCTCGCCGGCATCGTCGCTAGTCGAAAATTCTTCCCTAAAGACCTCATCAAGAAACAATATCCATCTCTGAAGGATGCCCTTCGCTACGCAAAACCTGACGTCATCTTCCAAACCGACGAACGTCAGACCGAATACGTCTATAAACAGTCCATCGAGCGTCATCTTCTCTATTATTTCATTCCAAACGAATCTTCTCTTTCTTCTCAGCTTGGGCAGCTCGAGCTTGTCGGAAACACCCCTGCTATTCGTGTCTCCGCAACCCCCCTTCTTGGCAACATGAAATATCTAAAACGCTTTTTTGACATTTTTCTCGGCAGTATTCTCTTCGTCCTCGCCTTTATTCCTATGGTTTTGATTTGGCTCATCATAAAAATCTCCGACCCTCGTCACGGCGCAATTTATTCGGAAATCCGCCTGAGTCAATTTAACCGGAAATTCAAAATCTATAAATTCCGCTCCATGAAGCCTGAGTATTCTGGAATGTCCCCTGAAGAAGCCTTCAAAAAGATGCGCCGACCGGACTTAATCAAAAAATACAGAAAAAATGGCGATTATCTCCCTGACGACCCTCGAATCACCCTAATCGGCCGCTTTGTCCGAAAAACCTCTCTCGACGAACTACCTCAGCTGTTTAATGTTATTCGCGGTGATATTTCCCTTGTTGGTCCCCGCGCTCTTGTTCCGGGCGAGCTAAAAAGCTATGGCGACCGCTCCCTTCTCTTGACTGTAAAGTCTGGCCTGACTGGCCTTGCTCAAGTTTCTGGTCGTCGCAACATCTCCTTCGAAGAACGTCGCTCTCTCGACCTCTACTACATAAAAAACTGGTCTCTTGCTCTCGATTTCCAAATCCTCCTCCGGACCGTAAAAGTTGTTTTCTTCCGCGAAGGAGCAAAATAAGTGAAAGTTGCAATAGTTTGCGACTGGCTTGTTTCTGTTGGCGGAGCGGAAAGAGTTTTGAAATCCATCTCGGATATGTTCCCTGACGCCCCAATTTATACTTCTCAATATAACAAGAAAAAAATCAACTGGTTCGATAATTCCGACGTTCGCGTTGGCTGGCTCCAAATCTTCCCCACGTGTTTTCGAAAGATTTTAGGCCCCCTAAGACAACTTTATTTTAACCATCTCGACCTGTCCAGCTATGATCTCATAATTTCCGTGACTGGCGCCGAAGCTAAGTCCGTTAAGAAGGGAAAAGCTCTTCACCTCTGTTACTGTCACGTCCCGACTCAATACTATTGGGGCATGAAAGATGATTACCTTAAAAACCCAGGCTTTGGAATTCTTAATCCCCTCGCTCGCCTCGGATTAAAACTCCTCCTTCCTCCCCTTAAAAATGCCGACTTGAAGGCCTCTAGCCGTCCCGACGCCTATATTACCATCTCGACCTATTCTCAATCAGAAATCAAAAAAGCTTACAACAGGGAAGCAACCGTAATTTTTCCGCCCGTGGCTGTGGAAAAGTTTTCCACAGGGAAGTTCTCCACAAGAAATTCCGAAACAATTCACTCCTCGTCGCAAGTTATAAAAACCGAACAAAAACAAGAAAAAGAACGTTACGGCTTTATCACAACTTCGAGACAAGTCAACTGGAAACGACTCGACCTCGCCGTTTCCGCTTGCGAATCCCTTAAACTCCCCCTGACTGTCGTCGGAGAAGGTCCCGAACATAAAAAACTCGTCTCTCTTGCAAAAAAATCTAGGTTCATAAAGTTCAAACCATTAACAAATCAAGATGGTCTAAAATCCTATCTAGAAAAAGCCGAAGGCTATATCTTTCCCTCTCTCGAGCCATTCGGAATCGCTCCGGTCGAAGCTCTCGCCTGCGGTTGCCCCGTGATTGCTTATGGAAAGGGTGGCGCTCTCGACTATGTCATTGACGGAGAAAACGGCATTCTCTTCGGGAAACAGAACGTAAATTCCCTTCGCCAAGCCTTAAAACGTTTTAAAACTCTCTCCTTTGACGAAGAAAAAATCAGAAAATCCGCCGAACCTTTCTCGGAAAAATACTTCCAAGAAAAAATGAGAGCATTCATTCTCGAAAAAGTCAAAGAAAAGAAGGGAATAAAAACAGAAAAAGTCAACGAAACCCCCGCCACAAAACCGCACTTAGGGCAAGTCCCTAAACCCCCAGTAGCGAGACCACGACCGAAGCAGGCTCCGAAAACCCCTTTCGTGAAACCACGTCCAAAACAAGCCTTCAGCTCTTCCGCCATAAAACCAAAAACAGTACGAGCGAAACAAGTTCAAAAACGCCCGCCAAACCCCCCAATAAAACCCTCACCAAAAATCGCAACTCCAACAAAAACCATAAAACCCAAAATAACAATCTCTCCCCATGAAAAACTCACAAACCTCCAATCAGCCTCCCAAAAAACAACAACTTCCTCTCAAGAAAAAAAGACCATCAAAGTCTCGTTTAGCTAACGTTAGGCTAGCTCTTCTCTATCTTCTTCCCGTTTCCCTCTTTTTCTCTTACTATCCGAGAATTCCTCTCCCCTTCGCTTCCGATTCAACAAACTTTGAGCTTTCCCTCCCGCTCATCCTTCTTTTTATTTTCTCAATTCTCTCTCTGCCCGACTTTTTTAAAAAACTAACCTCCTCTATTCATGACCTTAAGTCGAAAAGCTCAAAAACCTCCCTTCTGCTTCTCCTTTCGCTTTTCTTTCCCACCTATCTTTCGCTAACGATTCTCTGGTCAAAAAATCCTGTCCGCGCAATTTTGACTTCCGGAATTGTCTGGTGTCTCTATATCTCAATTTTCTCTATAATTTCCATTTCTAAAACCTCAAAAAACTTCAAATCTTCCTGCTTGATAAAATCCTTCCTCTTCGGCGCAACAATCACCTGCGTCTTCTGCTGGCTCCAATGCCTTCTCGACGTTCTCGGAGTTTCTCGCGATCTTACTCTTCTCTGTCAAGGTTGTACCTCAAGAATTTTTGGCTTCCCGCATCCCTCCGGTTTTGCCATCGAACCTCAGTTCATGGGCAACCTCCTTCTTGCTCCGTCGCTTTTCTCTATTTTTCTTTTCTTCTCGAACCGAAAATCAACTCTTTTAGATAGAAAACTCCTCCTTGCCCCCTCAGTTCTTTTTATTTCAACTCTGTTTTTAACTTTTTCTCGTGGCGCGATTTATTCTTTCGTGTTTGCACTCCTCTTTTTTGTCATAGCGAATATTCTCAAATCAAACAAAAGAGCCCTACTTTCCCTTCCTCTTGTTGTCGCCTGTTTTCTTCTCTCCCTTCTCGCTCAAGGATTGTTTTCCGCCGCCTCCTACACGAACGATACTTTTCTCTCTGGCATAGAAAAATCTATCTCTCAACTTTCTCTCGGCCTCTTCGAACCTAATTTTTCCGCTTCGAGAACAAGTTCAGAAATTTCTATATCCGAAGAGACGCTCGACGACTCTCTAGAAGGAAATAACTCCGCTGAAGATCCAGGAGAAAATCTCTCTGTCTTCTCGGGATATGTTGAAGAATCGACCGACATTCGCGTCGGTCTGAACGAGCAAGCCCTTGAACTATCCGCCTCTTCTTCGAACTCCCTCTTCTTCGGCTTTGGTCTCGGTTCCGCCGGAACAGTCTTGTTCGAAGAAGGAAAAACCGCCTCAAAAAAGGAAATTATTCAAAATGAATACTTCTCTCTTCTTCTGGAAACAGGATTAACTGGCCTTCTCTTGGCTCTTCTAACTTACTTCGTCATAGTCAAACTCATAAAATCTTCCACCCCTACTTTCGAAAGAATTTTCCTCTACACTCTTTTTATTGCTTCGATTGCTTCCCTCAACTTCTTCTCCGGGCTCCCAAACGCCCTCCACCTTTATATTTTCCCGGCTATTCTGTTTGTTTATCTTCTTTAGTTTCTTTAACTTCCTCTTGTTCTCTCGAAGAACTACCTTTTCTTCCGAAAACAAACTTATCATACACTAAATAATTTATAACCATAATTACCGCCGTAATTAAAACAAAAATTCCGGTACTTTCGACAAATTCGTAGGAAAACGGAATATGAAGGAATGAACAAATGTCGAACGCAAGTTTATAAAGCGAATCGAACAACTTTAAATCAAAAAATGCCGTAAGGACTGGTTTTGTTGCTAAAGAATTGACAATGTTCCAGATTAAAAACTTCCCAGCCTCTCTTTTTCCGACTTTTCTTTCTTTCCATGTAAACCTTGAATGTAAAAAATAACCAGTAAAAACCGAAACAACTCCAGAAACCAACGTAGCAAATGGCAAGAGTCTCTCTCCAGAGAACACCGTAAGCGCCAAAACTTCATAAATCCCATATCCAATCAGCGTATTCAAAACTCCGAATATAAAGTATCTCCCCGCTCTCTGTTTGAGTTTCATTTAGACAATTTTCTCCATAACTTTTTTAATCTTTTTTATATCTTCTGGTCGATTGTGATATCCGAGAGAAAAACGCACGAGTGGCGGAAAATGTCTAACCTTATCAAGATAATAATGTGCACAAAAATATCCTGTTCTCGCCATAATCTTCTCTGCTCCGAGCGCTTCTCCGAGAAGATGAGAATCAATTCCCTCGACAAAGAACGACATTGTTGGGTTCGGCTCTCTGTTGACGAGGTGAACTTTTCTGCTCGAACTTAAAAACTCAAATAATTCCAGGCAATTATTCTCGAGATTTTTATGGTCTTTTCTTCCTAATTTATTAAGCCACTCAATCGCCCTCCCTAGCGCAATTATTTCTCCCCATGCCTGCAATCCAGTCTCGAATTTCGTATAAAGATGGTCGGGATTTTTCTCGCTTGAAAGTAAATAAGAATCCTTATCGACATCATCAACCATTCCGCCCCCAATGAAAGAAGTGTCGATAAACTTCAAGAAATCTTTCTTAACAATCATTCCCCCGAGACTCGGAGCATACATTTTGTGCGCCGAAAAACAAATCGCATCCGGCTCGGCCTTATGAAGAATCTCAGAAGAATGAGCCATTGCCTGCGCCGCATCGATAATAACGGCCCCTCCGTTCGAATGAACTTTTTTAATAAGTTCTCGAATGTTAAGAAGTTTTCTCCCGTCGATATTCGAGGCGCAATTTACGACTACGACCGCGCGGGAGAAATCTTCGTCAAGAGGCAGAGAGCCATCTTCGTTTCTCGAAATAACTTTCCTCTCCAGCCCATTCTTCTTTGCAAAACTCATCGTCGCGAGGAACGGGGAATTATGCTCAATGTCGCTTGTGATAACTTTATCAAACTTTTCCGCGTTAAGTTGCGACAAAATTAGGTTTATTCCATAGCTCGTATTTAGTGTAAAAGAAACAAAATATTCTCTCTTAGACAGTTTGAGATATTTCAAAACTTCCTCTCGAGTTTTCTCGACTCTTCTGTCTGTTTCTATTCCCCACGGATATTTAACTCTCTCTCCACAAGAATTAAATTTCTCATAATATTCATTCAAAGAATCAATGACTGGTCTCGGCCTTAGGCTTTGGCAAGCCGAATCAACATAAACCTCCTTGTTTCCCAGATAGTCAAAATCGTTCATGAAAATAATTATACCACTACTTCCTTAAAGCTGATATAATTACTCCATGGTTTGTATCGCCGCTTTTATTGTTTTGGGCCTTATTGGTATTTTTGTTGCCATAATTTCCATCTTTAAACGAGAAATCGGCCGAGCCTATTTAAAGGTCATGAAAAAATCTTGGGGTTGTGTCGGAAAAAAGGTCCGCCTTCAAAAGTGCGACACGAATTTCAAAGACGACGTAAAAAACGCCCTCCTAAAAAAAGTCATTCTAAAACACCCCAACCTCGTTACTCCTCTCTCTGTCCTGATAGAAATCAGCTCAATTATTATCGTCTTCGTCTTCGCTTGGGCAGTTTTAACCTCCATAAAATCCATGTTGTCTCTCTGGTCTCTTGGAACCTGTAACGTCGACCGCCCCGCCTCTTGCACCCTCAGTTCCGAAGCCTGTTCTCTCGGTGATGACGAAAGCGAAAAATCCCTCCTAGAAAAAACCGGCCGCTGGTTTACGGAATGGGGTGACATTTTCTCGGCGATTCCCGACCGAATAAAATCCTGGAACGCCGAAGAATATTTCGTCGAGCCAAAAACCCTCGTCGAACTCTCCGTCCTCGACTCTGAGAAGAAAACCGCTGAAAACGCCCCCTACGCTATCGATATCGTCGATCCGGGCTGCTCCGCCTGCATGATGTCTTATCGCAACCAACTCTCCTCCGGCTTTTTCGAGAATCACAGGACCATCCTTATGGTCTATCCCATAGAAATCTCCGAAGGGAATTATAAGTTTCCTAACTCTCCTCTAGTTGCAAGATACTTTTATGCCTCTGCCCTTCTCGATGAAGGCGAAGTCGAAGAAAACAAGCTCCACCTCGGTCTGAAGCTCATGAATCGCCTCTTCACGGAAAAAACCGAAGATGGAGTCATCTATCAAAGTTACGTAGCTTCACTCTCTGAAGATGAGGCGAAAGCCGAGCTAAAGTCATGGCTCCGCGATTTTGGTGCGACCGAAGAAGTCGTCTCGGAAATCTCCAGATTAGAAAAATCCGACGAAGTCAAACAAATCCTGGAAAAGACAAAGGACATGGTGACGAATTCAATCCACATTAAGGGTATCCCGACTCTTCTTTACGATAATAAAAAGCATCTAGGACTTTATGAAGAATAGATTATTACTAGGGTCAGTAGCCGTTTTATCTATAATAAATGTTGTAAAATTTACAACATTTCCGGTTTTTGCGCAAGAAGAACCTAAGCTTTCCGAAGAAAAACGTGGCCTCATCTCCCAAAACTGTGGAACAATCCGCCAAAGCTTAAAAAATCTTCAGCGTTCGGATTCTCGTGCGCGTATATATTTTGGTTCAATTTACGAAACCTTTTCTTCGCACTATCTCACTCCTCTTAACCTTCGCCTCGTAAAAAACGATATCTCTGAAGTTTCCCTCATCAACTCCCAAGCTACCCTCGCCGAACTCCGAGAAAAGTTCTCAACCCATTTTATTGATTACTCGAAATCTCTCGAAGACCTAATCGCTCACGATTGCCGACTCGACCCCGATGGTTTTTACGTAAAACTCCAATCAACTCGCACTAAACGCGCAAAAGTCGCCGCCGACACAACTTCTCTAAACGACCTCCTAGTTTCCTCCGTAAAATCCGTAGAAAAACTCAAGGAGCAATATCATGAAAAATAACTCAGTCGGCTCTTTCGCAAAAGAAAAGATGAATACTTCTTCTCCAAAAAAGCCACAAAGTATGACCTCCGGAGCGAGAAATCTTTGCCTGCTCGGCCTCGGCGCAACGGCTATCACTTTTGTTTTTACCTTCATCACTTTAAAAATCTATCACGATTCTGGCGACATCTACCTTGACAGATCCCGCCCTGGCTTTCTTCCAGAAAAAGAAGAAGTCGAACAAGATCGCGACGAGACCGACTACACATTCTCTGAATCTGGCCTTATTTCTGAAGAAGTTCTCGACGAATATCTAGAAAACCTCAAAAAAGAACTAAATCGCCTGAACGACTTTTCTTCCGATCCCTTCGGTCCTACTCCTCTAACTGACGAATCTCTTGGAATCTAACTCCGGCGAAATAAAAATCCTCTAACCGATGGACCTCATAGAATTTAGTTTTCTTCCATAGAAGAAAAATGTTTCCTAAACCACTTATCCCCAGGTCCTGCGCTCATCAGAAGAACCAAGTACCCTCTCTCTAGATAATCTTTCAGTTTTAGATACAATTCTTCATTAAACTCCGCCGTCTCCGCGACTTCAAAATTCTCTAAGCTCTCGACAAACTCTTTAGGCTCAATAATTTTAAGCTCTGGATTTTCCCTTGTCAAAAACGTCGGCATCCAAAAAACTTTCTCTACTCCGAGAAACGCATCTTTATATCCCGAGAAAACCTCGTGTTGTCTAATATTCTGATGGGGCTCATAAACCACTACGACCCCTAAGAACCCATCTTTCTCCGCCTCTTCCTTTGCAATTTCTATCGTTGATTTTATCTCTTCCGGGTGATGAGCATAGTCTGAATAAACTCCCTTTGTGAGCCTTTCCATCCTCCTTCCAACGCCAGGGAACTGATTCGCGATTTGAATCATATTCTCCTCAGAAAAATCTCCTTCGGGTAGTTTTCCTTCATTCTCGAGAGTTGCAATCATTTCCCGAACTGCTTCAATCGCCAGCCCGAGGTCAAATCTTCTCACTTTCCCAGAAACCGACAACTTCTTATCAAGTTCTGTTGTTTTTATGATCTTTCTACTCTGGCTTTCAAACTGTTCAAAGGCTTTTTTATAATCTTCCTCCGTCGGGAAAATATCCGGGTGATCATAGCTGATTGAGGGAATTATTGATAAAAACGGATGATAATATAAAAAGTTCCTGTCGTATTCGTCCGCCTCATAAATCAAAAACTCTGACCCCTCAACGTATTTTCCTGCTTCCTCGAACCCCAGCGTCGTTCCGACAAGCCAAGAAACCGGTAGCCCAAGTCTCGTTGCAAGGAAAACAATCCCCGCGGTTGTTGTAGTTTTCCCGTGAGTCCCAGCGACCGCAATCATCTTAAGACTTGCCCTCTCTCTCAAAAACTCAATAAACTCGTCTCGTTTCGAAGTTTTTATTCCGAACTCCCTAGCTTTTTGAAGCTCAGCGTGGTCGTCTGGCAGTGCCGAGGTATAAACGAACCAATCAACTCCTCCGTTCTCGAACTTTTCTTCAAGAAATTTTCCGTCTTGCTCCCCTATTCTAGCCTCTATCCCCTCGCGCACGAGCTCATTAGTCACCGCTCCTTCCAAGAGATCCGTCCCAAACACCTCAAACCCGATTTTTTTTGCCATCAAAGCGAGCGGCCCCATCGCCGTCCCAGATATTCCAGAAATAAATATTCTCATAAAAATATTATACCGCATCTCTCGCAAGAAAATTTGTAATTCTCGGCTCAAAAATGTTATAATAAAATAAATCATGGGTGGAAAGAAAATAAAGTCGATAAAACACCTTCTGTCTTGGGTTCGCTTATTAAAAACCTGGCAGTTTTTCTTAATTTTTATCCTATTATTATTTATTTCTGCGACCTGTCTGCGCATTGACCATATCCGTATGTCAAACCTCCGAGATAAAGTCCTTTCCGCCGACGAAGAGGGAAACGCCGAAGAACTTTCTCAGTCCCTTACAAAACTCCAAAAGTTTACTCTCTCTCATATAGTCGTTAATGTCGTCGAAGAAAACGGAACGAATAAGCTCGAATTCGGAACGGGAGTTTTTTACCTTGAACAAAGTTACCTTCGAGATGCCTCCGTCGCGATGGAAAAAGCCGCAGAAATGGAAGTTGACGATTCTAACCCGAACGGAAACATCTACGCCCTCGCTTCCGCAGTTTGCCGTCCTAAAGCTATTGCAAACGGCTGGGCCTGGAATAGTCCTGGTTATCTCAACTGTTTCACGGAAGAACTCGCTAAATACCCTGCCTCCGACGTCGAGAGTCAAACCGCAACCGCAAGCGTCCCTTCGACCGAGCTTTATCGACGAGAATTCGTTTCTCCAGTCTGGACTCCCTGCCTGTCCGGATTCGTTATTCTGCTGACCCTTATCCTCGGTGTTGTAATTTTTATCCGCTTTCTTCTCTGGGCTCTCCTCGAAATAACCTTAATTATTATGAAAAAGGCCTAAAACCCCTTGACACCCCTGTCGAAAAATAATATGCTAAAAATACAATAACTTAAGGAGGATTAAGCTAATGGCTTATGAGCATACCAACAGTAAAGGCATAAAATACTACCTGCACAAGACCGAAGTTACTCTCCGTGGTGGCAAACCTCAGACTATCTACTTCTTCACGAAAAATGCCGAAGGCGGAAAAGGAACTCCTTGCGATCTCCCTGAAGACCGCGAAGTTAACGAAAATCCACGCAACGGTTTCTTGACCCTCAAGAAAAAATCCGCTTAGTTTACTGTTAGCGCGTCAATAATTTATTTAGGTAAAAAATTCGTCTTGCTTCGACCTTTGGGCAGGGCGAATTTTCTTCTCAGTTTGAGAATTTTATAGTATAATATCTAAGACCACGGGGGCATAGCTCAGTGGTTAGAGCAGTCGGCTCATAACCGATTGGTCGCTGGTTCGAACCCAGCTGCCCCCACCAGATTGATGTTAAGCTCGAACTTTTAGCGGTTCGAGTTTTTAATATAATCTTTTTGCAAGAAACAACTGGATACACTATAATAATAACTGCGAATGGATAAAACAAAAACCAATAACAAAAAAGAAAAAGTTTACGGTCTAAAATCGTTAATATTCTTCGGCTTGAGCCTTTTGTGTTTCAGAATATTTTCCTTTACTTTAGAAATAAATGAAACGCTAAGTGCCGTCCTCTTCTATGCTAGTCTTATATTGGAAGTTTTATCTTTTATTTTCGGATTAATCGGTCTAAAGAAAGATAAAAACAAAACCTTCTCCATAATCGGTACTGCTGTTTTTGTAGTAATAATATTACTTATTATTCTTTATATTAATATTATATTACCAAAAGTAGTAAAAAATGCAGTTGACGCATGGAGTTCGTCCTGGGGCATAAAATAATCCTTAGGTTCTCGTATTTCTATCCGCTATCTTCTCTAAAATGAATTTGCACGCAAACTCGTCTGCAAACTTCTCTCTCCTCATATTTCGATATTCCTCAAGGTATTTCTGTCTAGATTCTCGCTCCTGAACGCCATCTTCTAGAAACTCCGGAACGGGAAGTGAGGCTTTATCTCGCTTTGTTTCGCGCGCAACCTGTTTAATCGCTTCACTAATCCGCTTTATCTCTACCCCTTCTCTAAATTCCTCCGGTTTAACCTTAAGATAATTGTGCAAAAAATCATACGCATGCCCCATTTCGTGCAGAAAAACCAGAGCCGAAGCTAGCCTTCCATTCTGAGTTACGTCCCCTTCCTTCGCGCTGAGCCTTTTTTCAAGTATCTTCAAGTTCTCGACATAATCTTCCGCAAACGTACACTCACTTTCTTCAAGTTTCTCATTTTTCTTCGGAGCCGAATACGCCTCGAGCGGCGAAGAAAAATTATATTTTATACTGAGATGAAGATCATCCCGGGTCCCCTTACTCTGAGAAGAACGGAATTTTAATTCCGGCGCGTCTTTTAGCTCTACGCAACTTAGTTCGGGATATTTGTCGATAATTTCTTTATAAAACCCCTTCAAGAACCTAGCGTCTTCTCCGACCCCCCTAAGCATCTCTAAGTTTTCTTCGCTTCTATCCCTAAGAAATTCTTTGTCAAGCGTCCCAGAGGAAATTCCCTCTCTTGCACCCCTATTATTAAACGACTCGTCTTTCTCTAAAACAGAAAAATCCGATGCATTGTTATTTTGCTTTACTTCAGAAGTTCGAAGAAAAGAATCCTTAAACATGGATAAATTATAGCATGAGAGTTTTATAAAATTCTAAAAATGTTATAATAATAAAAATGCAAAAGCTAAAAACAAAACTCCGTCGAGTTTACTACCGTCTGAGACACTATTATTTTTCCGCGGATAATGTTATCTTTTTGTTGACAATTGTCCTCTGTGTTGTTTGGACGGGAAGCTCAATCTCCGCCATGTCCAGGAACTGGGAACTTTCTCAAAAAATTGCCACAAAGAGCAGGGAATTAGAACGTCTCGACCTCGAAGTGAAAACAATCGAACTAGAAAACATCTACTATGCTTCCGAAGAATACCAAGAACTCTCCGCTCGCTCGAAAGAAAACAAAAAACTTCCAGGAGAAAACTTAGTTTATCTCTCGGAAAACTCAGAAACCGCAAAAAACAAATATAAAGAAGCTCCCGAAGCCGAAAAAATCGAAGAACCGTCGAACTTTTCACAATGGATGTCGTTTTTGTTTAATGCATAAAATCCTTGAAAATTATTCCTATCCCGTTTATACTTAAACTATATGGAAAATAGCGAACCAATCATAACTCAGGAGCCCTCAAATATTCCTCCTGTCTCTCAATCACCAACTCAACCTCCGGTTTCTGAACCATCTTCCGCTCCCGTCTCTCCGAAAAAGCCCCTAGAAAAGAAAAAACTCATCATTATCATCTCTATTATTGTTGCGCTTCTTGTTGCTGGTGGTGTTGTCCTCGCTCTTAATTGGAACAAATTTTTCAATAAAAACGTTCCAGAGGAAACCGTCGATGAAGATGCTGAAGACGAAGAGGAATCTTCGATCGAGGCCGGAGAAGCTAAAACCGCCGAAGAATACGTCGCCGAACAGCAATCCGCCGCCTCTTCTTCCGACCCCTCCGAGGCCTTCACGGCTAAACTGAAAATGGCTAGCTTTTATATTGCGACTGAAGAAGTCGACCAAGCTGCCCAAGTTATGTCAGAAATTGATACGTCTTCTCTCTCTAACATGGACAGCTATCGCTATTACAATGTCATGGCTCGCCTCGCCGAGGCGCAGAACAATCCCGACCTTCGTGACCAATACAACGCCGAAGCCTTAAAATACCGCGAACTTCTCCAGCCTTCCGCTGACGAATAATTCGCTATTCTCTAAAATCCTTGCATTTTTATGTGAAATAAGGTATAATACTCTAAAGAGTTTCACGTCTCCGGAATTGCTGCGCCTCCCGAGACAAATACCAATCATAAAACACAAGGATTTTTACTGTGCCAACAATCAATCAGTTGATTAGGAAGCCTCGCAAAAAAGCTTCCAAAAAGTCAAAAGCTCCTGCTCTTGGCTCTATTGTTAACACTTTAAAGACTCGTTACTATAATCAATCCGCCCCTCTTAAACGTGGCGTCTGCATCAAAGTAACGACAAAGACCCCGAAAAAACCTAACTCCGCGCTCCGCAAAGTCGCCCGTGTTCGCTTGACGAACGGACAGGAAGTCTGGGCTTATATCGGTGGTGAAGGTCACAACCTTCAGGAACACGCTGTTGTCCTCGTTCGTGGTGGTCGTGTCCCCGATCTTCCGGGTGTCCGCTATCACATCGTCCGCGGAACGCTCGATCTTCAAGGCGTTCAGGGTCGAAAACAAGGCCGTTCTAAATACGGTGCGAAAAAGGAGGGGAAATAAACTATGCCTAGAAAAACTACAAAATCCCTAGAGAGAAAAGTTTCTCCCGACCGAAAATACCAGTCCGTCCTCGTCCAGAGATTAATTAATAAGTCTATGCTTGACGGAAAGAAACAAGTCGCCGAACGTGCGGTTTATGCCGCTCTCGAAGGCGCCGCGAAAAAACTCAACTCCGAAGATCCTGTCGAAGTTTTCGAAAAAGCTCTTTCGAACATTTCCCCAGATTTCGAAGTTAAATCCCGCCGCGTCGGTGGCGCAAACTACCAAATCCCGTTCCCGATTTCCGGTCACCGTCAACAGCATTTCGCCTTCACCTGGCTTGTTCAGGCTGCTCGCGCTCGCCAAGGAATGCCTTACTCTAAGCGCCTCGAGCTCGAAATTGTTGATGCTTACAACGAAGCCGGTGCCGCTTTCAAGAAAAAAGAAGATTGTCATCGTATGGCCGAAGCAAACCGCGCCTTTGCGCATTTTGCCCGAGCTTAATTCGACCGACCTCTTCTCAAAAATCCTCTCCTATCGAGAGGATTTTTGTTGTTGAAACTTTTGTAAATCTATCATATAATCATAACCATGAAGAATCGGAGAGGCTTTACGCTTATTGAGGTCAGCTTATTTCTTGCGCTTTCTGGATTTTTGATGATGGGACTGATTGCTGGCTCGAACATCTCCATCTCTCGCCAACGCTATAACGACGCCGTCAATAGTTTTTCCGAGTTTCTGCGAACGGTCTATTCTGATGTTTTGAACGTCTCGAACGACAAAATTCCCTCCTCCGATGGAGTCAATGGTGAAGATGCCGGTCGGACTCAAACCGCCGTCTATGGAAAGTTTGTCGTAATCGGCGATTCCGACAATACCCCCGCCGGAACCGTCTACGTCTACGATGTCATTGGCGACATAAAGCGCACTGCCGATATCGAACACACTAGCATCCTCGATATTTTACGCGAAGATGTTCATGCTAACATTGCTCCAGAAGGCTCCTCTGAGCCATATAGAAAAACCACCTTCACTATCCCCTGGGAGGCAGAAATCCAAGAAACCAGCGCTTCTGGAGAAAAACTAAAAGCCCTGATTCTTATCGTCCGCTCCCCTCTGTCTGGAACAATCCACACATACTCCCTCGATTCAAACTCCGGCACGATTACTAACCTCCTCGGTTATGAAGACGCACTCGAAGGTTCTATGGCTCGATCTAAGTTCTCAGATCTGCTTAATCAAGTCGCCGGAACTGAATCGAGAGAAGTTCATATGTGCATAGACTCTGCCGACAGACATTCTTTAGCCCGAAGAGACGTAAAAATCCTCCCCTTTGCTTCGAACTCTTCCGCGGTGAAACTCTCCGAACAAGATAATACGGAGGATAACAAATGCGAATAATCCCTAAAACCTCCGCCCGTTCCGGCTTTACGCTCGTTGAGCTTTCTTTTGCAATCGCCTTTGTGTCTGTCCTCGTTATCACAGTTACGCTAATCTCGAACGAAATCATCAACCTTTATCGAAAAGGTTACTCTATCAAAACCGTCAACCAAATCGGTCGCGACCTCATGAGCGATTTCACTGGCTCCATCCAAAACTCTCCCCCCGCTAGTTTCCGAAGCTTCTGTAACAGATACAACAACGCAACAAACAAGGCAAATTGCGAAGCTAACAACGCTAACTACTCCCTCTATCAACAATTTTACTCCGACATTTTCATCGGTGATGTCTCAGGAAATATCTCCGATGAGAAAAAAACCGTCCCGACCGGCGGCGCTTTTTGCACAGGGAACTACAGTTATGTTTGGAACACAGGCTATGTCCTCGGAGATTCTTATTATGTGGACGATTCCGGCACGCTCGCGAAAGATTCCGATCTCTCCCTTTGGCTTAAAATCGGAGATAGAGCCCCAATCAAAGATTTCCGTCTCTTAAAAATCCAAGACCCTTCTCGATCAGTCTGCGCTTACGCCGTTTCCGGCGGATATCCCGACACGAACGCCGCGGACGGCTCTGGAGTTCTTCGAGCCCCGAATCTTGCTGCGGCGGATACAGGTATTGGAAGAACGCATCCAGGAATCAAGCTCGACGCCGCCCCTTCTGAAGAACCTGTCGAACTCCTAAGCGAGTCCGACTCTCCCCTCGTCCTCTATGATTTTGTCATCTTTCCGCCCGCCCGTATCTCCACGACAAGCAAGTTATTCATGTCCGGTTCGTTCATTCTCGGCACGAAAGACGGCGGAATTGATATTATGACTACATCAAATTACTGCCAAACCCCGAACAGCTTCAACGCCGACTTTAGCTACTGCGCAATCAATAAATTTAACTTTGGAACTCAAGCATCAGGAGTTTAAGGAGGAAAATGTCGAACAAAAATACAAAATTCAAATCCGGCGCGACCTCAATTTACGTCGTCGTGATTTCTGCGCTTCTCTTCAGTGTAATTACAGTCAGCTTTATCCGCATCATCCTCAACGAGGCTTCTCGCTCAACCTCTGATGAGCTCGCTCAAGCTGCCTACGATTCCGCTCTTGCTGGGGTCGAAGACGCAAGAACCGCCCTAAAACGCTACTATGAGTGTAAGAACTCGTCAGATAGCGGAGTTTGTGGCGACAATGTCGCTGGCGTAGTCGCTACCTTGGAAGATGCCATGAAGGACCCAAGCGATTGCGACGGCGTTGCGAAGGCTCTCGGTCGAATTAGTACTATTAACGGTAATGAAGGTCAAGAAGTCCTCATTCAACAAAGTAGTCAAGCTGGAAAGGATACGGTTCAAGCATATACCTGCGTAAACCTCGCCGAAGAAACCGCCGACTATCGCTCGACCGTCTCTGCGGGCTCGACCATGCGTGTCATCCCTCTAAAACCCACAGGGGGCGCCGAAACAACGAGAAGAATAACCGGCGTCAAAATTCGCTGGTTCTCTAGCGAGGATATGGAGACTAGCGGAGATTTCAACTATAATAATAAAGGTGGATTCACGAGTCTTGGCGATTCGAGCGCCCCAGTCCCCCCGACCATTTCCGCGAGAATCATCCAAACCGCCGACAACTATTCTTACGATTCCTTCACAAATTCAGAAGGAGATACTACGAACCGCGGTGCCGTTTACCTTGTTCCGACCGACGAATCCGAAGGAATAAATCATATCACAAGAGATAAAATCGTCGATTCGAACAATCACAACCCTGACAATGCTCCAGAAAACTCGCCAATCAAAGTTAAATGCGATAGAAGTAACGACGATTACGCTTGTTCTGCTTCAATAGAAATCCCCGCTCCAATTGGCGCTAGTATTGGAGCTGGAGGAGCGGTCTCTTCAAGAAATAGAGATACCTTCTTCCTCATCTTGACCCTTCCTTATGGTCAGCCCTCGACCGAATTCTCCGTCCAGATGTGCACTGACGGGGGTGGTGGAGGTAGTCCTCGCGGATCTTGTACAGAAACTGCGAATTTTGATGGTGTCCAAGTCGCTGTCGACTCAACCGGCCGCGCAAACAATATGTATTCCCGCGTCGAAGCTCGCCTTGAGCTGAACGACATCTATTTCCCATTCCCCGAATTTGGTCTCCTCGCGACAGGGAGTGATAACGACGCAATTAGCAAAAATTTCTACGTTACGAAAAACTGCTGGAAAGTCGACGAAACCGTCAACGAGGCCGGCGAACGTACTGTCGGCTATTGCAAGAAAGATGCCGATGGCAACGCGACCGGAGAAAACGACACCGGCTCTCTTAATGATTCCGGCGCGAAAGATACCGACATCGAAGGTATCTAGAACAATCTAAAAATTTTGGAGAAAACTCTTGACTTTTTGAACCAAGCGAGTTAAAATATACAACATATCGCGGGGTAGAGCAGCCTGGTAGCTCGTTTGGCTCATAACCAAAAGGTCGTTCGTTCAAATCGAACCCCCGCAACCAAGTTGTCCTAAAGAGATAAGCTCTTGTCTCCAAGAACGGCGGTAAATTGCCCCCCCAATTTACCGCCATTTTTGTTGTCCTCTATCTATTCTTCCTAAACGCCCCCGCAATTTCTTCTCTATACTGGAACAAAATATACATCACCCCGACTGCGATTACGGCAACAATCGACCAAATCGCGACAAATTCCGACTTTTCTTCAAACGTTTCCGGCTTCAGTTCATAGCTTGCCCCGTCGTTCTTAACAATCTTTCTACATCTTCCCGTCTCAGGATTTCTCTCGTATCCCTCCGCGCAGGGTTTCAGCTCCGCACTTGCCGTCGTCGCATAACTCTTGCATCTTCCCGTGAGCGGGTTTCTATATTTTCCCTCCGGACACTCCGCTAGTGTCGTTACAAGCGAAGTTTCGTTCACGCAGTTCCCAGTCTCTAGGTTTATCACCTTTCCAATCGGACAAGTTTTATACTGTTGATAAATATTCTCTCTTCCGGGCGTAACATTATACGTCTGCGCCCAGTTCTCCGACCCGTCCGCTTTGAACCCGATCATCGCGAGGCTCACCCCTTTTCTCTGTCCGCTAGAATAAACAAGTTTATCAACAACCTCCCCGTCCGCGTCGATAATCTCTAGCGTGTTCGAAGAAGTAGGATTTTTCGTCAAACTAAGTCCCCACTCTGGAACGTTATAAAAAACCAAAAACCCATTTGCCCCAATCTCCCCAGAAAGCGCATAATTTTTATTTTTATACCTCAGAAAACACCTAGAGAGCTCGACTTTCTCCTCGCTTCGGTTAAAAATCTCTATAAACTGCTCTGTATTCGAGTTCTCAAAATACGTTAAAATCTCAGAAAACTCAATTGTTCGGCATCTCGGCTCAACAATCTCCTCCGGAACCTCAATAATCTTCAGCCCGGGCTTTTCCCGATCATAACTCGGAACATAATTTTCTATATGTTTGAACGAATCCTCAACTTCTTCCGCGCTAAGATCTCTAACGAGCGTCGTTGGCTTGCTCGACTTAAACGCTGGAAAACAATCATCGTCCTCAAGTCCCCAACAAACCGTATCGACGATATTTTCCTCAAAAACTAGCTTTATCCTCCCCTTGCTCTGCGACATATTCCTCGTATAAGTCAAATCCGCTACTTCATGAAAGTCCTCAACCTCCTGAACTTCGTTCGAACTCGCTAATCTCATAAGGAGAGACTCGCCGACCATTTCACTCCCCTGGGAAAATTCATGGACAAGATATTCTTTCCCAGAAGATGTTACATAAATGACCTGAAGGCCGGCGAGCGAAATATCATTTTTGGAGAGTTTAAGCAGTTCAACAAACTCTCCTTGATTCGAATATCCAGGATTATAACTCTTAATCTTCACATTGTTCGCGACTCCAACATTCTCCGTCATCTCCGAAGAACTAGAACTTTCACCAGAACTCGTCCCCGAACCGTCCGTCGTGCTAGAACCTGCACTAGAATTCGAAGAGCCAGAAGATCCGGAACTCGAACTTGAAGAAGTTGAGGAGTCAGAATCCTCTTCGGAACCATAATTTCTTGAGTCATCTTCCGAGTTAGAATCTGTCCCCTCTGAAGCCCCTTCTCCATTAATCTCAGAAAGGGAAACGTGTTCCGTCTCAGTTTCTCCACTCTCCGCAAACACGTTTATATTCTGGAAACATATTCCAATCAAGAATCCTAGACATATACCTAAATATCCATACCTCAACTTTTTCATACCCAGACTTTACCACGCGAACCTTTTTGATTACAAGCATAAATAAAATCTTTTTTCTTTAAACTTATGTTATAATAAAACCATGAGTAGTTTTGTCTCTCTGGGAATCGTTCTCTTGTCCGGGCTTATTCTCGCCTCGCTCCAGGCTCCTCTGGCCTCATTTTTGCTCCTCTATCATTCCTCCTTCGGAAAAAACATCAAGAAAAAGACAAAATCCCTCGCCTCGAGCTATGTTTCCGGCGTCGCCGTTATGGTTTTTCTTCTCCTCGCGACGTCGGTTTTTCTTATCTCTGCCCTCTCTTTCTCAGGTTCTTTATCTCTCGTCTCTCTCGTTGTCCTTTTTGGAGTTTTGCTTGCCCTAAGCCTCCTTTCTCTCTGTTTTTATTACAAATTCGGCCGCTCGACTGAGCTCTGGCTCCCCCGAAAGGTCTCGAAATTCATTTCTTCCCGTGCCCGCGCAACCTCCGATAATTCCGAAGCTTTCGCTTTAGGAATGTTTGTTACTTTTTGCGATCTCCTTTTCAGTTTTCCGCTTTTCATCCTCTCTGCGAACGCTATACTTTCGCTTTCTTCGCCTTACCAAGTCCTTGCTCTCGCCGGCTTCACAATCTTAAGTTGTCTTCCGCTCGTTATTCTCCGTCTCGCAATCCGGAAGGGGAAAAACCTCGCTGATGTTCAGCGCTGGCGTCTCAAGAACAAAAATTTCTTCCGCTTCTTCTCCGGTCTCGGTTTTCTCGTCCTCGCTGTCTTTCTGTTTGCTTTTCTAGTTATAGGAGATAAGATATGACACGAAAGTCCTTCTCTCCAGAAAACCTAGTTAAAGAGCTAAAACACGATTCGAAATCCCTCGGTCTCCCGGAAAACTCTACAAACCTCATTGTTGCTCGTGTCCTCGAATCTGTTTTGACCTGGCTAGAAAACCGCGATATAATAACTACTAGCGATTTAGAAAGGGTCGTAGGTTGCGAACTAGAGAAATATTCCTCTGATCTCGCTTTCGTATATCAAAACCGCAACAAAATCATCTAATATGCGCAAAAAATTTGATTTCGATGTAATAGTTTTAGGTTCCGGCGTCGCCGGGACTGCTGCTGCTCTTTCTTGCGCCTCCGCGAAACAAAAAGTCGCCGTCGTCGAATGTGGAAAATGGGGAGGTTCCTCCTTGAACTCTTATGATGTTCCGAGTCGCGCTCTCTTCGAATTTTCCCATCTTTATTCCTCTGCGAAGCGTGGTTCTCGTTTTGGTCTCTCTGTTTCGAGCCTTCGTTATAACTATCCAACCGCCCAAAATTGGCGCTCCCTCGCCATGAAACGCGCCGGCGCAAATTCTAAAAAACTCCTTGAAGACGCCAAAATCACCTGCGTCTCTGGCTACGCGGCCTTTCTCTCTCCGTATGAAATCGCCGTCGGAGACAATATCCTCGCGGCTCAAAAATTCATCATCTCGACCGGCGCCTCTCCCACCTCAGGTGACATCTCCTGTCTCTCCTCCGCTTCTTGTCTAACTCCTGCCGAAGCTCTCCGTCTCCCCCGTCCTCCGAAATCCGTCTTTATCGTCGGTGGCGGTTCGACGGGTTGCGAGCTCGCGAGCTACTTTTCCGAACTTGGCTCCGAAGTCGTTCTTGGCGAACTTGCCGGGCGTCTTCTCCCTCGAGAAGACGAAGAAGTCGGCCAGCTTCTTTCTCGTCATTTCGAATCTGTCTCTCGCATAAAGGTCCTCGCTCAGTCTCGCGTCGTTGCGGTTGAACGCATCCCGAAGTCCCCCTCGCTCCAAAAAGTCATCTTTCTCCGTGGAGGCCAAGAAAAATCCGTCACGACGAACGCCGTTGTCCTCGCGACTGGCTCCGCCCCCTCTCTAAACTTGAGCCTAGAAAACGCCGGCGTCGCCTACGAAAAATCCGGAATCAAGGTCGACGAAATGCTCCGCACCACCATGAAGCACATCTTCGCTGCGGGTGATTGTATCGGCGGAGAATCGTCTTCCGAGCGTGCCGCTTACGAAGGAGCTCTCGCCGCCGCGAACCTCGCTGGTCGTCAAAAAAATTACAGAAACTACGAAGGCTTCATCCGCCTGACCGACACTTTCCCCTCTGTCGCTACGACTGGCCTGACCGAAGATGATTGCGTCCGCAAGGGAATTAAATGCAAAAAAGCCGTCCTGCCTCTCTCTGCCGTCTCCGCGTCGAACATCTCCGATTTCCGTTCTGGCTTTGTTAAGCTACTCTCCGACTCTAAAGACAAACTCCTCGGGGCGACCGTCGTCTGCCCTTCCGCCGAGCTCGTTATTCAAGAAGTCGCCGTCGCTGTTCGTCATCGTTTCACGGTCACCCAGCTTGCCTCGACCCCTCATATCTCCTCCTCATGGTCCGAGCTCGTCCACCTCGCCGCAAAAAAGCTCGCAAAATAACTTATAAAAATCTTTTTAAGAATTCTAAAACCGCTTGCGATATTTTAAGTTTTAAGTTATAATCACCTCAACAAATTATAAACAAGGAAAACATATGTATAACAGTCCTTATTATGATTATTCTTACGATGCGATCAGATCCGCCCCTTCTCTGGGGACTTCGTCCGCGGCCTCTGTTGGCGCTGGTCTTGGCATCTTTGCCGGTTTCTTCCTCTTTATTCTGGTCCTTGCCGTTATCGCCTGGATTGTCCTCGTAGCTGTCGCTCAGTGGAAAATCTTCAAAAAAGCCGGAAAAGACGGTTGGAAGGCTCTCATCCCTCTCTATAACCAATACACCATGCTCCAAATCTTGAACATGGAGCCTCTCCTCTTTATCCTCTTCCTTATCCCTGGTTGTTCGTTCGTCCTTAAAATCGTCATGGACGTGAAACTCGCGAAATCCTTCGGAAAAGGCGTCGGCTTTGCTATCGGTCTTATTTTCCTCGAGCCAATTTTCGACATGATTCTCGGCTTTGGTAGCGCGAAATACTCGAAACTCCCCTCCTCGAAATAATCGAGCCATATTATTCGCAGACAGGGAAGCAAACACCTGCCTTAGAAAGCTCACAGACAGATATACAAACGCTTATCCTTGACAAATCCGCGAAAGTATGCTAGAATGAATCCAGATCGTTCATGACGGTCTGGATTTTGACTGTCATAACCTAGACTCAAAGACGGCCATACGTCCGACGCAACGAACTGCGAACCCGTTGCCCATGTAGAACCCATTCTGAGGATGGAAGCTCGTAGAGCCGAAGCCCTGGTAGCGAGAGCGCGTGGAAGCGTAAGTATTCGAACACCAGTAGTAGCCGTACGAACTCCTATTGTTAAGGCCAGTAGAGTTCCAGCTATAGAAGCCACTGTGAGGAAACGCAAACGGTTCGGATAGAATACCAGAATCGGCTCTGGTTAAGCTCTTTGCTCTCTTTAGTTCAACAGTTCACAACCTTCAGGGTTTGTTGTGTTTTTATTGATTCTGACATAACGGACTTCGAGGCCGTAGCCCTTGTAGCTCCCATATTGAGGATAGAAGTTCGTAGAGTAGACGTTCTGACGGTGAGAGTACGTGGTAGAGTAAGTATGCGAAGACCAGTAGTAACCTAGCGAACTCCTAACATAAAGACCGGTAGAGTCCCAGACATAGTAGCCACTCCGTAGAAATGCAAACGGTTCGGAGATAATACTGGAATCAGCTCTGGTGAGCAATAGTTATAGAGACAACAAAAGTAATTGTTTTTGAGGCTTGTTACATTTTAAAAAGCGACACGACGAACTGCGAACCCGATGCCCTTTTGGAACCCATTCTGAGGACTGAATCGCGTAGAGTAGAAGCCCTGGCTGCGAGAGCCCATGGTAGAGTAAGAATGTGAAGACCAGTAGTAGCCGTTCGAACTCATAC
>JAFWLO010000005.1 GCA_017545595.1 Candidatus Saccharimonadota bacterium | reverse complement strand
TAAAAGCACTACCCTTTTCGACTATATGGCACACTCCCTCTTTTTCTCCCCTCCACCCCTATAATTTTCTCCAAATCTCCCATTTTCTCACACTTTCCCTTCTCTTTCAACCCTAAGTACTCCAAATAATTTCCTCTATCTCATGTTATAAGGTGTTTTCTCGATTCTTTCCCGCAATTTTTTATTCATGACAAAGCATTATTATGATATAGTTAAATCATGAGCAACCAAGCCTTCATCGACGGTCAAAACCTCTATAACAACACCAAATCAAACAACTGGAAAATCGACCTAAAGAAATTTCGCGTCTATCTTAAAGAAAAATATAAAGTAGAAAATGCATATTACTTCATAGGATACATGACCGAAGATAACCAACAACTCTACGAATCCATTCAAAAAGCCGGATACATACTTATTTTTAGAGAACATAACCAAAAAATGCTAGGAAAAAAGAAAGGCAACGTAGATACTGACATCGTCTTCTCTATCCTTTCGAGAATCATCGACAAAGAAGATTTTGAAAAAGTCGTTTTAGTCTCCGGCGACGGAGATTACTTCAAAACTGTAAAATATCTAATCGAAAAAAATCGCTTCGCAAAACTTCTCGCCCCAAACCGCAATTCCACTTCCTCGCTTTACAAACGCTTTACTCCAAAATACGTAGATTTTCTAGACACTCCAGGCATAAAGCGAAAAATTAAAATATAGAACCTATTTTCTAAACTTGACTTTTACATTAGCATCTGATAAAATAAAACCATCCCGACGCGGGCGAATCGAACGGAGAAATACCTAAGATGGACCCGCTTTTTTGTTTATCTAGCATTTTTCTTGCACTTTCCTCTCTTTTGAGGTATAATAAGAAAAATTACATAATTAACCTAACAGGAACTCTACTCTAATGCCGATTATCAAATCCGCCAAAAAAGCCGCCCGCCAGGCCGAAAAACGCACTCTTAAAAACCGCGAAATCAAGAAAAACATCAAACTCGCCCTTAAAGCCTTCAAGGCCGACCCTTCTGCCGAGAACATGAAAAAAATCCAAAGCGAATACGACAAAGCCGCTAAAAAGGGCCTTTTGAAGAAAAACACCGCTTCCCGAAGAAAGTCCGCCGTTGCTCGCCTCGCAAAAGATCTTTCCAAAAAATCCACAAAAAAGTCCAAAAAGACCACAAAACCCGCTAAAAAGTCCGAAAAATAGCCTTTTTCTTCAAAATTCTAGCGAAAATACCCCTAAAATCAGCCACCTCGGCTGATTTTTTCTAAATCCCCTTCATCCTAAGCAAAAACCCCTCAACAAGCACCCAAGGTTCCACCCCTGTCGATTTCATCTCCATATCGACTCTAGAAAGCTCCCTAACTATTCTTTTTTCTCGTGCCCCGTTCGGTCTCCATTCCAGCTTCTTGAGCGCCTGAGAAACCATCAACCCAAAAAACATATACGGGTCCTGTTTTTCCTCAATTTTCTTCAGTTCCCTAACCGCTCCCTCTCCGTCCCTGAGCGCAAGGTCAAAAATCCCAAACACAGCCCTACTGTCGAACGTTTCCGCCTTCTTAAATTCTAAAATCTCCACCCCAGCCTTCGCGACCTTCTTCACCCCAGAAAGCCTCTTATCAACCTTCATCTCCGCGAGAACAACCTTCGCCTCAGTCTTCACAAACTCCTCAATTTTCTCACAAAACTCCCCAAACACCTCTTTATTCTCCCCGAGTTCCTTTATAAGAATCCTCCTCGCCCCCGAAGAAAACAGCGTTTCCCCAAAAAATATCCCCGGCAGGTCAGTTTTTTCTAGGTTTTCCCCTTCAAACACCTCATAATCTTCCCCCAGCTCCGCCTTAATTTTCTCCCCTAACTTCCCCCTATCCTCCCCGAACAAAATTTTTATCATTTCTCCTCCTTCCTCTTAACCTCCGCATGAAAACCCTGAGAGCCCTGAGAACCCCGAGAGCCCTGAGAACCCTGAGAACTCCGAACCCCCTCCAAATCCCCAGCCCCCTTTAACTCCTGACACCTCGGACAATAATGCGTCCCCCTCCCCGCGACCCGAATTTTCTTAATCTTCTCTCCGCATCTCACGCACTCCTTCCCTTCCCTGTTAAACACCTCCGCAAAAAGCTCTAAATAATCTCCTCTCGTCCCGTCGCTCTTGACATAATTCCTAATCGTCGAGCCTCCAGCCTCTAAACTTCTCTCCATAACAACTCTCGCCCCCTCGAGCAGTTTCTCCGCTTCTTCTCGAGAAATCTCCCCCGCCTTCCTCCCAGGGAAAATTTTCGCATAAAAAAGCGCCTCATCCGCATAAATATTCCCCAACCCCGCAACATTTTTCTGGTCTAAAATCACCGCCTTTATTGGCGCTCCCCTGTGTCTCTGTAATTTCTCGAAAAACTCCTCCACTGTCATTTCCCAAGGTTCTTTCCCGAGTCCCGCTAAAAACTTGTCTTCTCCGACCCTCTCCGTCTCGACAACCTTAAAAAACCCAAATTTCCTCTGATCATTAAAAAACAACGTCCCTCCCTCAAATCTAACAACGGCTCTCGTCTGTCTGTTCGGAAGCTCCGCTAAAAAGTTCTCGCTCGGATGCCCTCCCGCAAAAGAGTTTTCAATAAGACTCTTCTCTCCTTCATAAGCCCCCTTCTTCGTCCCTTCAAAAACACCTCCCGACTTCTCCAAAAATCCCTCGTCTTCAGTTTTTATATCACCAGACGCATAATTTCCCCTCCAAATCAGCTGTCCAGTCATCCTCAAATGCACAATCGCCGTCTTTTTATTCAAAAAATGAATTAAAAGTGCCTTCCCCCTCCTCTCGATTTTTTCGACTTCCGTCCCAATTATCCCCTCAGGTTCTCCGATAAAACATTTCTTCTCGAAAACTTTCACCTCGAGAATCTTCCCCGCCTTCCGCGGGACTCGCTCCTCAAGCCCCCTTCGTATTGTTTCAACTTCTGGCAGTTCTGGCATCTCTCTTACCTCCTAAATCTCCCGCTCCTTTACCTCTTAACCTCGCTTTCCGAGTCTAAACCCCCTTCTCGAGCTTTTGAGTCGCCTTTCCGAGCCCCTCATCCGCACTTTCTCTATAAACCACCCCAGCTCTCGCCCAATCCTCAAGCTTCGCAGAAAGACTCCCTGTACTCTCTCCAATAATCCCTCTCTTGTTTTTATTTACGGTCATCTTCCCCTCCGTCCCCTCGACAATCTCTATCTCTTTCAGTTTTCCAATCTCAATTTCTTCTCTCGTTCCCTCTCCGATTTTTATAAGCTCCCCGCTCTCTATCAGCACATAAAGCCCCTTCCCTTCGACTCTCTTTATCGAAGAAAATCTCGCACTAGAAAGCCCAACGACCCCAGTTTCCGCATTCCCAACAAAGATATTCATCACTCCTTCTCCGACCTCAATCATCGCCTCAAATTTCCCAATCAAAATCCCATCCGTCGAAACCCCCGAAGCGTCTTCCTGATACGCTCCCCCCGAAAGATAAACTCCGCTTCTCGCCTCGCTCGCCTTTTCTTGAACTGTCTGTATAAATTTCAATTGCCTATCCGCCTCATCCGAAAATTCCCCAGAAATCTCGCTCCGAATTTCTTTTATAATTCTCAAAAATATCGTCGAATCGTTCAAAACCACGTCCGAAAGCCGTGAAAACTCCGTGTTTTCAAACTTCCCCGCTTCCTTTCCTGCCTTCGAAAACCCTTCTCTAATCTCCGCCAGTTCTGCGCTTATCTCCTCCCCTGTCATTTTCCTAAATCCATCTTCCGTAAGCTTCGTATATCTGAGTCTGCTAATTAAATACCCCCTAAAAACCTCAAAAAACTCCTCCCCCGCCTCAGGAATCTCAACTACCTCTGTCTCAAGTTTCGGTTTTTTAAGCTGAATATTTAAGAATATCCCCCCTCCTAAAGCAACTAAAATTACTCCGAGAACAATCCAAATTTTCTTAAACCCCCTCTTTTTTTCGGATTTTCGAGTCTCTGCAGTTTTCTCAGCCTTCTCTGTTTTTTGAGCCGACTTCTCCCCCTTCTTTTCCTCCACTTTTTTACTCATAACCCCCATTATACCAACTTTTCTCCCCCGAGCCAACCTTTCTGAGCCTTCAAATCACAAAAACCACAAAAACCACAAAAATCGCAAAAATCACAAAAATCACAAAACCACAAAAACTTCAAAAAATCTCAAACCAACGATTTTAACCTTAAAAACCTTAAAACTCCCCTATTCGAGCAATTTCCTCACCACCCCCACAATCAGCTCTTTCTCCTCCTCTCCGCTCTCCGCCATAAGAAGCACAATTGCCGTAAGCGCCCTGTCGGAAATTTTCGTTTCCCCGTTCTCCGCCAGATGAAAATCGTTTATCGTAAGAAAATAGATAAAAATCAGCGCCCCAATCTGATTATTTCCCTTAAAAAACGGCTCCCCGTTCACGATAAAATAAAGCAACCTCGCCGCCTTCTCCGCGACTGTCTTCCCTGTTTTTTCTGTCCCGAGCGCCTCGAGAAACTCAGAAAGCTCCTCTTCTTTCTGAATCTCCCCAAACCCTTCCTCTTCTCCTCTCTGTTCTCTAAGATTCTCCGCCAAATTCCTCACATCCCCAATCGTCAAATTCCGTCTCATTCTCCTATTTTTTCCTAAAAACGCCGGAATCTGCCCCGAAGAAAACTCCTCAATCGTCTCAACCGAGTTCTCATACCTAGAAATCACCTCTAAAATCCCTTTCGCCTCCCCCTCCTCAAGCTCCGCCTTCCCTATCAACTTCCTCACGAGCCCAATCGTCGCCTCAAGTTCCCTCAATTTCTCCTCCGAAGCCCCCTCGAGCCTCCTCTGGTTTATCGCCGCCCCGTCAACAATATATTTTTTAAGCACCCCTGTTGCCCAAACCCTAAACCTCGTTGCCTTCTTCGAATTCACCCTATATCCGACAGAAATAATCGCGTCGAGATTATAAAACTTCACCGTCCTCTTCACCCGCCTGCTCCCCTCTGTCTGAACTACCGTATTTTTCTCGACCGTCCCCTCCTCCTCGAGCTCCCCGTCCCTATAAATATTCCGAATATGCCTAGAAACAACCGTCCTATCCACCCCAAAAATCTTCGCAATCTCCTCTTGTGTCGCCCAAACCGTCTCCTTCTCTCTGTCGAGGTCAAAAACAACCTCCCCCTCTTCCCCTTCATATTTCACAATCTCATCCATCTTTTTCTACCTCTCCACCCCTGTTAATTTCCAACAAGTGCAATTTTTACACAACTTGAAACCCCAACATATGCAAATTCTACACAAATTCATTCTTCTCCTACAATCCAACACTTGCAAAAAATGCACAACTTCCTAAACCTCCCCCCAATTCTTCCCTTCCTTGACATCAACCTCCAATTTAACCTTAAACTCCGGAGCGACCCCCTCCATGACCCTCTTCATAACTTCCTTCGTCTCCTCCGCTTTCTCCGGAGAAACCTCGACCATAATCGAGTCGTGCACCTGCATAATCATCTCCGCCCCCTCTGGAAGCTCTTTGTCAAGCCTTATCATCGCCAATTTAACAAGATCCGCCTCTGTTCCCTGAATTGGCATATTCTGCGCCGCTCTCTCCGCTCCGAGTCGGACGACAAAGTTCGCACTCCTCACGTCTGGCGTCGGTCTCCTTCTCCCAAAATACGTCTCAACGAACCCTTCTTTTCTCGCCTGTTCAAGATATTTGTTCAACTGCTCTCTAATCGGCTTCCTCAGTTCAAAATAATGATCAACAAATTCTTTCGCCTCTCCGACCGTCATTCCCGTCGCATCCGCAAGTCCCTTTGCGCTCATCCCATAAATAATCCCAAAGTTCACCACCTTCGCAAGTCGTCTCTGCGCCTTCGTCACCTCTTTCATCTCTATTCCATACACTTCCGCCGCAGTTTTCGTATGAATATCCGTCCCCGAGTTAAAATCTTCAACGAGCGCCTCGTCCCCAGAAAGCGCCGCCGCAAGCCTCAGTTCAAACTGCGCATAATCCGCAGAAATCATCACTTTCCCAGGGTCAACAATAAACCCTCCCCTAATTTTCTTCCCCTCCTCTGTCCTCGTCGGGATGTTTTGAAGATTAGGATTCAGCGAAGAAAGTCTCCCTGTTGCCGTCACATCTTGCGTAAACGTCGTATGCACCCTCCCCTCAATATCCGCCAAATTCGGTAGCGGAACGACATAAGTGTTTACGAGCTTCGCTAGTTCCCTATACTCTATAATTTTTGGCACAATCGGGTGCAAGTCTTTTAGTTTCTCAAGCTCTTTCGCCCCTGTTGAAAACCCTTTTTGAGTCTTTTTTATCCCCTTCGTCGGCAATTCAAGTTGCCGAAACAGCACATAAGACAGCTGAATCGTCGAATTTACATTAAAATCCATCCCCGCAAGTTTATAAATCTCCGTCGTAAGCTCCGCCAGTTGCGCCTCATATCCCTTCTCAAGCTCCTTAAAATACCCAAAATCAATCTTCATCCCCTTTTTCTCAATCTTATAAAGCACCGGGATCATCGGCAAGTCAAGTTGCAAGAAAACTCGTTTCAGCTTTGGATATTTCTCAAATTCCCTCTGTTGCCTCCAATATTCCCGCCTCATCTCTTCCTCATCCTCTAAAAGTAACGGGCTGTCCTCTGTTTTTCTTGCGAGTGGGTCGAGGAGAAACCTCCCTTGTCCGAGGTCGTAAAACTTCGCTCCCCCGAGGATTTTCTTTGCAACCGCCTTACTCTTATGCATCAACCCCTTAACATCAAAGGAAAAAATCGTATCTTTCGGAAGTTCCGGCAAATTTTCGCCCCTAAAACCCCGAAATCCCCCTGTTTCTCCCCCAGAACCCTCTAAATCGTTTTCTAAGCCTCCTCTCGCCCCGACCCTTGCTCCTATCCCCCTTTGCCCCTCTAGCCCCTCCTGAGCGTTCTCCGCGTCCCAAGTGGCATTTTCCTCTTTAACCTTATCTAAAAACCCTTCTTTTTTCCATTTTAAGAACTTCCTCTCCAGGCTCTTAAACTCCAATTTCCTCAATTCTTCCAAAATCCTCGTCGTATCTATCTCCAGCTCCGGAATTTCCTCAAGAGAAACCGGCGCATCCGTCATAATCGTCGCAAGTTCCTTCGACATAAACGCCGATTCTTTCCCCTCAATGAGTTTTTTCTTCGTCGCCCCTGTTATCTCCTCAATATGTTCATAAACCCCCTCAAGCGTTCCGAATTGGTTAAGCAGTTTAACCGCCCCCTTCTCCCCAATCCCCGGCACCCCCGGAATATTGTCCGAATTATCCCCTTTAAGTGCCTTGAGGTCAAGAAACTGCGACTTCTCTATCCCATACTTCTCCTCAATCGCCTTCACATCAATCTCCTCAAGCTCAGTGAATCCCTTAAGAAGCCTAACCATTTTCACATTTTCGCTAACAACCTGCAACATATCTAAATCACTTGAGATGATAAACATCTCATAAGGCACACATTGGTCATTGTTAAGCGAGCGGGGAGACAGATCTTCGCTTCGGGCGCGGCGATCTAGTTTCTTCTCGACGACGTCCGCAGGGTAACGACCCGAGGATAAGGAGGCTTCCGCCCGTAACGACGGGCCGGAAGAACTCCGGTCGTCGAAAGGAACTAGGAGCGAAAGCCCCGAAGCGAAGCTAGCTACCTGCCTCGCAAGCGTCCCGATTATATCGTCCGCCTCATATTCATCCGCCTCTAAAAACCCCCATCCGAGCGCTTCGATAAGCTCCCTTAGCGCCGGAATCTGCGCAAAAAAATCCTCCGGCGGCTTCACCCTCCCTGCTTTATAATCCTTAAAAATCTTCGTCCTTTTCGCTGTCGAAGTCCCCGCCTTATCCCAAGCGACCGCCACCTTATCCGGCTTAAACCTCTTCACAAGCTCCATCGCAATCGCCGCAAACCCATAAACTCCCCCTGTCGGCGTTCCGTCGCTTTTAGCAAGCGCCCCCATAGCATAATACCCCCGATAAAACACACTTTTTCCGTCAATAACAACCAGTCTCTTCACCTAAAACTCGCTTTCCTCTAAAATTTTCTCAATTTGCTCATGCATCTCTTTGACCGACCCCTCGTTAAGCACGTAATAATCCGCCGCCGCGATCGGCCCGCCTTTCTCTAAGTTCTCTATCTCACTCCTGTCTCTCTCAATAATCTCGTTTCGTCTAAACGGCCTCTCCGGCCTCTCGGCGACCCTTTTATACCTCAGTTTTTTCGGAACGACGATAGCAACGAATATCATCTCCCCCGGAAATTCCTCTTTTAGTGCCTTATATTCCGTCCAAGAATAAACCCCGTCAAGCACAATTCTTCTCTGTCCCGCCTCAACCAACTTCTTTGTCTCCTCAATTACCTGTCGAACTACCCAATATTTCCCCTCCGTTCTTCGAATCTCCTCACGAAACTTTTTTTCGCTCTCTCCGTCCTCTGTTCTCTCTATTCCTCTCCTCTCCATCTCTTTATAAATCATCCCCCCGAAATACACCTTCGGAATCCCTTTTTCCGTCAAAAAATCCACCGCGACCGACTTTCCGCTTCCGCTCATCCCCACAAACGCCAAAATCTTCACATCTCTATCTCTCATTTCTCCTCCTATTTTCTACCATTATACCTTATTTCCCTCCCCTAAAAAACTCCAAATCTTTAACTCTCTAAATCTCTAAAACCTTCAAAACTCCAAACTAAGCCCCAAAATCAAAAAATCCCCCCTATTTTCTTATCACCCTAAATTTCTCCCCTGTTTTTCTCACTCTAACCTCGCTCACATTATAAAACACCTCCGCTTCCCCCTCTGCGTGAACAAATATTTTACTCGGCTCTCTAAACAAAATCGTATCCCCCTCTGTCTCCGTTCCGGGCAGTTCCCCCTCCTCCGCAGATTTTATAAACGCCCGAACCATCCTAAACAGGCTTCTATTCCTCATCTCCCCACTCCAAAACTTCTTCTCTTGCCTCGTCCAGCCTTTCGCTCCGACGACCCCCGCGAGGCTCTCCCCATTCAGTGCTACATAATCCGTCGTATATCTAGGTGTTGTAAATTTTACAACATTTCCCTCTTGAGTTTTATCAATAATCGCCTCCGGAAGCAGGTTTTTTCGCCATTTATTCTTCAAATACCAAAAAAACAGCTTTCTCGCCGAAAAAAACAGCCTATTTTTCGCTCTCGCAAGCCCCCTCCTGACGCTTTTTCTCTGGAAAACTCTCGTCGATTCTGCGAACATCCCCATCGTAAAATACAGCCCCGCATACAAAAAATGTTTTCCATTCACCTCTATCTCGAGCGGATAAAACTCTTCTTGTCTCCCTTCTTCATATTTCCGCACAATTTCCGTTAGGCTCATCTCCCCGAAAGTCCCAGAAAAGTCGTTAAAATTCCCAAACCCCATCCCCGCCATGGTTGCTTTCTTTCCCGACAAAACAATCGCATTAATCACAGCCGAAGCTGTCCCGTCCCCTCCTGCCGACACAACGAGGTCATCTTTCCTTATTATTTGCGCAAGTTCCTTCGCATTTTCCCTCACGCTCGCGTTCCTTATCTCGAACCTCCCGAACATCCATCCCCTAAGTTTCCTCGCCTCCTCAATAACCTTCCTCTGAACTTCCTCCGCTCGCGTGCTCCTCGGATTATAAACGATGATTAGCCTCTTCATTACCTCTCGCTACCCCTCATAAACTTTATAAACTTTTCACGCTCCCCGCGCTCGTGCCACGGCTCGCCTCGCTCGCCATGTTGCACCCCTTACAGTATTCCTCCAGGAATCAGCCATTCTAGGACTGCCCAAAACAGCCCATACGCCACGAGCCCAATCACAACTTGAACTATCCTATTTTTCGCTTTCGTCATCTGAACTTCATTCCCGCTCGCAGACATATACTGCACCCCAGAAATCACAATCCCGAGCACCCCCGCCGCTCCGACCCCAAACGTCAAAATATTCAAAACGATAGAAAGTATATAAAATATCCCTCCTCCTTCCTTATCGTCCTCCGCAACGTCACAGTTTATCAAGCTTGTTTCGACCCCCGCACATTTCTCCGCAAACGCCGGCGCCGGCGAAAAAGCCACTCCGAACACCATCAAAAACACGCTCAAAATCGAAAAAATCCCAATTTTCTCAAAATTTTTGCTCTCAAGCCTCAAAATCCCGCCCCTAAACTGCCCAAAAACCCCAGAAAAAATCTCACGAATCCCTCCAGAAAATCCTAGTTTTTTGAGCATTTTTCCTCCTTTTTCTACTTCAAATACTCGTGAAGCTTTTTGGTGTCTTTATGTTTCCTAAGCTTAGAAAGCGCCTTCGCCTCAATCTGGCGAATCCTTTCCCTAGTAACAGAAAATTCCGCGCCGACCTCTTCGAGCGTGTGTGGTCTTTCTCCCCCAATTCCAAATCTCATCTTTATAATCTTCTGTTCCCTGTCCGAAAGCGTCGCGATAATCGAAGCAAGTTGCTCCTTGAGAATCTGCGTTGCTGCCGAATCCTCCGGCGAAGCCCTCTCCTCATCCTCAACAAAGTCCCCAAGCACAGAATCTTCGTCGTCCCCGTCCCTTCCGACGCTAGCGTCGAGCGACGCAATATCCTGCTTAATTCTCATCACATACTCAATTTTATCGACATCCATGTCGAGTTCCTTGGCGATTTCCTCATTCGTCGGTTCCCTGTTCAACTCCTGTGTAAGCTTCCTCGTCGTCCTAAGAACCTTGTTGATTGTCTCAACCATATGCACCGGAATCCTAATCGTCCTTGCCTGGTCCGCAATCGCCCTCGTAATCGCCTGCCTAATCCACCAAGTCGCATACGTAGAAAACTTAAACCCTTTCTCCGGGTCAAATTTCTCCACGGCTCTAAGAAGCCCCGTATTCCCCTCTTGAATTAAATCCAAAAAATCTAGCCCCCTCCCCGAATATCTCTTCGCGATAGAAACGACGAGCCTCATGTTCGCCTCAACCATCTTGTCCTTCGCCTTCTTATCCCCCTCAACAATCTTCTTCGCAAGTTCTTGCTCTTCTTCTGGCGAAAGCAACGGGATTTTTCCTATCTCCCTGAGATAAAGTCGGACCGAATCGTCCGCAAAAGCATCAACATTATCAACCGTTATTTCAAGGTCTTCATCAGAAAGCTCTTCCTCGTCCGCCAAGTCCACTGCGTTCGGCTCAAGCGGCTCGAGAACCATCTCTTCTTTTTCTTGATCCATTGTTCCCATTATATCTACATCCCCCTCAAAAATCAAGCTTAAATTCCCTTCCTCTACCCCCTCTGAAGCTCCGTAATCTTCCTCAAAATCTCCTTCTCTTCCTCCTCGCCTAGTCCCTCTTCCTCGAGCCTCGCCTGAAGTTTCTCAATTTCCGCCTTCGCCATTTCCTCCCTGAGTCCTCTATAAAGTTCCTTCATCTCCGCCTCGAGTTCTTCCCTCGCCCGCCCCTTATATTGGTTCTCAAACACCATCTCAAGTTCCGCCCTCCTTGTCTCGTCCTCTGGAATCTCAATCTCGCTCGGAACTTCCACCCCTCCAAACAGCGCAATCGCAAGCAAATTATCCTCAAGTTGATTCAGCTTCCCGTTCCCCGCGACCGTTTTCGCCTCCTTGAGCCTCCTCTTCCCCTTTTTCTCAAGTTTTTCTTCCAGGCTCCTTCCCTTATTCCTGAGGTCCTCTCTCGTCACCCCCAATCTTCTCGCGACCAGCTCCTCATATTGCGCCCTCTCGACTTCATCCGTAACATATTTAAGCAGTTTCAACGCAATGTCCGAATATTCTTTCTTCCCGAACACGGAGCTCATATCAACTTTCTCTTCATATTTATCAAGCAGCCATTCCACCGCCGGCCGCCTCTCCTGAACCGCCTTCTGCCAAAGTTCCGCCCCCTTCTGAATCAGTTCATCCGGATCCTTCGCCCCCTGATAATCAGAAATCACCGTCAAATTTATCCCGAGGTCCCCTGCGAGCATAATCGCCCTCTCTGTTGCCTTCACCCCCGCCTCGTCCCCGTCATACGCCAGCCGAATATCATTCGTCAGTCTCGAAAGCATCTTGAGATGATTCTCCGTCATCGCCGTTCCGCTCGTCGCGACCGCCTCCTTCACCCCCGCTTGATGGCTAGAAATCACGTCCATATTCCCCTCGACAATAACCACAAACCCATTTTTTCTTATTGCTTCCTTCGCCTGCGCAAGTCCAAACACAAACCTCCCCTTGTTGAACAACAAAGTTTCTTGCGTGTTCAAATATTTTGGTTCACTTTTATCAAGCACTCTCGCCGTAAATCCAATCACATTCCCCGTCGTATCAATAAACGGCACCATCATCCTCCCCCTAAACATATCCCCTCCAAACCTGTTGAGTAGCCCCGCATCTTCCATTTCCTTCACAGAAAACCCCCTACTCGTCAAAAATTCCTTGAGCGCCTTCCCGTTCGCCGGAGAATACCCAATCCTAAACTCCTCAACCGTCCCCCTGTTCATATTTCTTTTATAAAAAACGTATTCACAAACTTTTTTTGACTTCGAAAGACAAAACTGATAATATTTAGTTGTAAGCTCGAGCGCTTCGCGCCCGCGAGCCCTCCTTTTTGATAGCTCAGCGCTTCCTCCCGCATATTTACTAACCTCAACCCCCGCCTGTTGCGCTAATTTCTCAAACGCCTCCTTGAACGTAATCCCCTCAACTTCCATCACAAAGGTAAAAATGTCCCCTCCCTTATTCGCAGAAAAATCATGCCAAATCCCTTTCTCTGGGCTGACCATAAACGACGGCGTCTTATCCACCCCCCAAGGCGATCTTCCCTTAAGCGTCCTCCCCGCCCGCTTCAATTCAACATACTGAGAAACCACGTCCTCGACCGGAAGCCGCGCCTTAATTTCCTCCTTTGCGTCTTGCATACCCTAAGTATATCACTTTTCTCTCTTTTTATGTTATACTAAAACCATGAACGATTTAGAATATCTCAATCAAATCTCATACCATCCTCCCGAAAAGCCCGAGTCCTTCCTCTCTTCTTTCTTTTCGTCCACCTTCTTTAAGATTCTCGCCGCTGTGATTGGTCTCGTTCTCTTGAGCGTCGTCGGTCTCGCCGTCGTCACCTCCATGACCCCTGCCGAAGTCGCCCTCGACTCCGAGCTCTCCCGCCTCTATCTTCACGCTTCCGACCTCAACGCCCTTCTCTCCTCTTATTCCCCCCGAGTGAAGTCCTCCGCTCTCCGCGCCTCGAGTTCTTCTCTCGAAGTCGTCCTCGCCGAACTCGAAACTAACGTCTCCTCGACTCTCTCTTCTGTTTATGGCCTCCCCGCCCCCTCTAGCGAAGTTCTCCCCGCCGAAGAATCCGCCCTCTTCTCCTCCTCCGAAGAAACCCTCACTCACGCCCTCCAAAACGGCATTCTCGACCGCTATTTCGCCCCCGAAGTTTCCTATCGCCTCGAAAACCTCCTCATCGTCGAAAATCTCGTCCTCTCCCAGTCCTCTAGTCCCGAAATTTCCGATTATCTCGAATCTTCCATCTCGTCTTTGACTCAACTTAAAGAGACCTTCGACTCCTATTCCTCCTCAAAATAACTCGAAATAACTCAAAATCCCTCTAATCCCCCTAAAAATCCCCAAAATCCTTAAAAATCATCAAAAATCCTTAAATCTCGAATCTCGCTTTTCCCTGCCCTTCATGTTATAATTAACTCATCATGAAAAACGATATATCGAAGAAAGCTGGTGAACTTTCTAAAAATCTCGCCAAAAAAGAACCAAAAATCCTTAAAGAATTCAAAGAATTCATCAACAAAGGCTCCGTCGTCGACCTCGCTGTCGGTATCATCGTCGGTGGCGCTTTCACCTCTATCGTCACTTCTCTCGTGAATGACGTCATCATGCCCGTCATCTCCATGATTATCGGTGGTTTCGATTTCACAAACCTCAAAATCACCATCCCAGCTTACGTCCCAGGGATCGAACCCGCCACGATAAACTACGGAAACTTCATCCAAGCCGTCATCAACTTCCTCATCATCGGCTTCGTAATTTTCCTTATCGTCCGCTTCTTAAACAACGCTAAAAAGGCCGCCATCCCTGCCCCTGTTGAAGATAAAAAGGCCGAAAAAGCCGCGAAAGAAGCCCAAGAATCCGCCGACGACCAAACCGCTCTTCTTAAAGAAATCCGCGACCTCTTAAAGGCCCAATCCAAGCCTTCCAAAAAGTAGCTTAAACAAAACTACCTTTAGAATTTAAAAGTGCAAAAACGTGGCCCGCTCATGGACGGAACGGCTTTTGCACTTTTTTGACTGAACTTTTTTAAAAATATGCCTAAGGTTCCCTATCCTAAAGGTAGCTTTGTTTAAGCTTTACTCAAAATCCTAGAATTAGGCTTAATTTCGGGATTTGAATCCCAGAATTTGGCTTAATTTCGGGATTTTCTCTTGACTTTTTATTAAGTTTGTGCTAATATAGCCCTATGATAACTCGCGACCTCGAAGAAACAATCCGCTCAAAATTGCCCGAAAAAAAGGTAATAATCATCTTCGGCGCCCGCCAAGTCGGAAAAACCACTCTTTTGAAAACCCTTTTTGGCGAACCAAATTCCTCCCCCGACATTCTCTGGCTGAACGGCGACGATTCCCTCTCGAACAACCTCCTCTCCGACCCCTCCGCCGTCTCTCTCGGAAACGTCGTCCGTGGCTACAAAACCGTCATAATCGACGAAGCCCAAAAAATCGAAAACATCGGTCTCAAACTTAAAATCCTCTACGACAATTATGGGGAAAAAATCCAATTCATTGCGACCGGAAGCTCCTCTTTCGATCTTCTCACTAAAGTCAACGAACCTCTGACGGGCCGAAAGTTCACCTTCTGGCTCTATCCTCCAAGCTTGAACGAGCTCGTCTCTAAAAACAAATACCCTAAAGAAAAATCCCTCCTCGAAACCCGTCTTCTCTTCGGCTCATACCCCGCAGTCGTCGAAAGCGAAACCTCCGAACAAAAAAAGGACCTCCTCCGCGAACTAACAGAAGAAAGTCTTTATAAAGACGTCCTCAATTTAACCGGCATCATAAAAACCGATTATCTCCGAAAAATCCTCCAAGCTCTCGCCTTCCAAGTAGGCAGTCAAGTCAACCCTTCCGAACTCGCCAGCCTCGTAAACCTCGACCGAAAAACCATCGACAAATACATTACCCTCCTCGAGGAATCCTACATCATTTTCCGCCTCCCCTCCTTCAGTAAAAACCTCCGAAACGAGTTAAAATTCTCCCAAAAAATCTACTTTTACGACAACGGCATCCGCAATGGTCTCATAAACGACTTCCGTCCTCTATCCTTACGCTCCGACTCAGGCCAACTTTTCGAAAACTACATCGCCTCTGAGCTCAAGAAAAAATTCCCTAAAGACGAGCTTTATTTCTGGCGCACCTTCGACGGCGCCGAAATCGACTTTCTCGTCCGAACCGACGGCGAGCTCCGAGCTTTCGAAGTAAAATACAACCCTAAAAAATCCGCTAAACTCCCCGCTTCTTTCGAAAAAACCTACTCCCCGAAATCCTTCTCCCTCATAAATTCCGAGAACTACATCGAAACCCTCCAAAATAACAATTCCCTATCCTAAAGGTAGCTTTGTTTAAGCTTTACTGAGATTATACGAAAGCCTAACGAGGTCCTCAATCTCCTCTTTTTCGAGTTGCCCGCCCCTCGAGACAATCTCAATCCCCCCTCGCCCAAAATACCTACTCTCCATCACGCTCTCATATTTCTCTGTGAGCAATTTCCTCAATTTCTCGTCCGTCCTGACTTCAATCGTATTTTTGTTCCGAACAAAAAACACCTTCCCTCCCTTCCTTCGAAAAACTTCCCTCCTCTCGAAAACTCCTCTACTCCCCTCATCTCTCGAAGCCCTCTCAGAATCTCCAAAAACCTCAAAAGATTCCCCAAAATCCTCAGAAACCCGGACAAACTCCCCTTCCTTTTTCTCCTGCACTTCCCTCTCAAACTCCCCAATCCCAGAAACTTCAGAAATCTCAATCATCATATCTATTTCCTTAAAAACCCTAAATAGAATTTAAGTTCCTCAATCGACCCCTTTATATCGCTAAGCGCCCTATGCGCCTCCGGTTTCACAAATTTCTTCCTAAGCGCCCCCTCGAAATACACTTTCCACGCGCTCACGTCAAGCATCCGATAGTTTAATCTCTCCGATAGCCTCGGCAATTCCCTGTCAATAAATTTTCTGTCCTGATGAATCGAATTCCCCGCAAGCAAAACTTTCTCTTCAAACTTAAACCCGTCGAGAAACTCCAAAATCTCCTTTTCGATTTCCTCGACCGGTTTCCCTTCCCTGTTCTGATTTATCAATCCGTCCCTCGACTCCTTATTTTTCTCCCAAAATTCCCCGACCATCCTCTCTCTAATTAGTTCTTCATCAACTTTCACAATCCCCTGATACTCCCCCATCGGCTCTAAATTCCACCCCGTCACAATCGCCGCAACCTCTAAAATCCTGTCTTTCTCCGGCTCAAGCCCCGTCATCTCGAGGTCAACCCAAAGCAGTTTCGCTTTTTTCATCTCCTCGTCCTCTCCTTTCATCTCAAGAAAAACTTCCTTAACTTTCTCCGCCCCCTCGACAATCGTCTTCCCCTTTTTAACCGCAGAAATAATTTCCGGAATCATCTCTACATCTCCTCCGGAACTTCAATTCCGAGAATCCCAAGTCCCGTCTTCATTACTCTTTCAAACGCTCGGACAATCCCCCTCCTCTCGCTCTCAAATTCGCTCCCGTTCACAACGCAGTTCTCATAAAACCTAGAAAACTCCTGCGCCGTCTCGAACAAATAATTACAAACAATATGTGGCGCATTTTCTCTTGTCGCCTCTGAGACAACCTCCGGAAACTTCCCAATCGCCTTCAAAATCCTCTTCTCAAACTGGTTCAGTTTCCATTCCTCTCTAATTTTCAATTTCTCGTGAAACTCCCTCCCTCGGAGAATCTTCTCCGCCCTAACCGCCGAATAGAGAAGATACGGCCCGCTGTTCCCCGTCATAGAAACCGACTCCTCGACATCAAACTCAATATCCCCTCCAATCCGATATTTCAAAAACGCATACTTAATCGCCCCGAGCGCAACAATCTTATTTCTTCCAGAAGCCTCAAACACTTCCTCGAGAACATCCACTGCCCGCACGAAGTTCCCCTTCCTGCTCGACATCTTAACCGCCCCAGGAAGCTTCACCATCCCATGCGTCAAATGCCTCGTCTTCTCGACAAGCTCCGGCGCATACTGCTCGACGCTCTTGAAGACTACTTTCATATACTCACTCTGTTCGTTCCCCGTCACGACGACCGACTCATCAAACTTAAAATCCTCATATTTCGTAAACAACAGCCCAACGTCCTTCGTCTCATACGTCGGAAGCCCCTCCCTATTGATAAACACTCTCGTATGAAGCCCAAACTCCTCCCCTCTAAACACCACAGCCCCCTCGCTCTCCTGATAAACCTCCGGAGTGTGTTTTTTTACTTCCTCAAGTCCCCTCTGCGCGACGCTCGACTCTGGATAAAATTTATCAAACTTCACCCCTATTTCTTTATAAAATTCCTTAAAATACTCATAGCTCGCCCTCCTTCCCGTCCAATAAATCTCCGCAACCTCCCCCTCTCTGATATTTTTCTCAACAATCTCAAAAATCTCTTTATTCAGCTTCGTAATTTCCGCCTTCGCCTCCTCGCTGTCCTCATACGCCCTCGTCCCCTCGACATAGCACTTCCCCAAAAATTCAACAATTTCTCTCGCCCCTCGCCCCCTCTCGACGCCCCTCCGAACAATCTCCTCAAATTCTCCCCTGTGTTTCCTGACGGCGAAAATATTTTTCGCAACATGAAGCCCAACGTCCCCTCCAAAATTCGCCCTTATAACTTTCGCCCCAGAAAATTCATAAAGTCTAGAAATCGCTTCCCCAACAACCGAGGTATAAAGATGTCCGATATGAAGCACCTTAAACGGATTCGGATCAGAAAACTCCGTCACGACCGTCTTCTGAGAATATGCGTCCTGTGATATATTTTTAAGAAAAACCGCCTCTTCTCCGCCAAATTTTTGTAAATTCTCCTTAAAATATTCATCTGGTAGTATAAAATTCAAAAATCCCGGCCCCGCGACCTCAATTCCTACCTCCGCGTGTTTCTCAAGAATCTTACCCTTAATCTCCTCAGCAACCTCCCTCGGATTTTTTCCGATTTTCTTCGCAAGTTTCATCGCGACGTTCGTCGCATAATCCGCCCCAGAAAACTCCGGCGCTTCCGAAACCTCAATCTCGAGTTCATTTCCTATCGCTTCTCTTAAAAGATTCTTTATATAGTCCATTCCTTTAATTATATCATATCTCTCAATTTCTCATCTCGTTTGCTTCTTCTACAAATCATAAACATCCTTAACAAAACATAAAACGCCCAAAAATCCATTACAAATATTCAATTTTAGTGTTATAATATAACAAAGCTACGGCTGGTAAGTAGTTGGTTTACCCCTGCGGCATAGCGACGAAAGTCCTATGCAGGTCGCGGCACCAACAGTTTCTCCAACCTCTTCGACTCAACGCTTTCTATGAATGTAGGAAGCAACTTAACCAGAGCCGATTCCAGTATTCTCTCCGAACCGTTTGCGTTTCCTCGTAGTGGCCTCTATCACTGGTACTCTACTGGCCTTAACAATAGGAGTTCGTACGGCTACTACTGGTCTTCGCATACTTACTCTACCGCGTCCTCTCACCGCCAGGGCTTCCTCTCTACGCTCTTCCATCCTCAGGGTGGGGACGTCAAGGGCTACGGGTTCGCAGTCCGTTGTGTCGCTCGGTAGGCAGCTCTTCCCCTTCGCGCCTTCTTCTGTCCCCCTCCCCCAGATGTTTAGCATCCTGAGAAAAAGAGAAAAAAGAGAGAAAAGAACAAAAAACGAGAAAAGATAAATAAACAATAAGAACGCGTTCTTATTGCCACCATTACTTGTTTTCTCGCTTTCTTTCCCTGAATATCATAAAAGAAAAACACGTATTTTTGGAGAAGTTCACGGACGACCGCGAGTAAGCGTAGAGCCCGAAGGGCGATTAGCTGATCGAGCGGAAGTCCGCCTGAACGACGAGAAAAATTCGCCTGTTTTTCTCCGATATGAAGGGGAAGAAGAGAGAAAACAAAAAAATAACAAGATTTATAGAAACGAACACTTTTACTGTTTTAGAGTACTTTTATAACACCGCGGAAATTTTTACTACATATTACACCATAAAACAAAGAAAAATAAAAGCACAAGCATATAAACGCAACGGCATCTATTCTACTCTATAACAAAAATCACGTCAACCCCCTCTACCCTATTTTTTCCCTGATGCCTTAAAATTTGACATTTTTTAGACTTTATTATGGTTTTCTAATTCTCTCTCGAATATCATAAAAGAAAAACACGAATTTTTGGAAAAGGTTTTAGCGACTTCTCTCATGTTTGAGTAAATATTAAGTTTTCTCGATTATTCTCCTGAGTGTCATAAAGAAAAAACACGTATTTTTGGAGAAGTTCACGGAC
Organism: Candidatus Saccharimonadota bacterium; assembly: GCA_017545595.1. Lineage (GTDB taxonomy): Bacteria > Patescibacteriota > Saccharimonadia > Saccharimonadales > Saccharimonadaceae > Nanosyncoccus. The sequence goes on along the minus strand of JAFWLO010000005.1, from coordinate 67,420 downwards.
GACCGCGAGTAAGCGTAGAGCCCGAAGGGCGATTAGCTGATCGAGTGGGAGCCCGCCTGAACGACGAGAAAAATTCGCCTGTTTTTCTCCGATATGAGAGAGATGAATCAGAAAACCTTTCCACTTCTTGCACTTTCCTCTCATCCGCGCTAAAATACTTATGTATCGATCACGGAATGGAACATCTATTTTCGAATAGCTAATTCTTCTTCCGGGAACAAAGAAAATCAGAAACACACTCTGAAGGTTCTTATAATACAATTTGAACCAAGAGTTCAAAAATCTGGGTATTTCCTACGGGAACTATCTTTTGTAAGCTGTTTCTTCAGCAGACCGTCCGCCTTGTTCCTCCGTTTGCGTTTCCTCGTAGTGGCAACTATAACTGGAACTCTACTGGCCTTAACAATAGGAGTTCGAACGGCAACTACTGGTCTTCGCATACTTACTCTACCACGAACTCTCACAACCAGAACTTCAACTCTACGAACTTCAATCCTCAGAATGGGAACAACAAGGGCAACGGGTTCGCAGTCCGTTGCGTGGCTCGCTAGCAGGGCTTCCTCTTTGCCCTTCGCTTCTGTCCCCCTCCCCCAGCGTTTCTTTATGATCGATACACCATAATTTCGTACTCAATTTTTCATATTTTAGCTCCCCTAGCACACTCTTTTTCACGCTCAAATCTCACGCACGATTTTCTTTACGCCCCTGTTATTTTATAAATCCTCAGTCAAAACCCTCACAATCCACCAGTTAAACCCCACACATTTCACCAGTCAAAAACCTCACAATCCACTAGTCAAAAACCTCACAATCCACCACCCGCCCCTTGAACAACCCTCTTGAAAAACCTCAGAATTTATGATAAAATCAAATACATAAACAGGAATCGCCTATGTCTAATTCAAAAATCGAATATCGCCCCCGAATCATCGACTCCGTCATAAAATCCCGCCTAAAATCCTCCGGCGCTCTTCTTATAGAAGGCCCGAAATGGTGCGGAAAAACGACAACCGCCGAACAATTTTCCCGCTCTAAGCTATCCCTCGGCGACCCAGACGAGCTCTCCCGTTCTAAACTCCTCGCCCTTAACCAGATAAATTCCCTCCTCGAAGGAAAAACTCCTCGTCTTCTCGACGAATGGCAAACTATCCCCCGCCTCTGGGACGCCGTCCGCTCCGAGGTCGACCGAAGATCCAGCTTCGGAAACTTCATCTTAACCGGCTCCGCCACCCCTCCAAATTCCGACGAAATCCAACATTCCGGAACCGGTCGTTTCGCCTGGCTTCGCATGAGAACCATGTCTCTTTTCGAATCTGGCGAGTCAAACGGCTCCGTCAGCTTAAAATCCCTCTTCGAAAAAAAGCCCATTAGCGGTGTTAGTTCCCTCTCTGTCCCCGATCTTGCCTATCTTGCTTCCCGAGGAGGCTTCCCAAACTCCCTAAAAATAAAAGACAAAGAAGCTTCCCTCGCCGTCGCCCGAGATTACCTCGACGGCATCATAAATTCCGACCTCTCTCGTGTTGACGGAATCCGCCGCGACCCCTCTTATATCTCCCGAATTATGCGCTCCTACGCCCGTCTCCAAGGCGAACAAGCTCCTCTGACCCGAATCGCAAACGATATTTCCGCCTCCGAAGGCTCCTCCCCGAACGTCAACACCATCGCCGAATACATCAACGCCCTCAAAAAAATCTTCGTAGTCGACGATATTTCCGCCTGGAACCCCAATCTCCGCTCGAAATCCGCCCTCAGAACCTCCGACACTCGCTATTTCGTCGACCCCTCAATTGCCGTCGCCGCCTTAGAAACCAGTCCCGAAGGTCTCCTAAAAGACCTTCAAACTTTCGGCTTTATCTTCGAAACCCTCTGTATGCGCGACCTCCGCGCTTATGTCGAACCTTCCGGCGGGAAAGTCTCCCACTATCACGACGCCAGCGGTCTCGAATGTGATGCCGTCATCCACCTCTACGGAGGAGATTATGGTCTCGTCGAAATAAAACTCGGCGGAAGCCCCGAAGAAATCGAACAATCCGCCGAAAATATGCGCGCCCTCGAGAAAAAACTCAACCCTCGCCAGAAAAAACCCTCCTTCCACATGGTTCTAACTGGCGCAAACAACGTCGCTTATCGTCGCGAAGACGGGCTTTATGTCGTCCCTATCGGCTGCTTAAAACCCTAAATATGCTATAATTTCCTCATGTATAAACACTTTCTCCAATCTTCCGCCTGGAAAGCCTTCCAAGAATCCGAAGGAAAGCAAGTTTTCGAAGTCTCCGAAACCGACTTTTCCTTCCTGGCTGTTCTAGAGCACGCTAAAATCGGCGATTATCTTTATGTGCCTTACGGCCCGTCTCTCGCCGAAAAGGCCCCTAAAATCGCCTTAAAACACGCTCTAACGGCCCTAAAATCCCTCGCCTCCTCGAAAAACTGCTTTTTCGTCCGAATCGAGCCGACAGTTTCCTTCTCTGCCGATTTTTTGAAGTCTCTCGGCCTCTCCCCCTCTAAAGAACTCAATCCCGCCCGAACATGGCTCCTCGACCTCTCCCCGTCGAAAGAAGAACTTCTCTCTGGGATGTCCCAAGGGACCCGCACTCGCCATAACCAATTTTCTAAAAAGGGCCTCTCCGTCGAAGTTTCTAAAGACCCCTCTGACATCTCCCACCTCATCCGTCTCCAACACAAACTCGCCCACGAAAAGGGCATAAACACCTTCTCCGATTCTTATCTTAAAAACGAGCTCGCCCAGCCTTTCGCTTCCCTTTATCTCGTCCGCTACACCCCTGTTTCCGAAAACCCTCAAAAAACCTCTTCAACTTCCTCGAAAGTCATCTCCGCTTCCCTGTTTTTCGACGACCTCGAAAACAAAACCCGCTTCTATATGCAATCCGCAACCGACTCCGATTATAAAAAGCTCCCCGCAACCGTCGGCCTCTTAACGGCCTCAATTTTCGACGCAAAAGAAAAAGGCCTAAAATTCTTCGATTTCTGGGGAATCGCCCCCGAGAACGCTCCTCCGACCCACCCTTGGGTCGGTTTTACCGCCTTCAAAAAATCCTTCGGTGGCTTCGCCCGTGATTATTCCGGAACCTTCGACTTAGCCCTAGATAAGAAAAAATACGCTCTCTATAAATCCCTCCGCTCCCTAAACCTCCGCCTCAGAAAACTCAAGTCCTAAGCCCTAAGCCCCAAAAAAAATGCCCCGAAGGACATTTTCCTGGGGCTTTTTTAATGCCCCGCTGCTTCTGGGTCGGCGCTCACGCGCTAACTTCTTAATCAAAAAGCTCACCAGAAGGCTTACGCATACCTAAATTCTATCGACGTTCCGCCCCTTTGTCAACCAACTTTTCCGCCAAAAACGCCCCTCAAAACTCCCGAAAAACCATTAAAACCGAGCCTTCTCTCAAGAGCTCTTCCCTGTTTCCTAACTATACCCTCTCAGCTTATCAATCAGCTTCCTCTTCCCTATCATCAATTTCAGCGACCCCTGGAACCCCCTCTTTGGATATTCGACCACGCTCATAATCTTCCCCCCTAAAATCTCGAGAAAATGAAGGTTATTGAGCGTATAAGCCTGCGCGGCCGCCCCCGCAACCACATCCGCCCCCTGGAGTAGCAAATTCGTCCTCGAATCCGCCTGGGAAACAACAATTCTCTTCCCTCCCAGCCTCGGAAACTCCTCATACGCAGAAATCTCAATATAATCTGTCAGAGAATTCATCGACTTAACCGCTGTTGACCTCTGGTCAAAAATAATCTCAAAATCATCCACATACCTCCTAAAAATCTTCGCCATCAGCAGTTTAGAAAAATAATTATAAACCAAATTTTTCGCCTTTCCCTCAAGAAGCAACGTCACCATCGGTTTATACGCAACAAAATAAAACACGTCCGCCCCCTCGACTTTCGCAATCTTATTCACTATCCTCTGACGCTGAGAAAACTTCATTCTCGAAAACTTAATCTCTTCCTTCTTTTTCGCAAGTTGTTTCCCTGTCGCGTCAAGCATCTGTTCTTTTTTAATAAGCCTTCTGACTTTCGTTTCCGCCTTATCATCTCTAAAAACCAACCCCGCAATAACAAAATACTTCCCACTCTTCCCCATATTTCCCGATTCATCAACATAAACCTTAATCATCTGTTTCATCCCCCAAGGATTTCTTCATATCAAACGCACTCAAGTCAAAAAGCGGTCTCTTCCCCTTGTCTATGACTTCTTGCGCTTTCTTAACTAGTTTCTCAATTCCCTGCTCTGTCTCGGCGCTTCCGATATGAACAGTCTTAACGACTTTCCCATACCTCTTATAACAAACTTGAACGCCAGTCTTTCCCGATCCAGTTTCAAACTTCCTAATAAAAGCCATACAAATATAATACCACAAAGCCTTAATGTACATAGGCGCGAGCGAAGCGAGCGCCTCGGGGTATATCCACTTTTTTAGACCTCGAAAAATCAAATCTTTCCTCCCCTTTCTTCCCTCTTCTAAGAATTTACTACTGGAACCTAAGATATATGCGGAACGTGGGCGCGAGCGAAGCGAGCGCCCAAGGGGTATATCCACTTTTTTCGACCTCAATTTTTCTCCATTTAATCCTCGATTCCATTCTAGTTCGCGTTTCCCGATTCCTCGCTACTTATCAATAATTCCCTAAACCCGAGTTCATTCTTCCTAACTCCTCCTTCCATCTTCCTCATTCCGAGTCTAAACCGTTTCCTAGCTTTTCCACAAAAACCGACCAAATCGATTTTTCCTCTCCCCTTTTATTAGCAACCACTTGACTTAGCAACCCCAACCCTATATAATAAAACTATCCAAAAGGTCACAGCGCTAGAAACTGCGAAAATCCTTAAGTCCGAACTTTTGGGGCAGACAAAAACAAAAATAGCGACATCTCTGGAAATTACACAGGCGGAAAATGACTTCCTCCGTCGGAAATCTCTTTTGTCAAATAAAATAAAAGGGAATTGTATTTATGTCAAAAAAATCCGTGTGAAAAACCAGGGAATTATTGTGCTTTCTCAATTCTTATCATAAGTGTCATAAAGAAAAAACACGTATTTTTGGAAAAGGTTTTATCGACTTCTCTCATGTTTTCTAAGGAACCCTTTTCAAACCCCGATTAATTATTACAACTTTCACCTTCGAGAACGAGTAAATAATAAGTTTTCTCGATTCTTCTCCTGAGTGTCATAAAGAAAAAACACGTATTTTTGGAGAAGTTCACGGACAAACTTTGGAAAATTATTGTAATAATGTTGGCGAGCGGGGAGTTTCCAGCTTTGAGCGACGTCCGCAGGTTACGACCGAGGATAAGGAGGCCGACACCCGCGACGGCGGGCTGGCGGAACTCCGGTCGCGCAAAATGGAAACGACCGCAAGCGAGCCTCCTATAAAAGAGAGAATTAGAAAACAAATAAGCACATCAAAACGTTCCGAAGAAAATATGGAAGAAATCGATAGAAGAATAAAAAACTGAAACGACCGCAAGCGAGCCATAGAACATTTCCTTCTTCTATGCTATAATATCCTTATGAAATTCACTTCTTCTTACGAGCCAAAATCCTTCGAATCAGAAATCTACCAAGGCTGGGAATCCTCTCCCGCCTTCAACCCTAAGCCTCTGACCTCTGTTAATCCCGCGACATTTTCCAAAGAATCCTCCCTTAAAAACCGCCCATTTTACTCTATTGTCATGCCTCCCCCGAACGCGAACGGAAATCTCCACATCGGTCATGGCTTGACAATTGCCCTAGAAGATTCTCTAACTAGATTTTATCGTCTTCTCGGAAAGTCAACCTGGTATGTCCCAGGTGCCGACCACGCCGGTTTCGAAACCTGGGTCGTTTACGAGCGCGCCCTCGAAGCCGTCGGCCATTCTCGCTTCGAATATTCCCGCGACGAGCTCTATGCCCGCGTCTGGGACTTCGTCCAAGAACAGAGAGGGAACATGGAGCTCCAAGTCCGCGCTCTCGGCGCCTCTTGCGCCTGGAACGACCTCACCTTCACGCTCGACGAAAACGTCGTCTCTCGCGTGTATAAAACTTTCGAAAAAATGTGGAACGACGGCTACATTTACAGAGGTGAAAAGCTCGTCAACTACTGCCCAAAGCACGAAACCGCCTTCGCCGACATCGAAGTCGAACATATCGACGAACCCGGCTTCCTCTGGGATTTGAAGTACGAATTAGTCAATGAAGATTCAGACGGTTTTCTCGATTCTTCTCCTGAGTGTCATAAAGAATACATTGTCGTCTCCACCACCCGCCCCGAAACCCTCTTCGGCGACCAAGCCGTTGCTGTCAACCCTTCCGACCCCCGTTACAAATCCCTCGTCGGAAAACGAGTAAAACTCCCCTTAACCTCCCGCACCATCCCTATCATCCCCGACGAACACGCCGACCCCGAATACGGCTCAGGCGCCGTAAAAATCACCCCAGCCCACGATTTTGACGATTTCGAAGTAGGGAAACGCCACAACCTAGAAAACCTCCGCGTCATCTCCGACAACGGTCATATGCTCCCCGTCTGTGGCGACCGCTATTCCGACCTCACAACCGAAGAATGTCGCGCCCTCGTCCTTAAAGACCTCAAAGAACAGGGAATTCTTCTCGATTCTCATAAAATCACCCACTCTGTCGCTCACTGCTACAAATGCGGAACCGTCATCGAACCGACCCTAAAGGAACAATGGTTCATCGACACCGAAAAACTCGCTAAAACCGCCATTTCTCACCTCAAAAAGAACGAAATCTCCTTCCACCCCGCGTCCAAACAGAAGGTTCTCATCAACTATCTCGAAGGTCTAAAAGATTGGAACATCTCCCGCCAAATCCCCTGGGGAATTCCTATCCCGATGTTCAAAAAAATCGGCACAGCCTCTAGCGCGACAGGGAAAGAAAACTTCGATTCCGCCCCCGAATGGATCTTCGACACCCGAACAAACCTTAAAGAAATAGAAATCGGTGGCGTTCTCTATGCTCGCGACGAAGACACCTTCGACACTTGGTTCTCCTCCTCCCACTGGCCCATCGTCTGCACGGATTGGACCGAAGAATCCGGCTCCCCGTTCTACCCCTTAAACGTCATGGAAACCGGCGCCGACATCCTCTTTGCCTGGGTTGCCCGCATGATAATGATGGGTCTCTACATAACAGGCGAAGTCCCCTTCAAAGACGTTTATCTCCATGGCCTCGTCCTCGACAGCAAGGGGAAGAAGATGTCGAAGTCGAAAGGGAACGTCATAAACCCCATGGAGCTCGTCGACAAATACGGCTCCGATGCCTTCCGCCTCGGCATTCTTCGCGGCCGCTCCGCCGGAATGTCCCAAGCCTTCTCCGAAGAATCCGTCATCTCCGGCCGCAACCTCTGTAACAAACTCTGGAACGTCTCCCGCCTCATCCAAACTTGGGTCGACGAAGCAGAAAATAAAAATGACGTTCTCTCAACTTCTAACATGTCCGAAGACTGGATCTGCCGAGAAATAGACGCCTTGAGAAAAAAGGTCGAGAAATGTATGTCTTCTTACCGCTTCGCCGAAGCCGTCGAAGAAATCTACTCCACGATTTGGGACAAATACGCCGACTGGTTCCTCGAAAGCGAAAAACTCTTCAAAAACCTCCCCCTCCTCCAGAAAACTCTCGAATCCCTCCTTATAATCGCCCATCCATTCATGCCTTTTGTCACAGAAACCATCTGGCAAACTCTTTCCTGGACCTCCGGAATGTTAATCTCCCAACCTTGGCCCGCTCCTCTCGAGTTCGACCCAATCTCCGCCGAAGAATTCGAACGTCTCATGTCCGCCGTCGGAGAAGTCCGTCGCGTTCTCTCTGCCCTAAAAACCCAAAAACACGCCCTAAAATCCGTCCCGCCCATTCTCTACGGCGACGACAGCCTCATCTCCGACAACGCCAACCTCGTTAAATTCTTAACTCGTTGCCCCTCCGTTTCTTCCTGCGAAGGCTCTCCCCGTGGCATCCGTCTCGCCCTCTCTGGCCGAGAAATCTATCTCGACGTATCTTCGGAAATTTCCGATTCTTATCGAGAAACCCTCGAAGATCGCATCCTTTCCGTCGGTCGCGAACTAGACGCTCTCGAAGCCCGAATGCGCAACCCGAACTACGTCGACAAAGCCCCCGCCCACCTTGTCGAAGAAACCCGAAAGGGAATCGAAGAAAAAACCGCCCTCATTTCTCGTCTCAAACAAGAGCTCACAGTCATCTAACTGAACAAATTTTTCTCTTCCTCCGAACAACATTTCGTTCTCCCTGCTCAAAATTCGCCTCTTCTCCTGAACAAAACTTAAACTCTCGCCCCGAGCGTCCGTAGTAGCCAAATCCTCGAAACCCCATATATTTCTCATTACCCCCAAGAAAAAAGCCCCGAAAGGGGCTTTTAAGCGTTTTAAATATCCCGAATGAGTCGAACTCGACATCTACTCCATCTGTTTTCAACAAGAAACTTCAAATCGCCATCTCCCGACATCTCCAGCGCAAACGCGTGCCCCGCCCCAATCGTGTCAGCCGTCCAATACGCAAAAAGCTCCTTCAGGCGCTCATCTTTCTCGGTCTTCTCGACTTTTTCAGCTTTCTGAAGCCCCTCAAATCTTCCGGCGTTTCTACTTTCTTCTACATTCTTAAAGCTTTTAGAGCCTCCATCTTTCCCAGTCTCCGCACTTCTTTCTTCGCGCCGATACCCAAAACTGACTCCTTTACTCTTCTCTTCAGAAAACTTCAGTCGCCAATTTCTCGGCGTAACAACCGAAGACGGATTCAGCCTCATCTCTTTCATCATCAGCAGGGAGCCAAAGTTACTTTTTCCATTTCTCAATTCTTCCGGGCCTTTCTCGCTATAATACTCCAAAATCTTCTGCCACTCTGCAACCTTCGGCAACCTCCACTTCTGCGGAACCATCCCCTCCTTCTCGAGCAGAACCGCCTGATACCAATCAATCAGCGCAACCCCGTTCGTCGTATCCACATAATCCTCCGGCGCAACCAAAAATCCAAAATTCTTCTCGTCGTCCTCTGTTATTCCTCTGCTCCACATCTCATCCAACTCCTCGAAATACTTAATCATAAACATTAAAGAACACCCCCTTATTTTCTCTAAACAGCCTGCGGCTATCTTAGGATACAACAATTATACCACATTTCCGCCCAGAAAGCAACTTAAGTCCCCAACCTCATCAGAACCCAATAAAATTCTCTAAACCCCCATCCCCTCGAAGCCAAACCCTCCATCCCCTCGAATTCAACCCTCCATCCCCTCAAAACCAAACCCTTCTAACCTTTCCAACCCCCTCAAAACCCTCCCAAACACCCAAAAATAACAAAATCCCAGTTTTTTATTATTTTTCTTCAATTTTTATTACGCTCTTGACATTTTTAACAAAATTTGCTATACTCTCTATAAGAAAGGAAATTTTTATAAAATGCCTATTTACTCTTCGACTTTGACAAAAACCGGCCAGGTCTTCCTGCCGAAGGCTGTCCGTTCTGCCCTCAATCTCCTCCCGGGCCAAAGTGTCGTCCTCTCTCTTAAAGGCGACTCTCTTGTCCTTAAACGCGCCCAATCCGTCGAAGAGCTTGTCGCCGAACTAGAAGAAATTCGCGAGAACGCTAGCGAGAAAACCAAACTCCGCCTCGAGAAAAACGCCGGGAAGTCCGCCCAAGAACTCCGCGAAAACTGGTCCGCCTCCCCCGAAGGGAAGAGCTTCTACGGAGGTCGTTATGGTTTATAATTCCGAATCCTCCCTAGACACAAATCTCCTCCTTCGCTTCCTCTTAGGCGACGTTCCAGCCCAGACAGAAAAGGTCGTCGCCCTCCTCTCGCGCGAAGACTGCCTCTTTTTCGTCTCCGACGTTATTTTCGTCGAACTCGTCCATGTTCTCTCTAATGTCCTAGCTTTTTCTCGCCCCGAAGTCCGTGCTCTCCTCTCTGTCCTGTTTAAACTTAAAAACCTCTCCTTTCAGTCTCCCTTCCTCTTAGAACTCCTCGATTTTTACATCGACCACCCCTCTCTCTCCTTCGTAGATTGCTATTCCGCTTTCCTCTCCGAGTCCTTAAAAAAGGAGCCCCTCCTAACTTTTGACAAAAAACTTTCCTCCCAGTCCCTCTCCGCCAAACTCCTCGACTAGCCCAACATTGCATTACGCATTTTTGCAAAAATTGCAATTTTGCGTAATAGATGCTATACTTGAGAAAAGGATAAACTATGGCAAGAATTAAACGAAAATACCTAGACGAGATTATCGGCGTGATGGGCACAGAAGATATTAAGGTTATCACTGGTGTAAGGCGAAGCGGTAAGTCCATTCTGCTTGATAACCTCAAGAAATACGTCAAGAAGAACATTGATGATGCCAACATTATCAGTTTCGACCTTTCTTCTCTAAAATACGAGAAGTTACGAGAGTATCACGCCCTGAATGATTATGTTGAAGAGCATTTTGTTGACGGAGTAAAGAATTTTCTCCTAATAGACGAGGTACAGATGTGTGAAGGCTTTGAACTAGCCCTAAATAGTCTCCACGCCTCCCACAAGTACGATATCTATATCACTGGGTCTAACGCCTTTCTTGCAGGAAGCGACCTTGCCACGCTCTTCGTTGGGCGAACCTATACCATCGAGGTTTATCCGTTCTCTTTTGCCGAATTTGTCGAGTATTTTGGCTACAAGGACAAATATGAAGCCCTAGAGAAATATGTAGAGGAGGGAGGCATTGCAGGCTCGTATGAATACGATACTCCTAAAAAGAAATATAATTACATCAAAGAAGTCTATGATACGATGATTGTGCGAGATATCGAAGATAAGCACGGAGTGAAAAACCCAGCCGTGATGGATGGTGTTTCTGATTTTTTGATGGATAATATCTCGAAACCAACCTCCGCTCGCAACATTACTAATGTTCTCAAGTCTAACCATCTTGAAGCGACCGACAAAACCATCGGTGCATATATGAAATATCTCTGTGAAGCATACGCTTTCTATAAGGTGCGTCGATACGATATCAAAGGTAAGCGATATCTTGCTACGACAGATAAATACTACCTTTCAGACCACACTTTTAGATATGCCAAACTTGGGACAAAAACTCCTAATTTTGGCGATACTTATGAAAATATCGTGGCGATTGAATTGATGCGACGTGGCTACGAAGTTTACGTCGGGGCGATGCGAAATGGCGAAATAGATTTTGTCGCAATCAAAGACGGAGAAAAGTTGTATATCCAGGTTTCATATCTGATAACGGAGCGAGAGACGATGGAAAGAGAGGTTGCGCCGCTTGTTAATATACCTGGCGGATATCAGAAGCTCCTCATCGCTGGTACAAGACAACACGAGATGCAATATGAAGGTATCCGTATTGTTGATATTGCCGATTGGCTATTAGAGGAATGATATGAGCAGAAAGAACATCTATTAGATACGCAGGAAAGGAAAATCCTTTGTTGGGCTTTAGCCCAACAATACATAAAAAAATGAACCCTCCTAGGTTCTTTTTTGTAGTCGATTTTGACTGAACCAAACCTACAGATGTAGTCGGTTCTGGCTGGACCGGCAGGATTCGAACCTGCGAATGCTGGGACCAAAACCCAGTGCCTTACCGCTTGGCGACGGTCCAATCTTCCATTATTTTAACCCCTTTTCCTCCTCTCGTCAACCTCCGTCCCAGCCAAGACCACCCAGAGCTCAAAACTAAAAACAAAACCACAGCCTAAGTCTAAAAGCACTCCAATCCAACTCAAAAACCGAACACTCTCCTCTCCCTCTACATAAATTTTTAGCCTAAAACACCCCACCACAACTCAAAAACCGAACACTCTCCTCTCCCTCTACATAAATTTTTATGCTATAATAAAAAATAATGTATAAAAATATCAAACAAAAGCGACGCTCCTGCCCGTCAAAAAATCTAGTCTCATGTCCAAAACGCCTAAATCCCTAACTACTTCCATCATCGTAGAAAAGTTCGTCCCCGGTGGCTTCGCCCTCGGCAAAATTTCCGACCCCTCTCTTTCCGAAAACAACAAGAAGATTTTTCTCTGGAACGCCCTTCCAGGAGAAATTATTTCACGTGTTCTCATCACAAAGGCCAAATCTTCCTACCTCGAAGGCGTCGCGGAAGTCATAGATTCTCCCTCTCCGCTCCGTGTCTCCCCTAAAGACCCCTGTTTTCTCTCGACTTCCCCCTGGCAGATTCTTAAATTTTCTTCCGAACTCGAACAAAAACGCCTCCTCGTCGAAGAATCCCTCCGCGAACAAAAAATCCCCCTAGAAACAGAGGTTAAAAACGTCGTCACAGACGGCGCCGAATGGAACTATCGCAACAAAATGGAATACGCCCTCTACTGGGACAAGGAATCTGAGTCTATCTCCCTTGCCTTCCACGCTCGCGGTTCCCATAAAAAAGTCCCAATAGAATCTTCGTCAATCGAACGCCCAGAAATCCTCGCTCGTGCGAAAGAAATTATCTCTCGCCTAAATGAATCCCACGAGCCAGCATACAAATACCAGTCTCTTCTCCTTCGTTCGAACAAGCAGGGAATTGTCTCCGGAGGACTCCTAGAAAATAACCATCCCCACCCTTCCTTCACCCCGCTCACAGATACTCTCCTAAAAAGATCATACTCATACTCCCCGAACGGCTTCTTCCAAATCAACCTCTCCGTCTATGAACTAGCCCTAAAACAAATCAAATCCCATATCAAAACCTCGAACATTCTCGACCTTTATTCTGGCGTCGGAACCATCGGCCTTTCCGTCGCCGAAGAATCTAACAATCTAACACTTGTAGAAACAAACAACGACGCGTTCAAAGAACTTGAGAAAAATTGCGAGAAAAGAACAAACGCCCGCCCCGTCCACGCAAAATCCGAAGAAGCCCTCTCCTATATCTCCCCCGACCAAACAGTCATTCTCGACCCGCCTCGCGCAGGTTGCGACAAACGCCTCATAGAAAAACTTCTAGAAGTTCGTCCAAAATCCATCATCTATCTCTCGTGCAACCCATCGACTCAAGCCCGCGACCTATCATTTCTAGTCTCGACACTAGATTCTTCAGATTCCTCAAAAAATTCCACCTCAGGCTCATCTTCTCTATTATCTACCCTATCCCCCTCCAAACCCCATACCTCAACATCTATCTCAACTCGCCCTTACAAAATCACATCAATCACCCCCTTCAACTTCTTTCCCAAAACTCCCCACATAGAAAACTTAGTTGTCTTAGAACTACAATAGTTAGAACAAACCGAAACAAACACCAACATCTCGTCCTTAATATCTAAAACTACTCACTTCTACCAATCAAAAAATCGCACAATTTCTTGTGCGAAACGTAAAAGAAAATCTGGGGGAGGGGGACAGAAGAAGGCGCGAAGGGGAAGAGCTGCCTACCGAGCGACACAACGACTAGAAACTCAAGCGCTAAAAGAGACAACTTACAAAAGATCCGAACCATAGCCCGAACCCAGGGTTTGAACTCTAACTATCAGTAGAGTGTGCCTCTGATTTTCTTTGATCCTGAACATTTTAGAACTAGCCAGTCGAGCCATAACAGCCAAACTAGATATTCCAGTTCAAGACTACACATTCATTATACCATAAATACTTTATCATGCAAAAACAGCCTTTCGGCTGTTTACTGCAACTTGTCGTACTGCATTTTATCGTAACCGTACCCTATCGTCAAAACTGCAAATCAATTTCTAGAATTAGTATTAGATTTAGAGCTACGATTTCCGATCAAGATATTTGTATTTGCTTGGAATTTTCATTTTTTTGTTTTTGTATTTTTTTCTGATTTTGATTATTTCCGCTACTCAGTCATCTTCGACTTTAACTTTCCACCAGCGAATCGTTCATCATCCAACTCCTCGTTCCAGAAATCTTTTCCGTTCCAGCCCCCTTCCTGTCCACCCTGACCCGTTCCTAGAAAATCTGGGGGAGGGGGACAGAAGAAGGCGCGAAGGGGAAGAGCTGCCTACCGAGCGACACAACGGACTGCGAACCCGTAGCCCTTGTGGCCCCCATCCTGAGGATTGAAGACCGTAGAGTAGAAGGCCTGGTTGCGAGAGCGCGCGGTAGAGTAAGTAGGCGAAGACCAGTAGTAGCCGCTCGAACTCCTACTGTTAAGGCCAGTAGAGTTCCAGTTATAGTAGCCACTACGAGGAAACGCAAACGGTTCGGAGAGAATACCGGAATCGGCTCTGGTAAAACCACTGCCTACATTCATAGATAGCGTTGAGTCGAAGAGTGTGGAGAAACTGTTGGTGCCGGAGTTTCTAGGTAATTGCCAACCGAGAGGGCAGATGGAGTCTACGGCATCCTCATTACTCCAGTTTGTTATGGTGGAGCCGGCGGTGGCGGCGTAGAAGAGGAGAGGAAAAGGAGAATAGAATAGAGTAGAATAGAGTAGAATAGAGATAAAACTTTATAAAGTTTGTTGAAGGTTATAAAGTTTTATTGGGGTGAAGGGGGGGATGGTGGTGGAAATTGAGGGGTGAAAGTTTATAAAGTTTGGGGGTAGAAATTGAGGACTAAGAAATTAGAGAGTCAATTAGGGAGGCGGTTGCGAGGATTTCTTCGGCGAGGAATTTTTCTAACGGGTCGGTCAGGTCGCGAGTTTGGGCGAGCTCGAGATATTTATAATAAGCGATTTTACGTTCCTTGCGGATGATAGGAGGGGTGAGTCCAAAGCGGAGGGCCATGATAAAGAGGAGAAGGCGACCGGTTCGACCGTTTCCGTCGGAGAAGGGGTGAATTTTTTCGAAATCGGCGTGGAGACGGGCGAGGGTATGGAGTTTATCGGAGGTTTCTTCGTTTGCGGAAGCGCACCAAGAATCGACAAGGGCAGGGACTTTAAGGAAGTTCGCGAGAGGGACGAAAGCGCCACGGATGCGGACGTTGTGAGAACGGAAGACGCCGGCGTCGGAAAGGATTCCGGACATGAGGCGGAGGTGGGTCGCTTGGACGAGAGAAGAGGAGAAGGCGAAGTTTCCTCCTTGTTCGGAGAGCTCGTCGAGGAGAAAATAGAGGGCGGTTTGGTGGTTTATCGCTTCGCGTTGTTCGGTCGCGGTGCGGTTTTTAAGGATTTTGTTATCGAAAACGACAGCGGAGACGTCTTGTTCGGACATGGTCGAGCCTTCGGTTCCGTTTGTGTGGTAAGTTAGGGAAGTTGTGAGTTTTTTAAGGAGAGGTTTGTTTGAGACGATCTTTTTGACGGAGGATTTGGACTTTTCGGCGAGGGATTTAAGGGAGGAGAGTTCGGCGGGGGAGACGGAATCTGCCCCGAGGATTTCTGCGGAGAGGAGGTCGATAGAGGCTTTCGCCTTTTCTCGGGGGAGGACTTTTTCGTTGATCCAGTTGTTAAGCGTAACAAAAGAGACGCCGAGCTTTCCGGCGAGAAATTCTTGCGACCAACCGGTCGCGGAGAGGATTTTTTGGAGTTGGACGCTCGGAGCGTTCGGTTCGGAAGGGAGTTTTTTCGGCTGTTTGTTCGGAGTGTTCGATTCGGGTTTGTTTGGGTTTTCCATAAGGATATTGTATAAAACTTTATAAAGTTTGTCAAAGTTTATAAAGTTTTGGGGCGGGGAATTATTGTAAAAATAAAATGATTATGATAAAATGGAGAAAATTGGCAATTTAACCCTCGACAAAAATATGCAAAATCAAAGTTCTATTCCACCATTACCATCTAATCCGGCGGCGACACAAGCGCCGAATGTGCCGGCGAAGCCGAGTGATGGAGGAGGTGTTTCTGGGGTTCCTGGGGGAGCTGGGGGTTCTAGCGAGGGTGTTTCTGGGGGTGGTGTTGGCGGTTCTAATGGGGGTGTTTCTGGCGGTTCCAACGAGGGTGTTTCTGGTGGTTCCAACGAGGGCCAGAGAAGACAGTCGAGACCTGGGGGGAACGGGGGAGAGGATTTATTGCCGAAGGTTCTTGAGAAGATTGATGAGGGGGAGAATGTGCTTGTTGCGCTGTCGAACGACCCGTCGGTTGATGAGATGGCGGCGGCGATTGCGCTTACAATTGCGCTCGACGGGGATGGAAAGCATGCGACGGCGATTTATTCGGGGAAAACACCGAATGTTTTGGAATTTTTGAAGCCGGAAGACACGTTCGAGGTGAATACGAACAGTTTGCAGGACTTTATTATTGCGCTTAATAAAGATAAGGCGGACCATCTGCGCTATAAAGTTGATGGGGATTATGTTAAGGTGTTTATTACGCCTTATAAGACGACGCTTGACGAGGGGGATTTGGAGTTTTCCCGAGGGGATTATAATGTTGATCTTGTGATTTCTATGAACGTGCCGGCGGCGACGGAGCTGGACGGAGCGCTCAAAGAATATGGGCGGATTATGCATGATGCGACTTCGGTGAACATTACGAACGGAGCGGCGGGGAAGTTTGGGGACGTTGAATGGGTTGATTCGAGTGCAAGTTCGATTTCTGAGATGGTCGCGAGGCTGATTTATAAGATTGATGAAAATGTTGATTCGAGGATTGCGACAGCGCTTCTTGCGGGACTGGTTTCTGCGACGGATAAATTCTCGAACGGGGATACGACGCCGGAGACAATGAAGATGGCGGGGAAGTTGATGGAGGCGGGGGCTGATCAGAGGGACATTATAAAGAACATTTCTCAAGATTTGAGTTTTTCTGAGAGGAAAGATTTTTCTGAGAAGAAGATTTCTGACGAGAGTTCGAAAGAAGAGGGGAAGGACGATTCGAAGAAAGGGAAGTCAAAGCAGGATAAGGAAGTTTCTTCGGGGAATTTGTCGGAAGAGAAGGGGAGCGGGGAATTTGAGGGGGAGTTTAAGGTGGATCAGAGCGTTCCAGAGGAGCCGAAACCGGTTAATCCGCCCGCGCCGGTCGGATTCCAGGCGCAAGCTGCGGAGATGGCGGGGATTGGAACTATGGCGGGGGCTAGTTTGAACGGAGGCGGTTCGGAGGGGACTGGAGCTGGAGTTAATGGGGGTGTACAGGGCGGAGCTGGTGGGATGACTGTTGCGGGAGTGCAGACTTCTTCGGTTCCGGACGGAGGATATAGCGGAGGGGATATTGCGAATCAGATTTTGAATAATTTGCAGGGAGGGGCATCTGGAGCTGGAGGGGTCGGTTCTTTTGGGGGAGCTGGAGGGGCTGGCGGAGCCGGTTCTGACGGTGATTTTGGCGGAGCTGGGAATTTTGGGGGAGGAGGGAATGATGTTTCTGGCGGGGCTGGTCAGGGGATTGGAATCGGAACTGTCGGGACGGATTATGGGAAAATGATTGATGAGGCGCTTGCGGAGCCGTTGCCTGGGGAGGGGGGCGTTTCTGGGGTCGGAATGAACGGGGGAGTTGGGAACGATTTGAACGGGGGGATGAATGGAGGCGCTGGGTTCGGAACTGGAATGAATAATAATGCTGGATTTGGGGGTGGAATGGGGTTTGGGACGAATAATCCGGGAGCGGGGGTTTCCGGAGGGGTTATTGGGGCTTCGGGGGCGAATAACGGAGAAATGGCGGGGACGCTTCTCGAGGGGGCGAATGGGGGCGAGCTTCCGAAAATAACGCCGACAGGGGGAATGTTAGATTATCAGTCGCCGATGGAACAACAGTCGTTTGGACCTGGGGGAGGAGTTTCTGAGGATCAGACGCTCGGGACGCCGAACGGGAACGCGGGAATGGGAGGATTTGGGCTTGTTGGGGGAGTTCCAGAGAGGAGCGAAGTTGCTGGGGGATCTGGAGTTCCTGACGTTTCTGGTGTTTCTGCGGGGGTTAATGGGGGTGAAACTGCCGGCGGAGCTGGGATAGCTGGGATAGCTGGCGGAGTTTCTGAAGGAGTTGGAGACATGGGAGCGGGGTTGCCTATGCCTGGACAGGAAATTGTGCCTCCGCCGATCGCGCCAATGCCGGATTTTGGAAGTTTGCCACCAGTCAGGGGAGTTCCTGAAGCTGGAGTTCAGGGAGGGGCTGGATTTGGGGCTGGGGCTTCCGTAGGAGCTGGAGGAGCGGAGACTTCTGTGGGGGTCGGAGGAGCGCAAGGTGGAATGGCGCCGGTGTTGCCGGAAGTCCCCGGGACGACAGGAGATTCAGGAGCGCCAAATCCGGGAGCTTTCAAGATTCCTGGAATGTAAAAAATTTGTTCAATGGGGGGGTAGGGGGGGATTTTTTGTGTTTGAGGGTGTTTGGGACGGGGGACGAGTTTGTTCTTGTGAGCTTAGGGTTTGGAATAAAATTGTTCAATTTTGGGGATTTTATGGGAAAGGTGTAAAATGTGGGTATGGATGAGATTATTTTGATTGATAAACCGAAGGGAATGACGTCGTTTGGGGTCGTGGCGAGGCTTAGGAGGGTGTTTACGGAGAAAATTAGAGAAGAATATAAAAAAGAAGGGAAGACCCCTCCGAAAAGACTTAAAGTCGGACATACGGGGACGCTAGACCCGTTCGCGACAGGGCTTTTGATTGTTTTAGTCGGGAAGGCGACAAAAAAGTGTTCAGAATATCTTAAACTTGATAAAGAATATGTGGCAGAAATTAAGCTCGGGGAGGTTTCGACGACGGGCGACCCGGAAGGAATTGTGCAAAAAACTTATACGGGCGAGCCAGTTCCACTGAGTGAGGTTAAAAAAGTTGTTCAAGGATTTTTAGGGGAGTCGAAACAGATTACACCGGCTTTTTCTGCGGTGAAAATAAACGGACGGAAAGCATATGAGCTCGCGAGAAAAGACGTACAAGTAGAAATGCCCGAGCGAACAATTTTTGTGTACGAAATCGAAATTCTTAACTATGAATGGCCGATGCTTAAAATTAGAACAAAAGTTTCTTCGGGAACTTATATTCGGACACTTGGAGAGGATATTGGGAAGAGACTCGGGACAGGGGGGTATTTGACGGAACTCAGAAGAACGAAAATTGATAAATTTTTTGTTCAGGATGCTAAAAAGCTAGAGGATTTTGGGATTTTTGAGTAGATTTCTTGATTATTTAGGAGAGATGTGGTAGAATTTGGGGCATGATTAGTAAAGATAAGAAGGCGGAGGCTATTAAAAAGCTTGCTCGTTCTGAGAAAGATGTCGGTTCTCCTGAAGTTCAGGTCTCGATTTTGACTGAGAGAATTAAAGAAGTGACCGAGCACGTCAAACAGAACAAGCATGATTATATGGCTCGAAGAGGTCTTATGCAGATGGTTGGGCGACGCAAACGTTTGCTCAAATTCCTTGAGAAGACTGATTTTGAGAAGTATAAAGCGACTGTTTCTAAGCTCGGGCTTAGGAAATAGGGATAATAGCTCTCTTAAATAAAACTTTTTTCCGGGCTGTTTCGGAAGGAAATTGCGCAGAAAAAAGAGAAATCCCCTTAAGAGAGGGGATTTTTGATGAGGATTAAAAGCCACCGGCGATTGAACTGTCGAGAATAAAGAAACAATCAAGTGGATTTTTGATGGAGAGAAAAAGCCACCGGCGAACCGGTGGCTAACAAGGAGGGTAACAAAATGATTAGAAGACGGGACCCGTCGAAGGACGGGGAGACCCGAGCATGGCATAGTTGTTGTAGCGACCCCTGTTGTATTTGGGATACTTTTCGGGGTGAGCCTCGGCGTAAGCCTTTCTGTCAGCACGTTTCTCAGCCGAAGTCTTTTTAGGCTTCTTTTCTGCAACTTCTTCTGTCGGGACGGGATAGTCGATGGAAATCAGGAAATTTCGGATTGAAGACTTATTCTTGTCTTCGAGGAATTTTTTCATTCCAATCGTGGAGACAATCCACTTTTCTAAGACTTCACGGTAGGCTTCGATCAGGTCGGGGAAGATGCGATCGAATTCGTTACGCAGGTCGGTCCCGGGAACGTTTTTGCGTTCCTTTGGGCAGCAAGTGAAAATATAAGTCCTTTCCGTCAGTCCGTTCGGAAGAGTGATGTCTTTTCCAGTCGGAAGGATGACTACATAGAGGTCTTTTTCGTCCGCATAGCGGTCGCGAACAGGGCGGAAGAGTTCGACCAAGGGGTCGATTCCGTCGCCTTCTTCGGGAAAATAGTCCCAAGTAACGTAAAGCCTATTCGGCGAGAAGGTCACCCGGGAGATTTCCGGCGCTAAAGGTGGGAATTTCTTTAAGAATTCCGGATTTGTGATTGCGATAGAATTAGCGGGCGTATCTGAGCTTTCGGACGAATCCGAAATACTGGAAAGGTTAGTAGTTGCGGAAAATCCCTTATTTTTTGGCATATTTTTATGCCCTCCTTAGAAATGAGCTGGGCGTGGACAAAATCACGCCTGCATGTTCTATTATATCACAGATTGTAAAATTTGTCAATAAAAATTAGGGTTTTGAGGGGGTTTAGATATGGTATAATAGGGGTAGAAATAAGAAAATTAAGATTGAGAAGACGGCAGAAACCGCGGTCGAAAGAGGGGAACGGGGGCGATTTCTGGAGTTTTCTC
This sequence comes from Candidatus Saccharimonadota bacterium, assembly GCA_017545595.1. Lineage (GTDB taxonomy): Bacteria > Patescibacteriota > Saccharimonadia > Saccharimonadales > Saccharimonadaceae > Nanosyncoccus. The sequence continues at coordinate 46,991 of JAFWLO010000005.1, read as the reverse complement.
AAGAAAGGAATTCATAAGGAATTATGGATATTATTAATCCGAGTGGCAAAAAAACGACAGAGGTCAAGACGAATTGGCTTGGGAGGGAACTGTCGCTAGAGGTGAATAGAGTAGGGTTTAGGACGACGTCGAGCGTGCTGGTTAAATATGGAGATACGGTTGTTTTAGGGTCGGTGGTTGTCGGGACGAAACCGGTTGTTCAGGATTTCTTTCCGCTTTCGATAGATTATGAAGAGAAATTCTATGCGGCGGGGAAGATATCTGGATCGAAGTTTATAAAGAGAGAGGGGAAACCGAGCGACGATGCGGTTTTAGTCGGGAGGTTGATTGATAGACCGATTCGACCACTTTTTCCGAAGGGGTATAGGCAAGAAGTTCAAGTCGTGACGACGGTGCTTTCGATGGATCCGGCGTTCAGACCGGACATGGTTGCGATGATTGCGGCGAGCTCGGCGCTGATGAACGCAGGAGTGCCGTTTGATGGGCCGGTCGCGGGGGTGAGAATTGGGCGACTTAACGGGGAATTTAAGGCGTTTTTGAGTGCGGAAGAGAGAGAAAAATCTTCTTTGGATCTTGTTGTGGCTTGTAAAGACGGGAGAGTGATGATGGTCGAGGCGGGGGCGAAGGAAGTTCCGGAAGAAGTTATTATCGAGGCGATGCATTGGGCGGTTGAGAACGTTCAGCCGGTGCTTGACCTCCAGAGAGAGCTTAGAGAAATCGTTAAACCTGTTGAGCAGGAATATGAACTCGTGTTGCCGGATCCGGAGATTCAGGAAAAAGTTGATAAATGGACAGAGGGGAAATTTGGGGAGAGAGTTAGGGGGAATGTTCTTGAGAGGGCGAGAGTGCTTGACGAGATGAAGTATCAGATGCACGACCAATTTGCGCTTGAGCTCGGGGAGGGAGAGACGGATAACGAGAAGGTTGAATGGTATGATGAGAATTTGAGGGATAAATATAATCAAGCATTCGAACTCGCGGTTCATAAAGAGGTTAGGAGGTCGATTGTTGAAGAGGGGGTAAGGCCGGACGGAAGAAAAACAACGGAGGTCCGACCGTTGTCGAGCCAGGTTGGGATTTTGCCGAGGACGCACGGGTCTTCGCTGTTTACAAGAGGGGTGACGCAGGCGATGAATATTGTGACGCTGGCGCCACTGTCATTCGCACAAGTTGTGGACACTATGGAGGTGACGGACGGGGTGAGGAGATATATTCATCACTATAACGCGCCGAGTTATACTGTCGGAGAAGTGGGGAGGATTGGAAGCCCTGGAAGGAGGGAGATTGGGCATGGATACCTTGCGGAGAGAGCACTCAAACCGGTTCTTCCGACGGAAGAGGAGTTTCCGTATGCAATTCGTTCGGTGACGGAAATTATGTCCCAGAACGGGTCAACGAGTATGGCGGCGACTTGTTCGTCTTGCCTTGCGCTGATGGATGCGGGAGTGCCCCTAAAACGACCGGTGTCGGGGGTCGCGATGGGGCTGATGGTTGATGTTCCGAAGGGGCAGGAAATTACGCAGGAAGATGTTGACAAGGCATATGTTTTGACGGATTTGATGGATGCGGAAGACTTTGCGGGAGATATGGATTTTAAGGTGACAGGGACGACGGAAGGGGTGACGGCGCTTCAGATGGATATGAAAGTGCATGGACTTCCGGTTGAGATTCTCGAGAAAGCGATTAAACAATCGCATGAAGGAAGGATGTTTATTTTGGAGCATCTCTTGTCGGTTCTTCCGGAGCCGAGGAAAGAGATTTCTAAATATGCACCGAGAATTGAAAAAATGATGGTTAATCCGGATAAAATCGGGGCGATTATTGGGAAGGGCGGGGAAACGATAAATAAAATCACTTCAGAAACTGGGGCGATGGTGGATATTCAGGAAGATGGGCTTGTGACGGTTTCTGGAAATGATAATGAGGCGATAAAGAAGGCGTTTGAGTGGATTAAGTCGCTTGTTGAGGAGCCGGAAGTCGGGAAGGTTTATGACGGAACGGTCGTGACGATTAAGGATTTTGGGGCGTTTGTGAATATTTTGCCGGGGATTGACGGAATGCTGCACGTTTCTCAGATATCTGATAAGAGAATTAAAGAAGTTTCTGATGTGCTTAAGGTTGGGCAAAAAGTTAGGGTGAAACTTGTTGCGATTGATGATAAGAGGAGGCTGTCGTTGTCGATGAGAGGGGTGGAGTAGGGGGACTCTATATTTTCTTTAGAGTTTTTAGCTATTAGTTTTCTCTCTTCTTCTTCGTGTCGGTGTTAGTATTTTTCTTCAGGGCTTACACTTGTAGCGTAAGAGGTTTTCCAATCCATCTCTCTCATATCGGAGAAAAACAGGCGAATTTTTCTCGTCGTTCAGGCGGACTTCCGCTCGATCAGCTAATCGCCCTTCGGGCTCTACGCTTACTCGCGGTCGTCCGTGAACTTCTCCAAAAATACGTGTTTTTTCTTTATGACACTCAGGAGAAGAATCGAGAAAACTTATTATTTACTCGTTCTCGAAGGTGAAAGTTGCAATAATTAATCGAGGTTTGAAAAGGGTTCCTCAGAAAACATGAGAGAAGTCGTGAGGACATTCCCGAGCAAGAGCTACTGCGTCGCACCTTGAAGAAAAGCTTCTCCACCCTCTTCGACACAACGGACTGCGAACCCGTAGCCCTTGTAGTACCCACCCTGAGGACCGAAGCGCGTAGAGAGGAAGTACTGGACGTGAGAGTACGCGGTAGAGTAAGTATGCGAAGACCAGTAGAGGCCGTACGAACTCCTATCGTAAAGGTCAGTAGAGAGCCAGTAATAGTAGCCACTACGAGGAAACGCAAACGGTTCGGAGAGAATACCGGAGTCGGCTCTGGGAAATTGCCGAAGCGACTGTTAAAGACTTCTCCAACCTCTTCGACATAACGAATCGCATAGCCAAAGCCCATGTTGCTTCCAAGTTGAGGGTTAAAGAGAGTGCCACTAAAATCAATACGTCTGCCCGTCGTAGTAGAATAAACATGCGAAACGGCATAAGAAGCATAAGCTCCTCTATAAACGTTATTGGCGGAAGCCCAGCGATGATAACCGCTATGAGGAAACGCAAACGGTTCGGAGAGAATACCGGAATCGGCTCTGGTAATGTTTCTTCAGGGCTTGTACTTATTACGACTTCTTTCATATTTTCTTCGGAACGTTTTTCTTCTCGCCCTATAATTATTACAACGTTCAGCCATTTCTCGAACTCGATCAGCTAATCGCCCTAAAGGGCTCTACGCTTACTCGTTCTCGAAGGTGAAAGTTGTAATAATTAATCGGGGTTCGAAAAGGGTTTCTCAGAAAACATGAGAGAAGTCGATAAAATAATTTATTTTTTAAACAAATCCGAAGGACTTTAGATATTTAATTTTAAGCATTAAGGGATTCCAGCGTATCTGACCAAGAATCAAACGGGCCTTCTAGATTTTTTCATCAAGAGAATCTTCTAGAGCCTTATATGTTGACTCGTTCGGCTCGTCGCGGGAAATAAGAAACGGAATACGATCTTCGCGAACGGACTGTCGTAAAAAGAGATTAATAGCGGTCGAGAGGTCGAGACCGAGGTCGTTAAATAGAAGTTGAGCGCGCTCTTTTATCTCTTTATTTGTTCGGATTGTGATTGCTGTGTCATTTGTTGTTAGCATATTTTTCCTTTTCTTGAAAAGAGTATAGCAAATTTTATTTATTTTGTCAATATATTGTTAGTACAATGTTAATATTTTGTTAATATTAAATACGAAACACAACGAACTGCGAAGCCGTTGCCCTTGCCGTTCCCACCCTGAGGAACGAAGTACGTAGAGTAGAAGCGCTGGTAGTAAGAGAGCGAGGTAGAGTAAGTATGCGAAGACCAGTAGTTGCCGTACGAACTCCTATTGCCAAGGCCAGTAAAACCCCAGATATAGTAGCCACTACGAGGAAACGCAAACGGTTCGGAGAGAATACCGGAATCGGCTCTGGTGATGGTATTTTTTCTTCAGGGCTTGCACTTGTAGCTCTTCTCGGGAACCGGTGTCCTTCGCGCCCGTCTTCACGGGGCTTCGGCACCTTCATCCTCGCTAGCAAGCTCCGGACATTCCCGAGCAAGAGCTACTGCGTCGCGCCTTGAAGAAAAAATATTCTCCAAACTCTTCATTTCAACGCTTTCTATGAATGTAGGAAGCAAGGACAATGCAAACTCAGGAGTCCTATCCGAGTCGCTAGGATTTCTGGATGCTGGTTTATATTATTGGAACTCTGCGGTTTTATACGGTAGGAGCTTATACGGGGCTTATTGGTCCTCTTGTTCGATTAGTCGGAGAGGGGCAAATCATCAAAGTTTTTCATTTACGGATTTTTATCCAGAAAACGGTGGTAATAAAGGTTATGGATTTGCAGTTCGTTGTGCTACTTGGTAGTTTTCTGTGTCTCTTAGTAGTTATCCTTCGTAGAGGAATACAACGGATTGAAAAGCCGCCGCCCTTGCTGTCCCCACCCTCAGGACGGAAGAACGTAGGGTAGAAGCACTGGAAGTGAGAGTATGTAGTAAAGTAAGTGTGCGAAGACCAGTAGCGGCCGTGCGTACTTCTATTGCTAAGGAGAGTAGAGTCCCAGTTATAGACGCCACTACGAGGAAACGCAAACGGTTCGGATAGAATACCGGAGTCGGCTCTGGTGAAAAAACGCGACACGACGAACTGTAAAGCCGCTACCCTTGATGTTCCCGCCCTGAGGGTCAAAGAATGTAGAATAGAAGACCTGGAGATGAGAGCTTGCGGTAGAGAAAGTATGCGAAGACCAGTAGCGGCTGTCTGTACTTCTATGGTTAAGGCCAGTAGTATGCCAGAGATAGTCGCCACTATGAGGAAACGCAAACGGTTCGGATAGAATACCGGAATCGGCTCTGGTGAGGTTGACAAGAAGGTTATGATTGGCGTAAAATTTTAGTATGAAGAATTGTGGCGAGGCAATTAAAAAATATCTTAGAGGGGATTCGCTGATTGAGGTGCTTATGGCGGTTGCGGTGTTTGGGGCGGTTTCTATCGGAGCGATTTCTATTATGAACAGGGGGATGTATTCTGCGCAGGAGGCGCTTGAGGTGACGATGGCGCGAAGCGAAATTGATACACAGGCAGAAGCACTGAGATTTTTGCATGACGCGAGTAGCGAGCAGGGGGCAGGGAATGAGACCATTTATGGGAAGATTTGGGATAAAATAAAGGAGCTTGCGCTCAAGCCGAGTGAGGCGAGCGGGGCATTTACAAGTGAATATGTGAATGAAAATATAGGGTCTTGTGGAGAATTATACGAACGCGAAGACGGGAAAGGGGCTATTTATAAGGGGAATTCGTTTGTGATAAATCCGAAGGCGTTAGCGAGTCTTGAGAATATGGATGCGAACAGCTCGACTGATGAGATACTGGTGAAGAGCTTAAGTGGTTCGGAAGTGATAGAGAGCGCAGCGAGGTTAGAGGCGACGCCGACGTTCCCGAGGCTACTATATTCGCTGAATGAGGAAAGTGAAAATCTGTCGGACGCGACGGAAGGTGGAGTGAGGCAGGAGACAGATTTGACAGCAGCACAGGGGATTTGGGTCACGCCGGTTACGTCGGGAAGCGGGGTGAAGTGCGGAGATGAATTTACGCCAGATTATTATGATTTTTATATCAGGACATGCTGGGATTCGCCGAGTGGAAAGAATTCTTCGACGATTTCTACGACGGTTAGGCTTTATAATCCTGGGGTGGAGAAGGTAGCTTCGACGGAGTCGGGGGAGTATCATGCTCAAACGGTGACGAAGAAGACGTATTTAGGGTTTAGCACGTTTGATGATACGTATGGACATACGGATGATGACGTTCAGGTTAGTGAGAATGGGCAAGATCTGACGATTAGCGGGAGATACGGTGCAAACGGAATGCGCGGTGGAATAATGAAAGCGTTCAATAGAGAACAGTCAGCTAATTTCTCGACTACTTTGGATGCGTCGGGTATTCAGGGAACTGACGGACATGGTTATATCGGAGTTTGTTTTGGATATGCGACCTTTTCGGGGATTGAAAATAATCAAGGGGTATATACTAAAAATGATAGCAGTTGTGATATGTTTCTTCTGATGAATCATCGAGGAGGTGAGCTTGCGAGGATTGGAGTTACGCCTGAATTTTGGTCTGGCATTAATAATATTACACAGGGGTTGAAACGCCGGACGCAATACGATACGAGCGGAGGGCACACAGTAAATGATTATTTTAATGGTGTATTTTGGGGTAATATTGATAGCAGTGCACATCATGGGGGGCATTTTTGGCTAGAGAATGAATATCAGTATAATTTACAGACCATTCTTGAGGCGAAAGGTAGGACGGATGTTTCTGGAAGCGCTTTTAGGAACTGTAGCTATAGTACTTCTTCGTATCAGTATATTGATAGTACAGGGTTTTATTGTGGTAATGAGGGGAGTTATGATTGGCTGGACACTGAGCATGCGAGTGAAACGTACGAAACATTTGATTTTAACGATTCGAGCGTGAGGCTTAATTGGAGGTATGTTAGAGAAGGGGCGAGCAATAGCAGAATTGAGGTTTGTGTAGACACAGATAGCACATCTGGCGATGGTTTTTGTATGAAAAAGAAGGTAACTTATAATGGAGATAATCATCCTGCCGTTTGGATTTCCTTGATGCATGAGGACTTGGTAGGAACTGCGCCGGTTATATATGCGAAGCAAGTAGATTCTTCTGCATCATTAGAAGAGAAACCTGAAATAATTGTGGAAGAGGAAACGCACGAACAGCAGGGACAGACGGGAGAGGTGACGCAGTGTCAAGTTGTGACAAATTATGATAGCTAGGGCAGAACAGAGAAATGGTGGGGTAAAGGAGCAAATCTCATACTTGATTTTACGGAGGTAGAATTGGGAAAAATAAGAAAAAGCTTTACAAAAAAGCAAAAGTGTGATATAATGAGAAGATAGGCTGTCGTTGTTTAACATTTGGACATGGGAGGGAATATATGTTCGGATTGGTTTCTCTTGGTATCTTTATAATCTGGGGTTTAGTCTTGGTCGTAGAGGGGGTTAGAAAAGTCAAAGATGAAGGCTATAACAGCGAGACATTTACCTCGGAAGAGGCAAGGAGGAGCGTAGAAGCAAAATATGTAATTACTAACAACCATCTTTTGATGTGAAATATCGGTGGATAGACCGGTTAGTCGAAACTAGTAAATAGAATCATCTACAATCAAAAATCCAAACATCGAGAGCCTTGCATTTTTTGGCCGCAATATTGCGGCCTTTTTCTTTTTCTACAGGGAAGGGCGGAAAAATACCCCTAAAAGCTTGCAATTTTTATTTTTATGGTTATAATAATTTTTATGGTGACGAAGAAGAAATCTAGTTCTAGAAGTGGGAGCAGAAGTTCGGGAGGGAGAAGCTCGAGCAGAAGTTCGAGCAGAGGAAAGAGCTCGACGACTAGGCGCAGGACGACAAGCAGAAAAACTCAGAAGCAAGAACTTCCTGGAGGTTTTTCTCAGCAGATTTTTGCTGTGCTTCTTTTAGGGCTCGGGGTCGTTACGGTCGTTACACTTGTTTCTAATTTTTCTGGGGAAAAGACTGAGATTTATAAGATTTTGTTCTCGCTTATCGGGAATGCGATGTATGTTGTGCCGTTTTTGTTTGTTTATCTTGCGATTAAGATATTTAGGAGCGAGGGGAACAGATTATCGCCGTTTTTATGGGCGATTTCTGTGTTTTTGATTTTGTTTGTGTCGGGGATGAGCGGAGTGTCCACTTATGGCCAGCAGGGGGCGCATGGAGGGGCGATTGGGGAGTGGGTGAACGAGATATTTTTGCCGATGTTTGGAGCGAAGGGGGCGATATTTGTTTATATAGTCTTAATTTTTGTGTGTGTGATGTTTATTTTGCAGATGACGCCGGTTGCGATGGTGAGCGGGATGAGGAATGCTCTTGGGAAGAAAGAGCGAGCTAGCGAGGTTGATGAAGATAAAGAAGAAGAGACGGAGGGGAAGAAGTCGATATTTAAGGTGAACAAGGGGGTCGCGATTGAGGACGAGGGGGTTAAATCGAAGGAAGAACCGAAGAAGAAGTTGGGGCTGTTCAGGAGAGGAGCGATTAAAGACGGGACGGCAGTAAGCGGGAAAATATCTGAAGTTAAGGCGGAAATGCCAAAGGGGACTGAGATTAAAATAGAGAGCAAGGGGGCGCTGGTTAGTACCCGAGACGACGATTGGAAGTTTCCTGGAATTGAATTGTTCGAGAAAAAACAGAGTCCGGCGGATGCGGGAAATATTCAGCAGAATGCCGTTATTATTAAGAGTACACTCGGAGAGTTTGGGATTGATGTTGAGATGGAGGGGGCGAACATTGGGCCGAGAGTTACGCAATATACCATGAGACCGCCTTCGGGAGTTAATTTGTCGAAAATTCTTGCGAGAGATAAGGAGTTGGCGCTGAATCTGGCGGTCGATAAGATTAGGATTGAGGCACCGATCCCTGGGACGAGGAGTGTTGGGGTGGAAATTCCGAATGTGAAGTCGGCGAGCGTGATGATGAGAGGGATTATTGAGAGTCAAGAATGGAAGAAGGCGAAAGAGCCTTTGACATTTGCGGTCGGGAAGGATATATCAGGGAAGGCGGTCGTTGCGGACCTTGCGAAGATGCCACATCTTCTTATCGCTGGGACGACTGGTTCGGGGAAGTCGGTTATGACGAATACGCTGATTAGTTCGCTACTTTATAGAAACAGTCCGAGTGATTTGAAGTTGATTATTGTGGATCCGAAGCAGGTCGAGATGGCGCTTTATGACGGAATTCCGCATCTTTTGACGCCGATTATTTCTAATACGGAAAAGGCGCTTTCGGCGATGAAATGGGCGGTGAATGAGATGGAGAAGAGATATACGCTTATGGCTGAGAAGAGGGTGAAAAATATTGTTGATTACAATGAGAAGGTCGCGAGCGAAGTAACGGAAAAGAAAGACGGAGAGGAAGTAGAACCGGCAGGGAAGATGCCGTATATTGTTGTAGTGATTGACGAGATGGCGGATCTTATGATGATGGCGGGAAAAGACCTCGAAATGCTCATCGTGAGGATTGCGCAGAAAGGAAGGGCAAGCGGGATACATCTTGTGCTTGCGACGCAGAGGCCGGAAGTTAAGGTTATTACGGGGTTGATTAAGGCGAATGTTCCGGGGAGGATTGCTTTTGCGGTCGGGAGTCAAATTGACTCGAGGATTATGCTTGATCAGGGAGGGGCAGAAAAGTTGCTTGGGAAGGGGGATATGCTGATGCTTACGACACAGATGATGGGGAAGCCGAGGAGGATTCAGGGGGCGTGGGCGTATGAAGATAGTAAGGGAAATGGGGACGTGAAGAATTTGACGGATTATTTGAGAGCGCAGAGAGCGCCGGAGTATAATCCGGAAGTTGTGGCACAGCCAGTGCAGATTAAAGGAATGGGACCGAGCGACGGAGGAAGCATTGGGGATCTTGGGAGGAAATATGACCCGAATGATCCGGTGGTGAGGAAGGCAGTCGAAATTAGCCTCAGTAAGGGGAAGTTTTCTACGGCGATGCTCCAGACTTATCTCGGGAAGGGGCATGGGTTTGTGAGCGGACTAGCGATTTGGTTTGAGGAGATTGGAGTGATTGGGCCACAGAACGGGAATAGGCCGAGAGATATGTTGATTAAATCCCTGGAGGAGTTTGACGAACTGGCGAATACGTGATAAAATTTAGGGGATATCAACTCAGGGAACGGGATTAGCCGCGTTCCCGTTAACCAATGGAGAAAGGAGCGTATGAAAAATTACGAACTCACATTCTTGGTTCATCCGGATTATGAGATGAATCTCGACGAAGTTGTTGAGAAAGTTAAAAAACTTATCAGCACAAACGATGGCAAGGTTACGAAAGAAGTAAACGAGGGAAAGAAGAGACTCGCTTATGCCATCAAAGGTCAAGAATATGCTGTTTATTATTATATGGAAGTTGAGCTTCCGGCGACTGCGCCTGCGAAAATTTCCAGCGTGATGAACATCACCGACGAAGTGCTCCGCTATCTTCTGGTTGTTACAGATGAGCGCAGAATTAAGATGGAAGAAAAGAAGCGCGAATATCGAGCAAACAGAGCAGCGGCTGCTGAAAAATCGGAAACACAAGAGGAGGAATAAAAAATGCGTGGCTTTAGTAAAGCTATTATCACAGGAAACTTAACAAGAGATCCAGAAGTTCGAACGACTCCTAACGGGGCGACGGTTTGTTCTTTCTCGGTTGCGGTCAATAGGGTGTTTAGAGATTCTAGCGGAACTCAGCAAGAATCTGTTTCTTTCATCGACTGTTCAGCTTGGGGAAAGCTAGGGGAGATGATTGGGCAATATGCAAAGAAAGGAGCAGGGGTGCTTGTTTCTGGGCGACTTGATCAGAGGACTTGGGAAGATAAAAACAGCGGACAGAAGAGATCTCGGGTTGAGATTGTTGTGGAAGATTTTAACTTTACGTCGGCTGCGAATGACAGAAATGGGGGGAATCGCTCGAGTTATGACGGGGGAGGATTCTCGGGAGATGATTCTGGAAGTAAGGGTGGCGACGCTCCTCAGGAATCGGGAGATGATATGGGGGATGAACCGATTGATTTGTCGGAGATTCCGTTTTAATTAAAGTTAAAAAAGGAAAAATATGAGAAGAGTCAAAGTTGATGCGAACTTGTATTTTGATTATCGCGACGTCAAGACCTTGCAAAAATTCTTAGATTCGTATGGAAGAATTGAATCTGGCGCGAGGACTGGATTGTCCGCGAAGCAACAGAGGCAACTCGCGGTGGCAGTGAAAAGAGCGAGACATCTAGCGTTGCTGCCATTTATATCTAATAACTAGAGGAGAAACTATGTACGGTCCGACGGATTTGAAAAAAAATGTTTTGATTACGCTCGACGGGCAGCCGTATAAGGTTGTTGAATATTCTCAGAAGGTTATGGGAAGAGGCGGGTCGATTGTTAACGTGAAGGTTAAAAATTTGATTACGGGGGCGCTTCTTCCGAAGACCTTTAAAGGGCAGGAGAAAATTGAACCGGCGGAGGTGACGACGCGGAAGGTTCAGTATCTCTATAAGGATGATGAGAAATTCTATTTTATGGACCCGGAAAGCTTCGAGCAATACGAATTGCTCGCAGATATGGTTGGGGACATGAAAGATTTTATGAAAGATGGGGATGAGATGGAGATTCAGTTTTATAACGGAACTCCAATCAATCTTACGCTTCCGAAGAATATTTGGCTTAAAGTAACATATACGGAGACTGCTGTCAAGGGAGACACGTCAACTTCGGTCATGAAGGATGCGACGCTTGAGACAGGGGTCGTTGTGAAAGTTCCGGCGTTTATCAAAGAGGGGGATGTCGTTTCTATAGATACGGAAACTTATGCGTATAGGGAGCGAAAAAAATAGATGCCGAGAAGTAGGCACAATCTAGGAGGCGATACGCGGAAGGGGCGTTTCGGGAGCCTGAGACGGGGGTTTGTGCCTGTTTCTAGAGTTTTGCCGAACAGAGCCAACACAGCCCGTAGGGGCCTGAGACGGGGGTTTGTGCCTGTTTCTAGAGCGGAGGAAAAGCTTGCGGGGGCGGCGCGAGCTTTCTCTTTTGATTTTAAGGGGAAGACGGTGCTTGATATAGGGTCGAGTACGGGGGGATTTACGGAATATGCGCTTGAAAGAGGAGCGAAGAAAGTCGTTGCAGTCGAAAAAGGGACGAGACAGATGAAGGCGCCACTTAGGTTTGATGAAAGAGTGGAGCTACATGAAAAGACGGATATATTTGAGTTTAGCACGGACGAGAGTTTTGACGTTATTCTGGCTGACGTGTCGTTTTTAAGCTTGACAAAAGTTCTCGCTTATGCTAAAATGAGGCTAGCGCGTAGAGATACGGACTATCTTGTTATGCTCAAACCTCAGTTTGAAGCGGAGGAGTATGAGCTAAACAATGGGGTGGTGAAGAATGAAAAAGTGAGGAGGGAAATTATAAAGAGGTTCGAGCGATGGCTAAGGGAAAATGGGTTTGTTGTTAAGGGGAAGAGGGATAATACGCTCAGAGGAAAGACGGGAAATTTGGAGAGGTTTTATTGTTTGAGAAATGAGGGGTAGGGAAATGGTCGGGGGATTTTTTTGGTGGTTGATTTAGGGTTTAAGGGAGGGGATTTGGCGGGCGATTTGGGTTTTAAGTCTTGCAAATTGAAAAGCTTGCGTTTATAATTAGACGTATGAAACTGCTTAAAGGAGTGGGCGATTTCTTCGCTATGGATGTAGGAACGACCTCGGTGAGGATTGTGCAGCTTTCTGGGGATTCGCAGAAAGGTTGGAGCCTTCAGAGATATGCGTATGTTTCTGTTGATGAGAAGACGATACAAGATTCTTCGGAGCTTGGGAGGAAAAAATTCCAGGATATTGTGAAAGATGCTGTTTCGAAAGCGCAGATTAAGACGAAGAATGTTGCGATTGGGCTTCCGGCGGGGAATACTTTCACGGCGATTGTTGAAGTTGATGCGCAGGATCCGAAAGAGTTAGAGAAGACAATTAAATACTCTCTTGAGCAGTATATTCCGATGGCGATTGATGAAGCGAAGGCAGATTATAGATTGCTTGGGGTGAGTCCGAACGACCCGAACAAGATGGAAGTTTTGATTTCTTCGACTTCGAACCAGTATGCGGAGAGGACTTTGTCTTTGTATGAATCGATGGGGTTTAATGTGATTGCGATGGAACCGGAGCCGCTTGCGATGGCGAGAGCGTTGACCCCGGTAGGGGCGGTTGATGCGAGAATGATTGTTGATCTTGGAGAGAGAGCAACAGATTTGGTGGTTGTTTATGGGGGAGCACCGAGGCTTGTGCGCTCGATTCCTGGAGGATTCACGTCGCTTGTGAAAGCTGTTTCTACGTCGCTTTCTGTTAGGGAAGACCAGGCGAGACAGTTTATTTTGAAGTTTGGGCTTGCGCAGGATAAGGTTGAGGGGCAAGTTTTTAGGGCGCTTGATGCGACGCTTGAGTCGTTTGCGGGTGAGCTTTCTAAATCTACGCTTTTCTTCCAGGGGAAGTATTCGAATGTCAAGGTTGGCGGGATTGTCTTGTCGGGTTTTGCGGAAATTATTCCGTTTATTGCGGAGTATATTGAGGCGAAGACTGAAGTTCCGACGATGCAAGGGAATCCTTGGCAGATGGTTAGGGTTTCTCCGGAGCAACAAAATCAACTTGTTAGCGTGGCGAATGAATTTGCGGTTGCAATTGGGCTTGCGGAGAGGAGTAATGAATAATGTTTGAGATTAACCTTGTTCCGGATGTAAAAGCTGAGACTATTAAAGCGCAGAGAAAAAGGAACTTTGTTTTGTTTGGGTGTTTTGTTGTTTCTGCGATTTCTATTGGGATTGTGATTTTTCTTGGGGCGATTCGAGCGGGGCAGGAAATTACGATTGCATCACAGAATAATCGTCTTGAGCTAATGGAGAAAAAGATTGGGGAATATAGTAGTCTTGACGAGCTTTTGACAATAAAAAGACAGCTTTCTGGAGTGAGTGAGCTTTCTTCGGATAAGTTGCTCTCTTCGAGAATTTTTACTATTTTAGCGTCGATTGTTCCGACTGGAGCGGATACAGTGACGATTTCTTCGGCGACGCTTGATTTGGCGGAGGCGAGAATGGGGATTGAAGGGCAGGCGAACGCTGGAGCGGGGACGGACGGAATTGATTATCGCGTGCTTGAATCTTTCGTGAAACAGATTGGACTTACAAAATATGATTATGGGAGATATGTGGATTCGAACGGGGAGGAAATTCCGACGATGTGCATAAGCGAGACGGATTCTTTGGGGGTGCCTTATGCTGAATCGGGGAAGAATGGAGAGCAACTTATTTATGCGATTTGGACAAAGGGGGTGAAGGGATGTGATCCGAGTGGAGGGGAGAGCGAGGAAAGTGTTAGTGAGGAAGAGGTTGAAGAGGCTGTAAATGAGGCCGAAGAAGGTACAAGTGATGAACAGCAGGATGAAGGTAGCGAGGAGCAGGGTGAAGGTGAACAGCAAAGCGAAGGTCAAAATCAAAGTAGTGAGACCGTTAAGATTTATCGAACTCCGAAGTTTGATGAGTGGTATAAGCAAGCGAAGATGGATTTGGATGGGACGATAACAGGAATTCCGCATTTTGTGAGTGAATGTATTGAGTATTCTGGAGTGCAGGCTGAGAGTAATAATAGAGATGTTGTGAAATGGGTGACTAATAACAGTTGCGATGTGACAGAAGAGGGTTTTGAAGTTACGGAGAGTAGTAACGGTAGGCAAGAGGGGGGAGATTTGGTGCTGAGGTTTGCGGGAAGGATTTATTTCGATCCGGAGATATTTAATTTTAATAATAAACATATGATTGCTATTGCGCCTTCGGGGAGGGTAAATGTTACGGATTCGTTGTTGCAGGTCGAAAGTATATTTGGAGAGCGTGCAGAAGATTGCGACCCATCGGATGCAGCTTGTTCTTCGGGGAGATAAAAGGAGAGAAGTATGAAAAACGGAAATGATATGCTAAAGAAGTTAAAAATTGGGAAGGCGCAGCAGACGATGCTTGGGGCGGTTGCTGTTGCGTCGTTTGTTCTTGGTATTTGTTTAGTTATTGCTGTTTACTTTTTGAAGTATATTAGGTTTGACGCGGCGATTATTAGCGAAAAGGATAAAGCAATTGATGGGTATAATGATACCATTAAGAACATAGGAATATGTACAAAGCCAAGAGGAAAGACTTATTCTGCGAAGGAACTTGAGAGGTGTGTGCCGGACGAGGTGTCGGTTGATGACGTTTCCGGAAGTTTAAGGGCGAATGTACTTATTAATATGGCACAAAATGAGAATTTGGAGTCGGTTGCGAGAAATGGACTTTCGGTTTGTGTTGATTCGTCGACCGGAGAGAAGTTAAGTTATGAGAGGCTTATGCGAAGATACGAAAATTCGACTTCTGAGGAGGATAGGTTAAAATATTATCAGATATATACGATGTGTTCGGCGCTTAGGGCGATTCCGGATGCGCTTCCGGCGGCGAAGAATGAGCTTGCACTTATGGCAAGTATAGATAAGATATTTAAGGTTTCTGGATGGGAGCCGGATAATATTACGCCTGGAGGAGATGCGGAAAGCGCGTTTGGGGGGTTGGGTGCGACGAGTATTTCTATTTCGATGCAGACTTCTTCGGAAACGGCAATTAGAGTGTTGAGGAATTTGGAGAAGAGTATTAGAGATATTGATGTTGAGGGATTGAGCTTGGAATGGTCGGGAGGAAGGTTGAATTTGAGCGCGAAAGCAAAGGCCTATTATACTGAGCCAGTTGAGATTAGCGAGGGAATTGTTACGGTGAGAGGAGACGGAAGAGTGACGAGGTCTTTATCAACAGGAGGGAGTAACTAGTGAAATTATCAGATTATGTTAGTGTAATAACACTTGCGATTGCTGGGACTATCTTGGCGTATTTTCTTGGGAATCAAATACTTGGTGATCCGCTGGATAAGACTGTGAGTTTTGAATATATCGAAACAATTGGGGCGGATTTGGTTGAGCCGGACAGTGAGGTGTTTAACTCTGGAGCGATTAATCCGACAGTTGAGGTTTATGTTGGGTCGTGCGTTGACGAGAATCAAGATGGGTTTATTGATCAGGCGGAGTTAATAAATTGTGGACAAGCGACGCCGGAGTCGGCTGAAGGCGAAGATGATACCAGCGAAGATGAAGTGATTGAGAACTTGAATAGTAGTAGCTCATCGACAAGTGGAGGGGCGGTGACGAGTGGTACAGGGACGAGTACAACGAATGCGCAGAGATAACTAAAATAAGTAGCAGATAAATAATTTAGAAAGAAGAGAATAATAGAAATTATCTAAAACATAAAGTACAGTAGAAAATTATGGCTTTATTAACAAGAGAAATGCAGGCAAGAGTTGTTACAACCCTCGTTGATGAGGGTCTTGTTGATGGAGTGGCGGTTGAGAACTTAAAAAAGACGGTTCAGACGACTAAACAGCCTATTCTGTCCGCAATGATAGCGGGGAAGTTGACAACGAGCGAAACGATATCTCATGCAACGGCAGCGGTGATGAATGTCCCGTTTGTGAATCTTAAAAATGTGAAAATGGAGCAGGAAATGTTGCTTAATATTCCGCAAGATGTGGCGGAAAGAAGCATGGCTGTTCCGGTTTGTGTAACGACAGATGGAAGATTAACCGTTGCGATGCTTGACGTGACAAATATTCAGGCGACGGATTATCTTGCGACACTTGTCAAAAAACCGATTAGAACGGTTATGGCTAGCGAGGAAGGGATTCGCGCGATTCTTGACCAATATCGAAGTGATTTTTCTAGTGTTGCGAAGGCAGCGAAAACTTCGGAGCAAGAGCAAGCGCAGAAACAACAGAGAAGCGCAAATGTAAAAACAATTACGCAGGATTCTCCAATTTCTAAGGCGCTTACGACGATTCTTGACTATGCGGCAAAATCGAAGGCTTCGGATATTCATATTGAGCCTTTAGAGAATTCACTCGTGATTAGATGTAGGATTGATGGAGTTTTAAGGCAGGTGATGGAATTGCCGAAGGCGATTGAGCCAGCGCTTGTTTCTAGGATTAAGATTTTGTCTAATCTTAAAATAGATGAGCATCGTGTCCCGCAGGATGGACAATTCACGGTTGTGGTTGATGATAAAGAAATTGATCTTCGTATTGCAATTTCGCCAGTTGTTTGGGGGGAGCAGGTTGTTATTCGTTTGCTCGATAAGACGGGAACTTCGATGGATGTTGAGTCGATGGGGATGACAGGAAGGGCACTCAAAGCGGTTCTTAAAGGGATTGAAGAACCAAACGGGATGATTTTAACTTCTGGGCCGACTGGTTCGGGTAAATCTACGACTCTTTATGCGTTGATTAAAAAGATTAAAAGCGAAGCTATAAATATCGTTACACTTGAAGATCCGGTCGAATATAAAATGGACGGCGTGAATCAGATTCAGGTGAATGTGGATGCTGGGCTTACGTTTGCGTCGGGGCTCAGATCGATTTTGCGTCAGGACCCGGATGTGGTGATGGTTGGGGAGATTCGTGACTCGGAAACGGCAAATTTGGCGGTTCAGGCAGCGCTTACGGGGCATTTGGTGTTTTCTACACTCCACACGAATTCAGCGGCAGGGATTTTGCCGAGGCTTCTTGATATGGGTATTGAGCCGTTTTTGATTGCGTCGACGCTGAACACAGTTATTGGACAGAGGCTTGTTCGACGGGTCTCAGAGAAAAGGGAAGTTTTGCCTTCGACAGAGATGGAGACGAGAGAAATAAATGATGTGCTTGGAGATTTGTTGCCGAAGAATTCCAATGAAGTGCCGAGTTTGTCGGAAGATTTGGGGTATCCGGGGCTTCCAGTCGTGAATCCGAAGGGTTATATGCTTGCGAAGGGGATTGAGACGCGAGAGAATCCTGGAGGATATTCGGGAAGGGCGGGGCTTTATGAAGCGATCGAAGTGGATGAGGATATTCAGAAGTTGATTGTTGCGTGTGCGACTGCGGGGGATATTATGAAAGTTGCGAAGGCGAAGGGAACGGTGACGATGAGGCAGGACGGGATGTTAAAGGCGCTTTCTGGGATTACGACGATAAAAGAGGTTAATAGAGTGGCGTCTGATTTGGCATAAAAAACTTTACGAATTTATAAGGCTTGTGGTAAAATTGGATTATGGAAAATCGTGGGATTAGAATAGAAACTTTGCTTGAGGAATGTATAAAGAGGAATGCTTCGGATTTACATATTCAAGTTGGGTTGCCTCCGATTTTAAGGCTTGATGGGGAATTGATAAAAGTTGCTGGTGCTCCGGTTTTGTCGGAAAAAGATGTTGAGGAGATGATTTTTTCTACGCTTGATGAAGGGCAACAAAAAATTCTTCTTAGAGATAAGGAATTTGATTATTCATTTGCGTTTGGAGAGCTTGGAAGGTTTAGGGCGAATGCGTTTCACGAAAGAGGAAATTTAGCTTGCGCGTTTAGGTTGATTCCGACGAAAATTTTAACTGTGCCAGAGCTAGGGCTTCCTTCCGTTGTTGAATCTTTTGCTGATTATCCGAGAGGATTGGTTCTTATTACGGGGCCGACTGGTTCGGGAAAATCGACGACGCTTGCGGCGATTATTGATAAGATTAATCGAGAAAAAGCGCTTCATATTCTTACGATTGAGGATCCGATTGAGTTTACACACAAGTCGGAAAAGTCGGTTGTTGTTCAGAGAGAAGTTCATTACGATACGTTTTCTTTTTCCGCGGCGCTCCGTTCGGCACTTAGGGAAGATCCGGATGTCGTCCTTCTTGGCGAGATGAGAGATCTTGAGACGATTTCTTCTGCGATTACGATTGCCGAGACGGGACATCTTGTTCTTGCGACGTTGCATACAAATTCGGCGGCGCAATCAATTGACAGAATGATTGACGTTTTTCCTTCACATCAACAACCGCAAGTTCGTTCGCAGCTTTCTAATATTCTTATGGCAATTTGTGCACAGAGACTTGTTCCGGCGATTGGAGGGGGGAGAGTTGCGGCGGCAGAAATAATGATAGCGAATTCGGCGATTAGGTCACTTATTCGTGATGGGAAGACGCATCAGATTGATTCTATGATTCAGACGGGGGCGAGCGCAGGGATGCAGACAATGGATGCGACACTTGCGAAGATGGTTAGAGGCGGGGTTATTACTTATAATGATGCGAGAGATTATGCTGTGAATCCGGATGATTTTGATAGGCTAGCGAGAGGGTAGGATGAAGAGGTTTAAATATAAGGCAATAGAAAAAGGCTCAAAGAAAGTCATTTCTGGAAGTATCCAAGCGGAGAATGAGCGAGCTGCAGGGAAACTTCTTGTTGAACAAGGATATATTCCTGATAGTATTATTGAGGAGGGTGGGGAAGGAATTTTGTCGAAACTTTCGAGTAAAGTAACGTCGAAAGATAGAATTTTGTTTACGAGGCAGTTTGCGACTTTGATTGGGGCGGGACTTCCGATGGCAAGGTCACTTAAAACAGCAGCGGAACAATCTAACTCTAAGCCTATGCAGGCGGTTGTTGATGATGTTAGAGCAAATGTCGAAGCGGGCAAGTCGCTTTCTGATTCACTTGCGATGCATCCGGATGTGTTTGGTGATGTTTATCTTTCTCTGGTTGCGGCTGGCGAAGTTTCCGGTACGCTTGATGTGGCACTTGCGAGGCTTGCA
This sequence comes from Candidatus Saccharimonadota bacterium, assembly GCA_017545595.1. Taxonomy (GTDB): domain Bacteria; phylum Patescibacteriota; class Saccharimonadia; order Saccharimonadales; family Saccharimonadaceae; genus Nanosyncoccus. The sequence continues at coordinate 27,714 of JAFWLO010000005.1, read as the reverse complement.
GCGCAGGATGAAAAAGATGCGTCGATGATTTCTAAGATTAGAGGCGCGATGGTTTATCCGGCGATTATTTTTGTGGTTATTCTTGTTGTTCTAGGATTTATGCTTATTGAGGTTGTTCCAGAAGTTAGAAAGCTTTATGAAGACATGAACAAGCCTTTGCCGGGGATTACGAACTTCTTAGTGAATGTTTCTGACTTTTTTGTAAATCAGTGGTGGATTCTTGTATTGGTGATTGGGGCGATTGTTTATGGAATAAATGCGTATAGAAAAACAGACGCAGGGAAGAGGACTTTTGCGCTTATTAAGTTAAATGTGCCGATGTTTAATACGTTGTTCCAAAGGCTTTATATGACGAGGTTTGCGAGAACGATGGAGATGTTGCTGGGGACGGGTGTATCTATGCTCGATGCGTTAAAAATATCTGCTAGGGCGACGAGTAATTTTTATATGGAAGAACAGTTTATGGCGGCGTCGGAGAAAGTGAAGGCCGGGAAGCCACTTTCTGAAAGTATTTCCGATCTTGATTATATTTTGCCCCTCGTTCCGCAGATGATTTCTATTGGGGAACAGTCGGGTAAAATTGATGAGATGTTAGGGAAGGCAGCAGAAGTCTATGAGAACGAGCTTGATGAGAAAATTGCGAATATTTCCACGATGATTGAGCCAGTTTTGATGGTGGTTATGGCGGGACTTATTGGGGTAGTGATTGCGGGGACTCTTCTTCCGATATATTCGCTTGTTAGCTCGATCTAGCCTAAACATGATAGAATAGAAGCGAAGTAGCAAAGTTTTGGGATGGAGAAGATAAGATGGTAGAGATGAGTAAAATTATGTTTGTCGTAGTGAGTATGCTCTTGGGGGCCGTACTTGGCTCGTTTTCCTGTTGTCAAGCTTGGAGAATACGATACAGGGAAAAAGAAAAGAGAGAACTGGGGAAGAGAAGTGTGTGTCTGAGTTGTGGAAAGCAGTTGAAGTGGTTTGAGAATATTCCCATTGTGAGTTGGGTGATGCAGAGAGGAAAGTGTAGAAAGTGTGGAGCTAAGATTGGGGTGGCGGAGATTTTGAGCGAGCTAGTAGGGGCTGTAATGTTTGGGCTTTTGGGGTGGAAAGTTGTTTCTGAAGGATGGATTTTGGGAAGAAGTGGGAGCTATTCGGTTATAGGAATAGTAATGTTTGTGTTTTTGGTGGCGTTTTTTACAATTGCGCTCATTTTAGCGATTTATGATGCGAGGTGGAGAGAGCTTCCGACTGGACTACTTATTTCTTTGATTGTTTTAGGCGGAGCAATATGGGGGATAAGATTGTTTGAAATTGTGGTAAGTTCGGGTTTTACTAAGGAAGTGGGAAATATTGTCATAAATCTTTTGGGTGCGGTGGGGATTTTAGCGGGAGTATATTATTTGCTGTATTTTTTCTCAAAGGAAAAGCTGGTTGGGGGAGGAGATTGGATGCTTGGACTCGGAATTGCGTTTGCGCTCGGAGATTGGTGGCTTGCGGTTTGGACGCTCTTTTTAGCGAATTTTGTAGGGGCGTTAGTGATGATTCCGATGAAAAAGAAAAAGATAGCATTTGGGCCATTTTTAGTTGGAGCATTTGTAGTTGTATTGAGTTTTTCTGAGGTTATTTTAAGCTTGAGATAATATATATATATATATATATTGTGATAGAAAGTAGAGCTAGGCTGTTTCTGAGTGGAATTTTTCGTGTATTTCTCGGAGATGAGGGTCGGTAATGTGAGTGTAGATTTGGGTTGTAGAAATGTTGGCGTGACCGAGAAGAGCTTGAACGGAGCGGAGATCGGCGCCGTTCATAAGGAGGTCAGTTGCAAAAGAATGGCGAAGAGTGTGGGGAGTAACGTGTTTTGTAATGCCGGCGGCGAGGGCGTATTTTTCTATGATGCGCTGGACAGAGCGAGGAGTGAGGCGTCGGAAATTTCCGGAGTTATCAACGGCGTTAAGATTTCTGGAGTTGTTGAGAAAAAGAGCGGGGAGAGAGTCGCTCCTGACGGCAAGATATTCACGGACGCGGTCGGCGGCAGCTTCAGAGATAAAGATTGGACGGTCTTTTTGGCCCTTTCCGCGGACGAGAAATTCGCGACGATCGAGGTTGATAGAATCGCGGTTTAGGTTGATAAGTTCAGAAACACGAAGGCCTCCGGAGAAGAGGAGTTCGACGATTGCGCGATCGCGGAGGCCAGATTCGGTGTCGGTCGGGATGGCAGAAAGAAGATCTTCGACTTCGTCAAAGTGGAGAAAGGTAACTTGTTTTTTGACGGCGCGGGGAAGATCGACGAGTGAAGGGTCGAGGGATTTTATCCCGCGACGGGCGAGGTATTTGAGGAAGCCGCGAAGGGCAATGAGGTGGTATGCTTGAGTGATGGCCTTTAGACCTTCATGGCGGATGGCGTTTTCGTAACGATTAAGTTTGAGGCGATATTTTCGGAGAAGTTCGGGAGTGATTTCTGAGGGGAGGATATTTTCTTTTCCGAGAATTTCAGTGCAGATTTCGTAAAAACGATAAAGATAGAGACGATAGTTTTCGATAGTGCGTTTCGAACGACCACGTTCAACTTCGAGATGTTCGAGAAAATCATCGATCAGTTCGTTAATATCCATAAGTATTATTATACAACTTTAATGAGGTTATGTCTATTTTGAAGATATTATCATGAGAAAGGAAAAAGTAGGTTCAGGTGGGACTGGGTGGCGGAAAAATTTAGATATGGTATAATTTGAGAAAAGGAGATAATAATGGGAAAAGAAAAAGATTTGATTCAACGAAGTTTAGTTGTTTGCAAGCCTGACGCGGTTCAGCGAGGAATTGTTGGGGAGATTTTACAAAGATTTGAAAGAGTCGGGCTGAAAATTGTTGGAATGAAGATGGTGATGCCGGATGAAGATCAATATCGTGCGCACTATGAAGATATTGGTCAGATGATTACGAGGAGGGGGGAACAAGCGTTTAGGTATAATGTGGCGTACATGATGACTGGGCCGGTTATTGCGATGGTACTTGAGGGGGTTGAGGCGGTTCCGCTCGTGAGAAAAATTGTTGGACCGACTGAACCGAAATCTGCGGAGATGGGGACAATTCGTGGAGATTTTTCTCATATGAGTTTTGGTTATTCGGATGCGAAGGGGATTGGCGTTCCGAACCTTGTCCATGCGTCGGGAAGCGTTGATGAAGCGAAGAAAGAAATAAAACTTTGGTTTAATGATGATGAACTGTATGATTATTCGGATTTGAACGAAAAATATACGAGATAAGTTAAAAAAGGAGCCTTCGGGCTCTTTTTTGTGATGGTGGTGTGAGGAATATAAAATCTTTTAGATAGAAAAGGCGGAGAAAGGCGAATAAAAGTGGTGGCTTGAGATTTAGACAAAAAATGGTAGCCTGGGCGGGAGTCGAACCCACAACCTTCTCCTTAGGACGGAGCTGCTCTATCCAATTGAGCTACCAAGCCATAGAAACGGTATATATATTATATCACAATATTGTGATATAATAAGGTTATGAAACTGAAACTTCCAAAGAAGCAAGCAGAAAATAATAGTTCTAGAAAAAGTGAAAGAGAGAGAGTCGAGGAACGGCGCGAGGAAATCCTCGCAAGAGGAAGGAAGTTTAAGTATCCCCTTCAGTATGCGAAGCATAAATTAGTCGTCAATACGATTATTATTGCGGTTTTGTTGGTCGTTGGGCTGGTCGTTGCGGGCTGGGCGGCGTTATATAAATTCCAAGACATGAGAGATATTATGTATAGAATATCTTATGTAACGAGAATTCCTGTTGCTGAGATTGACGGAAAGAAAGTAAGGTTTTTTGACTATTTAATGACGGCAAGGAGTAGTTTGACGACGCTTAGGCAGCAATCAGGAGTGGAGAATAATTCTGAAGATGAAAAAGCGATGATAAATAGGTATAAGAGGACAGCGTTGACACAGGCGGAAGATTTGACTTATGCGTTGAAGCTTGGAGAAGAAAATGGGATTGAGGTTTCTAAGGAGGAAGTTGCACAATCGTTTGATGAACATAGAAAAGTCGGAGGAACAGAAAGAAGTGAAGAAAGTTTTTTGAAGGTACTCAGCACGAATTTTGGGCTAAATAAGACTGAATATGAGAGAATGCTTTATCTTGCGCTAATGAAAGTAAAAGTTGAGGAAGAAATAGATATAGATGCGAAGAAAGTCGCGGAAGAAGTGAGAGTGAAGTTAGGACAAAACGGAGGGGATTTTGCGAAGACTAGGGAAGAGCTTGGAGAGAGAGTACAGTTCGAAACGACAGGAGGGTTGGTTGATAGCAAGAATGTCGATGGGGGAAGAGCGGGAGTGGCGATGAAATTGAACCCTGGGCAGATTAGCGAGAAGTTTCTATCGAGTAATGGAGATGGGTATTATTTTGTAAAGCTGATTGAAAAAACTGAAGATAGGGTGAATTATGAATCTTTGTTTGTGAAGTTTACGGAGTTTGATAAAAGGCTTGAAGAAGTTAGAGATAATGGGAGAGTTAAAGAATATATAAAGTTGGTTGAGACCGAAGAGTAAAAAACCGCGGGGGCGGAGTGATTGTGTGGAAAGTAGGGGGTAGTTTCGAAGTGTGTCAGTTATGGAAAGTAGATATATAAAACTCCGAGAGATTTATGGAGCCGATGGCAGGGATCGAACCTGTGACCTGCTCGTTACGAATGAGCTGCTCTGCCAGCTGAGCTACATCGGCGTAATATGAAAGATTAAAGACATAAATAATGGTGCGGGTAGAGGGAGTCGGACCCTCGTCTCATCCTTGGGAAGGATACATAATAGCCGTTATACGATACCCGCTCAGCATTTATGTCTCTATTATTATAACAAAAAATCCCCCGTTTGAAAGGGGGATTTTAAAGTTTTGACTAAGCCTCAGCAAGAGCCTTTTTGTCGTATTTGGATGAGCCGAAACCGAGAATAAGATGGAAGATGCCTGGGAGAAGAACTAAGCCAACAATGAAGCCGGTTCCTTTGTGGAAGGACTTTCCGAGGCGGATGGCTGTCCAGATGTCAAGAAAGAGGGAGTAACAGCCGGTTAGAAGGGAAGCAATTGTAACGAGGGGTTCTTTTGTTCCGGCGATGGATGTGATGATTCCGAGGACGACTGGAATGAGAAGCATATAAATCCAGAAGTTTATTTTGATGATTTTGCAGAGTATATAAACATTATAGATAGGGATGAGGGATTTCCATCCGGCTTCTCCGGCTTTCGTGAATATTTTCCAGTTGGCGATTACGAGAAGGATGTAGAAAAGAAGAATGTAGCCAAGCGCGAAACCGGCTATTCCTCCAAGAATCCCGCCAGCGGCAACGGCGGTCGCTTCGTTTTGAGTTAGTATAAGGTTGTCCATGGATTTGTTCCTTATTTAGTTTTCTTAATTATAACATAAAATGGTATGTAATTTAATGGCAAATTTGTTCTTGATAAAAAGAGAGAGATAGGTTATAATTTTGTCTAGGTGGATTCGTAGCTCAGTTGGTTAGAGCGCTGCCCTGTCACGGCAGAGGTCGCGAGTTCGAGTCTCGTCGGATCCGCCATTTTTACTTTTGTCCCTCGGGGACTTTTTTGTTTTATTATTATAGTTTATGGTATAATGAAGGAGTATGAAAGAAATCGGAAACGGTTTTAAGAAGATTTTTAGAAACGATAAAGATTTTCTTGTTTTGATGATTGTTTTGTTTCTTTTTGGGATGGCGCTTTCAATTCACTCTTTTTTGAACTTGAAAGTTGTCAATTCTTCGATGTATATAGGGTATTCTGATATTGGAGAGTTTTCTGGAGGAGAGTTTCTTTCTTTGTGGAATTCGGGAGGATATAGAACTGGAGGATGGGCGGATATTTTGTTTTTTGCGGTGTTTGGAATGATTCTTGCGGTATTTCATAATTTTTTTGCTGTTCAAGTTTACAACAGGAAAGGGAAGGGGTTTGCGCAGATTTTTGTGATTATTTCTATAATGGTGGCTATGATTGCGTTTATTTTTCTGCTTAGACTTTTAGGAAAGATATAGATGCGAAGGCCGAGTCTAGAAATACCGTCAGGAAAGCGAACGCTGAAGTATAGATTTTTAGAGATTTTACCTGGGGCTATTTCTTATGGTGGAGTTATTTTGCTTTTTGTTTTGTCGTATGTAAATCCTATTGTTGGAGCTATATATCTTTTGCTAATTGTTTCGACGACATTAGTGAAGGCTGTTGGAGTAGCATATAGGACTTATGGGGGATACAAGGCAGTGAAAGAAGCGGAGAAAGTTGATTGGAAGAAGAGATGCGACGATTTGGAAAATGCGCATGAGGCGTATGAGGGCGTGAGAAAGAAGCAATTGCAGGAGTATGGATTTGAGGAACATAAAAGGAATTTAAAGGCGATTGTTACTGATCCGGATGCTAGGTTGAGATATTTGAAACCGAGCGAAATATATCATGCTGTGATTATGGTGGCTTATAATGAGGGGATTGAGACGATGCAACCGAGTATAGAAGCTGTGAGAGACTCTGATTTTCCAAATGAGCGAATAATTTTTGTACTCGGATACGAAGAGCGGGGCGGAGAAGAAATTGAGAAGAATGTTAAGTATCTAAAGAAGATGTTTTCTGGAGTGTTCAAAGATTTTATTGTCGTGAAACATCCTGATGGAATAAAAGGAGAAATTGCTGGGAAAGGACCGAATCTTTGTTGTGCGGCGGAAGAACTGAGCAAATATGTTGTTCGGAAAAAAATTAACAGAGAAAAAGTTATGATAACTTCGATTGATAGTGATAATCAAGTGCATAAAAAATATTTTGATGCTGTTTCTTATGAATTTTGTGTGAGGAATCAATTTGTTCGGCAGAGAAGAAGCTATCAGCCAGTTTGCTTGTTTATGAATAATATTTGGGATGCGGCGGCGCCAATGAGGGTGATTGCGACGACAAATTCTTTTTTTAATATAATCCAGACGATGAGACCGCATCTTCTTTGGAATTTTGCAAGTCATTCTCAACCGCTTGCAGCGATTGAGGATATGGGGTATTGGAGCAAGAGGACGATTGTCGAGGATGGGCATCAATTTTGGAGAAGTTATTTCTTTTTTAAGGGAGAGTATGATACTGTGCCGATAAGGGTGCCGATCTATCAAGACGCAGTGATTGACGAGACTATTCCTAAAACATTGAAGGCGCAGTTTATACAGCTTAGAAGGTGGGCGTATGGGGCGAGCGATATAGCGTATGTTGGAAATTTATTGTTCAATAAAAATAGAGAGGTTCCGTTTTTGAAGACATTTTTTAAGTTTGTTAGACTTCTTGATAGCCATATAACGAGGTCGATGCTTGCGCCGATTGTTGCGTTTGGGGGATGGGTGCCGATGCTCATGAATATGTCCACAAGGAAGATGGTTGCATTCAACCTTCCGATGGTGGTTAGTGTAGTGCAGACGATAGCGATTGTCGGAGCGGTGACGACGGTTATTGTGAGTTTGTTGATGCTTCCTAAGAGGCCGAAAAAATATGGAAAAAGGAGAAGTGTAGGGATGGTAACACAATGGATTTTTTCTCCGTTTGTAGCGCTATTCTATTCAAGCGGATCGGCGTATGTCGCACAAACAAAACTTATGTTGGGGCATTATATGGAAAAGTTTGATGTAACAAATAAGGTAGTGAAGAAGTAGTGAACTGTGATATATGATATAATATAGGTATGAGATTATCGAAAACTTTTGTAAAGACGCTTAGAGAGGCGCCAAAAGATGAAACTGCGAAAAATGCACAGCTTTTGATTAGGGCGGGATATATTCACAAGGAGATGGCAGGAGTTTATTCTTATTTGCCATTAGGCCTTAGGGTGATTGAGAATATTAAAAAAGTTGTTCGAGAAGAACTTAATAGAATTGGAGCGGAGGAGCTTCAGTTGACGGTTTTGCAGAATCCAAAACCATGGGAACTTAGTGGGAGATGGACTGCAAATGAAATGGATATTTGGTTTAAGACGGAGCTTTCGAGCGGGGGAGAACTTGGGCTTGGGCCGACACATGAAGAACCGGTGACGAATCTTTTGAAAGAATATATAAAAAGTTATAGGGATTTGCCAGTTTTGGTCTATCAGATTCAAACGAAGTTCAGGAATGAATTGAGGGCAAAGTCAGGGATTTTAAGAACGCGAGAGTTTCTGATGAAAGATATGTATTCGTTTACGACGGATGAGGAGGAACATAAGAAAATATATAGAGCGGTTGAGGAAGCTTATGGAAGGATCTATGACAGATTAGGGATTGGAGAAGATACTTTCGAGACGTTTGCGAGTGGAGGGATTTTTTCTAAGTATTCGCATGAGTTTCAGACAGTTTTGCCTGTAGGAGAGGACGAGATTTATTTCAATAAAGATAAAAGTATTGTGCTTAACAAGGAGGTTTTGGAGCCGGAGGTGCTTGAAGAATTCGGAATCGACGAGAATGAACTCGAAAAAACGAACGGGGCAGAGGTTGGAAATATATTTACACTTAAATATAAATATAGTGAGCCGTTAGGGCTTAAGTTCCAGGACAAGGAAGGGAAGCAAGAGACGGTATTTATGGGATGTTATGGAATTGGAGTTTCTAGGGTTCTCGGAGTGGTAGTTGAAAAGTATGCTGACGAGAATGGTCTTGTATTTCCGGAAGAGGTTGCGCCGTATAAGTATCATTTTGTTGCAGTTGGAGAAAGAGGACTGGCGAAGGCAAGTGAGATTTATGAGAGGAATCGAGAAAAAGACGAGATTTTGCTTGATGATAGAGATGTGAGATTTGGAGAGAAGATGAAGGATTCGGAGCTTTTGGGGATTCCGTATAGAGTTTTGATTTCTGATAGGCTGCTTGAGCAGGGAAATGTTGAGGTGACGAATAGAAGAAGCGGAAAAATTGAAACTATTTCTATTGACAAATTTGTTGCTTCTTTGTAATATTTTTAGGAAATAATATTGTTTAAGTTTATCCTTAGATTAAGGAGTTTTTCAGATGAAAAAGAAAGTTATTGATATTACCGAAGAAGGACGAGCCGAATTAGAAAAAGAACTTGATGAGAGAATAAAGGAACGAGAGGTTATTAAAGAGAAGATTGCGACTGCGAGAGCGTTCGGGGATCTTTCGGAAAACGAAGATTATTCTGCGGCGAGAAGCGAACAGAAATTGAATGAAGGGCGGATTGGCGAAATTGAAGAGATCTTGAAGTCAGCAAAAATTATTTCTAACAGGAAACATGATAAAGTTGTTATGGGTGCGGTTGTTACGGTTCAGATAGCAGGGAAAGAGTATACTTATTCTGTTGTTGGACCAGTCGAGGCGAATCCGCTTGAAGGAAAGATTTCTAATGAAAGTCCGATTGGGAAGGCGATGTTTGGGAAGAAAGCGGGGGATGAATATACGCTACCTAATGGAAACACTGGGAAGATTTTGAAAGTTGAATAAAAAAATAATATGTCGTTTGAGATTAGACTTGACGACATATTTTTTATAGTTGGTGGGTCGCGAGGGGCTCGAACCCCCGACCTTCTCGGTGTAAACGAGACGCTCTAGCCAGCTGAGCTAGCGACCCGACTCTGTTATTATAACACAAATATAACAGAATATGATAAAATGAATGAGTAAAGAAAGGATAAAGCATGAACAAAACTGAAAAACTAGAAAAAATGCGTCATACGTTGAGCCATGTGTTAGCTGCGGCTGTTTCGGAGCTTTATCCGACAACAACTTTTGGGGTAGGGCCGGCGATTGAGGATGGATTTTATTATGATATTGACTTTGGGGAGGCGAAAGTTAATGAAAAAGATTTAAAGAGAATTGAAAAGAAGATGCGGGAGATTATAAAAAAGAAACTTCCGCTTGAGAAAGTAATTAAAACTCGTGAACAAGCGTTTGAATGGGCGGCAGAGCATGAGCAAAAATACAAAACAGAACTGATAAAAGATTTACCTGAGGGGGAAGAGATTTCTTTTTATAAGTTAGGAGATTTGTTCGTGGACCTTTGTAAAGGACCACATGTCGAGAATACTTCGGAGATTGGGGCGTTTAAGTTGACGAGAGTCGCAGGGGCGTATTGGAGGGGAGACGAGAAGCGAGAGATGCTGACGAGAATTTATGGAGTTGCTTTTGAAACGAAGGAGGAACTTGAGGAATATCTAAAGAAACAGGAAGAAGCGAAGGAAAGAGATCATAGAAAACTTGGTAAAGAGCTTGATTTGTTCTGTAATTCTCCACTTGTGGGTTCAGGATTGCCTTTGTTTACTCCGAGGGGAACAATTCTAAGGGATAAATTAAATGAGTTTACTCAAGGGTATAGGCTGAGGTGTGGATATAAGAAGGTTTGTATCCCGCATATTGCAAACATTGATTTGTATAAAACTTCGGGACACTATGAGAAGTTTCCTGAGATGTTGCAGTTTGTCTCTCAGGAATCTGGAGATCAGCTTGCAATTAAACCGGTGAGCTGTCCGCATCATTCGCAGATTTTTGCGAGCGTACCAAGGAGCTATAAAGAACTTCCGATTAAGTATTTAGAGACAACTATGGTATATAGGGACGAGAGAAAAGGGGAGCTTGGAGGGCTTTCTAGAGTACGAGCGATTACGCAAGATGATTCTCATGTGTTTTGTACTGAAGAACAGATTGGGGATATCTTCGGAGAGTTGATTGAGGCGGCAAAAGATTTATACAAAATTGTTGATATGAAACTTAGGCTGAGATTGTCATTTAGGGATGATGGGGATGGGTATATTGGGACGGAAGAAATGTGGGAGAAGGCAGAGAATGCGATACAGAAGATGGCTGAGAAATTTAAGATGGACTATTTTATTGGGGAAGGGGAGGCTGCTATGTATGGGCCGAAGATGGACTTTATGGCGGTTGATGCGTTGGGTAGAGAATGGCAACTTGCGACAGTTCAACTTGATTATGCTATGCCGGCGAGATTTGGGTTGGAATATGTAGCGGAAGACGGAACGAAGAAAACTCCAATTATGATTCACTGTGCACTGATTGGGTCGCTAGAGAGATTTATGTCAGTGTTTATTGAGCATACGGCGGGATGGTTTCCGCTTTGGTGTGCGCCGGAACAAGTTAGAGTTTTGACTGTGAATGACAAAGTAGAGGGATATCTTAGCGAGGTAAAAAAAGTTCTTTCTGAGGTCGTCCTTGAGAAGCCGATTGAACATAATGAGCTTAGATTTGAAGTTGATGAATCAGATGAATCGTTAGGAAAAAAGATTCGTAGAGCAACGGCGATGAAAATTCCGGTTGTGTTGATTATTGGGGAAAAAGATGCGGAAGCAAAAGAGGTTTCGATAAGACTTAGAGATAAAGAAGAAAAGATTAAACTGAAAGATTTGAAGAATTATCTTGAGAGATTTGAGTAATAAAATTATACAAAATGAATGAGAAAGTCATCGTAATTGTTGGTCCGACAGGATCTGGAAAAACTGGGGTGGCCGTAGAAATAGCGAAAGAAATTGGGGGTGAAGTTATCTCTGCCGATTCGAGAACGATTTATAAAGGAATGGATGTTGGGACTGCAAAACCTAGCATTGAGGAACGGGGGGGAGTTCCTCATTTTGGGTTTGATTTAGTGGAGCCTGGAGAGAGATTTACGGTTAAAGATTGGAAAGACTATACTGAGATAATTATTAAAGAAATTGTTCGGAGGGGTCATATTCCAGTAGTCGTAGGAGGAACGGGGTTGTATATTGATGCGTTAGTATATGATTATAAATTTGAAGTGAAGGCTAAGGGGTATGGGAAAAATCGAGGGGAGAGTATAAAAAATTTGAACGGGAAGACTGGAAGTTTGTCTAATAGTGATTTAAATAAGTATCCTGATCGACAAAAAATTTGTTCAAAGTATAAGATTTTTGGGATAAAATGGGAGCGAGAAGAACTTAAAAAAAGGCTTGAAAAGCGATCTAAAAAAATGTTTTGTGAAGAACTTTATGATGAAACTTCGAGGCTTGTTAAAAGGTATGGTTGGAGCAATTTAGCGATGACTGGGAATATATATAGAATTGCTTGGAAAGTTCTGTGCGGGGAAATAAGTGAAGGTGAGGCGATTCGGGAAAATGTGAAGTTGGATTATCAGCTTTCTAAAAGACAAATGACGTGGTTTAAGCGGAATAAAAATATTCTATGGGACAATCTTGATAATATTAAAGCGGATGTGATAAAATGTATACAGAATGAGCAAGGAAAATAGTTCTCCATTAGAAAAATTGTTCGGCTCTAAAAGTAGAGCAAAGCTTTTAAATTTGTTTTTTGGAAATTCTGATAAATCTTTTTATGTTCGGGAGATTACAAGAGTAATTGAAGAGCAAATTAATTCTGTCAGAAGGGAACTTTTGAATCTTGAGAGTATTGGCGTTATAAAGAACGAAACTTATGATAATAAAGTTTATTATTCTGCAAATATGAAGCATCCTTACGCGCACGCGCTTGTAGAAATTTTTTCTAAGAAAGTTGATGTAAGCAAGGACAAAGATGTCCGACAGGGGACTTGGGATGAATTTACAAAGCCGATAAGAAAATATCTTTCCGCTCTTATGCTCACCAATAGAGAACCTGGGCAGGAGGGTGTTGATCTTTTAATTGTTGGAGATGATTCGACGAAAAAGTTGACGCATTGGGCTGAAATTGTTGAGAAGAAAATGGGGAAGCCTATAAATTATGTCATTTTTTCTGTTGAGGATTTTTTGTACAGGAAAAGTGTCCGAGATAAGTTTTTGTTAGAAATTTTAGACATGAATGTAAGCGAGTTAGTTGATCCAGATAAAATTATTAAGGAGTGAGATAAAAAATATGTTCGATATTGAGAGTAAAAGCCCTGATGTTATTACAATTATTACAAAAAAGACGAAAGTTTCTTTTGATATTGCTAATTTTTGTATTTCTGGAGATTTAGCGGTTGGAAAGATTGAGGGGCCTGGAGAATTTGAAGTCGGGGATGTGACGATAAGGGGAATTGGGCTTCCTGAGAAGAGAACTATTTATGACGCTGAGATTGGAGGTGTTCATGTGGGGATTATTGGGGGAATTGAAGATGGGCTAGATGACTTGGGGGTTTCTGATATTTTGTGTACTTCTTCGGTTAGAGCTATTCGAGAGATTGATCCGAAAGTTGTTGTTTCTATGGGGAATGTGGATGGGATGGTTAGCGAGCTAAAGCTTACCCCGAGAATGGAGAAGAAGTTGAAGGTAAAAAGTTTGGATTCGCTTTCTAATAATAAAGAAGTAATTGTTTTAAATTAAGGAAGAAAAATGGATTTTATTTTGGGTGGGTTGATTGTCATTGGGGTTATCGTGTTTTCTATGGTGCTTCATGAGCTTGCACATGGGGCAGTGGCTTACTATTTGGGAGATACGACGGCAAAAGATGATGGAAGGTTAACGCTTAATCCGCTAAAGCATTTAGATCCGTTTATGTCTATCATTCTCCCTACGTTGTTATATTTTTCTGGTGGGGTTGTGTTTGGGGGAGCAAAACCTGTTCCGGTGGATTTTTCTAAGGTAAGAGGAAGAGAATGGGGAATGGCGCTCGTCGCGTTGGCGGGGCCGATGACGAATCTTCTGATAGCGTTTGTTGCGTTTTTAATTGGGCATTTTTCTGGGGCATTATATTATTCGGGGATAGTGCATGATATTTTGCTTGAACTCGTGATGGTGAATTTAGGATTTATGATTTTTAATCTAATTCCAATTCCACCTTTAGATGGGTCGAGAGTTTTGTACGCTGTTATGCCGGATGGAGTTAGAGAGTTTATGAATAGTATGGAAAAAGTTGGGCTGGTAGTTGTCTATGCTCTGATTCTGATTGGAGGAGGGTTGTTTTCTGAATTTATGAGCAGGGCTATTTATGGAGTATTTAATGGTTTTTACTGGATTATTGGAGCTTAAACTGATATAATGAAAGTGTACCTTCAGTGGTAGCATGATTTTTCCTGTATATTCATGTTTAAGGGATTTCGTGGCAGATTTCCGTGGAAATCGCGCATAAGATTTTACCCACCTTGCAAATAAGCAGGGAAAAACAGGGCCGCTGAGGGTATATTTAGACTAATTGGTGGGAAAATGAAGCAACGAATTCGAGTAGTGGGTATTGTTAAGAAAGAGGGGGGAGTGTTTTTGTTGAAAAAGCGAACCGGACGAGAAATGGGTCCGGTTTTTTGGGAGCTTCCGACTGGGAAGATAAAATTTGGAGAGCAACCAGAAGAAGCAATGACGAGAATGGTGTTTGAGGAGCTTGGCGTACAGATTGAAAAAATAAAATTGAAAGACGTTGTGAGTTTTTTGGCATTTGAGAGCTCAAGTCAGATGGCGAATTTGGCGATTGTATATGAAATCGAGTTTTCTGAGAAGGGGAAGATTAAATTAGGAAATAGATATTCAGAATATAAATATTTTAGGGGCGATGAATTTTCTAAAGTTAGATTTGAGGATGCGACGAATATAATTCTTGGGCTCGAGAATGAAAAAGTAATTGGGGCGAGCTATGGAAATTATAGAGAAGTTGCGAATGGGGCGGTTGTTTATGTTGATGGAGGGAGTAGAGGGAATCCTGGTCCGGCGGGAATTGGGTATTATATTCTTGGAGAACGAGGAGAGGTTCTGGAGAAAGGAGGAGAGTTTATTGGGTTTGCGACGAGTCGCGTGGCGGAATATTATGCACTTAAAAAAGGAATAGAGAAGGCAATTGAATTAGGGTTGAGATCGGTGAGATTTGTTGGGGATAATTTAATGATGATAAATCAGATGAATGGGATTTATAAAGTTAAGAACAATGATCTTTTGCCGATTTATAGCGATATAAAGGAATTATTAAGTACGAATAATTTTGATGCGGTCTCGTTTGAGCATGTAAAGAGGGAGTTGAATTATCATGCGGACAGAGAAGTGAATTTAGCGATAGATAGACATTTCGACGAAGATGCAGTATAATTGAATGAAGCTTGAAAAGCAATCGCTCTTTTAGAGAGGAAAGTCCGGACAGCACAGGATAAAGTAGTCGTTAACAGCGACCGCCCGAGAGGGCAGGGAAAGTACCACAGAGACAAAACCGCCGTTTGGCAAGGGTGAAAAGAGTGAGGTAAGAGCTCACAGTGACGTGTGGCGACATGCGTCAGAGGCAAACCCTACTTGCTGCAAGGAGTGCTAGAAAACTTTGATCCGAAGATGCACGCTTACCGCTTGAACATTGGAGCAATTCAGTGTCTAGATAGATGATTGCTGGCATAGAAATATGTTGTACAGAATCCGGCTTACTGAAGGCTTAACAAAAAAGACCCTTTCGAGGGTCCTTTTTGTGAATAAATTATTTGATCAAACCTTTTTTCTTTAGTGTACGGATTGCGGACGTGGAGACGTTGCATTTGATTTTTTGACCGTTGATGACCAAGGTTTTTTTGTGAACGTTAGGTTTGAAAACTTTACGAGTTTTTCTCTGGGAGAAGGAAACATTGTGTCCGTACATTTTTCCTTTGCCGGTGATTTCGCAGATGGCCATTATTATTTCTCCTTTACAGCGTTAACGATTTTCTTGAATGCTTCAGGATGGTTGACGGCGAGGTCGGCAAGGATTTTTCGATCGAGCTTGATGCCTTTTTGCTTGAGACCGTTGATGAGTTGAGAATAGGAAAGACCAGATTCTCTCGAAGCGTTATTAATACGGGTAATCCAAAGAGCGCGAAAATCGCGTTTTTTATTGCGACGATCGCGGTATGCATAACGAAGGGATTTGATGACGCCTTGTTTTGCTAAGCGATAGCTGCGGGTGCGATAATGTTGCATGCCTTTGGCAGTAGAAAGAATTTTCTTGTGTTTTTTATGGGCTGGGACGCCTCGTTTGACTCTCATGACTAAACTCCTAAAGCTGTTTTAACGTTTTTCTTGATTTTGCCGTTAATGGCGGCAGCTGTTTTCATGTTGCGTTTGCGGGCTTTAGATTTTTTCGCGAGAATATGATTCCCGAAAGCTCGTTCGCGGATGATTTTTCCGGAACCGCTGATTTTGACACGTTTTGCGGTGCCTTTATGCGTTTTTAATTTTGGCATAATTTTCCTTTAGGTTAAGTTGGTATAAAAATGTACAAACAGGGAATCGTGGAAGTAGGAAATTACTTCTTCCGAATTCCGACTGATAAGTTACGTCCGTTGAATTGAGGTTTTCCTTCGACGATAACTTCATTATCAAGAAGATTAATGATTTTATCAAGGAGAGCTTGTCCAATTTCTTTATGGGCCATTTCTCGACCTCGGAAGACAACCATGATTTTTACGCGGTCGCCATCTTCGAGGAAACCTTTGATTTTTCGGACTTTGATATTAAGGTCGTTATCGCTGATTTTAAGGCCGACTTTCATTTGTTTAAGCTCGGATTGTTTTTCGCGAGCCTTTTTGCGGTTTTTAGCTTCCTCTTTCATCTTTTGGTATTGATATTTGTCCCAATCGATGATTTTAACTACTGGAGGGTTAGCATTTGCCGCGATTTCAACAAGGTCGACGTTAGACTCTTTAGCGATTTTAAGGGCAGCACTACTCGACATGATGCCGAGTTGTTCTCCATTAGTGCCGATTACGCGAACTTGAGGGTAACGAATGTCTTCGTTGAGTTTAGTACGTGAATTTTTACTAATGGGGGTTGTCCTTTCTTTTTAAATTAACCTTGGGGTTATTGTATCAGAAAAATAGATAAAAAGCAAGTAAGAACTGGGGTTATCGTTTGCGATAAGAAAGGGCTTCGGTAATCTGTGGGGCGTCGATTGTTTCTGAACCTTCGAGGTCGGAGATAGTTTGGGCAACTTTTAAGACTTTAAAGTAAGAGCGGGCGGAGAGATTAAGTTTTTCTGACGCGAGAGTAAGAATTTCTTTGGCTTTGTCAGTAATTGAGAGGAGTGAAGAAACTTGGTTTGAGGAGAGGGAAGAATTGTAGAAACCTTCTTTTTTGTAACGAGCGCGTTGACGAGCGAGTGCCTCTGTTATGTTATTTTTTACAACAATATGTTCTTGGTTATCTTTAGGGGCGGATTTTAGGAGGTCGGAATTGTCGACTTTAGGGACGGAAATGACGAGGTCAATTCTGTCAAAGAGAGGGCCTGAGAGTTTCTTGGTGTAGGCCTGGATTTGGGTTTGGGAGCAGGTGCATTCGTGAGTGGGGTCTCCTAAATATCCGCAAGGGCACGGGTTCATTGTTGCTACTAACATAAAGTCGGCAGGATAGACGGTTTTCATGTTGGCTCTCGAGACGGAAATAACTTTGTCTTCCATAGGTTGACGTAAGGTTTCTAGGACGGAGCGGTTGAATTCGGGGATTTCGTCGAGAAAAAGGATGCCGAGGTGAGCTAGAGAAATTTCTCCCGGGAGAGCTTTTGCGCCTCCGCCGATAATAGAGACGGCGGAAGCAGTGTGGTGTGGGGCTCTAAAGGGACGGGAGGTTATAATGTCTTCGGAAGAATCGGTTAAGGAATGGATTTTTGTGATTGCGATCTGCTCTTCTGCGGTCGGGGGAGGTAGAAGGTTGGCGGCAACTTTTGCTAGAAGAGTTTTTCCGGCGCCTGGAGGGCCAGAAATGAGGATATTATGGTGGCCAGCAATAGCAATCGCGAGAGCTCGCTTCGCGTAGTTTTGACCGCGGATATGGTCGAGAAAGGGACCGTTTTTATCTGTTTTGTTATTTTTTACAACACTCTTTTTCGTTGGGGAAAGGATTTTTTGGCCTTTTAAATGAAGAAAAAGTTCGGTGAGGTTTTTTATCCCATAGACGGTTATATCAGGAATTAGAGAGGCCTGAGAAGCGTTTTTAAGTGGGAGGTATATCTCTTTATATCCGGCTTTTTTCGCAACTTCGATGATGTTAATGATGCCTTTGATGGGGCGAAGTTCGCCATCGAGAGAGAGCTCTCCGACAAATAATCTGTTTTCTAGATCGGATTTTGAGATTTGTCTTGAGAGGGCGAGAACAGTAAGGGCGATAGGGAGATCAAGATGTGAGCCATCTTTTAATAGGTCGGCTGGAGCAAGGTTTATTGTGACCTTTTTGTCGGGAAATGAAAAGCCGGAGTTTATTATGGCGCTTTTGACACGCTCTCGGGCTTCTGTGACGGTTTTATTGGCCATTCCGACGATATTGAACGCGGGGAGACCCTTATTCATGTCGCCTTCTACGTCGATAATGGATCCTTCGAAACCGTAGGGAATAGCAGAGATTGTTTTTGCTATCATATCTATAGAATAGGACAAGAACTATTAAAGTTCAAGGTTAAAACTGGATTTTTAAGGTAAGGTGTGTTAAAATTATCTCAGTTGGGGCTGACAAAGCTTAGACAGGTCATTTACAGATATCATGCGTAACGATTAAACACCGTAAGTGTTGAATAAGTGCTAAAAACACTGTTGCAAGGCGTGTTGCTTACATGCCTGCTTATGCCTAATTTATTATTATAGGCTGGTCTGAATCTGAGTTTCCGTAGGGTTTGGATTATCATAGAACGGAAATAGGGTTTTCTAGGTGACGCTAGGGAATTAGAAAAGTTAGTCATGGCGCTCAAGAGTTTTGTTACTTGTAGCTTTTGGGGTTTTGCCGAGATAAAACAAGGAACTACTTGCGTAGATTGGTATCCAAGTGATGATTTGGACCCGGAGGCAGTATCCGGCAGCTCCACCATGATAAGTTGAAATTGAGTAAAATAATTGAACATCCTAGAGAGGGTGTTTTTTTGTTGTGTGTGATAGCTAGGAAGGAATACTCGATGGCGATATTTACGATAACAACAGGGAAGAAGGAGTAAAACCGAAGAGTAGAAAAAAGACCGGCAACTGCGAGGAAAACCGGTCTTTGTGTAGAGTGTGGAGTTATTTTTGGCTAAAATGTTTGTTTTTGGCTTTTGAGTAATTTATTTATTCAAAAGCTAATATAATAATATCGCACCGAAACGCTTATGTCAACACTTTTTTGCATAAATTTTTTACAATTTTTATTGAGAAGAAAATGTGGAAAAATTCGGCTAAAAGTCTGAGTGTGTAAAATTTACAACATTATTTTTTGTTCAGATAATAGGGGAGAATATGCATATTGTTGTAAAAAATACTGTAAAAAATTTGAACAAATTCTTGAATTTTTATGATTCTTATGCTATTATGAAAGAGTCGAAAGACAAAAATAAACATATAAAACAAAAGGTAGAAATGAAGTATAAATAAGTTGATGGCGCGAAAAGGTAATTTCTAGCCATAAATTACAAAGTAGGAATTACCTAGAGCTTCGTCAATTTACGAAGCGCGTTCTTCCGAATTTCGGTTAGCACCTTATAAATAAACAGAACTGAAATGTGAGAGGGAAGAATCGTGACATGCTCCACTATGTGGAGCGGTCAAGCGACGAGAAGCGGGATAAAGGTTGCGGTCTATAGTAATGTTATTTTTACCGGATAACCTCCCGTTTTTCGCCCATAGTTTTACTTGTGGGGAACTATACTTCTTATGGCTAAATATGATATAATTTAGCCATGCGTGGTAGAATTATGCTTTTGTTCAGTATAGTTAGTTGTATTGGGATTCTTGCTATGCTTAATTTTACGACACCGACGGGTGTGGGTGTTATAGGTGTTTTAGTATTTTTTACAATGATTTTTATCATTTTATTTACGTTGATGTATTATGTGATAAAAATTTTTCAAAGGATACTAAAAGATAAAAAGTCTGTCAGAAGTTATTCTGAGAATAAAACCTGCGCGTATGCTTTAGTTTTGGCTTTTGCGCCGTTAATGCTTTTAATAGCTAACCCTTCCTCTTCTGTCAATATTGTAACGATTGGGCTTTTGATTGTCTTTGTTCTTGTCGGTTGTTTTTTTGTACATAAAAGACTTTAGTGTGATAAAATAAACGTATGCAGAATGATTATCATGTTTTGACTGAAATAGAGGAACGAGAGCTCTCTAATTCTTTTGAGGATGCGTTAGGGAGGGATAAGACTTCGATAAAGAAGGAAATGGGGGGGGAGGGGCTTAAAGAAATTCGAAGGATTGAAAAGTTGTATGATGATGATCCATATATGCTGAACGTGAAGGTTCAGGATATGAGCGATACGTTAATTTTGACGGCGTTTGGGCGCGTTAGGGATGGGTTTGATGGAGCTAATCGCTGATTCGAAATATGCGATTCTGGGGGTTGTTATTCTTGTTATTGTTGGTCTTGCAATTATTTTTAGAGCTTCATACGTAAAGAAGCTGAGAGAAATAAAGGATTCGGAAAGAGGGCTTAAGATGATTGCGATGTTAATTCATCTTCCTCCGAGTACAGACGACATTCAGGCTGGCGGGAGAGATGAAAGAGATGTTGTGAATGAGGCTATTTCCCAGGCTCAAGTAATGTATTCTATCGTTGCTTCGACGCTTACTAAGGGTAAAAATGCGAAAATATATGGTCAGAAACATATTTCTTTTGAGATTGTTGCAAAAGACGGGATGGTAAAATATTTTGCCGTTGTGCCGGCGGTTTTGACAGAAACTGTAAAGCAAGCGATTCTGTCGGCATATCCGGCGGCGAGAGTTGAGGAAACTGAGCGTGAGAATATATTTTCTAAGACTGCAAAGATAAATGGGGTTGCGGGAGGGGAATTAACCCTTACGAAAGAATATGTTTTTCCGATTGCGACATACGAAGACACCAAGAGGGATGCAAGTTTGGCGATTTTGAATGCTCTTTCGGCTACGAAAGATGGGGATGGGATTGGAATACAAGTGATGGTTAGACCGAAGGACAATGAGTGGATTAGTAAGTCCGAAGAATGGGTAAAAAATATAAAAGAAGGTAAACAAACGCATACAAAAACGAATGATTTGAGTAATATTTTTACGGGAATTGAACAAATTTTTGCGCTTTTGTGGCAACCTCTTACTGCCAAAGAAAAAGAATCGTCGCAGGAAATAACTGTTTTGACGAACATACAGCAAGAGGAAATGCAGGTGATAGAAAATAAGACGAAATATGCGGCTTTTGAGACGCTGATTAGAGTAGTTGGGAGTAGTGAAGCGGGGAGAGCGAAGGCTGAAGCTATGGTTGGAGGGGTGATTACGGCTTTCTCTCAGTTTAATTCGACGACATACAATGGTTTCAAGTATGAGGCGGCAAAAGACTATAAAAAACTTGTTCGGGATTATATTTTTAGGACGTTCCCGCTTGAAAATCGAACAAATATTTTGAACAGCGTTGAGCTTGCGAGTATATTTCATTTGCCGGAGCAGAATGCAATTCCGACGAGTCAGGTGATGAGGCAGATGACCAGACAAGTTGAAGGGCCAGCGAGACTCGTGGATGACGGAGTGCTGATTGGTGTAAATGAATTTAGAGGAGAGAAGAAGGAAATTAGGCTTTCTGTCGAAGATAGGAGAAGACATACCTACGTAATTGGTTCTACGGGTATGGGTAAATCGGTTTTTATGAGGAATATAGCATATCAGGATATGCTGGCAGGGCGGGGGTTTGCATTTATCGATCCGCACGGGGATGTTGTTGAGGAACTTTTGTCGATGGTCCCGAAAGAGAGGATTGACGACGTAATTTATTTTGATCCAGGGGATTTGGAAAATCCGATTGGAATGAATATGTTTGAGTTCCAGACGGAGGACCAGAAAGATTTTATTGTTCAGGAGGGGGTAAATATGTTGCAGTCACTTTATGACCCAACAAATCAAGGGTTTTTCGGGCCGAGAGGACAGCATATGTTTAGGAACGCGGCACTTCTTTTGATGAGTGACCCAAATGGAGCGACCTTTATTGATATTCCTAGGTGTTTTATTGATCCGGAATTTGTGAGAAATAAGTTGCAGTATGTTACGGATAGAAGCGTGTACGATTATTGGACGAAAGAATTTCCGGCAAGTCAGAAGAGTAATGATGCCGGAGAAGTGATTACATGGTTTGCTTCGAAGTGGGGACCATTCTTGTCGAATACGATGATGAAAAATATTCTCGGGCAGACAAAAAGCGGATTTAATATTCGCGAGATTATGGATAATAAGAAGATTCTGTTGGTGAATTTGAGTAAGGGAAAGATGGGGGAGGTAAATTCGAAGTTGCTCGGGATGATATTTGTAATGAAGTTCCAAGCAGCGGCGATGAGCAGAGTAGATATCCCTGAAGAATCGAGAGAAGATTTTTGTCTGTTTGTAGATGAGTTTCAGAATTTTTCTACAGAGAGTTTCGAAAGCATTCTATCAGAGGCAAGGAAGTTTAGATTGAACCTTATTGTTGCAAATCAGTTTATGACACAGCTCACGGATAAGATTAGGGAAGGGGTGTTAGGGAACGTTGGGACTATTATTGCGGGTAGATTAGGAATTACGGATGCAGAACTTATCGAAAAGGTGTTTGCACCGACGTTTACGGCAGAAGATTTACATAAAACTCCGAATCATAATGCGATTGCGACAGTGATGATGTTCGGGATGCCGAGCGCTCCGTTTACGATGACTTGGCCGAAGCTTGGGACGGAAAATCCTGAGGTGCTTTCGAGTTTGAAAATGTATTCTGCGGCGAAGTATGGACGACCGAGGAAGGAAATTGAAGCGGAAATTGATAAGAGACTTGCAGCGAGTAATTCGAAGCAAATGAGCGTGCGTGAAAAATCTAGTGAGGATAGAGATACGATTGGGGAAGAGATACGAGAAGAGAATGCTCAGGGAAGAGCGGAGAAAGTTTATAGGAAGCACGATTCGGTTGAGAGAGAGGAGAATTTTCTTGAAGCTTGGATGAGGAAAAGGGCTGAGATATCTAAAAACGATAGCGTTTAGGCTTGAAAAAATAGAGAATGATAGGTATAATAGGGGAGGTATTTTTTTAAGTTTGAGGTAATTTATGCCAGTAGATAAAAGCGGGGTAGAGCAGTATGATTCGTCTGAAATTAGGGTTCTTGAGGGGCTTGAGCCGGTTAGAATTAGACCGGGGATGTATATTGGCTCGACTGGATATGACGGTTTGCATCATTTGATAAAGGAAATAGCCGATAACTCGATTGATGAGGCAATTGCTGGTTATGCGAATAAGATTACTATAACGATTCTTAACGATGGTGGGGTTAGGGTTGACGACAATGGACGTGGAATTCCCGTCGATATACATCCTAAGACGAAAAAATCGACACTAGAAACTGTTCTTACGGTTCTTCATGCTGGGGGGAAGTTCGGAGATGGCGGTTATAAAGTTTCTTCTGGATTACACGGAGTCGGTTCTTCGGTTGTTAACGCCCTTTCTACGAAGATGATAGCGGAAGTTTATAGAGAGGGAAAAACACATCATATTGAATTTGAGGTCGGGAAGACTTCAAAGGAATTCGAGGTGACGAAAGGAAGTCCTAGAGAAAGCGGAACTTCTATTACTTTTTATCCTGATCCGACGATTTTTAAGGAAACGACGACGTTTGATTATGGTTGGGTATCGAATTATGCGCGACATCAGGCGTACCTTACGAAGGGGATTCTTATTGAGGTAAATGATGAGAGAGACGGGGCTAGAGAATCGTTTTATTTTGAAGGGGGAATTAAGAGCTATGTTAAGAGATTAAATAACGGAAAGGAAGTTCTTTCTGATGATATTTTCTATGTTGAAAAAAAGGTAGAAAATTCTGAGGTGGAAATTGCTGTTCAGTATAACGATACTTTTTCTGAAATCATGAAGCCGTTTGCGAATAACGTTTTGACTCCAGACGGCGGGATGCATGTTGTTGGGTTTAGGACAGGATTAAATAGAACGATAAATGATTATGCGAGAAAAAATGGACTTCTTAAAGAGAAGGAAGACAACCTAACTGGGGATGATATTAAAGAAGGGTTGACGGCGGTTATCTTGGTGAAATTACCCGATCCACAATTCGAAGGGCAGACTAAGAATAAACTTGGAAATCCGGAGATAAGGGGATACGTTGACAGGGTAATGACGGAGTATTTCGGGTATTATCTTGAGGAAAATCCGTCAATTGCGAAGAAAATTGTTAATAAGGCTACGCTTGCAGCGAGAGCTAGGAAGGCGGCGAGAGCAGCAAGGGATAATGTTATTCGTAAGGGGGCGTTTGATGGGTTGAATTTGCCTTCAAAATTGGCGGATTGCTCGTCTAGAGATAGAAACGAATGTGAGCTCTTTATCGTCGAGGGTAATTCGGCGGCTGGGTCTGCGAAAGAGGGAAGAAATCCAAAGATTCAAGCAATTTTGCCACTCAGAGGAAAAGTGCTCAATACTGAGAGGGCAAGACTTGATAAGATGTTAGCTAATCAAGAACTTGTCTCGCTGATTAAGGGGCTCGGAGTGGGGATTGGGGAACAGTTTGATATTAAAGGACTGAGGTATGACAAGATTGTATTTATGACGGATGCGGATGTTGATGGACTGCATATTGCGACGCTTCTTATGACGTTCTTTTTCCGATATATGCCTGAAGTAATTGAGCAGGGACACGTTTATCTTGCGAAGCCACCCCTTTTTGGGCTTATTAAGGGAACGGGGAATGGAAGGAAGATTGATTATTTATATGACGAAAAGGCTCTTGAGGATAAATTAAGAGAGAAAATTGAAGAAAAACGTAAAAATGGCTCAAAAATTGATGAGTCTCAAGAGAGGTTCAAGCAGGCTGGATATACTGCGCAACAGAGGTTTAAGGGGTTGGGTGAAATGGATGCGAAGCAACTCTGGGAGACAACTATGGATCCAGAGAACAGGGTTTTAGTTCAAGTTCATATAGAAGATGCCGAGAAGGCAGATGCGGTTTTTGCTAAGTTGATGGGTGATCAGGTCGATTTGCGCAAAAATTTTATACAGGCAGGCGCAAGCAAAGTTAATCTCGATGATCTGGATTTCTAAGGAGAGGAGGATAAAAAATGCCAGGAAACGCAAATAAAGGCGATTTGAGCGACGAAAAAGCAAAAGACGTGTCTGAGTTGGCTAACGACGCAAAATCGCTTACAGAGCCTTCTGGAGGGGTTACAGAAGAAATTTTGAAGGGGATAGAGAACAGAAACGTTGAGTCAACTATGGAAGAATACTTTTTGAAGTATTCGATGTCGGTAATTGTGGATAGGGCTCTCCCTGATGTTAGAGATGGTTTAAAGCCAGTTAATAGGCGTATTTTGTATGCCATGAATAAAAACGGCTGGAAAGCTCCACACGCAACGGTAAAATCCGCAAGAATCGTCGGGGAAGTGATGGGTAAGTATCATCCGCACGGAGATTCGTCGATTTATATGGCTATGGTGAATTTAGCTCAGCCGTGGAAGATGAGATACACCTTGATTGAGGGGCAAGGGAATTTTGGCTCGATGGACGGAGATGAAGCGGCGGCTTCGAGGTATACTGAGGCGAGAATGGATAAGGTCGGAGCGGAGCTTTTGACGGACATAGAGAAAGAGACAGTTGATTTTAGAGATAACTTTGATGGAACCGAGCAAGAACCAGTTGTTTTGCCGGCGGCATTGCCTAATATTCTTCTTAATGGGCAAATGGGGATTGCAGTTGGGATGGCGACAAATATCCCGCCACATAATTTGGGAGAGTTAGTTGATGCGACTGTGGCGCAGATTGATAATCCCGAAATCACCCTTGAAGAGCTGATGAAGTACGTAAAAGGGCCAGATTTTCCGACTGGAGCGGAAGTTTATGGGGGAGCTTCGATGAGGCAGGCTTATGCGACGGGGAAGGGGTCGGTGACGATTAGAGCTGTAACGAGCATTGAAGAACGTAAAAATGGACGTTATAACATTGTTATTACGGAAGTCCCATATGGGATGAGTAAAGAAGGATTTATTGACAAGGTTCGTGAACTTGTTTTGAGTAAAAAACTTGATCACATTGCGGATGCTAGGGATGAATCTGCTCGAGGAAAGGTTAGAGTTGTTGTTGAACTTAAAAAAGATGCTTTCCCGAAGAAAATTTTGAATCAGCTTTTTAAGTTGACACCATTGCAGACTACTTTCCATTATAATATGCTTGCGCTTGTTGATGGAATTCAACCGAGGATTTTGGGGCTTAAGGAGATTCTGGGCGAATTTATTAAGCATAGACAGATCGTTGTAAGAAGGCGAAGCGAATATGAACTTAGGAAAGCGAAGGAACGTGCCCATATTCTTGAGGGCTTGAAGATTGCTCTTGATAACATTGATGAGGTAATTAAAGTTATTCGTTCAAGTTATGACGATGCGGATAAACAACTCATGGAGAAGTTTGGGCTTTCTGAAATTCAGGCGAATGCAATTTTGCAGATGCAACTGAGGCGTCTTCAAGGACTCGAAAGAGATAAGATTGAGGAAGAACTCAGAGAACTACATGCGCTAATCCAGAGACTCGAGGAACTTCTTGCGGACGAGCAGAAGATTTTGGGGGTGATTAAAGAGGAACTTATTGCGTTAAAAGCTAAGTATGGAGATGAGCGTCGAAGTAAAATCATAAATCACGAGGTTGGGAAATTTGCGGAAGAGGAGCTGATTCCGGAAGAAGAGAGTGTTATTTTGCTTACTGCGGAAAATTATATGAAGAGAGTTTCTCAGAATGATTTCCGTAAGCAAAATAGGGGCGGAAAAGGGAAGCGTGGAATGACGACGAAAGAAGAAGACGTTATTGCGCAAATCGTAACGGCGAATTCGCATGATAATCTACTATTCTTCAGTAGTCAGGGAAGAATTTATAGGCTAAAGGCGTATGAAGTTCCGCAAGCGTCGCTTAGCGCAAAAGGAACAGCGGCAGTGAATTTGCTTTCTATGCATCCGGAAGAAAAGATTACTGCGATAATCAAACAGGGGAGCGGCCTGGAGGAAACTGGCTATCTGTTTATGGCGACAAAGAAGGGAACTATTAAGAAAACCGCGATAAAAGATTTCTTAAATATTCGTTCGAACGGGCTTGTCGCGATTAAACTTGACGAGGGGGATGAACTGAAATGGGTTCAGGGGACGACTGGGGAGAATGATATTGTGATTTCTACTTCGGCTGGGCAGGCGATTAGGTTTAATGAGAAAGACGTTAGAGTGATGGGACGCGCTGCTAGAGGAGTGAGAGGGGCAAGATTGAGACCGAAAGATGAGATTGTTGGAATGGATGTGATAACCGATCCGAAACAGAAGATTTTGGTGATTTCTGCGAATGGATACGGGAAGGCGACACTTGCTTCGAATTTCCCGTCACATAAGCGAGGTGGGGTTGGGATTAGAATTGCAGCAGTTACAGCGAAGACTGGGCCGATTGTAGCTGTGCATACGCTCGACCCTGAGGCGAAAGAAGTTATTATGATGTCGAGTAAGGGGCAGGCGATTAGAGTGGCGATGAAGGAAATCCCGACACTCGGAAGAGCAACACAAGGAGTGAGAATAATGAAAATGGGGGATGGGGATACGGTCGCTTCAATAGGAATTGTTCTTCCGGAAGAGGAAAAAGAGTAGAAAATAATAGAAAAGTCGAGCTTTAAGGCTCGACTTTTTGTTGATTTTAAAATTGAGGCGAAAAATTGTGAAAAAAGTCGAAAAAATCCCTTGACACTTTTAGTTTTTCGAGATAAGATAAAGGAAGTCTAAGGGAACAAGGAGTTAGTGGGAAGACCTTTAGAGTTAGTTAACAATTTAGTTGTGCAATTTATGTGTATTTTATACACAAATCATCGTCAGTTCATTTTTGTTGAACAAGTTTCAAATTTTCGACTGAGTAGATTTTCGAAAAGTCTTTAATGGAGAGTTTGATCC
>JAFWLO010000004.1 GCA_017545595.1 Candidatus Saccharimonadota bacterium | reverse complement strand
ATACGGATATCTCGTCTTGCACTAGACGGAGAACGTGGTGGGCAGATTTTAACCGCATCCTTTTTCAAAGGGGTTAGTCTGCCCATCCAGCCGTTTCCTATCTTCCCTACCGGAGTATGCCCGGTGCGCTCTTCGGTTTCAAGTCTTTTTCTTTCCAAGTTCTAGAAAGAAAAGAACAAAGAGCAAACAGATCGGCGAGGAAGCAAGAGAAGATGCAAATTCATATGTGGCACGAGGAATACGAGCCTAGCGTAGTCTGGCGACGTGTTCCGCATGTGCCCCGACAAGCGAGCGAAGGCGTAAACGCCGTAGCGAAGTGCGTTCAGCAGAGAGAAGGAAGACCTTGAGAGGATCGCCCGAGACATCCGACAGGATGCCAGGGCGATCCAGAAGGAAAAACAAGAAGGGATTAGCCCTAGAAACTTAGAATAAAAAAGGTAAGAGGGAAGGTTAGTTGAAAGTTAGGAAGGAAGGTGTGTGGCTATGAAGAACATGGAACTGACGATCTTTGAGGTCACCAAGTTGAATGAGGACATGAAGTTCCTCGATTTGGCGAAAGAACATGCGCCAGTGGGCAAAGAGAAGCTTCGTGAGGCGTTGAAATCGGCTGGTGCGACGTTCGACCAACGGACCAAACGATGGTATATCGACCGCAGCCATCCGAATGCAGACAAGAAAGTGCTCGATTTTGTGCAATCGAGTCGCGTCAGTGCACCGAAACCGAAGAAAATCGCGTCTGAGCCGTTGAAGATCGACCCGGTCACGGGACAGTCCCAGTTGGACGACGATTATTTCGCGATCGAGACAAGGCCCGAACAGATCGTCCGGAAGAAAGTCTCGTTGGACATGGATGTGGCGTTACATAAGCAGTTGAAGCAGATCGCCCTGGAGAATGATATGAAACTCTACGAGTTGGTCGAGGGCGTGCTGCGAGATTACGTGAAGAAACGGAAGTGAAAAAACTCGATGGTGATGTCGGAAAGGTTGAAAAAGGATAGTAAGTCAGAAGGGATCTTCATGTTCGTGAATGCGATGATCGCTATTGCGATTCAAAATTTTTCTGAGACAGTTGCAGATCCGAGACCTTTCTTGGTCGGATCATTCTTTTTCCTGTTCTTGATGTTCGGGATTTTCGCCTGGAATCGACGTGAGAACAAGTTGTTGTTCATTGGTACGTGGGTTGTATATGTATGGCTGTTTTACGTATGGATTTTAGCTTAAAAACTGTAAGTTTGCGTGAAATGAAAACTCCACGCAATGTAATGGACGTTTTCAAGCCATAGTTCAAAAACTAGGTATAAATCGACTGATTTCACAAACTTTTCGAACTAGAGGTAATGTTGGATGTGGAAATAAAAAAAGTGAAAAATACTTTAAGACGCGAAAAAAAATTCGTGTGGCGTATTAAGTATTATTATATTGGGCTATGTTGTTAAGTTTTATTATTCCGTATAAGTTGTTAGTATAGTTTGAACGAAAAAATATGATCATTTTAATGCGTTGGAGCGCACTCTTTTAGT